>JACRED010000015.1 GCA_016218415.1 Nitrosomonadales bacterium
AGGTGGGGCGCTGCCTGCCATATGGCGGCCCGCAGTTCTTCCAGCGCCCGCTGCGTTTCGGGCGGCTGCTTCGAGATGTACTCATCGACATCCCTGGATTTGCGTGACCGGGTGAGCATGTTCGACTTGCCTTCAGGCCGTAGCGGCGAACGCTTCGTGGAACGTCACCTTGCCCTGCGGCACGCGGCCGTCGAAGGACAGGGAGAGGAACACTTCCGGCGGAACGCCGTCGAGCGCGAGGCCGGGCAGGTTGTCGAAGCCGAACTTGCGGTAGTACTCCGGGTGCCCCACCAGGCAGCAGCCGCCCGCTTCGAGATTCCTCAGCCGCGCCAGGCCCTCCGCCATCAGCGCCTTGCCGATGCCCTGCCGCTGCAACTCCGGCAACACCGAGATCGGCCCGAGGCCGTACCAGTTCGTCGTGCCATCCGAAATGCCCACGGGCGAGAAGGCGATGTGCCCCACCACCCGGCCATCGACTTCCGCGACCAGCGACACCGTCAGCGCCCGCGCCACGCGCAGCGCCGCGACGATGAACTGCTCCGTGTGGCCGCTGATCTCCAGCGTCGCAAAGGCCGCGATGGTCACGTCGCGGATCGCGTCGATGTCGGCGGGGGTTTCGGGGCGGAGGGTGATGGTTGGGTTCATGGGGGGGTATGGGAAAAGTCAGTCGTGGTGGTACGCCACGGATGAGCGAACTGAACTGCTCTCGCAATTGTCAGGCCCCCAGTGGGGGCCTGACGGTTCTACTGAAGACTGCTAGAAGTCAAAACTAAGCTGACCCGGCGCAGACCTCCAGTGCTGGCATACATGCTCCGAGGCTCCGAAGCGAATTCGGGTGTATGCGCGCACAAAGACAGTCTTTGCCTTACGGTAAATGACGGGCGTCATCGTCGCTCTCCAAAGAGATTGAGAGCAATTCTTGCCCACAGCACTGTCGCGTACTACAATTGCAACAGTTTCCGCAAAGAAACTGTGAGTGACAGACGCATGCTCTAACGCGCTGTCGTTGTACTCACCACGGCCCCAATGACTATCTCCGCCAAGAGTCTTCAGTCATTGGGGCCTTGCTTTATCCGGCCCCGGTTGGGTGAGGATGCAACTGGGCCGAACTATGTTGTCATTGCTGTGCACCTTTCTTGATTGATAACGTCGATGCCTCAAGTGTTAGCGTAATCCCGGCGTTTTCACTGGTCTTATACATCAAGTCAAAATTGCTGGCCGCTGCATTGAGCCACTTTGCACGGTCGGCCAAGTCCCACACGCTGCCAGTGTCCGGAAGCTTTTCAATAAGGCCCCGAATAAGGGGCTCCATTCTTGGCGCCTGCTCTGGCGTAACCGGTGTTGCTTGCATCCCGCCGGCTCCCGCATTAGGGGCAACAGTTCCGTCAATCGGTCTGTTACCCTGTCCGCCACCGTTTTCGTTAGGTTCCTTCGCGTTCGGGCCGATTGTTACGGTGGAGCCGTCGGAGTTGATCACTCCGGCGGCGCGCAAGTACTCGAGGACGATTTCGAGGTTGGCCTTGTATTCCTTCGGTGCCTTCGCCTCATTGGCCAAAAAGGTTGTCGCTTCATCCTTCGACAGCGGTCGAAAAGTCAGCTTAGGAATGAGCGCGGCACCAAACCACGATTTTCGAAATACGCCAGCTAGTTTCGAAGCGGCCTTTTCGCTGTCCCACTCAAATGCCTGGGCATAATCTGCAACTTCGTCAGAGGGCCGATTCTTCATGCCTTCCTTGATAAGCAAGCCCAGATCCTGAAAGAAGGGATTGCAGATCGAAACTGTGTTTTCATGGATCTGAACGATTGCGCCGACATCTTTGTTAGAGACGGCCTTTCGCTCGGCGCCCGACGCCGCCGCGTATCCGCGCAAGACACCGAGTTGCTTTTCAAAACCAAGACGCTCGGTGGGTAGCACCTTTACTGGTTTTGCTCGCGCTGCTTTGGGCATTTCTCCACCTGTAACTCCAGTTGTTTCTTGAGATTCGATGGCCATGGTGCCTCCGCCAAGAAGTAGTTCGGCGCAGTATAGGGGTATCACGCAGCAAATGCAATAGCGTACGCGTGTGAGCGGCGTACGTGATGCATATAGATACGTAACGCACTGAGAAATAACGAAAACAAACGTCTGCAAATGTGCGTATGAATGCGGTTGGCACTCTTAAGACTTGTTGGCCAGTTGAATTCTGCTGCGCCGGATGGGCTGGTTAGGCAAAAAATAAGGCCGCCCGCGGGCGGCCCTTCTTGCGTCAGCTTTGCGGGCGCTCAGCGCTCCGTGCAGGAGATGCAGGGGTCGATGCTGTTGACGATGATGGCGATGTCGGAGACCTTAGCCTTCTTGAGCATGATGCCCAGCGCGTCCCAGTTGGGGAAGCTGGGGACGCGCCATTTGACGCGCTCGGGTTTGGGCGAGTCGGTCATGCGGACGTAGTAGATGAGTTCGCCGCGCGGGGCTTCGCATTTGGCGATGGCTTCGCCGGGCGGAATGGCCGGCCGTTCTTCGGTGGCTACCGTCGGGCCGCCGGGCAGGGTGTCGAGGCACTGGCGGATCAGGTCGATGGCGGTGCGTGCTTCCATGAGGCGGATCATGGCGCGCGACCAGACGTCGCCGTCCTTGAGGGTGTGCACCGGCACTTCGAGGCGGTCGTAGGCGGCGTAGGGCGCCTTGACGCGCACGTCGTAGTTCACGCCGGCGGCGCGGGCGACCGGGCCGATCACGCCGCAGTCGATGGCTTCGTCGTAGCTCAGCACGCCGATGCCCTTGGTCCGGCGCAGGATGGAGGCGTCGGTGTTGTAGATCTTGATGATCTCCTCGACGTCGGGGAGCAGCGCGTCGAGCTGCTCGCGCAGGTAGCCGATGCTGGCGGGGTCGATGTCGTAGCGGACGCCGCCGATGGTGTTGGCGCCGATGTCCATGCGGTTGCCGAAGATGGTTTCCTTGATGTCCTGCATGCGCTCGCGCACTTCCATGACGTGCATGAACATGGACTCGAAGCCGACCAGGTGGGCGAGGATGCCGACGTTGAACAAGTGCGAGGCGACGCGCTTGATCTCGTCGGCGATGGCGCGCAGGTACTCGGCGCGCGGCGGCACCTTGATGCCGGCGATCTGCTCGATGGCCATCGAGTAGGCCTGCGGGTGGCTGTTCGAGCACAGCGAGCAGATGCGCTCGGTGAGCACCACGTTCTGGAACACGTTGCGTTTGGTGATCAGGTACTCGACGCCGCGATGGACGTGGCCGGCCGTGATGTTCACGTGCTCGACCGTTTCGCCCTGCACGTCGATGCGGAAGTACATCGGTTCTTCGAGGGCCACGTGCAGCGGCCCGACGGGGATGGTGAAGTTGCTCATGACGGGGCTCCGGTTTGCGCCATGATCTTTTCCCAGATGCTCTTGGAGGCGGCGCTGTTGACGAGGGTCGAATAGGGGATCAGGCGTTCGAAGACGGCGGGCTCGATGCTTTCGTCGATGAACAGCCGCTTCGGATTCGGGTGGTCGCGCACCACCAGCGCGTAGAGCTCCATCAGCTCGCGCTCGGGCCAGTCGGCGGCGCGGTAGAGCGGCGTCAGCGAATCGATGCTGCCGCCGGCCGCGACGTGGGCGACGACGGTCAGCGTGTCGCCGTCGATGTCGAAGTGGTAGTCGATCTCGTAGGTCTTGCCGTCCTGCGGCGTGCCGCCCGGGAAGGTGGGCAGCGGCGCCGGTTCCTCGCCCTCCTTGGGCTTGGGTACCGCGACCGCCTTGGGCTGGTAGACCGTGATGGTCGACAGGCGGGCGCCGATGCGCTTGAGCAGCAGGCCGACCGACAGCAGGTTGTCGGCGCTGGACAGCGTGCACCAGGCGGTGACGACGCCCTTGTCGTCGGTGACGGTGCGGAACTGGACGCCGGCCGGGGCGGCTTCGGCGAGTTGGGTTTCGATGTGGGCGGGCAGGATGCTCATGGCTGGACTCCTCGTTCGGCCAGGGCCTTCTTGCGGCAGGCCGGGCACAGGTTGCGTTGCTGTTCGATTTCCTCGGGCGTGAAGGGCGGCTTGACGCCGGCCGGGTTGGGCGCGGAGGCGAGCGCCTTCATGCCGCAAGCGGTGCAGGCGACGTAGGGGATGGTCTCGCGAATCGCCATGCCGTATTTCTCGCCGACGGCGTGCGCCATGTGCCAGTCGTTGCCATTGCGGATGGCGTCGGTCGGGCAGTAGAACTCGCACAGGCCGCAGAAGACGCAGGTGTTGTGCCACATCATGAAGCGCAGGCCTTCGGGCGTCTTGTCGAAGCGGATGGCGCCGGGCGCGCAGACCTGCTCGCAGGCGCGGCAGCCGGTGCAACTGCTGAGCTTGAACTCGATGCGGCCGCGCATGCGCTCCGGCGTCCAGGCCGGCGCGAAGGGGAAGGGCACCGTGGACGGCCCGCGCACCAGATTGCGGAGAAGGATTTTCAGGGTGTTCATGGTGGCTCCTAGATACGCTGGCGCCACAGCGCGATGGCCTGGGCGACGCCTTCGATGATGGCTTGCGGGCGCGGCGGGCAGCCCGGCACGTTGATATCGACCGGCAGGTAGTGGTCGACCTCCGCATTGACGGCGTAACTCTCGCGGAAGATGCCGCCCGAGATCGGGCAGACGCCGACGGCGACCGTGACCTTGGGATCGGGAATTTCGGCGAAGACGCGCAGCACGTCCTCCTTGATGCGGGCGGTGAGCGGGCCGGTGATCAGCACGATGTCGGCGTGGCGCGGACTGCCGCAGTACTGGCAGCCGAGCCGCTCGACGTCGTAGCGCGGGATCAGCGCCGTGGTTGCGCATTCGACGTCGCAGCCGTTGCAGGAGCCGGCGTTGATGCGGTAGATCCACGGCGAGCGGACCGCGAGGTTCTTCGCCTTTTCGGTGAGGGTTTGCATTAGTGTCATGGCCATGTCCTCAGGCAAGGGCGACGATGGCAAGCGACAGCAGCGAGAGCGCCAGCGGCCACTTGAGGAAGAAGGCGAAGGCCTGGTCGATGCGCATGCGGCCCATGGAGACGCGCAGCAGCGTGACACCCAGGATCATCAGTACGACCAGCTTGGCGAGATGCACCGCCAGCCCGGCGAGGCCATCGGGCGCCAGCGGCAGGAACAGCGCGACGCCGAGACCCAGTACCACCACGGCCTTGAGCGCCGACATCACCTTGAACAGACCTAGCGCCGGGCCCGAGTACTCCAGCAGCGGTCCTTCCAGCACTTCGGTCTCGGCCTCGGGGATGTCGAAGGGGACGATGCCGAGGTTGGCGGGATAGAAGGCCAGGAAGGCGGCGAGTGCCGGCCACAGCACCGGGTCGAACAGGAAGGCGCCGTGCGTCTGCTGGTAGGCGACGATGTCGGTCAGCGAGAACGATCCGACGCGCAGCGCCACGGCCGCGACCACTAGCACCAGCGGGCCTTCGTAGGCGAGCATCAGCGCCATTTCGCGCGAGAAGCCGATGGCCCCAAAAGGGGAACCCGAGGCGGAGCCGGCGATCATCAGCACCACCGCCGGCACGGCCAGCAGGTAGAGCAGCACCAGCAGGTCGCCGAGCATCGGGTTGGGCGCATAGACGCCGGGAATGGGTACCAGTGCGGCGCAGAGCAGCATCGAGACGGCACCGATCAGCGGCGCGCCGAGGAAGACCGGCTCGGCGGCGATGTCGGGCACCATGGTGCGCTTGCGGGCCAGCTTGACCAGGTCGAAGAAGGGCTGGGCCAGCGGCGGGCCGACGCGCCCTTGCAGGCGGGCGGCGACGCGACGGTCGAGGCCCTTGAGCGCCAGGCCGAAGGCCAGCGCGAACAGACCGCCGGGAAACAGCAGCACGGCGAGGGGGATGGTGGTGGTGTCGAGCATGGTGTTCTCCTCAAGCCGGATGGGTTTGGCCGGCAGCGTCGCCATCGTCGCTGTAGCCCGTGTCGTGTTTCGCATGCAGCAGGCCGCGGATGGCCGCGTCCGGCGCTTCGTAGAGGCTGCCGGCGCCCATGTGGGCCTGGCCCGTGGCGATGTCCTGGACGCCGCACAGGTGGATCGGCGAGCGGATCACGGCACCGCCGGCGCGCCCGAGGCGCAGGTAGAAGAAGCCGATGCCGGTGAGCACGACGAGCATGATGGTCAGCAGGGCCGGGTGCCAGCCGCCGGCACTCGGCAGCGGGCCGGTCCAGGTGGCGGCGATCGGCGCGAGGCCGAGCGATTGCTGGATCGCCGCGATCGGCACCAGCAAGAGGCCGGGCATCATGCCGACCGCGACGCAGCCGGCGGTCAGGACGATCATCGGCACCAGCATGATGGCCGGTGCTTCCTGCGCGTGTTCGGCGGCCTGTCCGGGCGAACCCATGAAGGCGGCGTGCGCGAACTTGAGGATGGCGGCGAGCGTGAACAGGCTGGCGATCAGCGCGAAGATGCCGAGCACGTAGTGGCCGGACTGGAAGGCGGCGACATAGATCAGCCACTTCGAGGCGAAGCCGTTGAGCGGCGGGATGCCCGCCAGCGAGAGGCCGGCGAACAGGAAGATGCCGAAGGTGATCGGCATCCTGCGGCCGAGGCCGCCCAGTTCGTCGAGCGTGCGCGCGTGGCTGGTGACCATGATGGCGCCGGCGCAGAGGAACAGGATGTCCTTCAGCATCATGTGATTGACGAAGTGCATCAGGCCGCCGGCGACGCCCAACGTCGTTCCAAGTGCGAGCGCCATGGTGATGTAGCCGAGCTGGCAGACCGTGCTGTAGATCAGCAGGCGCTTGATGCCGGTCTGCACCACGGCCATCGCGCCGGCGTAGATCACGGTGACGCCGCCGATGACGGCGATGGCGTTGCCGAGCAGCGACTGGCCGTCGACCATGCCGAGGCGGTCGACCAGCGTCGCGCCGCCGAACAGCACCATCAGCTTCAGCACGCCGTAGGGGCCGCTCTTCAGCAGCATGGCCGAGATGTAGCCGGAGACCGGCGTCGGCGCCGTGGCCGGGTGCATCTGGTAGTCGATGCGGACGGGCAGCATGGCGGCCTTCATCAGCATGCCGACGAGGACCAGTACCAGCGCGCCGCCGGCCCAGGCGGTGCTCATGGCGGGCGCGGCCCTGGCGACATCGGCGAACTGGAAGCTGCCGGCCGCCGAACCGAACATCGCGATGCCGAGGAACATGAAGCTCGCGCCGACGGTGTTGAAGATGAAGTACTTGAAGGCTTCGCGGCGCGCGTCTTCGGTTTCCTCATGCACCAGGGCGACGTAGAGCGCCCAGCTGCTCATCAGTTCCCAGAAGGCGAAGAAGTTGAAGAAGTCGCTGCTGCCGGCCATGCCGATCAGGCCGGCCATCATCAGCGCGAAGGCGGCGTAGAAGCGATGCTGCGCGTGCGGGTGGTGGACCAGGTAGCCGGTGGCGTAGGCCATGTTCAGTGTGCCCAAGCCCGAGACCAGCAGCGCGAAGGCGAAGGACAGGCCGTCGTAGCGGTCGGGTTGCATGAGCACGGCGACGAAGGCGGCGGCCGGTACGGCGATGGCCAGCTTGGTCGCCATCGCAGGCGCGGACTTGCCGAGCAGCCAGACCGCGACGGCGCCCAGCGTGGCGATCAGCGCGGCGGCCGGCCAATCGATCAGCAGATTCGGCATGACGGCCGGGGCGAGGCCGTTGCGCTCGGCGACCAGCTTGCCGACGGCGCTGACGGCGTCGATCTGGAAGTTCGGCGCGACGCCGCCGGCGATGATGAGCGCGGCCAGGATGCCGATGGCAGTCAGCATGGAGGCGGGCGCTTCCCTGACGGCAGGGCCTTCGTACGGATGGAAGAACAGCAGGCGGACGATGCGCAGGTAGTAGAAGGCGGCGACGATGCTGCCGACCAGGATCAGCGCGGCGACTTCGACGCGGCCGGCCGCGGCGGCGGCGGTGATCATCAGGAACTTGCTGATGAAGCCGGAGAAGGGCGGCAGGCCCATGATGGCGACGGTGGCCAGCGCGTAGCAGCCGGCGGTGATCGGCATCACGCGGCCCAGGCCCGCGAGTTCGGGCAGCAGGCGGCGGCCGCTCTGCAGGATGAAGGCACCGGCGGCGAAGAACAGCAGGGTCTTCATCACCGCGTGGTTGCTGACGTGCAGCAGCGCGGCATCGGTGGCGAGTGCCGTACCGAGGCCGAGGATGGCGGCGATCTCGCCGATCTGCGCCAGCGTCGAGTAGGCGAGCATGCGCTTGAGTTCCTTCTGGATCAGCGCCATCACTTCGCCATAGATCAGCGTCAGGCAGCCGAGCACGAGCATCAGCGTGCCGATGTCGATGCCGGACTGCGCGAAGCGCGCCAGCGCGGTTGCGCCGAAGACGACATACAGCACCTTGACCATGCCGAAGATGCCGGCCTTGGTCAGGATGCCCGACAGCGGGCCGGAGATCGAGGAGGGCGCTTCCGGGTGGGCCAGCGGCAGCCAGGCGTGCAGCGGCACGAAGCCGGCCTTTACCGCAAAGCCGATGAACAGGCACAGCGCGGCGATCGCGCCGGCCGTGGTGTCGACGTCGGCGATGCGCGCGGCGATGACGGAGAACTCGAAGCTGTTGGTCTGCGCATGCAGCAGCAGGATGCCGAAGTTCATCACGTAGGCGCCTGCCGCGCACATCAGGAAGTAGATGAAGCCGGCACGCAGGGCTTTCGGCGTTTGTTCGTGGATGACCAGGAAGTACGAGGTCCAGGTCATGAGTTCCCAGAAGACATAGAAGTTGCCGAACTCGTGGGCGCTGGCGAGGCCGAGCATCGACCCGGTCATCAGGAAGACGAAGAAGTAGTAGCGATTCGTGTTTTCGCTGTGGCGCATGTAGCCCCAGGAATAGAGCACCACCAGAAAGGCGATGCCGGCGACCATGATCGCGAAGAGATGCGAGGCGGCATCCAGGCCGGGATCGGCCACGGCCAGCACAAGCGTGGCCAAGGCCAACAGGACGGCATGCAGGTCACGCATCAGGCGCGTGTTGAGGCCGATGGCGTAGAGCGCGAAGCCGCCGATGTAGGGAACGAGCACCAGCAGCGACCAGGGGGACTCGAATTGCGGCATCCGCGCGAGGTCGACCACGCCGGCCAGCGTTGCCGCCTGGTGCAGGAAGGGCTCGGGCCACAGGCTCATGACGACGGTGAGCGCCGTCAGCAGCGCGACCGGGAAAGCGGCTCCGGTCGGCGCATCGATCAGTGGCGGCTCGGCTTGCGGCGCTTCGAAGCAGATGCGCTGGATGACGCGCAGGTAGTAGAAGGCGGCGATGATGCTGGCCAGCGTGCCGACGGCGGCCAGCAGCCACTGACCTTGTTCGATCGCGGCGTAGAGGATGATGAACTTGCTGAACGATCCCTTGAACGGCGACAGGCCCATCACCGAGAACATGCCGAAGCCGAACAGCGTTGCTACGGCCGGCATGCGCTTGATGGCGCCGGCGAGGTCGTCCAGTTTGCCGGACCCGGTGCGGGTGATCAGCCACCAGGCGGTGACGATGACCAGTCCACGCATCACGGCCTGGTAGCCGAGGTGCATGTACGCGCCGGCTTCGCCGACGTCGCCGCCGATACCGAGGCCGAGCAGGACGTATCCGATCTCGGCGATGGTCGATATGAGGATCAGGCGTGGCAGGTTGCGTATCGACAGCAGGGCGAAGATTTCACCCAGCAGCAGTATCGCGGCGCCAGTCCAGGCGAGCAGGTTGGCATCAAGGCTTGCAGTGGCGAGCATGGCGGATTACCCCGTCGGTTCAGTTGTCGATGCCAGTATCGGAATCGGACGTGCATGTCGCAACGCAAAGCGGTCCCGCGCAAAGTCGACTGTGTCAGTTCGTGACAGCGGCCATTGGCTGGCCTGCCTTGGACTGGTCGCGAGCGGGTGCGATCGGCTACAAAGCGATCGTTGGGCGCTGTCGCGCCTGAACGCGAAGGTCCGCCATGCACGAAACAGCAATCGTCGAAGGCTTGATGCGCATCCTGGAAGAGCAGGCGGCACAGCATCGGGTGACGCGCATCCTGAGCGTGACGGTGAAGGTGGGCCGGCTGCGTGCCGTCGAACCGCAGCAGTTGATCGCCTGCTTCGAGATGTTCGCGGAAGGAACGGTGGCGGAGTGCGCGCGACTGGTGATCGACAGCATGCCGGTACGGGCGCGTTGCAAGGCCTGCAAAATGGAATTCGAGGTGCCGCGCTTCCGCTTCGAGTGTCCGGGTTGTGCCGGGGGCGACGTCGCGGTGATCCAGGGGCAGGAGCTCTACATCGAGAGCTTCGAGGCCGGGTCGGGATGAGCGCACATGCCGGACACGACTGCACCTGTCACGATATGACACAGGATGGCCGACTGGTGGCGGTTTCGCCTTCCCCCGATGTGAATGATCGCGAATACTGGGGGCAACGGAATCGAGGTGCCATCATGAATGACCGCCTGCCCACGATTGAAATCGACCATACCACGCAAGCGCCGTTGATCGACGCGCACGGGCGGCAGATCAGCTACTTGCGCATTTCGGTCACCGACCGCTGCAATCTGCGTTGCTTCTACTGCAAGAGCGACGATGTGCGTTTTCTGCCGAAGGCGGAGATCCTGAGCCTTGAAGAACTGGATCGCGTCGCGGCCGCTTTCGTCCGCCTCGGCGTGCGCAAGCTGCGCCTGACCGGCGGCGAGCCGCTGGTGCGGCCAGGCATCGAGCAGCTGGTGGCGCGGCTAGGGCGGCATGTCGCGTCCGGCGCGCTGAATGAACTGACGCTGACGACTAACGGCACGCATCTGGGACGCCATGCCGAGGCACTCTACGCGGCCGGCTTGCGTCGAGTGAATGTGTCGCTGGATACCCTGGACCGCTGGAACTTCGAGCGCATCACCCACCGCGACGAACTGGATCTGGTGCTGGCAGGCATAGCCGCGGCGCGCGCCGTCGGGCTGGAGGTGCGCATCAATGCGGTGGCGATGGCCGGCATCAACGACCACGAATTCGACGCCATGATTCGTTGGTGCGGCGACCATGGCTGCGACATGGCGCTGATCGAAGTGATGCCGTTGGGCAACTCCATGGAACACTACCTGCCGCTCGACAACGTTCGCGCCGAACTGGCGCGACACTGGACGATGATGCCGATCACCTACAAGACCGGTGGGCCGGCGCGTTACTGGCGGGTGATGGAAACCGGGCGGCGCATCGCTCTCATCGAGCCGATGAGCCACGGCTTCTGCGCGACATGCAACCGCCTGCGCCTGACCTGTACCGGCCGACTGGTGCTTTGCCTGGGCCATGGTCGCGATGTCGACCTGCGCGAGGCGTTGCGCGCGGGCGACGATGAGGAACTCGAAGCGGCGATTCGCAGTGCCGTTGCCGCCAAGCCGGCGGGACACAGTTTCACCGCCGGCATCCGGACCGCCGACGTGCGCCCGATGTATCAACTCGGTGGCTGAGCAGCGCCGACAACCTTTCTGAAGGCAGGGAACGAACATGTGCGACAACTGCGGCTGTAGCATCACCGACGCCAACCGGCATCTGGTCGAGAACGACCGCCATACCATTCAGGTGCTCGAGGACTTGCTCCACGAGAACGACCAGCAGGCGGACCATAACCGCAGCCATTTCGACGAGTTGGGCATCTTCGCCGTCAACATCATGTCCGGACCGGGCAGCGGCAAGACGAGCCTGCTGGAAGCGACCATCCATGCGCTGCCGCCCGGTTTGCGCCTGGCCGTGATCGAGGGCGACCTGGAAACGGAGAACGACGCGGAACGCATCCGCCGCCATGGCGTTCCCGCCGTGCAGATCACCACCGGCATGGCCTGCCATCTCGATGCGCACATGGTGCACAAGGCCCTGGACCAAATCAACCTGAAGGCGGTCGACATCCTGTTCATCGAGAACGTCGGCAACTTGGTTTGCCCGGCGAGCTTCGACATCGGGCAGCACAGCAACGTGTTGCTGTTGTCGGTGACCGAGGGCGACGACAAGCCGGCCAAGTATCCGGTCATGGTGCGGGCGGCCGACCAGATGCTGATCACCAAGATTGATCTGCTGCCGTATATCGAGGAATTCAGCGTCGACCGGGCCCGTGCCGCGGTGCGGGATATACGCAGCGATTTGCCGGTGACCGAAGTGTCGGCGAAGACCGGTCATGGACTCGAGCCCTGGCTTGAGTGGTTGACTGCGATGTCGGCGATGCGGCGGACGATGGCGCGGCGCCAGCGGCGTTCACACGACTACGTGGCGCGACAGGCACGCTGAGGCACGCCCGACCAGCCGTACCACCACGGCTGACTTTCAAGTGGCAGGCTAATCGAACGCGAAGGCATCTTCGCGGAACAGGGCGACGCAGCCATCGACTACCTCGGGATCGAACAGCCGTTCCTTCCCCGAAACGATTTCCGCCAGTGCCGCGTCGATGCCCAGCCCGGGCCGGTAGGGGCGATGCGCGGACATCGCTTCGACGACGTCGGCGACCGCGAGGATGCGCGCGTCAAGGACAATGTCGTCACCCTGGATTCCGCGCGGATAGCCGGAGCCGTTCAGCCGCTCGTGGTGTTGATGGATGATGTCGGCGAGCGGCCACGAAAAGTCGATTGGATTGAGAATTCCGTAAGCCGCTTCCACGTGCGTTTGCACCAGCGAGAACTCAAGCGATGTCAATTTGCCCGGGCGGCTCAGGACTTCCGCAGGGACGTAGATCTTGCCGATGTCGTGGATCATGCCGGCCAGATAGATCGCCTCGGCCCGCTCGGCATCGAGGCCGATGCGCAGGGCGATGGCCTTGGCGAGTTTGGCCACGCGCCGCTGGTGACCCGCAGTGTAGGGATCGCGCAGTTCCAGCGTGTTGGCCAGCGCGAGAATGGTGGACTCCATCGTCCGCTGCAACCGCGCCACGGCGTGCCGCTGGGCCCGGTGCGTACGCTGGGCCTGGATGCCGAAAGCCAGGTCGTCGGCCAGTTCTTTCAGGAGATCCAGTTCCGCCTTGTCAAAGGCATCCGGTGTTTCGGCGTAGATCGACAAGGCGCCTATCGAACCGTGGCTGGTCGTCAGCGGCAGGATGAGGCCGGAGCGGCAGCCGGCTCCGACGATGTCGCATCGGCAATCATCGCAGAGCGCCTCGGCGTCCATGTCGAGAATCAGCACTGGCGCACCGTCGGCCATCGCCTTCTTCACTGACCGACCGCAGGACGTGCGATCCGGTTTCAGGTGGACGCGCTCGTCCGCAACCGCCGAGGCGGCGGGGTGAAGTTCGCCGCCGGCATGGTGCTGGTCGATCAGGTCGATCCAGGCCAGACGGTGTCCGCCGACCGTGACCAGGATGCTGCACATTCGTTCGAGCAGTTCCGTCTCGCTACCGGCACGCACGAGGGCTTCGTTGCCGGAAGACAGCGTCAGCAGCGTTCGGTTGAGGCGCCGCAGGGCCTCCTCGTTCTTCCTTCGCTCGGTGATGTCGCGGGTCAGCACCATGGCCAGGTTGCGACCATCGAAGGTGAAGGGTGACACCTCGACCTCGACCGGGAACACGCGACCGTCCCGGGACCGATGCGCCGATTCGAAGACGAGGTGATCCTTGTCCTGCGAAGTCTGGATCAGTTCCTGTAGGCGGGCCGGCGTCAGCAGTGGGTCGATGTCGAAGATGGACTTGCCGGTCAGTTCTTCCTTCGAATAGCCGAGGCTGCGGCAGGCGCCGCTGTTGCACTGGACGAGGCGGTCCTGTTCCATCATGAATGCGCTATCGGACATGCCGTCGAGCGCCACCTGCCACATCCGCAGTTCCTGCTCGGCCCGCTGCCATTCGCTGCGGTTGTGGATGCGATCGAGGGAGATGGCCAGCTGGCTGGCGACGGATTTCAGGAAATCCCGCTCGGCGGGCCGCGGCAGGCGGATGCCTTCGTCACCAAAGGTGCCCGTGCCGACGGCACCCAGGTTCTTCGCATTCATCACGATGGGGACGTTGATGATCGTCCGGCTGCCGATGCGCTCGACGATTTCCTTGTTGGTGCGTGGGTCCGTTCGGGCGTCCTCGACGATGACGATGTCGCGGGAGGTGGCGATCTCTTCCAGCATCGGGTCGCCCGGAATGGTCAGCGTGGTGGTTGCCGGATCGCTCTCGGGACCGATGCCGCCCATGTAGTAGCGGGCTTGGCGGGCATCCGTATCGAAGACGAAGACCCAGTAGTGCCGGTAGCCGGTGTGGGTCCGCAGGGTGTCGAAGGCCGCCTCGAATACATCCCGCTCGGTATGTGCGCCCTCGATCCGGCGCGACAGGGCGAGCAAGGCTTCGGCGTGACGATCTCGCTCACGCAGGAAGGCGATGTCCATTTGCTCGGCCATGATCGAGAATCTATCGGATGATTCCGCTAGTACTTTAGGCAATAGTAGGGGAAAGCTGACCAGATGTCTGAATTCTTACATTTTGATCAGGCGGCGACAAAAACAAAAAGGCCGCCGGCATCGCTGCCGACGGCCTTGTGGGACTGAGATGCGACCGCTTACTTGACGATCGCGTTCAACTCGCCCTTCTTGTAGCGGTTGGCCATGGCTTCCAGGCTGATCGCCTTGATCTTGCTGGCCTGGCCGGCGCAACCGAAGGCTTCGTAGCGCATCTTGCAGATTTCCTTCATGGCCTTGCGCGCTTCGGCCAGGTACTTGCGCGGATCGAAGTTCTTCTTGTCCTTGTTCATGTACTGGCGAATGGCGCCGGTGGAGGCCATGCGCAAGTCGGTGTCGATGTTGATCTTGCGCACGCCGTTCTTGATGCCCTCGACGATTTCCTCGACCGGCACGCCGTAGGTGGACCCCATCTCGCCGCCGTTCTCGTTGATGATCTTGAGCCAATTCTGCGGCACCGAAGACGAACCGTGCATGACCAGGTGCGTGTTCGGGATGCGGGCGTGGATTTCCTTGATGCGGTCGATGCGCAGCACGGCGCCGGTGGGCGGCCGCGTGAACTTGTAGGCGCCGTGGCTGGTACCGATGGCGATGGCCAGCGCGTCGACGTTGGTGGCCTTGACGAATTCGGCGGCCTCATTGGGGTCGGTCAGCAGTTGGTCATGGGAGAGCTTGCCTTCGGCGCCGTGACCATCTTCCTTCTCACCCATGCCGGATTCCAGCGAGCCCAGGCAGCCCAGTTCGCCTTCGACCGAAACGCCGATGGCGTGCGCAATGTCGACCACGTGCTTGGTCGTGTCCACGTTGTACTTGAAGGACGACGGCGTCTTGGCGTCTTCCATCAGCGAACCGTCCATCATGACGCTGGAGAAGCCGGAACGCATCGACTGGATGCAGACGGCCGGGCTGGCGCCGTGGTCCTGGTGCATGACGATCGGCACGTCCGGATGGGTCTCGATGGCCGCTTCGATCAGGTGGCGCAGATAGGCCTCGCCGGCGTACTTGCGGGCGCCGGCGGAGCCCTGCATGATCACCGGGCTGTTGGTTTCCTCGGCGGCCTCCATGATGGCCTGGATCTGTTCCAGGTTATTGACGTTGAACGCCGGCAGTCCGTAGCCGTGTTCGGCGGCGTGGTCCAGCAACTGGCGCATGGAAACGAGGGGCATTGAGGGTCTCCTAGGTTGGTTGATCAGGTAATCGCAGGTCGCTGACTTGGACGATCTTCAGCGTATTGGTTCCACCCGGCGTGCCGATTGGCTCGCCGATGGTCAACACGATGAGGTCACCCGGTTTGACAGCGCCGGCGCGTATCAGTTGCTCTTCAGCTTCCCGCAGCAGTTCATCGCGGTTGTGGCCCGACTGCCGCATCATCACAGGATACACGCCTTTGAAGATGCAGACTTTGTAGCGGGTACGGACATCCTGCGTCAGGGCGTAGATCGGTACGCCGACGTTGAGGCGCGACATCCACAGTGCCGTGGAACCCGATTCCGTCAGCGAAGCGATCGCCTTGACGTGCAGGTGGCTGGCGGCGAACAGGGCTGCCATGGCAATGGACTGATCGATGCGCGTGAACACGCGATCGAGAAACTGCTTTTCCAGCGAGACGCTTGCCGATTTCTCGGCCTCGACGCAGATGCGCGCCATTGCCTCGACGGTCTCGACCGGATAATCGCCGGCGGCGGTTTCGGCCGACAGCATGACCGCGTCGGTGCCGTCCAGCACGGCGTTGGCGACGTCGGAAACTTCGGCGCGCGTCGGCACCGGCGAATGGATCATCGATTCCATCATCTGCGTTGCCGTGATGACGAACTTGTTGTGCTCGCGCGCCATGCGGATGATGCGCTTCTGTAGCGCCGGCACCGCCGCGTCGCCGACCTCGACCGCCAGGTCACCGCGGGCGACCATGACCCCGTCGCAGGCATCGAGGATGTCTTCCAGATTCTCGATTGCCTCGAC
The DNA here is from genome assembly GCA_016218415.1 of Nitrosomonadales bacterium. Taxonomy (GTDB): domain Bacteria; phylum Pseudomonadota; class Gammaproteobacteria; order Burkholderiales; family Gallionellaceae; genus Gallionella. The sequence continues at coordinate 16,277 of JACRED010000015.1, forward strand.
ACGCTCGATCTTGGCGATGATCAGCGCTGTCGATCCGGCATTGGTCAGCAGCTTGCGCGCCCGGCGCATGTCGTCGCCGGACTTGGGAAACGACACGGCAACGTAATCCACCTTCAAAGAGGCGGCGGTGCGGATGTCTTCCTTGTCCTTGGCGGTCAGCGCCGGCGCGGACAGACCGCCGCCCTGCTTGTTGATGCCCTTGTTGTTGGACAGTTCGCCGCCGTGGCGTACGGTGCAACGGATTTCGTCGATGGTGACTCCGACGACGTCCATGACGACCCGTCCGTCATCGAGCAGCAACACGTCGCCGACGGCGACGTCATCGACGAGTTCGGGGTAATCGAGACCGACGCGTCCCGAGTCGCCGAGCTCGCACTTGGCGGCCAGAACGAAATCCTGCCCCGGCTTGAGCGCTATCTTGCCACCGGCGAACTTGCCGACGCGGATCTTCGGACCTTGCAGGTCGGCCATGACGGCGACGGTCCGGCTTTGTGCGCTCATTGCCAAGCGCAGGTCGTCCATACGCTGGCGGTGGTCGTCGGCGGTGCCGTGGGAGAAGTTGAGCCGGACTACATCGATGCCGGCGGCAACGAGCTTGTTCAAAACGGCCGGGCTTGAAGACGCCGGTCCGAGTGTGGCAACTATTTTGGTCGTGCGTTGCATTTGTGAGGGACGGCTCGCTTGTGACGAGCCGCCTCGAATTAAGAGTTGAGGGGATCAGCCCTTGGCGCGCTTTTCCAGGATGTCGACGGCTGGCAGTACCTTGCCTTCCAGGTATTCGAGGAAAGCGCCGCCGGCGGTGGAGATGTAGGACACCTTGTCGTAGATGTCGTATTTCTGGATGGCGGCAATGGTGTCGCCGCCGCCGGCCAGCGTGAATGCCTTGGTATTGGCGATGGCCATGGCGATGGCCTTGGTGCCGGCACCGAACTGGTCGAACTCGAACACGCCGACCGGGCCGTTCCAGACCACGGTACCGGCCTTCATGATGATGTCGACCAGTTGCTGCGCCGACTTCGGGCCGATGTCGAAGATCATGTCGTCGTCGGCCACGGCGCCGGCATCCTTGAGCACGGCGGGTTCGGCGGCGTCGAATTTCTTGCCGCAGACGACGTCGACGGCGATGGGAATGGTGGCGCCGCGCGCGGTCATCTTCTTCATCAGGGCCTGCGCGGTGGGAACGAGGTCTTCCTCGCACAGCGACTTGCCGACATTCTTGCCGGTGGCCTTGAGGAAGGTGTTGGCGATGCCGCCGCCGACCACCAGTTGTTCGCACTTCTCGGACAAGGCTTCCAGCACGGTCAGTTTGGTCGAGACCTTGGAACCACCGACGATGGCGACCATCGGCCGGGCGGGATTGGCCAGCGCCTTGTGGAGGGCTTCCAGTTCTTCGCTGACCAGCTTGCCGGCGCAGGCGACCGGCGCGAACTGGGCGACGCCGTAGGTCGAGGCTTCGGCGCGGTGGGCGGTGCCGAAGGCGTCCATGACGAAGACGTCGCATAGCGCGGCATACTTCTTCGCGGTCTCTTCGACGTTCTTCTTTTCGCCCTTGTTGACGCGGCAGTTTTCCAGCAGCACGACTTCGCCTTCGGCAACAGTAAAGCCACCGTCTACCCAATCCTTGATCAGGCGCACCGGCTTGCCGAGCTTGGCGGACATCACGTCGGCGACGGGCTTGAGGGAAACTTCCTCGGTCCATTCGCCTTCGGTCGGGCGGCCGAGGTGGGAGGTGACCATCACCTTGGCGCCGGCCTTGACTGCGTGCTCGATGGTCGGCATCGAGGCGGTGATGCGCGCGTCCGAGGTGACCTTGCCTTGACTGACCGGCACATTGAGGTCGGCGCGGATGAACACGCGCTTGCCCTTGAGATCGAGATCGGTCATGCGGATGAATTTTGGCATGGGGAGGCTCCTGGAATCTTGTTTTTGAAGTTGACCACTGAAGCATTGCGTCCGCATGACGAACGCAATGCTTGGATGGTCAACTTCCTACTTGGCGACGTGCTTGAGGAAACGCAGCATGTTGCAGGTGTAGCCGTACTCGTTGTCGTACCAGGCCACGACCTTGACGAAGGTCTTGTCCAGGGCGATGCCGGCTTCGGAGTCGAAGATCGACGGCTGGGCGCAGCCGCGGAAGTCGGTGGAGACGACCTTCTCGTCGGTGTAGCCGAGCACGCCCTTGAGCGCGCCGGTGGAGGCGGCCTTCATGGCCTTGCAGATGTCCTCGTAGGACGCTTCCTTGTTCAGTTCGACGGTCAGGTCGACCACGGAAACGTCGGAAGTCGGCACGCGGAAGGCCATGCCGGTGAGCTTCTTGTTCAGTTCGGGCAGCACGATGCCGACAGCCTTGGCGGCGCCGGTCGAGGACGGGATGATGTTCTCGAGGATGCCACGGCCGCCGCGCCAGTCCTTGGAGGACGGGCCGTCAACGGTCTTCTGCGTCGCGGTGGCGGCATGCACGGTGGTCATCAGGCCGCGCTTGATGCCCCAGTTGTCGTTCAGCACCTTGGCGACGGGGGCCAGGCAGTTGGTGGTGCAGGAAGCGGCGGAGACGATCTTCTCGCCGGCGTACTTCTCGTGGTTCACGCCGTAGACGAACATCGGCGTGTCGTCCTTGGACGGCGCGGATTGCACCACCTTCTTGGCGCCCGCGTCGATGTGCTTCTGGCAGGTTTCCTTGGTCAGGAAGAAGCCGGTCGATTCGATGACGATATCGGCGCCGACTTCGTTCCACTTCAGGTTGGCCGGGTCCTTCTCGGCGGTCAGGCGGATCTTCTTGCCATTGACGATCAGCGTGGTGCCGTCGACAGCGATATCGCCCTTGAAGTTGCCATGCACGGAGTCGAACTTGAGCATGTAGGCCAGGTAGTTCGGCTCGAGCAGGTCGTTGATGGCGACGACTTCGATTTCGGGGAAATCCTTGGCGATGGCGCGGAAAGCCATGCGGCCGATGCGGCCGAAACCGTTGATGCCAACTTTGATAGCCATGTGTAGCTCCTGATGATGATTAGACGAGTGATTCGACGGTCTTCACGACATTGTCAGTCGTGAAACCGAATTCCTTGAACAATACGCCAGCCGGGGCCGACTCGCCGAAACGGTCGAGGCCGATGACCTTGCCTGCGCCGCCGACATACTTCCACCAGCCGTCGGTGACGGCGGCTTCCACCACGACGCGCGGCAGGCCCTTGGGCAGCACGCTGTCCTTCCAGGCCTGACTCTGGCGGTCGAAGACGTTGGTGGAGGGCATCGAGACGACGCGCACCGGGACGTTCTTCTGGGCCAGTTCGGTCTGCGCCTTGAGGGCGAGCTCGACTTCCGAGCCGGTGGCGATGATGATGGCGCGGGCAGTGCCCTTGGCTTCCGAGATGACGTAGCCACCCTTGCGGATGTTGGCGATGGTGGCAGCGTCGCGGGCGACGAAGGGCAGGTTCTGGCGCGACAGGGCCAGCGAGCTCGGGCCGGTGGTCTTCTCGACGGCGCAGACCCAGGCGGTCATGGTCTCGACGGTGTCGCAGGGACGCCAGACATCCATGTTCGGGATCATGCGCAGCGTGGGGATCTGCTCGACCGGCTGGTGCGTCGGGCCGTCTTCGCCGAGGCCGATGGAGTCGTGCGTGAAGACGTAGATCACGCGCTGCTTCATCAGCGCCGACATGCGCAGGGCGTTGCGGGCATATTCCGAGAACATCAGGAAGGTGCCGCCGAAGGGCAGCAGGCCGCCGTGCAGCGCCATGCCGTTCATGATGTGCGACATGCCGAACTCGCGCACGCCGTAAGAGATGTAGTTGCCGGTCGACTTGCCGGAAACGTGCTTGCAACCCGTCCAGTTGGTCAGGTTGGAGCCGGTCAGGTCGGCGGAACCGCCGAGGAACTCCGGCAGGCCGGGGGCCAGCGCATTGATGGCGATCTGCGAGGCCTTGCGGGTGGCAACGGTCTCGGCCTTGCTATTGCTGGTTTCGATGGCCTTGGCGGCGAACTCGGCCCAGTTGGCGGGCAGCTCATTGGCCGTGCGGCGCTTGAACTCCGCAGCTTCAGCCGGGAAGGCCTTGGCGTAGTGCGCGAACTTCTGGTTCCAGTTCGCTTCCCATTCGGCGCCCTTCTTCCTGGCGTCCCAGACTTCGTAGACTTCCTTGGGAATCTCGAACGGACCGAAATGCCAGCCGATGTGCGGGCGGGTGGCGGCGATTTCGACATCGCCCAGCGGCGCGCCATGCACGTCATGGGTGCCTTGCTTGTTCGGGGAGCCTGCGCCGATCACGGTCTTGCAGCAGATCAGCGAGGGCTTGTCGGTGACGGCCTTGGCGGCATTGATCGCCGCATTCAGGGCTTCCGGGTCGTGACCGTTGACGTTCGCCACCACGTGCCAGCCGTAGGCTTCGAAGCGCTTCGGCGTGTCGTCGGTGAACCAGCCTTCGACATGGCCGTCGATGGAAATGCCGTTGTCGTCCCAGAAGGCGGTCAGCTTGCCCAAGCCCCAGGTGCCGGCCAGCGCGCAGGCTTCGTGCGAGATGCCTTCCATCAGGCAGCCGTCGCCGAGGAAGACATAGGTGCGGTGATCGACGATCTCGTGGCCGGGCTTGTTGAACTCGGCGGCCAGCAGCTTCTCGGCCATGGCCATGCCGACAGCGTTGGTGATGCCCTGGCCGAGCGGGCCGCCGGTGGTTTCCACGCCGGGCGTGTAGCCGTATTCCGGGTGACCCGGGGTCTTGGAGTGCATCTGGCGGAAGCGCTTCAGTTCTTCTATGGGCAGGTCGTAGCCGGATAAATGCAGCAACGCATAGATCAGCATCGAACCGTGGCCGTTGGACAGGATGAAACGGTCGCGGTCTGGCCATTTCGGGTTGGCCGGGTTATGGCGCAAATGGCGGTTCCACAGCACATCGGCGATTTCCGCCATGCCCATGGGCGCGCCCGGATGACCGGAATTGGCTTTTTGCACGGCATCCACTGCCAGCATGCGGATCGCGCTGGTGATGTCGTTGTACTTGGGTGGGTTTACGTTGCGTGTCGCAGCCATTGCTTTGGTCTCCTAAGCAGGATTGGTTATATGGAAGTGAGCCCTTGGGGCTCCCTGAAATGTTTTTGGGTCGGCGATTATGCCGCAGCCCCCCGATTAGGGCAACCGCCGCGCTAACAGCACACTGCCAGACTCAACTACTTGGATTATTCGGGACCGCCGCTTTTGGCGAACTTGACTCCCAGTTGCTTGAGCTTGCGGTAGAGATGGGTACGTTCCAAACCGATCTTTTCGGCGACTCTCGAGACATTGCCGGATTCCTTGCGCAAATGGTAATCGAAATATGCCGCGTCGAAATGATCCCGCGCTTCACGCAGGGGCAAGTCCAGCGGCAAGGAAAATGACTGCATGAGCCCATCGGGATCCGCGCTGCCAGTTTCAGAAAAGTTTTTTGCGTCCCGCTCCCCGGAAATCGCAACCCGCGATTTGAGCGCATCGGTGATGGCGCTTAACAGCTTCTGCATTGCGATAGGCTTCTCCAGGAAATCCACCGCGCCGATGCGCGTGGCTTCCACCGCCGTTTCTATCGTCCCGTGCCCGGACATCATGATGACCGGCATGGTCAGCAAATCCTGCGCTACCCATTCCCTGAGCAGCGTCACGCCATCGGTGTCCGGCATCCATATGTCGAGCAGAACCAGATCCGGTTCGTGTTCAATACGGTAAGCGCGGGCCTGCCCGGCGTTTTCGGCCAGATGCACCTGATAGCCCTCATCAAACAGGATTTCCGACAACAGTTCGCGGATGCCGATCTCGTCATCCACTACCAGAATTTGCTTTCCCACCATCATGCCTCCTCGACCAGCGGCAGGGTAATGCTGACACGCGCGCCGCTGCTCACTATGTTTTCAACGGAAATATGTCCGCCATGCTCTTCCACGATCTTCTTTACGATTGCCAATCCCAACCCGGTACCCTTGCTCTTGGTTGTCATGTAAGGTTCAAAGGCGCGCGACAGCGCGCTCTCTGAAAACCCCGCCCCATTGTCTTCTACGCTCAGCCGGATTTCCCCCTGCTGATTGACCGTGCTCAGAAATATTTGCGGCTGCTCGCTTCCCTGCAACGCATCCTGGGCGTTCTGCAGCAGGTTATGGATGACCTGCCGCAAGCGGGTCGCATCACCGCTGACCCGGTCCCGAACGGCACCCAGATCCAGCGCGATGGGAATGGCGTTCGCCTCATACAGGCCCAGCACCTCCCGGATCAACTGGTGCATCTCCAGGTGCGACAGCTTCAACGCCGGGCCGCGCGCATAGTTGGCAAAATCGCTGACCATGTTCTTCATCGCGGCAACCTGGCTGACGATGGTTTGCGTGGCGCGCTGCAATAGCAGCGCATCGGCACCCTCAAGTTTGTCGTTAAGCTTGTATTGCAAGCGCTCTGCCGAAAGCTGGATCGGCGTCAGCGGATTCTTAATCTCATGCGCAAGCCGCCGCGCCACCTCGCCCCAGGCCGCCTGACGTTCCGCCTGCAACAGGTGGCTGATGTCGTCAAACACCACCACATAGCCCGCCCCCGAGCCTTGCGGCAAGCGCGTCCCGCGCATCAGCAGGATCTGGTTGCCGTTTTTGCTCAGGCGTTCAATTTGCCGCTGCCAGTCACCCTGGCCGGTTTCGCCAAAAGCATCGCTGATGGTGCGGCAAAACGAATTCAGCAGGCTGAATTTTTCGGCGATCTGCCCCAGACTCATGCGCTGCATGTCCTGCAGCGGCGCAGCCAGAATCTGCGCCGCGCTGGTGTTCACCGAACGCAGCCGGAACTCGTCGTCAAAGCCCAGCACACCGGAAGACAGGTGGGTCAGCACGCTTTCCAGATACCCCTTGGCTCTCTCCACCTGACGCTGCTGGCGTTCGCTGGCCGTCCTGGCATCCGACAACTGCCGGGTCATCTGGTTGAACAAGCCCGTCAAGGCCCCCAGCTCGTCGCTGCTCCGTATTGGCTGCTGGCCGGTAAAATCACCCTGGGCCACCGCGCGAGTCCCCTCCGCCAACGCCTCCAGTGACGACCCCAGCCGCTCACTGATAAAGAATGCCGCCGATACCGCTGTTAGCAGTACCACCAACAACGAAAGCGTCAAGGTGACCGCATACATCCGTTTCAACCCTAGACGGGAAAGCGTCAACCCCTGATAGTCCCGATAGACCGCCTGCACGGTTTCGGCATCGGCTTCGATCTGTTTCGGCACCGGCTGGGTAAACTGCAACAGATACTGCCCGGCGGTCTTCGCGCCGGAATTGACCGCCACCAGGGCGCGCAACGCCAGCCCTTTGTTCTGCGGCGTATCGATCACCGAATATGCGCCTTTGTCCACGGTTAACCGCAACATGTCGTCGCTGGGCATGTCGGGCGGCAATGCACTATTCGCCGAAGAAAATGCGATCAGATTTCCCCTGGTTGTAAACAAAGCCGCTTCCTGCACCACATTTTCACCGACCAGCTGATCCAGCGCGCGCTGGTATTGTTCCGGGTGCTTGTCCTCCAGCAATAGCGCGGCGAACTGGGCCTTCTTGGCAAGCTCCTGCAAACTGTTATCCAGGCCGCTTCTGCCCAGATTGAGCCCGCCCTCCAGCGCCTTCTCGACACGCACGTCAAACCATGACTCGATACTCTTGTCCAGAAACTGCACGGATACCGCATAGATCAGAATGCCGGGCAGTACCGCGATCAGCGTAAAGAACAGCACCAGTCGTAACGTCAGTTTGGCGCCGAACACCTTGTTTTTGAGTTTGTTGCGCAACCGCCACAGCTGATAGCCGACCAGCCCCGCCAAACCCAGCGCAAGCAACCCGGTTAACCCCAGCAAGCCGTAATAGTTGATGGAGAAAACGGCCGTGTTCGCATTGCTGCTGGACAGCAGATACAGCAGGGTTCCGCCGACGGCAACACTGAGGAAGATCAGGTAATTCACCGCCCTGTTACTCCGCCATTGTCGTGCACGGCGATTTCCGCCGAATGGATCACTAGGCGATACCAATCGGAATCGAGTGTCCAGTCGCTGCCGGTCAGCGCATTCACCTGCAACAGATTGGGTAATTGCGTGACATCCAGGCGCAAACGGACCGCCACGACGTAGTCTCCATCCTGTTCCAGCGACTCCCGTGGAATGACCGCCGAACTCTGCCTGGACAGAATGTTCAATGCATCTTCAAAGCTGGCAAAATTCTGGAACAGCGCGCCGCGTGAAATGCGGTACTGCCGCGTCAGCACGTTGTATGACAGTTTTACAGTCTGCTCACCCGTGTAAACTTCCTTGTCCAGCCATGACCAGTGTGTCAATGTAGTTTCATCGCCGCCAAAATAGTGCGCCATGCCGCGGGATACAGACCGCTGCATTTCATCCAGCCAATTCCAGCGCGGGCGCGTAAGCGAAAATTCGCCGACGAAATATAGCGGAATGCCGCGCGACAGTGCCTGTTGCACCGTGGCATTCAGGTTAACGTCATAGCTGGCGGAAAGCTGGTAGCCATCCTCGCCCAGGCGCACATCCACCTTGCTGACGGAAATGCCCTCGGCCTGCGCTGTTGCGGCAAACAGCCACGCTAGCAGCAATAAGCTAAACAGTCTTGTGCAGTAACGCATAAAAAAATCCGTCGTGCTGGTCATCGGGCAACAACTGTCCTTCACAACCCCCGGGCAATGCGATCTGCAATCGCAGCGCATCCGGGTGCTGCGACAGGAACGCCGCGATGACCTGCTCGTTCTCCTGCTGAAAAACCGAACAGGTGGCATAAAGCAATTTGCCATCTTGCGCGAGCAGGCTCCACAACTCGCGCAAGATGGCAAGCTGCTGTTGGGCGAAACCGGCGATGTCGTTGCGGCGACGCAACCACTTGATGTCGGGATGACGGCGCACCACGCCCGATGCCGAGCAGGGTACATCGGCGAGGATACGCTGGAATGGCCGGCCATCCCACCATGTGTCCGGTCTTGCCGCATCGCCCGCCAGCAGTTTCGCCTGCAACCCCAGCCGCTGCAGATTCTCGGCGACATGTCGCAGGCGTTGCTCGTCCCTGTCCACTGCAACCATCTCGACCTGGGCGCATTCCAGGATATGCGCTGTCTTGCCGCCCGGCGCCGCGCAGGCATCCAGCACCCGCATCCCGTCATGGACGTCCAGCAGCTGTGCCGCATACTGCGCGCCGGCATCCTGCACCGAAACCAGCCCGTCGAAAAATCCCGGCAGCCTGTCCACCGCAACCGGGCGCTCCAGTTGCAGCGCATCGGGCTCGATGCGGCGCGCGGGCAAACCCTGCTGCTCCAGTCTTGCCGCATACTCATCCACCGCGCTGCGCCGCCGGTTGACGCGCAATGTCATCGGCGGGTGCAGGTTGCCCGCCTCCAGTATTGCCGCGCTGCGTTCACCGTACTGCGCGGTCAGCTCGTCTATCCACCATTGCGGGTAACTGTAGCGTCCCGTTGCATGCCGGGCGGCGCGCTCCAGCAGATCGGCCCGACTGCGCAGGAAATTGCGCAGGATCGCATTCACCAATCCGCTCACCTTGGCATTCAACATCTGTGCTGAACGCACCGCGTGATCGACCACGGCATGCTGTGCCGCCTTGCTGTATTGCAGCTGGTACAGGGCCACCAGCAGCACATAGTAAATGCGCCGATCCGATAGCGGTTTGTGCAGCAACACGCCCAGCAGCGCATCCAGTTGCCCGTAAAAGCGCAAAGTGCCATAGCTCAGATCCTGCAGGGCAGCGCGCTGGGCCGGTGCCCAGACTGCTTTCCTGCGCAAGGATTCATCCAGTGCCTGATTCAGGTTGCGCCCGTCCACCAGCACCTGCTGTACGATCTGGCTGGCGGCGAGTTGTATGTTGTGCATCAAATGGCCGCGAAATGGTCGCCGGCCTTGACCGGCACGGCCTGCAGGAACTGCGCGGCCGTTTGCGCCTTGCCGCCCGGACGCTGCAACATTTCCAGCCTGAGCGCGTCCTTGCCGCAGGCGACTGTGATGCCCTGTTTGTCGACTGCGAGAACCGCACCCGGTTCGCCGTGTTGTCCAATCAAAGCCGCCTGCCAGATTTTTATCGCCGCGCCTTTGAACGTGGCGTGACTTACCGGAAAGGGATTGAATGCGCGCACCGCGCGCTCGATTTGCCGGGCGTCCTGTCGCCAGTCGATTTGCCCCTCGCTCTTGAGCAGTTTGGCCGCATAGGTCGCCGCCGCATTGTCCTGCTTGACCGGAACCAGCCTATCCTCGCGCAGCAGGCGCAATGCTTCCAGCATGCAGCTTGCGCCCAGTTCCGCGAGCTGGTCGTGCAAAGTCGCCGCCGTGTCGTCCGGCCCGATAGCACAGACGCGACGCAACAGCATGTCGCCGGTATCCAGCCCTGCGTCCATCTGCATGATGGTGATGCCGGTCTCGGCATCACCCGCCAGGATAGCGCGCTGTATCGGTGCGGCACCCCGCCAGCGCGGCAACAGCGAAGCATGGATATTCAGGCAGCCGTGGCGCGGCATTTGCAGGACCGCTTGCGGCAGAATCAAACCGTACGCCGCCACCACCATCACATCGGCGTCGAGCGCGGCGATCTGCTGCTGAGCCTGTTCTGTCTTCAGCGTCGCCGGCTGCAATACCGGCACGCCGTGTTGCAGCGCAAGCTGTTTCACCGGGCTGGCGGTCAGCTGCATCCCGCGCCCGGAAGGACGATCCGGCTGGGTCAGCACTGCCACGACATGATGCTCTTTCAGTAGCGCGGCCAGCGCGCTGGCCGCGAACTGGGGTGTGCCGGCAAAGATGATTTTCATCAATTAACCTTAGAATGTCTCGCGCAAGCGTTTTTTCAACTTCGAGCGGATGCGCGTCTGCTTGAGCTGCGACAGGTATTCGACGAACACCTTGCCGCGCAAATGATCGATCTCGTGCTGGATGCACACGGCCAGAAAACCGTCCGCATCCAGCGTGAACTCCCTGCCATGCTCGTCCAGCGCGCGCACCGTCACCTTTTCCGCGCGGCGCACCGTTTCGTAGATTCCCGGTACCGACAGGCAACCCTCCTCGCATTCCTCTTCGCCGCTGGCTGCGAGTATCTCGGGATTGATGAACGCCATCAGCTGGTTGCGCTCCTCGGAAACATCCACCACGATGACCTGCTCGTGCACATCCACCTGCGTTGCCGCCAAACCCACTCCGGGCGCGGCATACATGGTATCGGCCATGTTGCGCACCAGCTTGCGGGTGGTTTCGTTGACCTGTTCGACCTTCTTGGCGATTTTGTGCAGACGCGGGTCCGGATATTGCAGAATCTTCAGGATTGCCATACATAACCCATAAATGCTTGCTTATTTATATGACTAGATGCAGAATTTAAAGCAACGCAGCAACTTTGCGTACCTTTGTTAATGACTCTGCCGGAGTTTACATGCGCAAGATTATATCGCTGATTTGCCTTTTATTGCCCACCCTCGCCTACGCCGTACAGCCTGAAAGCGGCACGGATATACGTCTGGATATACGCAGCGATGCGCCGGATCGGCATGTTGTCGTCAAGGGTGACACGCTGTGGGACATCTCCGGCAAGTTCTTCAATGACCCCTGGAAATGGCCGCACATCTGGGGGATCAACAAGGAAACCATCAAAAATCCGCACTGGATCTATCCGGGCGACATCGTCTTCCTTGACCGCGCCAGCGGCACACTGCGCATCTCCCAGACAGACACCGTCGTGGCGTCTCCCGACTCAGGCACCGTGCCGGTCACCGGCAAGCCCGATGAAGTCAGCATTTCAGATACCAATACCCTCAGACTCTCGCCCAGAATGCGTGCGAGCCAAAGCGATCACGACATCATACCGAGCATTCCTGCCAAGGCCATCACACCGTTTTTGAGCAAGCCGCTGGTCATCGAAGAGGAGGCATTACAGGGTGCGCCTATGCTGATCGGTGCACGCGAAGGGCGCGTGACGCTCAGCAGCGGAGATACCGGGTTTGTCAGAAACCTGCCTGCCGACCAGGGCGACAAGTGGCAAATTTACCGCCCCGGGAAAACTTTTATCGATCCTGAAACCGACGAGGTCCTGGGCATTGAAGCTGTTTATCTCGGCAACGCAGAAGTCAGCAAATTTGCCGATGTCAGCACGATTGCGGTCACTTATTCCAAACAGGAAATACATTCGGGTGACCGTCTGGTCGTGCCATCTTCCGAGGAAATTGGCACTTATTTGCCGCGCGCTCCCGAAGGTAAAATTGCGGCCCAGGTCATTTCCATCTACGGCGGCGTGGCGCGTGGCGGTCAAAACACCGTTATCACGCTGAGCAAGGGCGCGCGCGACGGCCTGGAAGTTGGCCACGTGCTGGCTTTGTACCGCAAGGGCGAAGACGTCAAGGTAAGCAGCAACTCTCTGCTGAGCTGGGATAAGACATATACGCTGCCGGATGAACGCTACGGCCTGGTCTTCGTGTTCCGCGTGTTCGACAAAGTGTCTTATGCGCTGGTGATGCAGACCAAATTACCGGTGCAATTGCTGGATCACGCCCACACCCCATAAGCAATGACCGGCGAAGCATCGCTCGAGGCCTGGCTGGCACTGAGCCTGACACGAGGCTTGGGCGACGAGGGTGCACGCCGGCTGCTCATTGAATTCGGTTCCCCGGACGCGGTTTTCGCCGCGTCACTCATCGCCCTCAAATCTTTCGTCAAACCCGAGATCGCCGCCGAGATCGGCAAAGGCCTGGACGGTGATGCCATCGCGCCGGCCCTCGCATGGCTGGAGGATGGCAACAACCACATCGTCACACTGGCCGACAGCGATTATCCGCAATCCCTGCTGAATATTCCCGACCCGCCGCTGCTGCTCTATGTGAAAGGTCGGCTGGATCTGCTCAATCGCCCCGCGCTGGCGGTGGTCGGCAGCCGCAATGCCACCCCGCAGGGCCTCAGCAACGCCGAGGCATTCGCCAAATCACTAGGCGATGCGGGGCTGTGCATCATCAGCGGCATGGCGCACGGTATTGATGCGGCCGCCCATCGTGGCGCGCTGCGCGGGCAAGGAAACAACTGGGGCAGCAGCATCGCCATCGTCGGCACCGGACTGGACAAGGTCTACCCCGCCGCCAATCGCGACCTGGCCCACGCGCTAGCCGAGCGGGGCGCGCTGATCTCCGAATTTCCGCTCGGCACACCGCCGCTGGCCGGCAACTTCCCGCGTCGCAACCGGCTGATCAGCGGCATGAGTCTCGGTTGCCTGGTCGTCGAGGCGTCGCTGCAAAGCGGCTCACTGATCACCGCGCGACTGGCGCTGGAACAGGGGCGCGAAGTATTCGCCATTCCCGGCTCGATACACGCGCCGCAAAGCAAAGGCTGCCACGCGCTGCTCAAGCAGGGCGCGAAACTGGTCGAGACCGCGCAGGATATTCTGGAAGAACTCGGCGGCCAGCCCTTTTCACCCGCGCAAACGACAAATTTACCAGCTGCTGATTCGGAAGACGACGCTGCTGCGCTGCTGGAGCATCTGGGCTTCGATCCGGTGGATGCGGACACGCTCAGTGCACGCTGCGGCTTGACGGTAAGCCAGCTATCCGCCATGCTGTTGACGCTGGAACTGAGCGGCCACATCAACGTGTTGCCCGGCGGCTTGTATCAGCGTATCCACTAACCACCATACCAAGCAGACCATGTTTGAAATCCTGATGTATTTGTTTGAAAGCTATTTCGATGCGGGCAGTTACCCGGAACCGGACAAACTGTCGCGCAAGCTTTCCGCCGCCGGCTTTGAAGACGAGGAGATCAGCGATGCGCTGACCTGGCTGTCCGCGCTGCAACAGCAAGACCCCGCCAGCTATCCGGCCAGCCTTGAACATGCCGGACAGCGGCATTTTGCCGAGCTCGAGATCCAGCGCATCAGTCAGGAAGCCCGACATTTCCTGTTGTTCGCCGAACAGCAGCACCTGATCTCCGCCGTCGAACGGGAAATGATCATCGACCGTTCCATCGCGCTGCAGCAGGAAAACCTCGCGCTGGACAAACTCAAACTGATCATGCTGATGGTGTTGTGGAATCGCCATCAGGACCTCGATCCGCTGCTGATCGAGGAACTGCTGACGCCGCTTCATTCCGCGCAATTACACTGAACCATAACGCATGGCAACCAACCTACTGATCGTCGAGTCTCCGGCCAAGGCCAAAACGCTGCAAAAATATCTGGGCAAGGATTTCGAGATCCTCGCTTCGTACGGGCACGTGCGCGACCTGATCCCGAAGACCGGCGCGGTCGATCCCGACAACGACTTTGCGATGCAGTACGAAACCATCGCGCGCAACAGCAAGCACATGGACGCGATCGCCAAGGCCGCTGCCGATGCGGACAACATCTATCTGGCACCCGACCCGGACCGCGAAGGAGAAGCGATCGCCTGGCACATTTCAGAGTTGCTCAAAGCCAAGCGCGGCATGAAGGGCAAGAACATGCAGCGCGTGGTGTTCTACGAGATCACCCAGTCCGCCGTGCGCGAAGCGGTCGCTCACCCCCGCGAGATATCGCAGCCGCTGGTGAACGCGCAACAGGCACGCCGCGCCCTGGATTATCTGGTCGGCTTCAATCTGTCGCCGCTGCTGTGGCGCAAGATCCGCCCCGGTTTATCCGCAGGCCGCGTGCAAAGTCCCGCGCTGCGCATGATCGTCGAGCGCGAACTCGAGATCGAAGCGTTCAAGAGCCAGGAATACTGGAGCGTGCATCTCGATACGAACAAGGATCACCTCCCGTTCACCGCCAAGCTGTTCCAGTATCAGGGCAAGAAACTCGAGCAACTCAGCATAACCAGCCAGGCCGAATACGACGCGATTCACGCCAAGCTCAACGATGCCAAGCTGCCGCCCAAAGTGGTACGCGTCGAGAAAAAAGCCAAACAGCGTTATGCGGCCGCGCCGTTCACCACTTCAACCTTACAACAGGAAGCCGTGCGCAAACTGGGCATGACCGCCGACCGCACGATGCGCACCGCGCAATCGCTGTATGAAGGCGTGGACATCGGCGGGCAAACGGTCGGTTTGATTTCCTACATGCGAACCGACTCGGTATCGCTGGCGAAAGAAGCCGTCCAAGAGATACGCGACTACATCAAGGACAATTTCTCGTCGGAATATCTGCCCAGCACCCAACCGACCTTCAAGAGCAAAACCAAGAACGCGCAGGAATCTCACGAAGCGATCCGCCCGACCTCGATACTGCGCACGCCGGACAGCATCCACAGCCATCTGACTGCCGACCAGGCGCGCCTCTACGAAATGATCTGGAAGCGCACGCTGGCCTGCCAGATGTCGCCCGCGCGTTTCGACACCGTAAGCGTGGACATCCGCCTCGGCGGCGACACCACGCTGTTCCGTGCCAACGGCCAGGTGCTGGTATTCCCCGGCTTCATCGGCGTGTACATGGAAGACGTGGATGACGCCACCGAGGAAGAAGGGGGCAAACTCCCGCCTCTGGCCGAGGGCGATGTGTTGCCCATCGACAAACTCTATGGCGAGCAGCACTTCACCCAGCCGCCGCCTCGCTACTCCGAAGCCAGTCTGGTCAAGGCGCTCGAAGAACACGGCATCGGCCGACCTTCCACCTACGCCACCATCATCTCCACGCTGCAGGCGCGCGAATATGCGGTGCTGGACAAAAAGCGCTTCATGCCCACCGATGTCGGTCGCGTCGTCACGCGCTTCCTCACCGACCATTTTACCCGCTATGTGGATTACGGCTTCACCGCACACCTCGAAGACGAGTTGGACGAAGTATCCGAAGGCAAGCGCGACTGGATAGGCGTAATGGGCGAGTTCTGGAAAGGATTCTCCAAGCTCATCAAGGAAAAAGCCGACATCGAGCGTCCGGTCGAGTTGCTCGACGA
The DNA here is from genome assembly GCA_016218415.1 of Nitrosomonadales bacterium. Lineage (GTDB taxonomy): Bacteria > Pseudomonadota > Gammaproteobacteria > Burkholderiales > Gallionellaceae > Gallionella. The sequence goes on from JACRED010000015.1 coordinate 32,133, forward strand.
AGCCTGCCCGGAGTGCGGCAAACCGCTCGCCAAGAAGCTCAGCCGCTACGGCAGCTTCATCAGCTGCACCAACTACCCCGAGTGCAAATACAAACGCAGCCTCAGCGGGGAATCTCAGGACGACGCCTCGGCTAGAGTCGAGCTGGGTGCGCATCCCGACAGCCAGCAAGCCGTGCTGTTACTGCGCGGCCCGTATGGCCACTACGTGCAACTGGGCGAAGCCGTCAAGGAAGACAAGGCCAAACCCAAGCGTGTCTCATGGCCCAAGGAAATGCCAGTCGAACAGGCCGATCTGGCCGCCGCGCTGAAGCTGTTGTCGCTGCCGCGCGAACTCGGCGCCCATCCCGAGTCCGGCAAGAAAGTCATCGTCAACATCGGGCGCTTCGGCCCCTACATCGGCCACGACGGCAAGTTCAAATCCATCCCGCGCACGGACAGCATCTTCGATATCACGCTGGATCGTGCGGTGGAACTGCTGGCGCAAGCGCGCGACGGCAACACGGTGTTGCGCGTGCTCGGCGATCACCCGGACGACAAAGCCAGCGTGGAGATATGCAGCGGCCGCTACGGCCCATATGCACGTCACGGCAAGATCAACGCTACCCTGCCCAAAGGGGCGTCACCGGATGACATCACGCTGGACGAGGCGCTGGAATTGATCGCGGCCAAGGTGGCAAAAGGCCCGGCCAGCAAAAAACCGGCGGCCAAGACCAGCAAAGCGAAGGCTGAACCCAAGGAAGCAAAAGCCAAGGCAGCCACCACCAAAACGACCAAGGCGAAAGCCACAATTAAACCTGCCGCCAAGGTAACAAAGCCCGCCGCAAAGAAAACGGTCAAGAGCAAGACTTGATTGGCCGCTGGGTTCTGTAGGAGCGGGGCAGGCCTGTCCCGCTCCTACACTTGGCTCGTCAAAAGGGTGCGCCGCGCCGACTGAAAGTTCAGCCCGCCATCGTCGCCCGCACACTCTCCCTCGCGCTGACCCGCGCAAACCACGCCGCAAGGTTCGGATGCGCGCCGCGCCAATCGCGCTCGGCCTGGCGCAGATCCAGATAGATCAGCACGCTCACCATCGCCAGATCGGCCAGCGTGATAGCCGCGCCCTCGCACCATTGCTGCCTGCCCAGCTGCGCGGCCGCATGCTCCAGCGCGCGGGTGATGGCAAGATTGTGCAGGTTGATGTTGTTGGGTTCCTGTTTGTCCACCGGACGTATCGTCTCGTTGCGCACCGCGACCGCCGAATCCATGATGCCATCCGCCAGCGCCTCCCAGCGTTTGACGCGCATCCGCGCCAGCGCGTCGTCACGCGGGATCAGGATCGGACTGTTATTCAGCGTATCCGCGTATTCGGCGATCACCGGCGAATCGAACACGCATGTCTCGTCATCCAGTATCAGCGCCGGTATCCGCCCCAGCGGATTGGCCCGCGCCACCTGGCTGCCCGGCTCGCGCGGCGCATCGACGAGGTAGGTGTGAGGAATATTCTTCTCCAGCAACACCAGGCGCACCTTGCGCACATAGGGGCTGGTATTCGTGCCTAGCAGTTTCATGGAATGTCTCCGGTAAATGGGCGGGGCAATATCGGCTGCAAATTATTCGCGGCGCAAAATAACAATTTTAGTTGTATTGCCAAATGCGTTTTGGTGCTTCATGCCAATACATGTAAATGGGCGTCGATTCCCCGATTCGCTTGTGAGAGGAGTCCGAGGAGAAAGCAGCGTGATATTGCGAATAGTCGACTCGGTCATTTTGGAAGCGCTCTTCGGTGTCGAAGAAATGCACCTCCTTCTGGCTGGACATGCAGATTTCCGGATGTTCCCTCAGATAGGCATCCAGTGTAGTAGTGCCGCTTTTCTGAGCACCGCAAACAAGAAAATCAACTTTCATGGGAATTCCAAATATTCGGTGCAAGAATATTTCGAGGAGACGGACTTTTGTCAATCACGCCGCCAATGATTTGCACGGATTTATCGGTCGCGCCACGATTGGACCCGACGAACTTCAGGCACTGGCCCCGCATTACATTCAACGCACTCGCATCGTTCAGCAGATGCAACGCTTCAGAGACCAATATCGTGGCGTCATGCACCTGGATAGCTGCACCGTTTTGTATCGCAAGCCGAGTGGCCTCGGCGAAGTTGTAGGTGTACGGGCCGATCAGCACCGGGGTGCCGACGGCGCAGGATTCGATCAGGTTCTGGCCGCCGAGCGGCAGCAGGCTGCCGCCGATGAAGGCGAGGTTGGCGGCGGCGTAGTAGGCGAACATCTCGCCCATACTGTCGCCCAGCACGACTTGTGTTTCAGCTGACACTCCCCTGCCCTCCGTTCGCATTGAGCCTGTCGAAATGTGAACGGGCTCGTGTGCTTCGACTGGCTCAACACGGACGGTGGATTGGTTCAATTCGCTACGGCGCTGGTAGCGGATGCCGCGCTGCTCGAGCAGGCTGGCGACTTCGTTGAAGCGTTGCGGGTGGCGCGGGACCATCACCACCAGAAATTTCGGGTCGTGCATCTGCTTGAGCGCGTCGAGCAGCAGCGCTTCCTCGCCGTCGCGGGTGCTGGCGGCGAGGAATACCCTGCGCCCTGCCCCGAACTGTTCGCGCAGTTGTTTGCCCAGCTCCAGCATCGCGGACGGCGGGGATATGTCGAACTTGAGGTTGCCCATCACCGAGACATTGTGCGCGCCGAGCGCGGTCAGGCGGGCGGCATCGTCAGTCGTCTGCGCGGCGATGGCAGTGAGTTCGCCGAGTGCGATGCGGGTCAGTTTCGCAAAACCGGCGTAGCCCTTGGCGGATTTTTCCGACATGCGTCCGTTCAGCAGCAGCAGCGGTGTACCGGCTTCGTGGCAGGCGTGGATCAGGTTCACCCATATCTCGGTCTCCATCAGGATGCCGAGTTGCGGTTTGAAGTGGCGCAGAAAGCGGCGCACAGCGAACGGGTAGTCGTAGGGCAAGTACACGCGCATCACTTCGTCGCCATACAGTTGTTCGCTGGCTGCGCGGCCGGTGGGTGTGGTGTGGGTGAGCAGGATGCGGTGATCGGGATAGGTGGCGCGTAACCGCGTGACCAGACTTTGCGTGGCGCGGGTCTCGCCTACCGATACGGCGTGCAGCCAGATGACCGGCTGAACTTCATTATCGAAGTCGGGACGTCGTGTATAGAAGCCGAAGCGTTCGGCTATGTGGTGCAGGTATTCCGGCTGCTTGCGCGCGCGCCAGGCGAGGCGCACGAAGATGTAAGGCAGCAGCAGCCACAGCGCGGAGCTGTAGAACGTGCGCGGGTTTAGCATGCGCCCATCCCGCGCAGCGCGCCCAGCACGGCCGCGACATTCGGGGGCTGGCCAATGTTGCCGAGGTTGATGGTGCGCGGACCTCGATACAGGCCGGTCAGCGTCGGGTCGGTGGCGGTGTAGATGCCGGCCGTGGGCACATTCAGCGCGGCGGCCAGATGCGCGAGTCCGGTATCCACGCCGATCACCGCGTGCGCCTTGCCGAGTAGCGTGGCGGCCTGATCGAGGTTCAATCGCGGCGGGGAGATGGCATCGGGTATCTGCGCGGTGAGGCGCAGGCTGCGTGCCTTTTCGGCCTCGCTGCCCCAGGGCAGGACGCAGCGGATATTTTTTTCATGCAGTGCATGTCCCAGCGCGACCCAGCTGGCCTCATCCCACAGTTTGTCGGCGCGGCTGGTGGCGTGCAGCAGCGCCACATAGTTGCCCTGCGGCAGCCAATCGGGCGATGGGATCAAGGGCAGTCTGATGCCGAATTCCGCAGGACCATCCAGCGCGTAACCAAGTGCCTGCGCGACCAGTTGGCGGTTGCGTTCGACGGCATGCTGTCCCTTGGCGACCGTAAAGGTGCGTTGGTACATACTCGCAGCCAATGGCTCGCGTGCACTGGTTTTGTCCATGCCACAGCGCAGCCCGTTCGCGCCGCGCATCAGCAGCGCGCTCTTGAACAGACCTTGGGTGTCGATGGCGAAGTCGTACTGCTGTGCCGACAATGTCTTGCGGAATGCACCGATCTCGCGCCATGTCTTGGCACTGAACAACTGCTTGCGCCAGCGACGCACCGCGACCGGGATGACGTTGCGCACCGCCGGATGCAGCCTGGGCAGCGCGGCAAAGCCCTCCTCCACCATCCAGTCGATCTGAGCGCCCGGATAGTGGCGCACAATGTCGCTGATCACCGGCAGGTTATGCAGCACATCGCCCAGCGAGGTGGTTTTGACCAGCAGGATGCGCGGTGAATCGGCGTGATGCGCCATAAAATCACGAACCAAGGTAGATGACAGAAGCGCATATTAATTGATGAGGCGCTGCTTTAGGAAGAACAGATGAAGCCGGATTGCGGTTGATGAGGCCTGCCAGTTCGGGGATAATGCGACCCGTCCGAAGGTTGCGTCCTGTTTCAAGGCATCTCTGTTAAGTCCCACAAATCTACCGGAAAGTATTAATGAGCAATCGCCAGGTTTACGCTGTGATCCTTGCCGGTGGGAGCGGCAGCCGTTTGTGGCCGCTATCGCGCCAGCATCTGCCCAAGCAGTTCCTGGCCCTGGATGGCGCGGCCTCGCTGCTGCAAACCACCATCAACCGCCTGTCACCGCTAATCGACACCGGCAGTGTACTGATCGTCACGCAAGAATCGCACGCCAAGGGCGAGGCCTATCACGCGCTGCTGCCCTATAAAACACTGTTTGAGCCGGTCGGGCGCAATACGGCTCCCGCGATCGCGCTGGCTGCCGCTTATCTTGCGGCCAACGGCGACGATCCCGTCATGGTCGTGCTGCCGGCCGACCACATCATCAAGGATGAAGCGCGTTTCCGGACGCATCTGAATATCGCGATCGAAGCCGCAAAAAGCGGAAAATTGCTGACTTTCGGTATTCATCCGACCCGCCCGGATACCGGTTTCGGCTACATCAAGGCACAGCCCTCGGGCGATCCGAATGTGCTGGATGTAGAACGGTTCACTGAAAAACCCGATATCGCCACGGCCGGGCGATTCTTGAAGGAGGGCGGTTATTACTGGAACTCGGGCATGTTCGTGTGGCGCGCTTCGGTGATCCTGGCCGAGGTGCAGCGGTATTTGCCGGCGGTTCATCAGGTGATACAGGACATCGTCGCGGACAGCCGCGTTTCCGGGACATTCCAACAGGCCGTGGAAAAGCATTTCCCGTCCATGCCCTCCATTTCCATCGACTACGGCGTGCTGGAAAAATCGGATCACGTGTCGCTGATCCCCTGCGACATCGGCTGGAATGACGTCGGCAGCTGGCAGGCCGTGCACGAGATCGCCGACAAGGACGAGAACGGCAATGCCTTGCAGGGCAATGTCATTGCCGTCGATTGCAAAAACAGCCTGATACGCGCCGAGAAACGGCTGGTGGCCGCGATCGGCGTGGAAGACCTGTGCGTGATCGAAACCACCGATGCCATCCTGATTTCCAGGAGCGACCAGAGCCAGCGCGTGCGCGAGGTTGTCGATACGCTGCAGCACCGCGGTTCGACCGAGCATATCTACCATGCCAAGGTCAATCGCCCGTGGGGCAACTACACCGTGCTGGAAGAAGACCCGGACGGCTTCAAGATCAAGCGCATCGAAGTCGCGCCCGGAGCGCGCCTCAGTCTGCAGAGCCATCGCAAACGCTCCGAGCATTGGGTGGTGGTGTCCGGCACCGCCACCGTCACCAACGGAGAAGAGGTGATCACCGTGCAGAAAAACCAGAGCACGTATATTCCGGTCGGCACGAAACACCGCCTGGAAAACCTCGGCAGCGAGCCACTGCATATCGTCGAGATACAGGTCGGCGATTACCTCGGCGAAGACGACATCCAGCGTTACGAAGACAATTACGGCAGATAGCCGCCCAACACATAAAGAGTATTCAACATGAGCCAAGCTAAAAAAGTTGCACTGATCACGGGCATCACCGGACAGGATGGCGCTTATCTCGCCGACCTCCTGCTCAAGAAGGGTTATGAGGTGCATGGCATCAAGCGCCGCGCCTCGCTGTTCAATACCGACCGTATCGACCATCTGTACCAGGACCCACATGTCTCCAACCGCAATTTTGTGCTGCATTACGGCGACCTGACCGATTCCACCAACCTGATCCGCATCATCCAGCAGGTGCAGCCGGACGAGATTTACAACCTCGCAGCGATGAGCCACGTGGCGGTGTCGTTCGAGACACCCGAATATACCGCCAATGCCGACGGTATCGGCACACTGCGCATCCTCGAAGCGATCCGCATCCTCGGTCTGGAAAAGAAGACCCGCTTCTATCAGGCATCCACTTCAGAGCTGTACGGCCTGGTGCAGGAGATCCCGCAGAAGGAAACCACACCGTTCTATCCGCGCTCGCCCTACGCGGTCGCCAAGCTCTACGGATACTGGATCACGGTGAACTACCGCGAGGCTTACGGTATCTACGCTTGCAACGGCATCCTGTTCAACCACGAGTCGCCGGTGCGCGGCGAGACGTTCGTCACCCGCAAGATCACCCGCGCGCTGGCGCGCATCAAGCTGGGATTGCAGAGCTGCCTCTATCTGGGCAACCTCGATGCATTGCGCGATTGGGGGCATGCCAAGGACTACGTCGAGATGCAATGGCTGATGCTGCAACAGGAGCAGGCGGAAGACTTCGTGATCGCCACCGGCGTGCAATACAGCGTGCGCCAGTTCGTCGATACCGCCGCGAAGGAACTCGGTATCAGCATCACCTGGAAAGGCCAGGGCGTGGAGGAGAAGGGTTACGACGGACAGGGCAACTGCATCGTGCAGGTCGACCCGCGCTATTTCCGGCCCACCGAAGTCGAAACGCTGCTGGGCGACCCGAGCAAGGCCAAGGAAAAGCTCGGCTGGACACCGAAGATCACTTTTCACGAGCTGGTCGCCGAGATGGTGCGCGAAGACCTCAAGTCTGCCGAGCGCGATGAATTGGTGAAGAAACACGGATTCGCCGCCTACGACTATCACGAGTAAAAGTTGGCGATGAACAAGAACGCGAAGATCTACATCGCCGGACACCGCGGTCTGGCCGGCAGCGCAATTGCGCGTGAGTTGCGGCGGCAGAGTTACACAAATATTGTAGGCCGCACCCATGCCGAACTGGATCTGGAAGATGCCGCCGCCACCCGAAAATTCTTCGAACAGGAGCGGCCCGAAATCGTATTCCTGGCCGCGGCCAAGGTCGGCGGCATACACGCCAACAATACCTATCCGGTGGATTTTCTGATGAGCAATCTGCTCGTTGAAGCCAACGTCTGCCGTGCCGCGCATGCAACCGGCGCAGCTCGCCTGATCTTTCTCGGCAGCTCGTGCATCTACCCGCGCGACTGCCCGCAGCCGATCAGGGAAGAATATCTGCTCACCGGTCCGCTGGAGTCGACCAACCGCCCCTATGCGCTGGCCAAGATCGCCGGCATCGAGATGTGCTGGTCCTACAACCGCCAATACGGGGCGAAATGGCTCGCGGCGATGCCGACCAATCTGTACGGGCCCGGCGACAACTATGATTTGAACAATTCTCACGTCCTGCCCGCGCTGATCCGCAAGATGCATGATGCAAAAACCTCCGGCGCGGCGGAAGTCGTGCTGTGGGGCAGCGGCACGCCCAGGCGGGAGTTTCTGTATGTGGACGATCTGGCGAACGCGCTGGTCTTTCTCGCCACCCTGGAGGATGAACGCTACGATGCCCTGGTCGCGCCATCGCAATGTCCGCTGATCAATGTGGGGACGGGTACCGATCTGACGATACGCGAACTGGCCGAAACCGTTGCCAAAGTGGTGGGCTACACCGGCAGGTTCGTGCAGGACACCTCCAAACCGGATGGCACGATGCGCAAGGTGATGGATGTATCGAGGATACAGCGCCTGGGGTGGAAAGCGAACACCACCCTGCAACAGGGAATCACCATGACTTACAAGACATTCAGCGAGGCACTGACATGAAAGCAATCATTCTGGCCGGCGGCTTGGGCACCCGGATCAGCGAAGAAACCTCCACGCGCCCCAAGCCCATGGTCGAGATCGGCGGCAAGCCCATCCTGTGGCACATCATGAAAAACTATTCGGCACATGGCATCCACGATTTTGTGATTTGCTGCGGCTACAAAGGCTATGTGATCAAGGAATATTTCGCCAACTATTTCCTGCATATGTCGGACGTAACCTTCGACATGGAACACAACAAAATGGAAGTGCATCAGCGCTATGCCGAACCTTGGCGGGTAACCCTGGTGGACACCGGCGAGGACACCATGACAGGCGGTCGTCTGAAGCGGGTGGCGGACTACGTCAAGGATGATGAGGCGTTCTGTTTCACCTATGGGGACGGGGTCAGCGACGTTAACATCACCGATCTGATCGCTTTCCACAAGGCGCAGAAGGTCAAGGCCACGTTGACTGCAACCATTCCACCGGGCCGTTTTGGCGCGCTGGATATGAACGGCAACAAGGTCAACAGTTTCATGGAAAAGCCCAAAGGCGACGGCGCGATGATCAACGGTGGCTTCTTTGTGCTTTCGCCTAAAGTCATAGACTACATCAGTGATGACAAAACGATCTGGGAGCGTGAACCGCTGGAGCGCCTGGCGGAAGAGGGCAATCTGGCGGCGTTTCATCACAATGGTTTCTGGCAGCCCATGGATACCTTGCGCGACAAGATGCATCTGGAAGAGCTGTGGTCCAGTGGAAAGGCGCCGTGGAAAACATGGTAGATCCATCGTTCTGGAACGGCAAGGTCGTGCTGCTGACCGGGCATACCGGCTTCAAGGGAAGCTGGATTTCACTGTGGCTGCAATCGATGGGCGCGAAAGTGGTCGGATATGCGCTGGCGCCCCCGACCGATCCCAGTCTGTTTGTTGCCGCAGATGTCGCGCGGGGCATGACCGGCATCACAGGCGACATCCGCGATCTGGGGCATTTGCGCGCGGTGTTTGCCGAACACCGGCCCGAGATTGTGATCCACATGGCCGCACAGCCCCTGGTGCGCTACTCCTACGCCAACCCGGTCGAGACCTATTCCACCAACGTGATGGGTACAGTCCATGTGCTGGAAGCGGCGAGGCTGTCTGGTTCGGTGCGAGCCATCGTCAACGTCACCAGCGACAAATGTTATGAAAACCGCGAATGGGTGTGGGGCTACCGTGAGAACGAGCCCATGGGCGGCTACGATCCCTACAGCAACAGCAAAGGCTGCGCGGAACTGGTGGCCTCGGCTTACCGAAGCTCATATTTCAACCCGGACTGCTTTGCAGATCACGACATAGCGCTGGCCTCGGCCCGTGCCGGCAACGTGATCGGCGGCGGCGACTGGGCGGAAGACCGGCTCATACCGGATATAATGCGCGCCATTGTGCAGGGCAGGCCGGTACATATCCGCAATCCCCACGCCATCAGGCCCTGGCAGCATGTATTGGAGCCGCTGTCCGGTTATTTGATACTGGCGCAGAAACTTTTTGCAGAAGGCGCGGCCTACGGCGAAGCCTGGAATTTCGGGCCGAGCGACGAAGACGCCAGACCCGTGCAATGGATCGTGGAAAATCTGACCCGGCAATGGGGCGAGGGTGCAAGCTGGGTGCTGGATGGAGGCGATCACCCCCATGAGGCGCATTACCTGAAGCTGGATTGTTCCAAGGCCAAGGCAAGACTGGATTGGCATCCGCGCTGGCATCTCGAAGATACGCTGGGCGCCATCGTGGCCTGGCACCGTTGGCACCGGGCTGGCAAAGACATGCGCGAAATGACGCTAGCGCAAATTGCCGCATATAAATCGGCCGGCGTTAAATAGAAACAAACAGGAGTCAGTGTGAGCAAAGAGGCGATAAAGCAGCAGATCTTCGAACTGGTTGAACAATACAGCGCGCTGCATTTTGCAGAAAAGGCGTTTACGCCCGGCACCAGCGTCATACCGCCGTCGGGCAAGGTGCTGGGTGCAAGCGAACTGAAGAACATGGTGGATGCCTCACTGGACGGCTGGCTCACCACCGGGCGCTTCAACGAAGCATTCGAGAAACGCTTCGCGGAATTCGTCGGCGTACCCTATGCGTTGACCACCACTTCCGGCTCATCGGCCAACCTGCTGGCTTTTACCGCACTGACCTCGCACAAGCTGGGAGACCGCGCCCTGAAGCCGGGCGATGAGGTCATCACCGTCGCCGCCGGCTTCCCCACCACGGTGAACCCGATGTTGCAGAACGGCATGGTGCCGGTGTTCGTCGATGTGGACATCCCGACTTACAACATCGACCCGCAAAAGATCGCGGCAGCCGTGACCGAGCGCACACGCGCCATCATGGTGGCGCACACGCTGGGCAATCCGTTCGACCTGGATGCGGTGATGGCACTGGCCAAAAAGCACAACCTCTGGGTCATCGAAGACTGCTGCGATGCGCTCGGCTCGCGCTACAAAGGCCGGCACGTCGGCAGTTTCGGCCACATCGCCACGTGCAGCTTTTATCCCGCGCACCACATCACGATGGGCGAAGGCGGCATGGTTTTCACCAAGGACCGCGATCTGCGCACCATCATCGAATCGTTCCGCGACTGGGGACGCGATTGCTATTGCGCGCCGGGCTGCGACAACACCTGCGGCAAACGCTTTGGCCAGCAGCTCGGCTCGCTGCCGTTCGGCTACGACCACAAGTACACCTATTCTCACCTGGGCTACAACCTCAAGATCACCGACATGCAGGCGGCCTGCGCGCTGGCGCAGATGGATAGACTCCCGGAGTTCGTCGAGGCGCGCAAACGCAATTTTGCCTTCCTCAAAGCGCGCCTGGAATCCTGCGCAGAGTTTCTGATTCTGCCTGAAGCCACAGCCGGCAGCGAACCATCCTGGTTCGGCTTCCCGATCACAATCCGCGAATCGGCAGGCGTTGCAAGGGTGGAACTGTTGAAATATCTGGATGAGAACAAGGTCGGAACGCGGTTGCTGTTTGCCGGCAATTTGACACGCCAACCGTATTTTGAAGGCCGCACTTATCGTACCAGCGGTGAATTAACCAATACGGACAACATCATGAATAACACGCTCTGGATCGGTGTCTATCCCGGCCTGAATGAAGCGATGTTGAGTTTTGTGGCTGAAAGGATTGAAACGTTCTTTGGTGTCAATTTCTAAGTGTTTGAACTCAAGTCCAGCAAAATCGATGGGTGTTTTGAATTGCAATCCAAAGCGTTTAAAGACATTCGGGGGAAATTTGTAAAAGTTTTCCACGAACAAGCTTTTGCAGCGCAAGGGTTGGAGACGGTCTTCGCCGAGGAATATTACTCGGTATCCTATAAGAACGTGATCAGAGGCCTGCATTTTCAGCTGCCACCGATGGATCACGTAAAAATGGTTTACTGCGTGGAGGGCGAGGTACTGGACGCGGTGGTTGACCTGAGACGCGGCTCGCCTACCTATAGGCAATACGTCTTATTTGAACTCAGTTCCACCAAAGCCAACAGCATCTATATCCCGAAGGGCATGGCTCATGGCTTTTGTGCGCTGAGCGATCGCGCGATTATGGTTTATAAGGTCAGCACAGTTTATTCGCCAGAACATGATGCGGGCGTACTCTGGAATTCTGCGGGTATACCCTGGCCGACCACACAGGCCATCTTGTCAGCACGCGATCAAAGTTTCCCCCGCCTCGAAAATTTTGAGAGCCCGTTCAATTATGAGTAACGCCCCCGCAGGTCATAGTTCGCCTAGCCGCATCGCGCTGGTCACCGGTGCAACGGGATTTATCGGTGGTCATCTGGTCACACGTTTGGTGCGGGAGGGCTGGCAGGTGCATACTGTGATCCGTTCCGGGTCGCATCTGCCCTCCGCGCCAGAATTCATGCGGGTAATCGCTCACACGCATGACGGCACCACCGAGGGGATGATCCGTCTGATGGCGGAGGCAAAACCACTGGTGGTATTTCATCTGGCTTCGCTGTTCCTTTCCCAGCACGAGGCACGGGATGTGGAGCCTTTGATACTGAGCAACGTGCTGTTCGGCGGCCAGCTGCTGGAGGCGATGATGGTCAACGGAGTAAACCAGATCGTCAACACCGGAACCTCTTGGCAACATTACAACAATGAAGACTACAACCCGGTTTGCCTGTACGCCGCTACCAAACAAGCCTTTGAAGATATTCTCGCTTACTACACCGAGGCCACTGCAATAAGGGCCGTCACCCTCCAGCTTTTTGATACTTATGGGCCCGACGACCCCAGACCCAAACTTTTCCATCTTCTGGGTAAAACAGCCAGGAGCTTGGAAGAGTTTGCGATGTCCCCGGGCGAACAACTGATCGATATCGTGTATATCGATGACGTCATCGATGCCTATCTATGTGCAGCCGATGAGCTGGGGGGTATGCCGGCAGGCCACCGGGTGCATGCGGTCTCATCAGGCAAGCCACTGCCGCTTCGCGAGTTGGTTTCCGTATATGAAAGCGTGCTTGGCGTGAAACTGCCTATCGCCTGGGGAAAGCGCACCTATCGGCCGCGTGAAGTCATGGTGACTTGGAACAGGGGCAGCTCACTGGCAGGGTGGCATCCCAAAGTAAGCCTTGCCCAAGGCATACAGCGAACCTGCAAATAATCAGAATCTGCGCATGAGTGTCCATGGCAAGATATTGAGAGGAGTATCGGGGGGAGCATTTTTTTCTCTGGTGACGGTTATTGTGTCATTCGTCCAACTGCGTCTGGTGTTGGACTTTTTGTCACCCAGTCTCGCAGGGACCTGGCTGCTGTTCATATCTGTCGGGTCATACATTGCATTTTTTGATCTGGGCCTGAGCCCCACGATCGCCCGGGAAATCGGCTTCCACCTCGGCACAGAACGGCTTGATCAGCAACACAAGACCAAACTCATCGCCGACCTGCTCGTGACCAGCAATTACCTGTTTCACCTGCTGTCGATCGCGGTTTTCTTGCTGGCGGTACTGCTCGGCGGTTATATCGTGCACACTTCAACCGCTACGGATCAATATTCACAAGTGGCTTGGGCATGGCTCATTTTCGCCACCGGGGCCGCGCTGAATTTATGGGCAAGCAGTCCCTTCGCGGCGCTGTATGGCCTGGGCTACTGGGGCAGCGAACGACTGATTCGCTCGTTATCACTGTTGGCGGGGTTGGCTTTGACGGTCGGGCTGCTTTATGCGGGATTCGGCATAATCGGACTTTCGGTAGCTTGGGCAGCACAGGGCTTGTTGGCGAGAATGGTTGCCAAGCAGATCCTGCACCGGAAGTATCCCGATTTATTGGCGGCTCGCAGCAAGCCTGATCTACAACTCGCCAAAACAATTATAACGCCCAGCTTGAAATGGGCCGTAATGGGCTTTGGTGCCATTCTGATTTTGCAGACAGACAATGTCATCATTGCTGCGGTGCTAGGTCCGGCGGCGATACCGAACTATGAAGCGGCCGCCAAAATTGCAATCACGGCCATGAGCTTTGCAGCGATACTGGTTACCGCAACGTCACCGCAAATTTCAAAGGCATATGCCGAAAAAAACACTGCGCTGGTCGCCTCTTTATTGTCGCAGAGTGTGAGGCTAAGTGTCACGATGGTTGTCTTCTTGGCGGCATATGTCGCGGTCTATGGTGACGCAATTATTGCGCTATGGCTCGGAAACGGAAGATTTGTCGGTTTCCCTATACTCTGGACACTTTTGCTGATGGTACTACTGGAAGCACACCATGTTGCAATGGCAACAGCAACTGTCGCTACCGGGCATATGCCATTTACAAAGCCGGCCTTGTTGGCGGGCGTCCTAAATCTGGCAATTTCTGTCATTCTCGCTCAGCACTTGGGGCTATGGGGAGTAGCTTTAGGTACACTGATGGCACAGCTATTGACCAATAATTGGTATGCTCCATATGTGGCACTTAAACATTTCGGCATACCTTTCAGCACACACTATAAAACGGTGTTGATGCCAACCGGCCTGTTGCTTGCGGTATTGCTGTCCGCAAACTTTTTATTGAAGCAAATGCTTGGCAATTACTCCCATCTTATCGTGCTATCCAGCTCCCTTTTCTTCTCAGCATTGATTGCTGTCGGTGCCGCATACTTACTAGTGCTAACTAGCAACGAACGCCAAGCCATTCAAATCCAGATACTTGGCAATTGGGGAAATAAACCATGATGCAGGCCAGCCAACCTTTGGTATCAGTATGCATCCCTGTATATAACGGCGAGAAATATATTGCGGAAACCATACAATCCGTGCTGGCTCAGACTTATTCAAAAATTGAAATCCTGGTTCAGGACAATGCCTCCACAGATGCCACCGTGAGTATATTGCGAGAGCTCGCCGCCAATAATTCACGGATTTGCATAGAGCGCAACGGGCAAAATTGTGGAATGTCGGCAAACTGGAATAGGGTGATCAACAGAGCGCGTGGCGATTACATCATGTTGCTGAGCGCGGATGATTTGCTTAAAGAAGCTTTTGTTGCAACCTGCCTGGAAACATTTTTACAGCAAGACGTTGATGTTGTGACGACCAACCACCTTTACCTTAGTGGTGGCAGGTTATCCCGCAGAAAAACATCTTTGGCATCCGGCGTGCGTCAGGATTATTGTCATTTGATACTCTTGTTGAATCCTTTTTCTATCAATTTTACGCTCTTCACTCGAGATGTAGTTAACCGGATGCGCATTGACGGAAATCTCTTTTCAACTGCCTATTACACTTGCGATTATGATCTCTGGATCAGGCTGGCGCTGACCAATAGCAAAATTTCATATATGGATAAACCGCTCGGTGTTTATCGCGTCCATGGCGAGAATCTGTCCAGACAAGTGAAACGAATGAGCCGGCAAACATTCTTTGTTCTGTTGGCGAATAAGATCGGCTTGAAAAGCCGGTGTTCAGTAGCATATCGCTTCACATTGTTCAGATTTGTTGTGCGTAACCTGCACAACAGGTTCGCTAAAGGTATCGCGGATAATCGTATGCTACATGCGCTATTAGGAGAATTGGTAAGAACATGAATATCTCTTACCAATCGGTATTCCGATTTTTCTTCTTTGTGGCAATCGCGTGCCTTGGTCTGGAGAGGATTAATGTGTTGCCATGGAGCGGAAGTTTCATACAGATATCCTACCTGCTATCAATTCCATTCTTATGGGTTATGTGGCAGGCGAAATACAAGAGCCTCCAAATATGCTACGTGGTCATCATGTTAGTGTTGGCAACCTCGCTGTTGGCCAATGGCCTATTTAATACGTATTACTGGAAGAAAGTGGTCCTGATTGGATACGTTCTGGCCGCCTCATTCAGTCTGGCTGCTTATGCTTACAAGAACAATCTTGAGGAACCGTTCATCAAGGCGCTAAAAATTTATGTGCTGCTAAGTATCGTGGTGACTTTTTTACAGCTTATCGCATTTCTCGAAGGGGATTTCCTAACCAGCCAACTTGATCCGACCAGGATATTCAATTTTGATGCGATTGTTATTGGTGATTACTTCAGGCCATCAGGGTACTCATTTGACTCCAACAAGGGAATGTTCAATTTCAGTTATGCACTGATATGTCTCAGCTTGATATCTGAGGGTGGATGGAGATGGATGAAGATAATGTACCCGCTGACATTCTTGGCACACTCGCGTTCAACTCTTGTTGCCATCGTACCAGCCTTGTTTGCCCGGTCAAAATTCTACGGTGTCCTGAGTGTGGCTTTGTACATTATGGTTTTGATGTTCCTGACCCCGCAACAGGTTGCGAAGGATAGGCTGTCCAGCATGAATTCAATGAACGTGGCTGATTCTACAATTTCATCAAATTTGTCATTTGGCAACAGTAGTTCAAATTATATGCGTCTTGAACTGGCCAAGCTCTGGGCTAGAAGCATTAGCTCTGCATCACCTGAGCAAATATTGTTCGGTCATGGCATAGCCAGTTCGGGCGTGTATTTAAATAAAAACCTTGGAACGAGCTACGGAGATTTTGCCAATGGGTACCTAACAATATTTTTCGAACTGGGGTTGGCGGGATTAGCACTGCTGGTCGCGATATTGACAAAATTGTGGCGTGCATATAATTCCAGAGGCAGGTATATGTTACTGATCCCGCTGATGATATTTCAGTTATTTTATGCCAATCTGGCAGAGCCGCTTGTTATAGTGACACTAAGTTATTTGCTCATGAAATACCGGGAAAATGTCGTTGATGAATTAAATTATCGAGCAGAGGGGCACTGAAATGAAGGTCGCGATGATCACGGGCTCGTACCCGCCGATGGCATGTGGAATCGGCGATTACACCTCAAAGCTCGCCTCGGCCTTGACCGCCAGTGGAATTACTGTGGATATCTATTCCGCAGGAGTTGACTGGAGCCTGTTAAAGGCCCAGCAATTGGCGCGCAAAATTTCCGAAGGGCAACCGGATATTGTTCACATCCAGTATCCCGGCACGGGCTACGGCCATAAGCTGGGCCCTCAGGCATTGAGCTTCCTGTTGAAGCCGTGCGTCGTCACCTTGCATGAAGTGAGCCAAGTACACATCCTGCGGAGATTGTCGCTATATCCTTTTGTTTACGGAGCCGAATGGCTGATTTTTTCTTCAGGCTTTGAAATGGGCTATGCCATGCGCTTTGCGCCGAAACCAGGGAATCGCTCATGTGTTATTCCAATAGGCAGTTTCATCTCCTCTCCCAACGAAGCCAGCGAAAAAGACTTGGAAGACATCGTCAGTTTTGGACTGATTAGGCCTAATAAGGGAATTGAACAGGTTATCGCACTGGCTGCAATGATAAAAACACAAGGCTTACCATTGAATATTCGCATAATCGGCTCGATCGATCCCAAGCAGCCGCAATATCTGGATGAGCTTAGATCCGCCTCCAAGGACCTGCCAATTACATGGGAATTAGGATTATCTGAACCCAACGTGGCAAATTTACTGGCACGATCGCGTATAGCTTACATGCCATTCCCTGACGGAGCATCAGAACGGCGCTCTTCACTGCTTGCGGTGTTATTGAATGGTATTGCCACGATTTCAACCAAAGGTCCATTTACAACGAATGAACTGGCTGAGTCGCTGTTCTTGACAGACACACCCGAACAGGCTTTGCTCGCTATTAAGCAGTTGCTGGATAAACCGGCGCAACTGGATGACTTGGCTCAACGGGCTCGTGAGTATGGGCAAAAGCGCAGTTGGCCGCGCATTGCAACGCAGCATATCGAGCTTTACCAGAAAATGATCAACAATCATGGTGCTGATGCTTGTCGCTAATAATCTTGTTCTTTCTGTCAAATAATCTATTGAGCCGGTATTGTTGTCCCGATCAGAGCATAGTATGTTGGCAGGGTAAGTGCTAAGTATGATCCAATTATCAGGTACATTTCACAAAATGACTCAAAAATGAAAATAGCCATAGTTCATGATTGGCTGACCGTTTATGCGGGTGCTGAACGCGTTTTGGAACAAATGCTGAATTGTTATCCCGAGGCCGACGTTTTCAGCATGGTGGATTTCCTGCCTGCGGACAAGCGGCATTTTCTGCAGGGTAAGCGCGTAATAACTTCGTTCGTTCAACGATTGCCTTTTGCAAAATCAAAATATCGGACTTACCTGCCGCTGATGCCTCTGGCGGTGGAGCAATTCGATCTATCGGGCTATGACATTGTGATGTCAAGTTCGCATGCAGTGGCCAAGGGAGTGTTAACCGGCCCTGACCAGTTGCACCTGTGCATGTGTTATTCCCCAATACGCTATGCGTGGGATCTTCAGCATCAATATTTGCGGGAATCTGGGCTGAATCATGGGCTGAAGGGCTGGCTGGCAAAATGGATGCTGCATCGCATTCGCCTGTGGGATGTGCGGACAGCCAATGGCGTGGACCAATTTATTGCGATATCACGCTTTATAGCCAGGCGCATTGACAAGGTTTATCGGAGAGATTCCGAAGTCATCTACCCGCCTGTCGATGTATCCTCTTTTACGCTCATGGCAGAGAAGAAGGATTACTATCTGACCGCATCCAGAATGGTGCCCTACAAGAGAATCGAGTTGATAGTCGAGGCATTCAGTGCAATGCCTGAAAAGCGTTTGATTGTGATCGGTGACGGTCCGGAATTTGCCAAGATCAAGGCCAAAGCAGGGCCTAACGTCGAGCTGCTGGGATACCAATCCTTTGCTGTATTGTGCAGCCATATGCAACAGGCGCGGGCTTTTGTCTTTGCGGCGGAAGAGGATTTTGGAATTACTCCGCTGGAAGCACAGGCATGTGGTACACCCGTGATCGCTTTTGCCAAGGGGGGCGTCACGGAGACGATACAGGGATTGGATGGAGATGTGCCCACCGGGGTGTTTTTCCGCGAACAGACCGCTACAGCAATTCAACAGGCGCTGCATCAGTTCGAACAGAACAGCAATAGGATAACGCCGGATGCCTGTCGCACCAATGCGATGCGGTTTGCACCGGAGCGGTTCCGGCAGGAATTCCGTGATTTTGTTGGGCGCGCTTGGGATGGATTCCAGGCAAAGCTGGAGTGAACCTGATGGAGAGCAGTTTATGAGTGTCATAACCAACCGCAGGAAGGCTCTGATATGCGGCATCGGTGGACAGGATGGCGCATATCTTGCGCGGTTGCTGCTGGGTAAGGGCTATGAGGTGTGGGGCACCTCCCGGGATGCTCAGGCATCCAGTTTTACCAATCTCGAATTGCTGGGAATAAAACAGCAGTTGGTGCTGGTTTCCATGGCCTCGAATGATTTCAGAAGCGTATTGTCCACCCTGAAACACAGTGAGCCCGATGAGGTGTACTTTCTGTCGGGTCAAACCTCGGTAGGTCTTTCATTCGAACAACCGGTTGAAACGCTTGAAAGCATAACCTTGGGTACGCTGAACCTGCTTGAGGCAATCCGTTTTCTTGACCGGCCGATAAAACTTTACCATGCCAGCTCGAGCGAGTGTTTTGGCGATGCAGGCACAACAGCTTCAGATGAAAACACTCCATTTCATCCACGCAGCCCATATGCAGTTGCCAAGGCATCGGCTCATTGGCTCGTGGCAAATTATCGTGAAGCTTACGGATTATTCGCCTGTAATGGAATATTATTCAACCATGAATCTCCTTTGCGTCCACCCAGATTTGTGACGAGAAAGATTATTTCTGCAGCCTGTCGAATTGCAAAAGGATCGACGGAAAAACTGGCGCTTGGCAAGTTGAATATCGTGCGTGACTGGGGCTGGGCACCCGAGTACGTGGAGGCAATGTGGCGCATGCTCCAGCAGGAAAAAGCTGAAGATTTTATTATCGCAACGGGCGAAGCTAATTCGCTTGAGGCCTTTGTGAATTGTACTTTTGATTCCCTTGGACTGAATTGGCGTGACCATGTTGTATTAAACAGTGAACTATTCCGACCTACGGACTTATTCTGGAGCCAAGGGAATCCGGCCAAGGCTGAAAGGCTACTAGGATGGCAATCTGCATCAAAAATGAAAGGGGTGATTCATAAAATGATTGAAGGAGAAAATGTTAAGTAGATTGGAGGAAAACATGCTTACCCTTGCCTGCCCAGTAGTAAGGATAAGTTGTCAAGAATTGCAGCCAAGCAATCAGCGAATGATTGAGCTAATATTGGCTCATTGCAACATTTCGAAGGACAGTTGCAGGTTTGCACTCAACAATAGCGCGAACAGTCCATTTTGTTATCACGGTTTGACTTAATATTTAAAGGCTGAACTCAATGCCAGAAGGATTTCTCCGACCCTACCATTCAGGAATTTCCCTGCTTCAACGAGCAATTGATGCGGGCCTGATTTGCGTTGCGCTGTGGATCTCGCACAGATTGTACGGTGTGGATTTCGCCGACCACAATGTGGTGTCGGCCGTTCTTGCGGTATCTTCTTTCTTCTTCTTTGCGGAAGCAAAAGGCCTGTACACCTCGTGGCGCGTCGGCAGTCTGATCGACGAGATTACCGACCTGTTCATAGCATGGGGCATGGTTGTCGTCGTGCTGGTATTACTGGCCTTTATGAGCAAGACTTCCGCCAACTTTTCGCGCCTTGCGGTCACGACCTGGTTTATCACGGCCCCGCTGGGGCTGATCTTGGCGCGTGCACTGGTCAGGTTCATCCTCCGCGAGATGCGCCGCTCGGGCAGGAACACCAGAACGCTGGCCATCATCGGTGCAAATGCCCAGGCCGTGCGGCTGATCGAAAAGACACGGAGTGCGCCCTGGATGGGCATGCTGCCTTTGGGTATTTACGACGATGCGATCGGAAAATCCGCTCCTGACGACGCTAGAACCTACCTGAAAGGGACGGTGGCAGACCTGATAAAAGAGGCGCGTGAAGGCCGGGTGGATTATGTATACATCGTGTTGTCGATGCAGGAGGAAGGCCGTATCGTCGAGCTTGTCAATGCGTTTGCCGACACCACTGCTTCCGTGTACGTCGTTCCCGATATGTTCGTTTCGGATTTGTTGCACGCAAGATGGGTCAGTTTTCACGGCATCCCTGCCATCCGGGTATATGAAACTCCTTTCATGGGAGTGGACGGCTCCATCAAACGCATCGAGGATCTGGTTCTGGGGACGCTGTTCCTGGCGATTGCTGTCATCCCGATGCTCGTAATCGGGATGGCTGTCAGGCTGACTTCGCCGGGCGCCGCCATATTCAAGCAGCGGCGTTATGGTTTGAACGGTGAGGTCGTCGAGGTATGGAAATTCCGCACCATGTCTGTCTGCGAAGACGGGGATGCAATTTCCCAGGCCAAACGGGGTGATACGCGCATCACCCCGCTCGGAAAATTTCTGAGGAAAACTTCACTGGATGAATTTCCGCAGTTGATCAATGTGCTGCAGGGAAGGATGTCGCTGGTAGGTCCGCGCCCGCATGCGGTCGCGCACAATGAACAGTACCGGAAGCTGATACACGGGTACATGCTCAGGCACAAGGTAAGACCGGGAATAACGGGTTGGGCCCAAGTCAACGGCTGGCGGGGTGAAACCGATACGCTGGGCAAGATGGAAAAAAGGATCGAGTACGACCTGGAGTACATACGGAATTGGTCGTTATGGCTGGACTTGAAGATACTCTGGCTCACCCTGTTCCGCGGATTTTTCGGGGAAAATGCATATTGAATTCATATTGGGTACCCTTCACATTCCGGAACGCGCAATCCAGCCAGATGAATTCTGGAAACCAATTATCATCACTTTGAAATTTACATGAGCCATTACCCCCCGCTGATTTCTGCCCTCGTTACGCTGATACTGGCGTTGATCCTGACTTTGAACAAAGACGGCACGCTGCAGGACATTCCCAATGAACGCTCGCTGCACACCGAGCCTGTCCCGCGCACCGGAGGCATTGCGCTGATGGCAGGTATTCTGTCCGGCTGGGTGCTGCTGATCCAATACTGGGCGTGGTGGATCGTATTGCCTGCGCTGGGCTTGTTCGCATTGTCGCTGGTGGACGATGTGCGCAACTTAAGCGCCAGGACACGGCTGATCGGTCATTTTGCCGCCGCTGCGGTCGTGTTGGCCGGCGCAGGAGTAGGCTGGTTGTGGCTGTTGCCGGTGTTGCTGTTCATCGTGTGGATGACCAATCTGTATAACTTCATGGACGGTTCGGACGGTCTGGCCGGCGGCATGGCGCTCTTCGGTTTCAGTTTTTACGGAATAGCCGGACTGATGGGCGGCGGCCAGGCCTTTGCGATGATGAACTTCTCCATCGGCGCTGCTGCATTGGGATTCCTGTACCACAACTTTCATCCGGCCAGGGTATTCATGGGCGACGCCGGTTCCATCCCGCTCGGGTTTCTCGCTGCGGCATTCGGCGTCTGGGGATGGCAACTCGGTTATTGGCCGTTCTGGTTCCCCATACTGGTATTTTCACCGTTCGTGGCCGATACGACCTTTACGCTGTTTAAACGCGTGTGGCGCAGGGAAAATCTCGCGCAAGCGCACCGCAGCCACTATTACCAGCGGCTGGTGCAAATGGGCTGGGGGCATCGCAACACCGCCCTGGCCGAATATGTGCTGATGCTGGTGGCGGGCGTGGCGGCACTGTGGGGCATCGGTCTGGATGGATCGGGGCAGGGTAACCTGCTGGCCTGGTGCGGGGCGATCTATCTGGGACTGACGATGTGGATAGACCGGCGCTGGCGGCGGCATGTCACGATGGGAAATAACAATTGATGTTCAAGTCCAATGTCCGCACTGCGCTGGCTGTGCTGCACGATGCCGCGGCAGCCGCGTTGGCATGGAGTTTTGCCTATTTGTTGCGTTTCAATTTTGAGCTGCCGGACAGCTTTATCGTGGAGCTGCGACAAAGCCTGCTGCTGGTGGTGCCGCTGCAACTGGTGATCTTCTGGCGCTTTAATCTGTATCGCGGCATCTGGCGTTATGCCAGCACCACCGACCTGCGCCGGATTTTTATGGCCGTGATGTTATCGGCGGCGGCGATCTCCCTGATGTTCTGGATGCTGCGGCTGGACTTCGTGATACCGCGCTCCGTGCTGGTCATCAATCCGCTGTTGCTGATACTGATGATGGGCGGCAGCCGTTTTGCCTACCGGCTATGGAAGGAGCAGCGCTTATACGGTGATTTCACGCTGCATGGCGAGCCGGTGCTGGTGCTGGGCGCGGGCGATGCGGCGGCAAGCCTGGCCAAGGACCTGGACAAGAGCAACGACTGGCGGCTGGTCGGTTTTCTGGATGACGATGCCGACAAACACGGGCGCATGCTGAATGGTGTCCGTGTGCTGGGCGGATTGGACAGCCTGCCGGATTGGGCCGAGCAGCTCGGCGTATCGCAGGTCATCATTGCGATGCCATCCAGTTCGCATCAGCAGCGCAAGAGCGCCATCCAGCGTTGCAACCAGGCCGGACTGAAGGCGCTCACCGTCCCCTCGTTCGACGATCTGATGAGCGGGAAAGTGGCGGTATCGCAATTGCGCGCCATCGAACTGGACGATCTGCTGGGGCGCGATCCGGTCGTGCTGGATGATGCGGGATTGCGCGGCCTGCTGGGCAACGGCGTGGTGCTGGTGACCGGCGCGGGCGGCTCCATCGGTTCAGAGTTATGCCGCCAGATCGCGCGTTTTTCGCCCCCCAAACTGGTGTTGTTCGAAGCCAGCGAGTTTGCCCTGTACACAATCGAGCTGGAACTGGAACGGACTTTCCCCGCGCTGAACCGGGTATGTCTGGTAGGCGATGTGCGCGATGCCGCACGGGTGGACGAAGTCATGCGACAACACCAGCCCGGCGTATTGTTCCACGCGGCGGCTTACAAGCATGTACCGCTGATGGAACAGCACAACACCTGGCAGGCGATACGCAACAACGTACTGGGCACCTGGACAGTTGCGAGCGCCGCACAACGGCACGGCATCGCCAATTTCGTGTTGATCTCCACCGACAAGGCGGTGAACCCCACCAACGTGATGGGCGCGAGCAAACGCCTGGCGGAAATGGTATGCCAGGCGTTGCAATCCGACGCCCACACGCCCGGCGGCACCGACAAAAAGAATGCAACGCGTTTTGTGATCGTGCGCTTTGGCAATGTGCTGGGCAGCACGGGCAGTGTGATCCCCACATTCCGCGCGCAAATCGCACGGGGCGGGCCGGTCACTGTCACCCACCCGGACATCACCCGTTATTTCATGTCCATCCCGGAAGCCGCGCAATTGGTGTTGCAGGCCGGAATGATGGGCAGGGGCGGCGAGATCTTCGTGCTGGACATGGGCGAGCCGGTCAAAATCGTCGATCTGGCGAAGGATCTGATCCGCCTGTCCGGATTTACCGAGGATGAGATCAGGATCGAATTTACCGGCCTGCGTCCCGGCGAAAAACTCTACGAGGAATTATTGGCGGATAACGAACACACCCTGCCTACACCGCACCCCAAATTGCGCATTGCCCAAGCCCGGCAGGCTGATGCGGCATGGTTGGCCGAGTTGCTGCATTGGACGTCCGCTGAAACCATGGCAGACGGGGAAGTACGCTCGGCACTGACGCAGTGGGTGCCGGAATACCTGCCAAGCGGGCAGCGTTCCTGATTACACCGCACAAACCACGGGAACCGGAAACGTCGTGAATAAATCAACAGGATCGGGCTCACCCATGTTTGCCTATATTGCGATCGGGCTACTGGCCGCTGTTGGCAGCATACTGGCGACGCCTTTGGCTGCCGGTCCCGCCGTGTTGCTGGCGCTGGTTGCTACTCTTGTGATGCTGGCTAAAGGCAGCGGAACACTGCAAGTGCTCGGGCAGCCAACCCTGCATGCCCGGAATATTCTGCTGATCGCCTTCGGGGGGTGGTTTTTTGCCGAGCTGCTTTCAACCGCGATCAACAACCGGCATTGGCCAAATCTGGATTATCCGTTGAGGTTCATGCTGGGTATCGGCGTATTCTGGATCGTTCGACATGCGGCGATACGGCGGGTTGACATCTTCTTTTACGGCATCGCGGCCAGTGCAATTGGGGCGGCAGGCATCAGCTACTACCAGCTTTCAGCGCTGGGAGAAATGCGCGCAATGGGGTGGACTAACTATCCGATATATTTTGGCAATTTGAGCATATTGCTGTGCGTTTATGCGGCGATTGTGCTGATAAGCATGCGGAATAAGTTGACGATGCAGTTGCGGCTTGCTCTTGCTTTGGCCATCCCCCTGCTAACTTTTGCTGCCATTTTGTCCATATCGCGGTCGTCCTGGCTGGGGTTTGCCGGATTATTGGTTCTTGTCGATTGGCGTCGCATGAACCGCACTTATCTGATAGCGGTTGGTTTGATAATGGCATCAATTGCCGCAGCTGCTCTGATGTTGGTCCCGGAGTTGTCTGCCAGCCTGAGAATTACAGAAGCTGTCCGGGACGTTCAGGAAATCCTGAATGGCGATTACCGTTCATCGATAGGGGACAGGCTGCAAATGTGGAAGGCCGCGCTGCTGATGTTCTGGAGCTCACCGTTGACAGGGATAGGTTCGGGCAGTTATCAGGCCGAGGTGGCTCATCTGGTCGCCTCCGGTGCTGTTGATATAGAACTGTTTAAGGGCAACACAATTTACAATCAGGCGCACTCGGAAATAATGGATATTCTGGCTACCAAGGGGCTAGTTGGACTGATTGCCTATCTGGCTTTGTTGATCCTTCCTTTCCGGCTTTTTCAAAAACTTTCCAAAACGACAAACGCCGAGGTTAAAGCGTTTGCCTGGATGGGTCAGGCAACGATCGTCGCATTTCTGTTTTTCGGGCTTACTCTCGCCACCTTCAAGATCCAGCTCTACTGTGCCGTATACCCGCTGACCATCGCCATGTTCGCGGCGCTGGCGCTCAATCTGTCGGATTCTGATCAAAGAGCTGGACATGGTTAAGTTGTCCGTCATCATCATCACCAAGAACGAGGCGGCGAACATTCGCGCCTGTCTGGAATCGGTGGCCTGGGCCGATGAAATCGTCGTCGTGGATTCGAACAGCAGCGATGCAACGACAGCGATATGCGAGGAATTCGGCGCGCGCGTTTATGTGCATGACTGGCCGGGTTTCGGCCCGCAAAAAAATCGGGCGCTCGGTTATGCGAGCCACGACTGGATACTCTCCATCGACGCCGACGAACGGGTTACGCCCGAGTTGCGCGCGGAAATTGTAGCGGCAACCAATCGGCCGCATGACCATGCGGCCTTTCGCATGCCGAGGCTGTCCAGCTTTTGCGGGCGATATATACGCCACTCCGGATGGTATCCGGACTATGTTGCGCGCCTGTTCCGGCGCGGCACGGCCGGGTTTTCCGACGATCGGGTGCATGAACGCCTGATCGTGAGCGGATCGACAGGGACGTTGCGGCACCATCTGATCCACGAAACTTTCCATGATCTGGAATCGTTGCTGGCCAAGGTCAATCATTATTCGACTGCCGGCGCGCTGATGCTGAACGAGAAAAACAAATCGGCATCCTTGAAGAGGGCCGTCATCAGCGCCTTATGGGCCTTTTTCCGCAGCTACGTTTTGCGTGCCGGCTTCCTGGACGGACGTGAAGGTTTCATGATCGCGGTTTCGACAGCGGAAGTGACTTATTACCGCTATGCAAAGCTGATGCTTTTAAAGAAACATTAATCACCGCATGCCGGACACCATCCACATCATCGAACCGACCCTGGCGGATCAAACCGGCCATTGCTACAGCTTCATCGCCAGCTTTTGCCGCGCAAGCAATGGGGTGCTGTTGAGTTTGTGGGCCAATCGCAAGGCAGACATCGGATTTGCTGAAAAGAATGTGCAGCTCCATAGACACTTCCACAGCAAATTACGCCGTTTTCAAAGCTACGGCTTGTATAAGAGGCTGCTGAACGCTCCCGGCAAGGTTTTTGTTTCAACGGCTAGCCTTGCCGACCTGGCGCTGATGAAATGGGCCGCTCGAGGAACAGTACCATCGGGCAAGGTATATTTTTATTTCCATTGGCTAAACGCCAGCGACAAGAAACGTGCATTCCTGGCCAGGCTGGCCAAGCAACAGCCGGATTTTGTGATGCTGGGACCCACGCCCTCCGTCATCAATATTTTCAGGGAAGCCGGTTTTAAAAATGCGCACATCGTGCCCTATCCGATCTCGGGACAGGTTCACAACCACAGTGCCGGGCACGACGATTTTTCGGGACTGTTGTATGCGGGTGCGGCGCGGCAGGACAAAGGTATTTCCCATGTGGTCGATCTGGTCGCGCACATGGAAAATTTAAAGCTGAAAATCCCGTTCAGGCTGCAAAATTCTCCGGATCATCGCGGCAAGTACGATGCCGCGACCAAAGCCGATATCCAGCGCCTGGAAAACATGGCCTATCCCCATCTGGAGCTATTCCCCGAAACCCTCAGCGCGGATGGATATGCGAGACTCTTTGCGGGCGCGATTTGCATACAACTTTACAACGCAGCAGATTTTGCCGACCGCATCAGCGGGGTGACGCTGGACGCCCTTTCCGCGGGCAGCCCGATCGTGACTACGGCGGGAACCTGGATTGCGCGTATGGTGCAGAGATTCGATGCGGGATTGGTCGTTGACAGCACCGAGCCGGAGCAAACGCTCTCGGCGATACAGAAGATCATCGCGGAATACCCCAGATATAACGCAAACGCCTATCAGGCCGGACTCGAATTGCAGCAGGAAAACAGCGCGGATTTCCTGTTTAAAACGGTAGCCGGGCAGCCCGGAAAAATCTGAACGCGGATCGAATAGCCGCGCCGATTTAGAGTGTTACAATTCGCACATTCCAATCCGGCTCAAGGTCTAGCGATGCATACACTGATTTGCGGTTCGATGGCTTACGACACCATCATGGTGTTCCACGATCAATTCAAGAAGCACATACTCCCCGAGCAGATACACATCCTCAACGTCGCCTTCCTGGTGCCCGAGATGCGCCGCGAATACGGCGGCTGCGCGGGCAACATCGCTTACAACCTGAAAATGCTGGGCGGAAATCCGCTGATCATGGCAACCGTGGGCGACGATTTCACGCCTTATGCCACCCGCCTGGATAATCTCGGCCTGCCGAAAACACATATCCGCCATGTACCGAACAGTTACACCGGACAGGCTTTCATCACCACCGACCTCGACGACAACCAGATCACCGCGTTCCATCCGGGCGCAATGGGACAATCTCACCTGAACAGCGTCTCTGCCGCGAAAGAGATATCCCTAGGCATCGTCTCGCCTGACGGGCGCGAAGGCATGATCCAGCACGCGCTGGAATTTTCCGATCAGGGCATCCCATTCGTATTCGATCCGGGCCAGGGCATGCCGATGTTTTCCGGCGCGGAACTGCTCAGGTTCATCGAGCAAGCCGCCTATGTCACCGTCAACGATTACGAAGCCAGAATGCTGCAGGACAAGACCGGCAAGACACTGGCCGAAATCGCGCAGCGCGTGAAGGCGCTGGTCGTCACACTGGGCGGCGATGGTTCGACGATCTACGCCGACGGCAAACAGATCTCCATCCCCACCCCAAAACCGAAAGCCATTGTCGACCCGACCGGCTGCGGCGACGCCTATCGCGCCGGCCTGCTGTACGGCATCCAGAAGGGCTGGGACTGGGAGACCACCGGCCGCCTCGCCTCGTTGATGGGCTCGCTCAAGATCGCCAACCGCGGCGGGCAGAACCACAGCTACACCCGCACCGAACTGATGGGTTTGTACGAACAGAGCTTCGGGCGTTCTATCAAACTTTAGTCCATCAGGTTGTAATCCATGACTGTCTGGGACAGTGTCGCATCCGCCATCAGCGATGCGACGCGTCGTCCTTACACACTGGGCAACTCCGCACCCGTCGGCGGCGGCAGCATCAATGCAGCGTATTGCATCGAAGGAACCGACGGCGCGCGCTATTTCCTCAAGCTCAACGATGCGCAGTATCTGCCCATGTTCGTCGCCGAGGCCGAAGGGCTGGATGCGATCGCTGCGACAAAGACGATACGCGTGCCCAACCCGATCACTCACGGCAGCGCAAGCGGGCAAAGCTATCTGGTGCTGGAACATCTGGACTTGAGTTCGCACGGTGATGCAAAACTGCTCGGCACACAACTCGCGGCGTTGCATCGGTGCATCGGAAAAATATTCGGCTACGCTCATGACAACTTCATCGGCACCACGCCGCAACCGAATGGCTTTAAGGATAACTGGATAGATTTCTGGCGCGAACATCGCTTGGGATTTCAATTACGCCTCGCGGCGCAGAACGGCTACAGCGGCCAGTTGCAGAGCTTGGGTGAAAAGTTGCTGGACGCGCTACCCGCCTTCTTCGTCGGCTACGCCCCGCAGCCCTCGCTGCTGCACGGCGACCTGTGGAGCGGCAACCACGCATTTCTTTCAGACGGCACACCGGCGGTCTTCGACCCCGCCGCCTATTACGGCGACCGCGAATGCGACCTCGCGATGACGGAACTGTTCGGCGGCTACCCCGCAGATTTCTACGCCGCCTACCGCGCCGCGTATCCGCTGGATGCGGGCTATGCTACCCGCCGCGATCTATACAACCTGTACCACATCCTTAACCACGCCAATTTGTTTGGCGGCGGTTATGCGCGGCAGGCGGAGGGGGTGATGCAGCGTTTGCTGGCTGAGGTACGTTGAATCACCAGTGCTTTGCCACCGGATTGTTGCAACTCACCTGAAACAATTGTCGGTCTGCCAGCCGGATCGCGCTCATCGGGCCGCCCCACAGGCAGCCTGTGTCGAGCGCGATAATGTTGGGCGTGAGCTTCAGCCCCAATGCCGACCAGTGGCCGAAGATCACAGTGGCTTTGGCGCTGGCGCGCCCGGGAATATCGAACCACGGCAGGTGGTCTGCGGGGATGTTCTCCACCTCGCCCTTGAACTTGAATTCCATCTCGCCGCTCTTGGTGCAGATGCGCATGCGGGTGAAGGCGTTGACGATGACGCGCAGGCGTTTGTAGCCGGTAAGTCCGTCGTCCCAATGGTGCGGGGCGTTGCCGTACATGCGCGAGAGGAAAATGACGTAGTCTTTTGCGCGCAGCGCAGATTCAACTTCACGCGCGAGGCCTTCGGCCTGCGCAACGCTCCATTGCGGCAACAGCCCGGCATGCACCAGCACATAGCCGTCCTGAGCGTGCAGCAGCCGCTGGTGACGCAGCCAGTGCAACAGCTCGTCGCGATCCGGTGCGTTGAGGATCTCGTCCAATGTGTCGTTGCGGTTCAGCTCCGCGACGCCTTCCGCGACCGCGAGCAGGTGCAGGTCGTGGTTGCCGAGCACCGTGATCGCGCTGTCGCCCAGTGACTTCACCAGTCGCAATACCTCCAGCGAACCCGGCCCGCGGTTCACTAGGTCGCCGACCAGCCACAGCGTGTCCGCTGCGGGATCGAACCTGATCTCGTCGAGCAGCTTCACCAGCTCGGCATGGCAGCCCTGTATGTCGCCTACCGCATAAATCGCCATCGCGTTTCCTCTGCGCCTCTTTCGGGCGAGTTTATCTGTAAAATAGCGTACCAGATTATTGTGTACGTTCGATTAAACTTTTCCGGCACACCATACCATTATGCAACAGCTCACCATCACAAGGCCCGACGACTGGCATCTGCACCTGCGCGACGGCGCGCTGATGCAGTCTGTGGTTGCCGATACCGCGCGGCAATTC
This sequence comes from Nitrosomonadales bacterium, assembly GCA_016218415.1. Lineage (GTDB taxonomy): Bacteria > Pseudomonadota > Gammaproteobacteria > Burkholderiales > Gallionellaceae > Gallionella. Next base: position 62,222 of record JACRED010000015.1, read on the forward strand.
GCCCGGGCCATCGTGATGCCCAACCTGCGCCCGCCGGTCACCACCACGGAGCAGGCGCTTGCCTACCGTGAACGCATCGTCGCCGCGCTGCCGAAGGGTGCGAAGTTCGAACCGTTGATGACGCTATACCTCACCGACATCACCAGCGCGGAAGAGATACGAAGGGCCAAAGCCAGCGGCGTGATCCACGCGGTGAAGCTGTATCCGGCGGGAGCGACCACCAACTCCGACGCGGGCGTCACCGACTTGCGCAAGACCTACGCCGCGCTGGAAGAGATGCAGCGTTGCGGCATGCCGCTGCTGGTGCACGGTGAAGTCACTGCCAGCGACATCGACATCTTCGACCGCGAGGCCGTGTTCATCGAGCGCGTGATGCAGCCGCTGCTGAAAGACCTGCCGAACCTGCGCGTGGTGTTCGAGCACATTACGACGAAAGATGCCGCACAGTTCGTGACGAGTGCACCCGACACCATCGCCGCGACCCTCACGCCGCAACACCTGCTGTACAACCGCAACGCCATGCTGGTCGGCGGCATCCGCCCGCACTTCTACTGCCTGCCTGTGCTGAAGCGCGAGACGCACCGCGAAGCGCTGGTGAAAGCCGCCACCAGCGGCAACAAAAAATTCTTCCTCGGCACCGACAGCGCCCCGCACGCGCAACACACCAAAGAAAACGCCTGCGGCTGCGCCGGCTGCTACTCCGCGCACAGCGCCATCGAGCTGTATGCCGAGGCGTTCGAGGCGGCGGGTGCGCTGGACAAGCTGGAAGCCTTCGCCAGCTTCTACGGTGCGGACTACTACGGCCTGCCGCGCAATACTGCGAAGATCACGCTGCGCAAGGAAGAGTGGCAGGTGCCGGCCTCGGTGGGATTCGGCGAGTATCAACTTGTGCCGCTACGGGCGGGTGAGACGATGAAGTGGAAGTTGGCAAAGTGAAGCGGTATTTCATATATCTTTAATTAAATTTTCTTGTCACATGAGAATCGACGGCAAGCTTGCTAAGTGGAATGACGATCGCGGCTTTGGGTTTATTTCACCAACTCATGGCGGAGAGGAAATATTCGCCCACGTATCTGCTTTTCCAAATGATGGGCAGCGCCCCAAGCTTGGTGAATCGGTTTCGTTCGAAATAGAAGTAGATAAGTCAGGTAAGAAAAGAGCAATTGCAATTTCTTATCTTGCTCATGCAAAGATGCCTCGCCAGAACCAAAACGGATCAGGGCGTCGGCGAGAGAAGCCTGGATTAGTTAATCGTTTGATGCCACTAGTTTTGGTTGTCTTGGTGGTGTATGGGTATGGCGAATATTCACTGAGAAGCAGTGGCGCAATAAAAACTCAGAACACCGAGCAGATATTGAACGAACGGTCAGCTGCTTCTCCATCGCCTCAAACAAGCAGCATTTCAGGATCAACTCAGGCCGATAGCAGTGATACAGAACTTTCTAGCGCGTATGAAAACCAAACAAGCAATCTTCAAATTGAAGGTAGCGGAAAGGTTGTAAGCCTTTTATCGGATGACAATGATGGGAGTCGGCATCAGAGGTTCATTGTGCGCCTCAACTCGGGCCAGACACTGCTAGTTGCTCACAATATTGACTTGGCATCAAGAATCAACTCACTTGCTGCTGGCGACTCAATCAGGTTTTATGGCCAATTTGAATGGAATGAGAAAGGTGGAGTAATTCACTGGACGCATATAGACCCGAGTGGATCCCATGTCGCCGGTTGGATAGAGCACAATGGGAAAAGATATCAATGAATTAAGCGGCGTGATTCGAACCGATCCGAAAACTCTTTAGACAAATGACCATGCCGCTATCAGACTACCTCAACACATCCCCCACTCTCGGCGACCGCATCTATCTTCACCCCTCCTGCCAGGTCATCGGCGATGTGAAGCTCGGCGACGATAGTTCCGTCTGGTGCAACACCGTGCTGCGCGGCGACGTGAACCGCATCGTGATCGGGCGCGGCACGAACATCCAGGACCTGACGATGGGCCATGTGTCGCACAGGACGGCGGATAAGCCGGACGGTTCGCCGCTGATCGTCGGCGACTACGTGACGGTGGGGCATTCGGTGATCCTGCACGGCTGCACGATAGGCAATGAGTGCCTGATCGGCATGGGCTCGATCATCATGGACGATGTGGTGATACCCGACCGCGTGATGATAGGCGCGGGCAGTCTGATCTCGCCGGGCAAGGTGCTGGAGAGCGGCATGCTGTACATGGGCCGTCCGGCCAAGGCGGTGCGCAAACTTACGGATGAAGAGATCGCGTATCTGAAATATTCGGCGGAGCATTACATGCGGGTGAAAGACAATTATTTGAATGGGTTAAAAACGCAGGGAAAGAATGTCTGAGATGATCGAAACAAACAAGGAAGAAATCTACCGCGCCAAGCTGAACCTCGAGACAGCGCAGATCGCATGGCGGGAATTGCAGCGTTTTTTTGCTAGCGGTGCGGCGCTGCATGTGTCTGCCGACATCGACTTGGTCGAGGTCGCGTTCCAGATGTCCGAGGACAACGCCGAACAAATCAAGCAATGGATGCAGGCGGGCAAGCTGGGCAAGGTCACGGACGAACAGGCGGCGGCATGGTACGAGACCGACGCGCTGGTCTGGGGCGTGGTGGTCAGCCCGTGGCTGCTGGTGCAGGCTGCGGAAAGTTTGCATTGATCGTCACTGCGAGATTTTCCACATCACTTTTTCGCAGTACCGGAACTTCGCGCATACCCTGATGGACCGTAGCTCTTGGCATCCCGCAATGGCATTGACGAGTGACCTTTAACAATAGATACTTCTTGCGCTTGTTTGTTTTCTCCTTGGTTGAGAATTCAAGGCTGGGCACAAGGGATGGATAGTTTTTAGCGTTGTTCTATATTAATTTCAGGGGGTTGGAATGAATAAAATTTCATTGGCAGGCACGGCACTGTTATTGGCAGTGGCCGCTGGCAGCGCATCTGCTGCAAGCACTTCATCATCTGCTGCGAGCGCAGCCGCTTCAAACGGCGGCCCGACAGCGGGAAAATTTGGCGTGAACATCAATATCGCATCGTCGGCCCCGACAGATATTCTGATCAAGGGCCGCTATCTGATTACTCAGGATATGGCCGTGCTGGCCGGTTTTGGTTTGGCCATGATTGATAATGGCGCCGCCAACAATGCAAAGAGTACCGATGTCGCATTCATGGGCGGATTCAGGAAATATTTGAAGACTGATGAACTCGCTCCCTTTGTAGGCGCCGGCCTCCAGTATTTGTCTACACGCGATCAGGCTGCCGCAGCCGATGTGACCAATTTTGGAATCGGGATTGAAGCGGGCGCTGAATATTTCCTGAGCAAGCAATTCAGCTTCGAAGGCTCGGTTGGTTTCAGCTATGTTTCGCGGGAGTCCAATCCGATTGCTGCTGGACAGCCAACGACAAAGGCCTCGCAAATCGGCTCCGGCACAGTTAACCTGAGCGCAAACTTCTACTTCTGAGCATAGTTCGGAGATGCCCGGATAATCTGGAGGCTATATACGCCAGGGATTTCCCGGGGGCGAAGTTAAAAAATGAACGAGCCGGGATTGAAATAATCCCGGCTCGTTTTTTTGGGGCTTAATCAGCGCGGCTGCCTCTCCCCCGGCATGCCATTACTTGCCCTTTTTCATCGCCGCTTCGATGCGCTGGCACAGGGTCTTCAGTATCTTGATGCGCGCGAAGTTCTTGTCGTTGGCTTCCACCAGTGTCCATGGCGCGATCTCGGTGCTGGTACGGTCCACCATGTCGCACACCGCGTGCTCGTATTCGTTCCATTTCTTGCGGTTGCGCCAGTCTTCCTCGGTGATCTTGAAGCGCTTGAAGCCGATCTTTTCGCGCGCCTTGAAGCGCTTGAGTTGCTCTTCCTTGCTGATGGAGAGCCAGAACTTCACCACCACGATATTGTGGCGCACCAGTTGCGCCTCGAAATCGTTGATCTCGCTATAAGCCCGCATCCAGTCGGCCTTGGAGCAGTAACCCTCGACCCGTTCGACCAGCACCCGGCCATACCATGAGCGGTCGAATATCGTCACCCTGCCGCGCCGCGGGATATGCCGCCAGAAACGCCACAGATAGGGCTGGGCGCGCTCTTCCTCGGTGGGCGCGGCGATCGGGACGATGTTGTATTGGCGTGCATCCAGCGCGCCGGTAATGCGGCGGATCGCGCCGCCCTTGCCGGCGGCATCGTTGCCTTCGAACATCGCGATGACGGTGATGTCCTTGAATTTTGGACTGCGCGTCAACAGCGCGAGTTTGCCCTGGTATTTTTCCAGCTCGGCCTGGAAATCCTTCTTGTCGATTTTCTGGCTGAGATCCAGCGTCTTCAGGATATCCAGCTTGTCGATCGATGGAAGCGGCGGCGGCGCGGAAATCTCGGTTACTTTTTTACCGGCTTCATCGAGGCGTTTGCGGATCGCATCGAGGATCACCTTGCCCACGGTCAGGCTGCGATAGCGCGCATCGAAACCCTCGACGATGGTCCACGGTGCCTCGGCCGTGCTGGTATGGCGCATCACGCTTTCGCTTACGACATGAAACTTTTTGTACATCTCATAATGTTCCCAGTCGCGCTTGGTGACGCGCCAGCGGGTTTTCGGATCCTTCTCGAGCAGCTTCAGGCGTTCTTTCTGCTTGTTCTTGGACAGATGCATCCAGAACTTAAGGATCAGCGCGCCTTCTTCGACCAGCATCGTTTCCAGGCGTTTGGCGCGTTCCAGGCTCTGGTCGAGATCGGCCGTTTTGGTGCGGCCGGCCACGCGGTTGAGAATCGGCCAGGTGTACCAGGAGCCAAGAAACACCCCGATTTTTCCCTTGGGCGGCAACTCGCGCCAGAACCGCCACATCATCGGGCGATCCAGTTCCTCATCCGACGGATCGCCCATGCCGTGGGTCTGGATAAAGCGCGGGTCCATCCATTCGTTGAGCAGGTTGACAGTCTCGCCTCGCCCCGCGCCATCCACGCCGCCGACCAGGATGATGACCGGAAATTTCGCCAGCTTAGCCAGATCGATCTGCGCCTCGAGCAATGCCTGGCGCAACTCGGGCACTTCGGCGTCGTATGTGGCCTTGTCTATTTTGTGTCCGAGTTCCGCAGATTCAAACATGATGTATTCCCCTCATTATGATGAACACGCCTACAAAAAATCGGGTGCAATTACCAATCGCAAAGTGGCTTGCGACGTATCCTCGCGTTGGCTGAACCACCAGAGTGCGCCTTTCTTGATACTGAATGCATTACCCCCGCAGCCCAGCAGGTGCGCCGCCACCTCGCCCAAGGTCGGCTGATGGCCGACAAGCAGCACGGTGCCGCCTGCCTGCGGCCAGCGTCCCGCTTGCAGCACCGCTTCCACCGAAGCGCCGGGTGCGATGGTGGGAGCCAGCGTGAAATTATCGGTCAGTGCCGAGGCAGTCTGTCGAGTTCGCGTCGCGGGACTGACCAGGATGCGAGGCTCAGCAGGCAAGTGCAGGCGCAAAAATGCGGCAACTTTGGCCGCCTGCTTGTGGCCCTTCGCCGTGAGTTCGCGCGCATGATCCGGGATGCCATCCTCGGCTTCAGCGTGCCGCCATAGAATCAGGTCCATCACACCCCCGCAAATTCAATTCATTTATCCGCGTATACTGTATATACTATATATACCACTTTAATACGAAGGAAATGACATGACAACCAAAAAAGCTGTTTTAACGGCAAAGAAGTCGCCGGCTAAAAAAACTCCAATTTTGGCGAAGCCTGACATTTCGTCAAAACCGGTTGCAAAATCATCCGTCAAACCGGCCATTAAAACCGCCAAAAAAGCCAAAAAAGAGCATAAGGTAAAAGTGATGCGCGACAGCTTCACCATGCCGCAGGTCGAATATCAGAAAATTGCCGAGATCAAGGCAACCTGCCTGAAAGCCAAGATGCATGTGAAAAAAAGCGAAGTGTTGCGTGCCGGACTGAAATTGCTGGCTGAATTAAGCACGCCGCAATTAAAGCGGGTGCTCGATAGCCTGGAAAAGATCAAGACCGGACGCCCGCAGAAACACGGATGAAGCGCCTGTCGGCGGTTCAGGCTGATTTGCGGCGCAGCGGTATGCGGTAACACAGCAGCAGAATACCGATAACCATCGCCTGCACTAGCAAAGTCTGAGCCGTAGGGTATACGCCCAGCATGGGCAGCGAAACAAAACCGACCGGGCTGGTGGTAACGATATCTGCCGACTGCAACGCAGCAACGCCCTGGCCTGCAAAAACGACAGCCAATATCGCCAGCAATATCGATGTGCCTGAAAAAAACGGCCCGAGCGGGAGTGTGATGCCGAAACGGAACAGTATCCACCCGATAATCAACAGCATCAGGGCTGCAGACATCATCCCGCCCCACAGGGCGGGCCGGGTCACATCGCTGACCTGCGCCCAGAGCGCCTGTGAAAACAGCACGGTTTCGAAAATCTCGCGGTACACCGCGAGAAAAGAAACCAGCGCAAGCACCCACAGCGTTTTCTTTTCCAGGGCTTCGCCCAGCTGGTCGTTCAGGAATTTTTGCCAATGCTGCGCGTGCGTCTTGTTGTGCAGCCAGAAACCGACATAAACCAGCATGGCCGAGGCAATGAGCGCGGTCATACCCTCGGTAACTTCGCGCCCGGCTCCCGATATATCCACCAGCCAGGCCGCTGCCACCCAGGTGAACGCGCCCAGCAGGAGCGCGCCGCCCCATCCCGCATGAATGTACAGTAGCGCGTTGCGTTGCCCGCTTCGCGCCACAAATGTGATGATGGCTGTCAGCACCAGCATCCCCTCGATTCCTTCGCGCAGCAGAACAAAGAACGCGCTGGCGAAAGCGCTGGTGATGGAGAGCTTCCCCGTCCTCAGTAACTCGTCGGCTTGCAGGAGCAGATTCTTCGTATACTCTATCTTGCGTTCCACCTTCTCGTTCGGACTGCCGCTGTTCACCAGTTGGCGTATTCCCATCATCTCAAGTTCGATATTGCGCCGCAGCTGCTTGTCGAGACTGTCGAGACTGACCTCTACAGGCTCGAACCCTTCCAGGTAGGCGGCGATGGCAAGTCGCAGCGCCCTGGCATGGTCCCCTTCGCGGTAGTGTGTCATTGCCCGGTCGAGTTGTTCTGCGGCAAACAGCAGGGTGGAGCGCCGCTTGGTCTCGAGCGCTTGCGGATAAGCACGCAAGTAAGCCAGGACCGCTCTGGTCTGCTCCCCGTAACGCAGGACTGTCTCGTTCGAAGTCAGGGTGGTCAGCGCGGCCAGATCGGGCGCGGGGCCGTTGTAAGCTCCTTTTTCCCAGAGTTTGCGCCCCTCTTCGATATATTCTTTGGAGTTGCGGAAGTTGGACACCAGAAACGCCAGCGACCAGCGCTCGTCGTCGGTCAGCTGCGTAAACCCTTTCATCTCCGTGCCTGCGACACCCAGAGTGATGGTGTTGTAAAGCCCATACGCGCTGCGCTGCCCCATACGCGCCATATCGTGGAAATCTGCGGGTTTCGGATTGAGTGTTTTGCCGTCCGGGCCGTTGCCGTGGCCTTCAGCCCCATGGCACTTTGCGCACTTCTGCTGAAATAAAACCGCGGCGCGCTTCAGATCCGGAATTTGCCTGGGTGTAACCTGAATCTGGTATGTCGCGATTATGTCCCTGCGCAATTGCTGCGCCGAAGTGTTGACCAGCTCGGTCGGTGCTTTCGCGTCTATCAGGCGCTCCAGTTCCAGCGCCTGCGCAATCAGGGCCTCACGGTGCGGATGCTCGGGCAATTCTCCTATCAATCTGACCGCCTGCTTCGAGAACTCGGTTTGCTCCTTGTATTCGTTCTCGTTGAGCACCTTCTCCAGCAGCACGGCCCCGCCGTAATCCACGCTCACATAATCCAGCATATGCAGGATGGTCTGTGCGGTTCGGTGGTTAGTATCGGCGGCCTGCGCAGGCTGCATCTGCAGGATCAGCGTGGACAGCAAAATGACAGCCGAGAAAGAATGTATCAGGCGGAACAGCGCTCGTGCTCGCTTGCGTAACGTGACAGGCAAACCAATTTCAGAAGCAAACATAGGTCCGAAAATATATTCAGGCGATCCATTATTCGAGAACGCTTGCCATACCATATATGATGTATATATCTCATGCGCAGGCAAACAGCCGGCAAGAATCCAAAACCGGCGCACAAGTGTTACAGCCAGCAATTATTATGCCGAACGCAAATAATTCGCTGGCAGAATGACGGGACAATCGGAAGACGCGATAAATATGAGGCTGGCAGGGTATCGCAGCTGTATTGGCCGGCGGCTGTGATGCCGGGAGATTCGCGGACAGTTTAAATAGAAGGCATATATCTGCCCTTCAATTATGCGACATTCTCATTTTTTGGAGTGCTGATTATGGAAAGTCAGAATTTGCGCCTTGCAGCCATCATGCTGGCCGGCTGCCTGTTCGCCTGCGCTGCGGCGGGCAGCCGCGCGCAAACCGTGCCGCAGCACCGGCTGAGTGTTGCGCTCCATCCCGAACAGCACCGCCTGTCGGTGCGGGACCTCGTCACGCTGCCGCCGGATGGGCCGCGCACCTTCTATTTTTCGTTGCACCGCGATATGAACCCGGTATCGCCCGATGCAGAAATAAAAGCTGCAGACATAAATACCGCCGGTGAGGCGCCGGAAAGCTGGTTGCAGCAATATCGTGTCACGCTGCCGCAGGGTCGGAACAGCTTTACGCTCACCTATGGGGGCGAAATATTCCACCCGCCGCAACAGGATAAGCGCGAAACGCGCACTTTTGAAAGCTCGCCGGGCATCATCGCCCCGCAAGGCGCCGTACTCACTGGCGACAGCGGCTGGTATCCGCGTCTGGACGGCGAAATGACGACGTTTTCTCTGGAAATCGACCTTCCCCAAGGCTGGCACGCGATCAGCCAGGGCAAACGAACCAGCCCCGGCATTGCCGGCACAGTCTGGCAGGAAAGCCAGCCGCAAAACGGGATTTTCCTGATCGCCGCGCCGTTCACCGAATATGCGCACAACGATGCGGGGATCGAATCGCTGGTCTATCTGCGCAACGGCGATGCGGTGCTCGCGCAGCGCTATCTCGATGCCACTGCTCGCTATCTCGCGATGTACCAGCAGCTCATCGGCCCCTATCCCTACGCCAAGTTCGCGCTCGTGGAGAATTTCTGGGAAACCGGTTACGGCATGCCGTCGTTCACCCTGCTGGGCAGCCAAGTGATACACCTGCCGTTCATCGTCGATACATCCTATCCGCACGAGATCCTGCACAACTGGTGGGGCAACGGCGTGTATGTCGATTACGCTGGCGGCAACTGGTCCGAGGGGCTCACCGCCTACCTGGCCGATCATCTGCTGCAGGAGCAGAAAGGCAACGGCGCGGAATACCGGCGCAGCATGCTGCAAAAATACACCGACTTCGTCTCAGCCGGGCGCGACTTTCCGCTGACCGCCTTCCGCTCGCGCCACAGCGAGCAAAGCGAGGCGGTGGGATACGGCAAGTCCATGATGCTGTTCCACATGCTGCGCAGGCAACTGGGCGATGGCACGTTCACGCTCGCCTTGCAAAACCTTTACCGCGACTACCGTTTCAAAACCGCAGGCTACTCGAATCTTGAGCAGGTATTTGCGCGAACCTCGGGAATAGACCTCAAGCCATATTTTGCACAATGGGCGCAACAAAGCGGCGCGCCGCAACTGCGGCCGGTCTCCGCCGCGGCGCGGCGCAACACGACGGGTTATGAATTGACCGTCGTCGTGGAACAGACCCAGCCCGGCCCGGCCTATATGCTCGACCTGCCTGTCGCGGTCACGCTGGCGGGGCAGGATGCCGCCTATTCGACAGTGATCGCCGTGAAAGACAAGCACAGCGAATTGCATGTGCAACTCGCCGCGCAACCGTTGCGTGTGGACATCGATCCGGAATTCGATCTGTTCCGCCGTCTGGATCGCGCGGAAATTCCGCCGGCGTTCTCGCAGATATTCGGCGCGGAAAAATTGCTGATCGTGCTGCCGCGCAAGGCGCCGGAAGCATTGCGCGCGCAATACCTGGCCATCGCGCAAGCCTGGCAGCAACAGCCGTCGCGCGTTACCACGATCAAGTGGGATGACGAGATCGAACGCCTGCCGGATGACGGCGCGGTATGGCTGTTCGGATGGGAGAACGGTTTGCGCGGGGAATTCAGAGCCGCACTGGAAACCAACGGCGCCGCGATGTCCGACAGCGGTGCAAGGTTCGGCGATGGCGAATACGCACGCTCGCTGCACGCGCTCGCGCTCGCGCTGACGGCTCACATGAACCAAATCCCCGCCGCCTGGCTGGCCGCGCCCGATGCCGCGATGCTGCCGGTACTCGCGAGGAAACTGCCGCATTACGCCAAGTACAGTTATGCCGCTTTCAACGGAGCCGAGCTGACCAATCTAACCAAGGGGACGTGGCCGGTGACACGCTCGCCGCTGGGGCTGGCGGTCAAACAGGAAGACGGCGGTACGGTGGCTGTACCGCGCGGCAAACTGGCGCCGCGCGCAAGCCTGGCAGACAGGGTTCGTGACCGCTAGCGCAATGCCACTTCGTACTGCAATTCGACGCCCGATCCCGTTGCGTGATCGCGCCGCACCACCACCTGCATCCGTTCGCCTGGCAGCTTGTCGAACATCATGGATTTCATATCCGACAGGGTTGCCACTTTCGCGCCATTGAGTGCAAGGATACGGTCGCCAACCGACAGGCCGGCCGCTTGGGCCGCGCTGTCCGGTGTGAACTCGCTGATGAGCACACCGCCAGGATCATCGGCGCTCAATACGCCCAGCTTGCCCGCCTTGGGCAGCTCTATCCCGACCTCCGTAGCCAGTTGGTAATCGGCCACACCGGAATAATTGCCGAAATCATTGCCATTGATCATCACCGTGCTGCGGTTTTCACCCAGCATAAGATTGACCCGTTCGGGAATGCCGTCGCCGTACATGACATGCGACATGCCGGACAGCACCACCATCCGCGATTCGGGATGGGCTTTCAGATAGCGCGCGGTGACGTCCGCCATGGATTCGTCCCATAACAGCACGCCTTCGATAAAATTCCCGAATTCGCTGCCGGACGGATGCGAATTGTAGATAGCCCTCAGGCGCTGCAGGTAATGAATGCTGGGCAGGTGGATCGCCTTCGGGATCTGCGCAAACTCATCGGCGTTCAGGCTTTTCAGACCGCCCCTGAATACCTTGTTGTGGATTTCATCGGACACATTCAGCGCCAACACCGGAATATGCTTTTCCCGCGCATATGCAACAATCGGTTGTATCAGCCGGTAGTCCATTTTCCAGCGTTTGAAATATTCCGTTCCCTTCAGCATGTCCCTTTCGTCTATCCGTCCGGCGATGTAATCGTCCAGATACGGCTGGAAAGATTGCTGGAAGTATTCGACGCCGATGGCGAGATTCGGATCGCGCTCGTACAGGCTCTGGATGATACGCAGCTGGTTCTGGTGGTGTGCCAGGCGGTCGTGTATCTCACCGATGAATATCACCCGCTTGTCCGCGATCTGCTTTGCCAGTTCGTCGCGGCTTTTCTGGTCGCCGAGATTGACTGTCCTGGGCTCGGATCTCGCTATCGGTCGCTGTGCCGCCGGCGCTGGATCGCCGTGATGCTGCTCGGCCACCACGCATGCGGCAAGCAGCGCGGAAAACGCCAGGGGTATGAAATTCCTAATGGTCATGATGGCTGGGCGGCACATAATTTTACCGGCTCGATTTGACGGATTGGGTGGCAAACTGCCTGAGCAGTTCATTTTGCGCGCATTTCCTTGCCGCGCGGCGCGGATTTTTATGCCGGTAATGCCCTTCGCCGTCCATTTCCCATGCCTGGGTGTTGTCCTGCAGGTAAATCTTCAGCCCCTCGTCGAGCACGCGCTTCTTGAGCTTTTTGTCCAGCACCGGAAAACACACTTCGATACGGCGGAAGAAATTCCGGTCCATCCAGTCCGCGCTGGCGAGGTACACGTCATGCTTCAGGTCGTTGCGGAAATAAAAAATGCGCGTGTGCTCCAGAAAGCGGCCTATCACCGAACGCACCCTGATGTTTTCCGACAGGCTCTTCACGCCGGGGCGCAGCGCGCACACGCCGCGCACGATCAGATCCACTTTCACGCCCGCCTGCGAGGCCTCGTACAGCGCGTTGATGGTCTCGGGTTCCAGCAGCGCGTTCATTTTGGCAATGATGTGGGCGCGCTTGCCGGCCTTGGCGAGCCTGGTCTCGTTCTGTATCGAGCGCAACACCTCGGCGTGCATCGAAAACGGCGATTGCCACAAATGGTTCAGTGTGCGCGCCTTGCCCAGGCTGGTAAGTTGGCCGAACACTTCGTTCACATCGGCGCAGACTTCCTCGTTCGCGGTGAACAGACCGAAATCGGTATACAGCCGCGCGGTGCGCGGATGGTAGTTGCCGGTGCCGAGGTGCACGTAACGGCGCAGCTTGCCATCCTCGCGGCGCACCACCATCAGCATCTTCGCGTGGGTCTTGTGCCCGACCACGCCGTACACCACATGCGCGCCCACCTGCTCCAGCCGCGTCGCCCAGTTGATATTGGCCTCCTCGTCGAAGCGCGCCAGCAACTCCACAACCACGGTCACCTCCTTGCCGCGCTGCGCCGCGGCGATCAAGGCTTCCATCAGCGCGGAATCGACGCCGGTGCGGTACACCGTCTGCTTGATCGCGACCACGCTGGGATCGCTGGCCGCCTGCTGGATGAAATCGATCACCGGCTTGAATGACTGGAACGGGTGATGCAGCAGCACATCGCTCTTGCGGATCACCTTGAACATATCCGCGCCCTTTTTCATCAGCACGCCGGGCACGCTGGGCGTGAAAGCCGGAAACTTCAAATTGTCGCGCGCCACCAGACCGGGGATCTCCATCAGCCGCACCAGGTTCACCGGGCCGTGCACGCGATACAGATCCTCGGTCGCAAGGTTGAATTCCTTGAGCAGCAACTCGGCGATGGTCGGCGAACAGTTGTCGGCGATCTCCAGACGCACCGCGTCGCCAAAATGGCGTTGCGGCAATTCGCCCTGCAGGGACAGGCGCAGGTTCTTGACCTCCTCCTCGTCCACGAACAGGTTGCTGTTGCGCGTCACGCGGAACTGGTAACAACCCAGCACCTCCATGCCGCTGAACAATTCGCCGACATGCGCGTGCAGGATAGAAGAAAGGAATACGAAGCCGTATTCGCAGCCGCTGATCTCCGGCGGCATCAGGATGGTGCGCGGCACCACGCGCGGGGCTTGCACGATCGCGCGAGTAGAGTTGCGCCCGAAGGCGTCCTTGCCCTGCAACTCCACGGCAAAGTTCAGGCTCTTGTTGAGTACGCGCGGAAAAGGATGCGCCGGATCGAGCCCGATCGGCGTCAGTACCGGCATCACTTCGCGGAAAAAGAAATCCCTGACCCAAGCCTGCTGCGCTTCGTTCCACTGGGTGCGGCGTATGAATTTGATGCCCTGCGCGGAAAGCGCCGGCGTGATGTCGTCGTTGAACAACTGGTACTGCCGCTCGATCAGCTGATGCGCCTGCTCGCGCACCAGCTTGAGCGTCTGCGGGGGCGTCATGCCGTCCGCACCGGCGGAGATGCTGCCCAGCTTGATCTGCTCCTTCAACCCGGCGACGCGGATCTCGAAGAACTCGTCGAGGTTGCTGCTGACGATGCACAGATACTTCAGCCGCTCCAGCAGCGGGACGCCCGTATCCTCGGCCTGCGCCAATACGCGGCGGTTGAACTCGAGCTGGCCGAGTTCGCGGTTCAGGAATTGTTGCGGAGCGTATTTTTTAGACATAAGTTAGGATGCAATCCGTTGCACTTTTCATTACTCATGACGGACTTAATAAAACATCCGTCATTCCCGCGAAAGCGGGAATGACGGGAAGGGCAGAGCAATATTTACTGTTTCGGCGGAACATACCCTTCGGGCATTTGCACACCCTCGCCAAAGAAATATTTCTCCATCATCTGGGCGAGAAATTTTCGGGCGGCGGCATCGGCGAGGTTGAGGCGGTTTTCATTCACCTGCATGGTCTGAAATTTGAGCCAGCCCTGCCAGGCTTCCTTGGAAACATTTTCAAATATCCGCTGACCCAGCGCGCCGGGGTAGGGCAAACGATCCAGCCCCTCGGCCTCACGCCCCAGCTTTACGCATTTCACCATTCTTGCCATGCCATCAATCTCCGAGTAAATAATTCTGGTATGGAATTATGACATTTTGAAGGAGGCCGTGCGCGTGCATCCATTGTCCAGATACTAAACGGATGGTGCCGTTCATGTTGAGCCTGTCGAAACATGAACGGTCAGGCAAGCCAGCGCGCACTGCCTAAACGCCGCTCCAGCTCACCATCCCGGTGTAATACGTCACCAGCACCACCAGCCCGAACGCGATGCGGTACCAGGCGAACACCGTAAAGTCGTGGCTGCTGATGTAGCGCAACAGCCAGCGCACACACAGGAACGCCGACACGAACGAAGCCGCGAAGCCCACCGCCCACATGCCCAGATCGTCGGTCGTCAGCAGCGCGCGCTCTTTGTACAACTCATAGATCGTCGCGCCAATCAGCGTCGGCATCGCGAGGAAGAACGTGAACTCCGTCGCCGCCTTGCGCGATAGCCCGAAGAACAGGCCGCCGATGATTGTCGCGCCGGAACGCGAAGTCCCCGGAATCAGCGCCAGCGCCTGCGCAAAGCCCACCTTCAACGCGTCCTTCCAATTGAGATCGTCCACCGTCTGCACGCTCACCGTGTGCTTGCGCTTCTCCGCCCACAGGATGAACAGCGCGCCGATGATCGAAGTCGTCGCCACCGTGATCGGGTTGAACAGCGCCGCCTTGATATGCTTGCCGAACACCAGCCCCAGCAGCGCCAGCGGCAAAAACGCGATGCCCACATTGATGACAAAACGCTGCGCCGCCTCCTGCTTCTGAACCAGCCCGCCGATCACCGAGCCGATCTTCGCGCGGTACTCCCACATCACCGCCATGATCGCCGCCGACTGGATCACGATCTCAAACAACTTGCCGCGCTCATCGTTGAAATCCAGCAAACTGCCCGCCACGATCAGATGCCCCGTGCTGGAAATAGGCAGAAATTCCGTGAGCCCCTCGACGAGGCCAAGTATCGCCGCGTTGATAAGTAATGCGATGTCCATAAAGTGCCGTCATTCCCGCGAAAGCGGGAATCCAGTAAAAATAAAATTCAATATCCCACATCCCCTCCCCCTTGCAGGGGGAGGGTTGGGGTGGGGGTAGAAATTACAAAATAAGCCAACCTGAAAATCCGCCGCCCCCTAAACCGACTGATGCTGCAACCGATCCGCCAGCAAAGCAATGCGCAGATTCACCGCCCGCTGCTCCGCCTCGCTCATCCCCACCCAGCGCGTGATCTCGTCAAACGTGCGCAGACAACTGCGGCACACATCGTCGCCCAGTGCCGTGGTGCAATGGCCGGTGCAGGGCGTGTCGGCGGTGATTTCGGGGTGGGAGGCGGAAGAGCGCGGGTGCATGGGGCGAGATTATACCGGCACCCGGCAAGGAAGCTGGAAGCAATAACCGACTTTTCCCGCAGTGGTAGGCATCAACCGGACAAAATCTTGACTGGTAATAAATAATGACATACTGTCCGCAAAAATTCCCAGAGACTTTTCGGACAATAAATCGCCATGAATGCCGCCCTCACCCTAGTCAGCGATCAAGATGCCGCGCTGGCCTATCTCACTGAAGCCCGCAAACACCACACACAAGCAGTCATTGCCAAGCATTTGGGCGTGGGTGTCCGCACCATCAGCCGCTGGGAAGCGCGGCAAACCAACCCGCCTGCCTACCTCGCGCACGCTTTGCAACAACTGCTGCCATTCGGGGAAGAAAGCCCCGCAGGCGCTTTCGATTTCATCGACCTGTTCGCGGGCATCGGCGGGCTGCGCAATGCGTTCGAGCAAGTCGGCGGGCGCTGCGTGTACACCAGCGAATGGGACAGCTACGCGCAAAAAACCTACGCCGAAAATTTTCGCGACCGGCACCCCATCGCCGGGGACATCACCCAGGTAGATGCCGCCGACATCCCCGACCACGACGTGCTGCTAGCGGGTTTCCCCTGCCAGCCATTTTCGATTGCCGGAGTGTCCAAGAAAAATGCGCTGGGTAAAAAGCACGGCTTTGCCTGCGAAACACAGGGCACCCTGTTCTTCGATGTGGCGCGCATCATCGAGGCAAAACGCCCGCGCGCCTTCCTGCTTGAGAACGTCAAGAACCTCGTTTCACACGACAAAGGTCGCACCTTCGATGTTATCCGCCGCACCCTGACCCATGACCTCGGCTATCACATCCACTACCGCGTCATAGACGGCGCGCACTTCGTTCCGCAACACCGCGAGCGCATCCTCATCGTCGGCTTCCGCGAGCCGGTCGCGTTCGATTTCGACGCGCTGCCCCTGCCACCAAAAGGTACGCACAC
The DNA here is from genome assembly GCA_016218415.1 of Nitrosomonadales bacterium. Lineage (GTDB taxonomy): Bacteria > Pseudomonadota > Gammaproteobacteria > Burkholderiales > Gallionellaceae > Gallionella. Next base: position 78,707 of record JACRED010000015.1, read on the forward strand.
ACTCAAAGACATCCTGCACCGCACCGACGGCAGTGAGCCGGTCTTGCAATGGGACGAAGGGAAATACTTCGACCACAAGAAAAAGAAAGTGCAGGACAAATACACCCTCACCGACAACCTCTGGCGCTACTTGCAAAACTACGCCGAGAAGCACCGCCTCAAGGGCAACGGCTTCGGCTTTGGTTTGGTCAAACCCACAGACGTTGCCCGCACCTTATCGGCGCGCTATTACAAGGACGGCTCGGAAATTCTCGTGTACCAAGGTGCGCGCAAAAACCCGCGCCGACTCACGCCCAGAGAGTGCGCGCGGCTGATGGGCTATCCCGACACGTTCAGGATTCCGGTGTCGGATACGCGCGCTTACAAACAATTCGGAAATTCTGTTGTTGTTGATGTTATGGCTCATGTAGCAAAGTTGATGCAACCCATGCTGGAACCTGGTATCTTGGAAACTGAAGTCCCTCTTCGTTATGCAACCCTTTAAAGGAGAAATCATGCACACCCAATCACGTATTCCAAAACTTCACGACACAACTTTTGATGGTGCATTGTTGTGGTTCTCGGAGATGCAATGTAGCAAGCTCCTTTTTCATCCAGAGGATGATCCTGCGGATATTGTTCATATCTCAAATGGCGAACGGTTCTTCTCGAATGTCGAGGTAGAAGAACTGCGCTTCTTGCTAAATGAACTTGAGGAAGGTCTTGGGCACGACAAGGTGATTGGAGCCGCATATCCGATTTTCTTGAACGCTTGCGGAATTCAACTGGATGCTTGATGGTTGACACTAAAATCTTGGCTTTACGCTAAAGGAAAAATATGTTTGCTGACCTTGCTGGTTTGTTGCGGCGCTTCTCAGAGCTTGGCGCGGTTCGTGCCTTTTGCAAACCGCTCGCAGAAAACGATAACAGCAAGCAACAGATATATCTCGGCGGAAATTTTGACGTGGTGCAAATGTTTCCGTTCGAGAATGTCGAAGCAACCTCGAACGGCAAGGACAGCACTTACAAAGCAAAACTGAACTTCGTGTGGGTCAGTGCCGACAAGACAGAGCAGGCTGCTGGCGCACAACTTATTCTCTATCCGCAATATCCTGAAGTTCGCCTTTCCGGTTTTCTTCGTGGGTGCAAATACGCGCCCAATGAGTTGTTGAGGCCAATACCCGCGTCCCAACGCCGCTTCAATAATGGCCCGGATGGACGAATTTTGTTTTTTGGAATTACCCGCAACGGTGAAACGCTGGCTTACCTTGCCCCGGCGGAAAGTAGCGTTGCGCAAGAGTTTCGACGACGACAGACTGAAAGCGCTTTTTCTCAAGAAAGCGTTTTCTTCAATTTGCCATTGCGTGGGCGCGACTCAAAATCTATTCTTCTTGAGAGCTTGGCAAAGATCAGAGATGTCGGCTGGCATCCTTCTATGCGCTTGAACAAGACAGGTGAGATTATTCCATACAAGGCTCGAAATGGCGGCGGGTATACGCTTGAAGCGTTGCTCGGCATCATTCCCAACGGACGTTCCGAACCGGATTTCCTGGGCTGGGAAATGAAAGCCTATAGCGGCGACCGGATTACGCTGATGACACCGGAGCCGGACGGCGGGATGTATGGCGAGCGCGGCGTCAAAGTGTTTGTTCGCGAATACGGCAAGCACACCGGAGACGATACGCTGTATTTCACCGGCACGCATCGTGCCGATTGCCGCAATGAGAAAACCGGCCTTACCTTGGCAGTGCGCGGCTTTGACTCTTCACGAAAAGTTATCGAGGACGTGGGAGGCGCGGTGGAGTTGCTCGACGATGCCGGAGGCTGCGCCGCCGCTTGGTCGTTCGCCGAGCTGATGATCGGGTGGAACAAGAAACACGCGCAGGCGGCTTATGTTCCGTATGAAAGCGAGAAAGAAGCCGCGCCCGCCTACCGCTATTTCAGCCCCGCGTTGCTCGGGGAAGGCACGGATTTCAACCGTTACTTGGCGGCGCTGAGTGCTGGTCGGGTGATCTTCGATCCGGGTTCCAAGGTGATGAAGGCCAGCACCGAAAAATCCACCGTTAAAGCGCGCAGCCAATTCAGGATGTCGGTGCGGCATCTGGCGGCGCTATATAAAAAGTTCGAGCCGGTGAAGTTTTGAGCGATATTTGGAGCAAACAAAAACGTTCCGAAGTCATGTCGCTAATTCGCTCGCGCGGCAACAAAGCGACGGAGTTGCGCCTGATAGAAATCTTTCGCGAGCACGGCATCACTGGCTGGCGGCGAAATCAGCCAATATTGGGCAAGCCGGATTTCACATTCAGGCGCGAGCGGGTTGTGGTGTTTGTGGACGGCTGTTTCTGGCACGGTTGCCCGAGGTGCTACCAGCGACCCAAGAGCAACCGAAAATTCTGGGATGAAAAAATCGCCGCCAACCGCAAGCGAGACCGGCGCGTGAACCGCGAGTTACGAGGGCTTGGATGGCGTGTGGTTCGGGTGTGGGAGCACCAATTGAACAACTCTGCGCGGATTGCGGTGCGAGTGAAATGCGCTTTGGAATTAGGGAGCGCTGAATAGGTCGTCGTTCCCGCGTAGGCGGGAACCCAGTCATTTCAATATGCTGGATTCCCGCCTACGCGGGAATGACAAAACTGATTTAATCAGGGCACCTTTATTTCTTCGGATCGTACTTGAAGGATAAGGCGACCCTTGCCCGGTAGGAGGACACCTTGCCGTCCTTGACCACCATGTCCAGTTTGACGATTTCGGCCACGCGCAAATCACGCAGGGTTTTGGAGGCGACCTTCACCGCGTTCGCGGCGGCATACTCCCGGCGATGTTGTGAAATTCTTATGCGCTAACCCGATTCTGTTTGTCGCACTTGATGGCGCGGCGCTCTGCTTGCCATAGATCATAGTTGGCCTGCATGTAGAGCCAGGACTCTGCGGAGCCTCCAAAGACGCGAGCGAGCTTGATTGCCATGTCGGCGGAAATTCCGGCGCGCGAGTTGAGTATGCGAGAAAGCGCGACGCGCGTTACACCAAGTTGTTCGGCCAGACTGGTTACGGTTACGCCTTCGACCAAAACGCCATCCTTTAGCACTTCTCCCGGATGCGGGGGATTGAACATGCGGCTCATAATTTTCTCCTAGTGATAATCCTGATAATCGACGACTTCGGCATCTTGCCCGTCGAACCTGAAGGTTAGCCGCCAGTTTCCCGAAACTGAAGCCGCCCAATGTCCCTTTAGCGTGCCTTTCAGGGGATGCAGCTGCCACGCCGGCAACCCATGTCTTGTGGCGATTTTGCCGAATCCAGCTTGGCGAGTTGCATGCGAAGGCGGTTTTCGTGCGCGGCCTGTATGCCGGACTTGATTCCTTTCCTGAAGAACTTTTCGAGTCCCTTGTGAGCGAAGGATTTAATCATGCAAAAAGTGTATAGCGTTGCTATACGAATTGCAAATGCTGAAACTGCGCCGTATATGTGGGGATGCTGTTACGGATATGCGCGTAATCCGGTGCGGCGTCAGATAGGCAGACGGTATTTGAAATACGATTGCCGACCCTGCTTTGCGGGCAAAGTCAGCAATCCGGTTTCTCTATTTCTTGGGATCGTACTTGAAGGATAAGGCTACTCTGGCACGGTAGGAGGACACTTTGCCATCCTTGACCACCATGTCCAGTTTGACGATTTCGGCCACGCGCAGATCGCGCAGGGTTTTTGAGGCGGCTTTGACCGCATTCGCGGCGGCATCCTCCCAGGATTTCTTGCTGGTTCCGACGATCTCGGTGATACGGTAAATGCTGTCTGCTGCCATGATTGCCTCCCTTATCTTTGGTGAATTCGAAAGTTGATCCTGTGCTGCAGTTCGCATATTACGCCTTGCGGTAAATACTCGCGCCGTCTTTTACAAACTCTTCAGACCGGGTTGCTATGCCCGTCAGTACACCACATCATGATCGCCCACATTCACCGGGATGATCTCTTCATCCTTGATTAATAATTCCAGTGTGATGCGATAAGAAAGGTTGATGGAAACAGAGTACAGCCCTTGCAGCTTTCCGCTCAAGGCATGTAAACGCAGCGAGGGATGATGCGGATTCATCTCAAGCAGTTGCAGCGTCTTGAGGTATTGTTTTTCCAGTTCCGGGTGACACTTGAGAAAACGCGCGGCGCGTTTGTTGTATTGTTCGGTGAATGTCAGCGTATAGCTCATGTGGCTTATGCGCCGGCGATCTTCTTTACCCGTTTGACGTGTGCCGCTGGCGATTCTTTCACAAAGCGCCCCGCCTTGATGTCGGCGCGCGTTTCAGCCAGCGCCGCTTCGAGTTCGCATTCGCGCAGGTGGTGATATTGCTCGATTTCCATCACGACGAAACGATCCTTGCCGCGCACCGAGACAATTGCTTCCTGCCGCTCGGCCAGCGCTGCTTCGATGGCGGCGATACCTTTGGTTTTAAGATCGTTGGCGGTCAGTTGAGACATGGTTTATCTCCTCATCGAGTTATTTACAGTGCGTCGAATAATACGCTTAATAGTGCGATCAGGCAACGCCGCCCGGTAAGCCACAAATCAAGCTTTTCGGTAAATGCTCGCGCCTTCTTTCACGAATTCTTCCGATTTCGCTTCCATGCCTTTTTCCAGCGCTTCCTGTTCCGACACGCCTTGTGCTGCGGCAAAGTCGCGCACGTCCTGGGTGATCTTCATCGAGCAGAAGTGCGGGCCGCACATGGAGCAGAAGTGGGCGACCTTGGCGGATTCTTTCGGCAGTGTTTCGTCATGGAAGCTGCGCGCGCGGTCGGGATCGAGGCCGAGGTTGAACTGGTCGTCCCAGCGGAACTCGAAGCGCGCCTTGCTCATGGCGTTGTCGCGCACCTGCACGCCGGGGTGACCCTTGGCGAGGTCGGCGGCGTGGGCGGCGATCTTGTAGGTGATGATGCCGTCGCGCACGTCCTGCTTGTCGGGCAATCCCAAATGTTCTTTTGGCGTGACGTAGCACAGCATCGCGGTGCCGTACCAGCCGATCTGGGCCGCGCCGATGGCGGACG
>JACRED010000014.1 GCA_016218415.1 Nitrosomonadales bacterium
GCTGGCGATCTTCGATTACATCGAGTGCTTTTATAATCGCAACCGCATCCATCAGTCACTCGGTTACCGTACCCCGGATGAGGTGGAGAGGTTGTATGATGGCGCTTAATTTATCTGTCCGTGAAACTGGGGTTGGCTCAGCCTGTCCCCGTTTAGCACGTGCACTTCCACATCTTCCTGAATCCGCCCGCGCCGCTGGAAATAGCCGCCCACCTGTTGGCCGATGGTTCACCGGCATCGTCGGCTGATTCGGCAACCTCACCCGCCACCCTGCAAGCCGAAGCGCAGGGCTTGCTCGACTACACCCTAACCCTGATCGAAGGAGAAGAACTCATGTTCACCATGGATGTGCCGTATATTCCGGCGCAGGATACCCCTATTGTGCTGGCGCAAGCCGATACAGCAGTTGGTTCTACGCCGCAACCCGATTACCTGCTGAAAGTATGTCAAAACACTACAAGCAACGTCAATGACAAGACAGCAGCCATACGCGGTGTTTATCCTGCAGGTATGCTAAGAACCTTTTTTAGCAATCAAAGGGATATGATTATTGACGTAACAAAGATCAAAACAACTCTGCAGGAAAGCACGACTCATGGAAAGCTTGTCGAGCATACCGCCGATAACGGGGCGGTGTACTACATGTACGAGCCTACCCCCGATTATGTCGGTGATGACCGTGCCGTGTTCATGGCCGAGTTCGAGGGCAAGCGTTACAAGATCGTGGTGAACCTGAAGGTATCGTATGTCGTCGATAATTATCTGTGCCCCGATAACCGATACGAGCTCATCAAAGTCAAAAAACCCTCCACCGGTTCCTCCGGTTATGACATGGGTTTCATCACCGTCACCTTCGCCGATCTTGCAGGCGGCGCAGTCGGCCAGGCCGTAGGCAACACCATCACCCTCGACACCAACGCCGCCAACCACAACTGGTACATCGACGCCACCCCTTTGACTAAAGGGGCTCAATATATTTTCCGTGGTCAGCGAGGTAATTTAGCCCAACGTGCGTAACCCATGATGTAACGCGACGGTTGCCGGGTTAAGCTACCCACATCCCGACATGCACCCGGTAATTCATGGACACCGTCACCCAACTCTTCACCACCGACCTCAGCCTGTGGGGGCTGTTCCTCTCCAGCCTGCTCGGCGCGACGCTGCTGCCGGGCGGTTCGGAGCTGGTGCTGGCCGGCGTGCTGAAACTGCATCCAGAACTGTTCTGGCCCGCAATCTTGCTTGGCACGCTGGGCAACACGCTGGGTGGCATGATCTCGTTCGGCATGGGTTGGCTGCTGCCGCAGACCCAGCAACTGAAGCATGTTGAACGGGTGCGGAAACATGGCGCGCCCGCGCTGTTGCTCGCTTGGGCTCCATTGATCGGCGATGCACTGTGTGTCGCTGCCGGATGGCTGCGGCTGAATCCGTGGCAGGCTGCGCTGTTCATGGCAGCCGGAAAATTCGCGCGCTACGGTTTGCTCGCGCTGGCCGTCTCATAGCCGTTGAGCAAGTAGCGCGATGCCAGTATAGTTCGGCCAAACAAACCGGGGGATACACATGGCGCAGATGAGCACGCACGAACACAAACTCACCTTGCCAGAGCTGCTGGACATGCTGGTCGCCGACGGCATGGTCAGCCGGGCCGATGCCGATGCGATGATCGCCGAGCGTCGCGGGCAGCGCCAGAATGTCCATCCGCTGCTGGTCATTGCAGGGAAGAACTGGAAATCACTGCAACCGCCGCACAAGACCCTGCATCAGGATGCGTTGACCGAATGGCTGGCCGGGCGCGTCGGCCTGGAGTATTACCACATCGATCCGCTGAAGATCGACTTCTCGGTCGTCACCGACATCATGTCCAACGACTATGCGACGCGCTTCGGCATTCTCCCGGTGCTGGTCACGCCCACCGAGGTGGTGATCGCCACTTCCGAACCTTTCCTGCGCGACTGGGAACAGGTGCTGCAACAGACCCTGCGCAAGGATATCCGCCGCGTCGTCGCGACCCCTGAGGACATCAGCCGTTATCTGGTCGAGTTCTACAATCTGGCGCGCTCGGTCAAGAATGCCGCGCAGACCAAGCGCCAGGAAAAATCCGGACAGGCTTCATTCGAACAACTGGTGGAGCTGGGCAAGAGCAAGCAGCAGTTCGACGCCAACGACCAGCACATCGTCACCATCGTGGACTGGCTGTGGCAATACGCGTTCGAGCAGCGCGCTTCGGACATCCATATCGAGCCGAGGCGCGACATCGGGCTGGTGCGTTTCCGTATCGACGGGGTGCTGCATCAGGTCTACCAGATCCCGATGTCGGTGATGACCGCGATGACCAGCCGCATCAAGCTGCTAGGACGCATGGATGTGATCGAGAAGCGCCGTCCGCAGGATGGCCGCATCAAGACGCGCACCGCCGACGGCCAGGAGATCGAGCTGCGCCTGTCCACGCTGCCGACCGCGTTCGGCGAAAAGCTGGTGATGCGTATCTTCGACCCGGAGGTGCTGGTGCGCGATTTTTCCGAGCTCGGCTTTTCCGAGGAAGACCGCGCGCGCTGGGAGAAGATGACCACGCAGCCGAACGGCATCATCCTCGTCACCGGACCGACCGGCTCGGGCAAGACCACCACGCTGTATTCCACGCTCAAACAATTGGCCACGCCCGAGGTCAATGTCTGCACCATCGAGGACCCGATCGAGATGGTCGAGCCGGCGTTCAACCAGATGCAGGTGCAGAGCGGCATCGACCTGCATTTCGTCGACGGTCTGCGCGCGCTGATGCGCCAGGACCCGGACATCATCATGGTCGGCGAGATACGCGACCTGGAGACCGCCGACATGGCCATCCAGGCCGCGCTGACCGGTCACCTCGTGATCTCCACGCTGCATACCAACGATGCGCCGTCGGCGATCACCCGGCTGCTCGACCTCGGTGTCGCGCCGTTCATGATCAACGCCACCGTGCTCGGCATCATGGCGCAACGTCTGGTGCGCACGCTGTGTCCGCATTGCAAGCGTCCGCTCGCGGTGCGCGCCGACGAGAACGAGCTGTGGGACAAACTCGTCGTGCCGTGGAAGACCAGCCACCCGCCGCAGTTCCAGCATGAAGTCGGCTGCCTGGAATGCCGCATGACCGGCTTCCAGGGACGCATCGGCATCTACGAGATCCTGCTGATGTCGCCCGAGATACGCAAACTCGTCACCCCGACCACCGATGTCGCGCGCATCCGCGAAGTCGCCTGCCGCGAAGGCATGAAACCGTTGCGCATCTCCGGCGCGATGAAAGTCGCGGCAGGATCGACGACGCTGGACGAAGTCATCAAGGTCGCGCCGCCGGCGGACTGAGCGCACGGGACAACCCATACTTTCCCCGTCATTCAACATGACTGCCACTTCCAGAAAAACACTGCGTCTCGTGATCCATGGCCGCGTGCAGGGCGTGTTCTTCCGCGACTCGATGCGCCGCGAAGCGCTGTCCCTGGGTGTGTCCGGCTGGGTACGCAACCGCAGCGACGGCACCGTGGAAGCCTCGGTGCAGGGAGAAACCGCCGCCGTGGACGCCATCGTCCACTGGGTGCATCGCGGCCCGCAATATGCCCGGGTGGAACAGGTAGACATCGCGCCGGACGCGGGCAGTTACACCGGGTTCGAAGTCATAGGCTGAACATGAAAACCCTCCTCGTCACCGGCGCGACCGACGGCATCGGGTTGGAGATCGCAAAGGAATTGGCCGGGTCTGGCCATAAGGTTGTCCTGCACGGGCGAAATGAAGAGAAAGTTCTCCACACCCGCGCCGTTATTGCGCATTCGACGCCCAATGCCGTGCTGCACACCGTACAGGCCGACCTGTCCGATCCCGCTGCCATATGCCGCATGGCGCAAGAACTCAATGCGCACCTGCCGCAACTGGATGTGCTGATCAACAATGCCGGCGTATACATGCCCGAGCGCAAGCTGACAAAAGACGGCTTCGAGATGACGCTGGCGGTAAACCATCTTGCGCCTTTTCTGCTCACCAGCCTGTTGCTGCCGCTGCTGAAAAAATCTGCCGAACCGCGTGTGGTGACAGTCAGCTCGGTCGCGCACATGAGCGGCCGTATCGAGTTCGGCAACATGAACGGTGAACGAGGATTCGACGCCTACCACGCCTATGCCAACTCCAAGCTTGCCAACGCGCTGTTCGCCTGCGAACTTGCACGGCGCGTGCCGCGGCTCTGCTCCAACAGCCTGCACCCCGGCGTGATCGACACCAAGCTGTTGCATGCCGGATTCGACATGACGGGCGATACCGTTTCGACAGGCGCGCGCACACCGGTGTACCTCGCCGTCTCGCCGGACGTCAAAGGCATCTCGGGGAAGTATTTCGACCGCTGCGCAGCCGTCCAGCCCGCGCCGTTTGCATTGGATCGGCGACTGGCACAGCAATTGTGGACGTGGTCGGAGAACGCGGTGCGCGCTTATTTGCCGTTCACGGTCAAATAAGCGACCAAAAACGGTCGCCGCCCATCCGCAAAATCAACCATTCATCCGCCAAAGATACACGCTGCGTACACACACCCCGCCATTCGTCCTGTGTTCGTTGACCCCGGTTATCCGGGACAATAACCTGCACTCACTTGCAGACGTACCGCAAGGTAGACGTGCAATGTAACAGGATCAGGGGCAGCCATACCGCCCCATCACATCAGGTTCACTGTCATTACAGGAAGGAAAATTGATATGCCTAACGCCATGCTGAAAGTCGTCCCAGCCACTCTGCTGAAACTGAAATCCGTTCAAAGCGAAAGCCTGCCTATCCCGGGCGCCGAACCCTGGTATGTGAGCGAGTCAGACCCGGCCCTGTCGGTGATGATCGATTTCAGGTCGCGCCACTCGGTGACCGTGCCCGAGACCGCATCGGTGGATGAAGCGCTGGACCACATGAAACACGCCGGCGTCAAATGCGCCTTCGTCATCGACGAGAAAAAGAGCGCGGTCGTCGGCATGATCACCGCCTACGACATACTTGGCGAAAAGCCGCAGCAGCATATGCACTTCACCGGCGTCGGCCATGACGACGTGCTGGTCAAGGACATCATGCAGAAGATCGGCGACTGGCGCGTGGCCAACATCAGGGACATCGAACAATCGACCGTCGGCGATGTGCTGGAGGTGTTCCATGAAACCGGCGTGACCCACCTGCCGGTGATGGAGACGACTGAAATCAACGAGCAACGTCTGCGCGGGCTGCTTTCCTACGCCAAGATCAAACGTCTGCTGGCCGATGTAGCCTGATGAATCATCAAGGTGTGTCAAGGCTTTTGCCTGCGGCCCGCCCTGATCGGCAACTGACGCGGACTAGCGAAAACAAAACCGGGCCTTGGGCCCGGTTTTTTCACAGCACGTAATACAGGATTGCAACGTAATGGGATGCGCTACCGGCAAGCACAAACAAATGCCATATCCCGTGCGCGTGAGTGAGGCGGGTGTCGAGCACATAGAAGACGATGCCTGTCGTATAGAACAGCCCGCCAGCCAGCAACCAGGCAAACCCCGCCGCTCCCAGCGCCTGAAATAACTGCACGATGGCGGCAAGCGCCGCCCAGCCCATCACGATATAGATCACCACCGACAGTATTCGCGCCGAGTCTTTCCAGCGCAATTCCTGAAGGCTGCCGAGCACGGCAAGTCCCCACACCACCCCGAACAGCGACCAGCCCCACGGGCCGCGCAACGTCACCAGGCAGAACGGCGTGTAAGTGCCGGCGATGAGCAGATAGATACCGTGGTGATCGAGCTCGCGCAGGATATTTTTGGCGCGCCCGCGCAGGCTGTGGTAAAGCGCGGAGAAACTATAAAGCGACACCAGCGTCGCACCGTAGATCGAAACGCTCACCACCTTCCAGGGATCGCCATCCTGCACGGCCAGCACGATGAGCATGACGCTACCGGCGAGCGCCAGCAAGGCCCCGACGAGGTGAGTGATGGCGTTGAACTTTTCCCCGTAATACATTTATCAGGCGTGTCCCTGTCATTGCACCGTGACACGCCATGATAAGGCACAACATCAATCTTTGGAGCTAACCGTGATTCTGCCGCGCCAACCTAACATGCCGGACCGCCGCTCCCGTCTGCCGGTCAGTCGGAAAAAGGCTCGCACTTGTCCTGATAAATGACATGGATGCCCGTCACATCGGCCCTGAACATCAAGGCATCCTGTTTCGAAAGCAGCCGGTTCGACTTGACGTCGAAGTAGACAAACTGCTTGGTTCTCATATGCACCATACACATCACCGGATCGCCCCCGGGAGTTTTATATTGCGTATAGAGGTGTTCCCAGCAATGTTCTTCTTTGATAGCCAGCTTAGCCATGAATTTCTCCTGCATCATTAAGATCGGCAACAGCAACTTGCGGAAAAGAAATTAGCAGGAAATATCCGCGGCCCCAAACCGATTCGGATGGATTGCAGGCGCAGCGATAACCGGTGCAAATAAAGGCATCGGCGGTATGAAAAAAGCCATGGATGGCCACTCAGCGGTGGCCTGAAAATCGTCCGCCCAGGAGGGGGCAGTTTTAAAGCAGGTTTGCTTGCCTTACTCCCGGTATCCACGCGGATGCGAACGATATCGGGCATAGAAGTAACCGCAATACTTGTGCCAACTATCCGGGCCTATAGATATCAAATACTTACTAGGATCAAAACGCTTGAGGTGACTTTTATTGGCACATCATTTCCAAAATGGGCAATCGGTCGGTCCGCGTGGCGCATGTTCCCGGGCTAAAATCGGGAGCCGTTAACGCTCCTCAAGATCCAGCGTGATGTGGTCGGCGACCGCAGGCCAGAAGACCTTGCTGGAAAAACGCTGGTATGCCGGGTGATTACGGAAAACCTCCAGGACGGCCTGACTCGCAAGGTTGACCAACAGGCAGTGCCGGTATTTGCCGTCGGGCTGGGTGGCCACACTGGCGCGGATGCTGCGCACGCCGGGGATGATCTCCATTGATTTCTTGGCCTCGCGCATGATCGCGGCGACATCGCTGTCCGATGATGGGGCGGAAACGTTGTAGAGCACCACGTGTTCCACCTCCTGCCACGGGCGGCATTGCGCCAGCACTTCCGCAGCCCTGCCGCCGCAGCCCCAGAGACGCAGGCAGCGTTGGGTTTCTTCCCTCACCGCATCGCGGACACCGGCCAGCAGCGCGCTATGGTCGCCCTTGCGGTCGGCAGCGACGTTCTCCCGGATGCGCCCGCTCGCGGCGTCGGAAAGGGCCGTGTAGTAATTGATCTTGGCCACGCCGTTGGCGATAAGGCGCCGGAATTGGTCGTCAGACAATCCCGAACCACCGTGTATCACCAGCGGCACGGCGGTCGCCTCCCTGATCTTCGCCAGTCGCGCGTAGTCGAGTTTCGGCACGCCTTTCATCCGGCCATGCACCGTGCCGACCGAGACCGCGAGGCAGTCCACGCCGGTGCGCTCGACAAATCCGGCAGCCTCCGCTGCCGAGGTATAGGCCAGCTCACCCGGATGTATCTTCGCGCTCTCCCCCTCGACACCCGGCACATAGCCCAGCTCGCCCTCCACCGTGACACCGCAGGCATGGGCCATCGCGACGATGTCGCGGGTTTGCCACAGATTGTCCGAAAACGGCAGCGCCGACGTGTCCACCATCACCCCGTTGCAGCCTGCGCGTATAGCCCGCTCGGCGGAAGCGATGCCGGTGCCGTGGTCGAAGTTGATCGCCACCGGCACTGCGGCTCGCCGCGCCGCCGCAATGACAGCGGGCATCAGCAGCTCGAAATCATGGCTCGCAAAATGGGACTCGATCAGATTCAGCACCACCGGCGCACGGCAGTTCTCCGCAGCCTGCATCACGCCTTCCAGAAAGTCCGGGTTGATCACGCCGAACGCACCCACCGCGTAATTGTGGCGGTAGGCGTGGTTGATCATGTCGGACAGATGGACGAGTGGCACGATAGCTTCCTTATTTTTTCGTCAGTTTTGCCAGTGCCTCATCCGCAGTCTGGTCGTAGCGTACGCGTTCTTTTTTTGCCGCAATGTCCAGGGCGTCGTTGATGTCCGGGAATTTCAGCGCCAGGATGCGTGCTGCCAGCATCGCGGCGTTCTTGGCGCCGTCCACCGCCACCGTGGCAACAGGTACACCCGGCGGCATCTGCACCGTGGACAGCAGCGCATCCAATCCTGACATGACGCCTCCAGACAGCGGCAGGCCGATCACCGGCAACCGGGTGTGTCCTGCAATCACGCCCGCCAGGTGGGCGGCCACGCCGGCGCAGCCGATCAGCACCTGCACATCTTCCCTGTGCGCACGGTCGAGATAGGCCATCACCTTATCCGGGGTGCGGTGTGCCGAGGCGACCACGATCTCGCTGGCGATGCCCAACTCGGTCAGCGTGTCGCGCACCTTGACCACGGTGGGCAGGTCGTTGGGGCTGCCGGTGAGGATGCCGACCAATATCTTTTCGGCCGACTTCTTGGCGGTTTTTTTGCTATCGTCCGATTTCTTCATATATCTTCTCCAGAAGTTGTATCACAGGTTCGTGTATTCATCGCATCACTCCTCAAGGCGACGCAAAGCATGGATAATTATTCCAACCCAACTCCGAAGGAGGGCGCATGGAGATCACCTGCTATCGCGACCCGGAAGTGGCGAGAGAGTCCAGATTCCTGCCGGCCGCGACCTACAATCTGGCGCAGACACTTTTTTCCCGCAGCACGACAGGTTGTCTGTTCGTGCCGATACGTTCCATGCAGTATCTGGCCATCCTCGACGCGGAGGAATTCGTGTTCCTCGATGGCGAGCGCAAATGCTGGATCGACATCGCCTGGCAAAATTTCCGTCCCCAGTTGCGCATCACGCTGGAAGACCCGGTTGCTTTCCAGGCCGTCTACTACCGCGCCGACTCGGCGCAGCTGATGTCACGTTTGCAAGCTGAACTGCCGCGCGCGTTGCGCGAACTCGCCGCCAGGGGACGCACGGCCGAACCGGCGCGCGTGCTGAAATTTCCGGCTCCCGGGCGCGGCTAGCATTCAATGCGGCGCTATTCGTCCTCGCCCAGCTCCGCATCCCAACCTTCTTTGCGCGCGGTCGTGATCGCCTGCGCATAGAATCTGGCATGCCGCTCGCGCAACTCTTCCGGCAGGCGGCTGGGCAGGTGCGCATAGGGTTCCCAGGCGGCATAGACTTGCTCATACAGGTTCTGCATGCGCGCAGAATCCCAGCCCGCGCAGGTCTCCGTTTCGGGCAGGATGCTGAATACCCAGGCATCGCGCACCATGCGTCCGAGGTGGGTCAGGCCACCGTTGCTGTCCTGGTCGATACCGACATAAGTTTGTAGTGCCATCGTAAGTGTCCCTGGTAAATTTCCTGACCGATTATCGTGTCAGTCCCGCATAAAGCAGCGGCAGCTTTTAGTTGCGGTCGCCACTTCGTGGCTTAACTTGCTTCGCAAGTTAGCCTTCACTGAAAACTTCCGCATAGCATTTCATCTGGTCAATCCTGCATATAGCAGCGGAAGTTTTTCCGGCAAGCGCTCTACATGATCCACGACCATGTAGTTCCTGGCCCCGAATATCCGGGAAACATATTGATCCGCGCGCGGATCGAGCGTCATGCAGAAAGTGGTCACGCCGGAACGCGCCATTTCTTCCACGGCTTTCTTGGTATCGTAACGCAGATACTGCGGGTCGCGCACATCGATATCGGCCGGTTCGCCGTCGGTGATCACCAGCAGCAGTTTCTTCGAGGACTTCTGCAGCTTCAGATAATGACCGGCATGGCGGATCGCGGCACCCATGCGCGTGGAGAGTTGTCCGCTCATGCCCGCCAGACGCGACTTGGGCGCGTCGTTGTAAGGCTGGTCGAAATCCTTGAAACGGAAATATTCGACATTATGCCGCCCGTCCGAGCAGAAGCCGTGGATCGCGAACGGATCGCCGATCTTGTGTATCGCATCCGCCAGCAGCACGGTGGCCTGGCGTTGCAGGTCCAGCACGCTGTAGTCCTGCCCTGCCACCTTTTCGTTGGTGGATTCCGACAGGTCCAGCAGCACCATCACCGAGATGTCGCGCACCTTGCGCACCGAGCGCATCATGATGCGCGGGTCGGGTTGCTGCGCCATGCGCATGTCTATCATCGCGCGTATCGCCGCGTTGATGTCCACCTCGTCGCCGTGCTCCAGCTTGCGGACGCGCGTCACGCCCTGCGGTTGCAGCGCGTCGAACAGGAACTTGAGGCGACCTATGGTGCGCTTGTGCTGCGCGGCAATATCGTCGATGACCCGCATGTCGCCGGCCTTGGCGCGCTTCTCCAGCACCGTGGCCCAGGCAGGACGTTCGAGCTGGATCTGATAATCCCATTCGGAATAATGATAGGGCTCCGAAACCGGCTCCTTGCCTTCGATCTCGTTGAAGGACTTGCCCATGTCTTCATAGGGAAACAGTTCCGTGCCCAGCACCCAGATCTCTTCCGCATCGTCTCCGGCGGTCTCGACGTCGAGTTCGTTGGCGAATTCCATCAGGCTGACATGCTTGCGCACCTGTTTGGGCGCCTCGTAACCGGCGGCGATCGCCTGATCGAAATCGAACTCCTCGAATTCCCAGAAGTAGCGGTTGTCGTCGCGGTAGGGCGCGGTAAGCAGGTCGCTGCGCGGATTGAACGCAATGCGCTTCGCCATGAACTCATGCGCCAGTTGCACGCCGATGTCCCAGGAAACCTGGTTGGTATCGAGACGCTCTGCTGCCTGCTGGAACAGCACGCGCCCCTGCGCGATCCACGGGTCGCTGTCCTGATAGCGATCATCGAGCAGCGCACGCGCCAGGCGGTTCAGGTAATCGCCCGCCGAATTGCCTTGATCCGATTTAATAGTGTGCAATTGCACCCACATTTTTTTGAGGCCGGGAAACTTGCGCACCGCCAGCGTTTCTACGCGCGCATCTTCGATCACGCTGATTACCGCCATTTGCCAGGGGTTGAGCGCCTCGGCGGAAATAGGGTCGCGGGTATAGACGAGATGTGCCGCGCTGTGTGCGGCGGCGGCGCGATACATTTCCAGTCCGGTGACTTTATTCCCCTCTCCCGCAAGCGGGAGAGGGTGGTGCGCAGCACCGGGAGAGGGGAGAACGAAATCGTCGTAGGCATCGGGCAGATGGATGAAGTAACCCTCCACGTATGGACGGTAACCTTCGCGTGTCTCGAAGTCGCCCGAAGTGGGTTTCATGAAAAAGTCCCGTGCCCACAAGGCGCGCAGATACATGTTGATACGGCGCTGCACGTCGATGAACAGCGTGCCCTTGCGCTCCTTCTGCAACATCGCCAGCGATTCCTTCGATTGCAGGCTGAAGTAGCTGGCCTGTTCGGGATAGTTGGTGCGGTGGGCGTGGGCGCCCCACAGCGCCCAGCGGCGCAGTCCGCCCAGCGTCAGCTGGCTGAACAGCATCTCCAGATTTTCCAGCATCGGGCGCACGCCGCGCGGTGCCTGGGCGAGCAGTTGCGCAAGGAATTGCAGGTAGGCGCCGAACAGCTGCGCGTCGCCCAGCCGGTTGGCTGCGGTGGGGGCGGTGCTGAGTACCAGTTCAATCACCGATCCGGAAGTCTTGGATGCCAGCGCAAGCGCGGTCTGCACCAGGTCGGGGATGGCATCCTCGCCGATCTCCTTGGCGACCATCGGCGCATGGTCTATCCAGGTGGCGACCAGTTCGTCGCCCTTGCCCAGGCTCTTCAGCGCGGCGGCTCCCTTGAGGTAATTATCGAGGCCGCGGGCGCTGAAGACCTTTGCGGCTTCCAGCCAGGCGGAGCGCAGGCTCTCCTGCAACTCCGGGGAGAGCGAGTCAATCAACTCCTGGTAGTCTTCGAGATTGATAGCCATGGTCACTTCACCGCAAAAGACAAGGCAACATGCAGGGCGGCCATCCGCCCTGCGGAATCAAAAGAACGTGGTCACCGCCGCGTCGAGCGCATCGCGCATATCGGGGTCGTCGGTGATCGGGCGTACCAGTGCAACGCGGCAGGCATTGACCGGATTCACACCGGTGGCGATCAGGCTGCCCGCGTAGATCAGCATGCGTGTCGAGATGCCTTCATCCAGACCGTGGCCCTTCAGATTGCGGGCGCGTTCTGCAATCGAAACCAGCTTGCCCGCTATTTCCGCGTTGACGCCGGTTTCGTGCGCGACGATTTCGGTCTCGATGGTGTGTTCGGGATAATTGAAGTCCAGCGCGCCGAAACGCTGCTTGGTGGACTGCTTCAGATCCTTCATCAAACTCTGGTAGCCGGGATTGTAGGAGATCACCAGCTGGAAGTCGGGATGCGCCCTGACCAGTTCGCCCTTTTTTTCCAGCGGCAACACACGGCGATTGTCGGTCAGCGGGTGTATCACCACGGTGGTGTCCTGGCGCGCCTCCACCACTTCGTCCAGATAGCAGATCGCGCCATAGCGCGCGGCGAGCGCGAGCGGGCCGTCCTGCCAGCGGGTGCCGTTGGCGTCGAGCAGGAATCGCCCGACCAGATCGGATGCGGTCATGTCCTCGTTGCAGGCCACGGTGATCAGCGGCTTGCCCAGCTTCCAGGCCATATGTTCGACGAAGCGCGATTTGCCGCAGCCGGTCGGGCCTTTCAGCATCATCGGCATGCGCACGCTGTAGGTCGCTTCATACACCTCGACCTCGTCCGTAACCGGGCGATAGTAAGGTTCTTTTTCGATGCGGTATTGCTGAAGAATGTCGCTCAAAATAGTCTCCATCTATCAATCAACAAAGGGGCAACACAGGGACGGA
This sequence comes from Nitrosomonadales bacterium, assembly GCA_016218415.1. GTDB lineage: Bacteria > Pseudomonadota > Gammaproteobacteria > Burkholderiales > Gallionellaceae > Gallionella. Next base: position 12,769 of record JACRED010000014.1, read on the forward strand.
AACAGCCGTGCTATTTGTTTCAGCCGCTTGCGTCCATGCGCTGTAAAAAAGCCCCGCCGCCGAGGGGAGGATGACGGCGGGGAGACGCAACACTAAACGGTCTTGCCGCGGAAGATCACCATCGCCGCGCCCTGCGACTGGTTGAAGTTGTTGTAACCGACCAGACGAACATGGTTGTCCGGGTTGGCTTTGTGACAGGCTTCCGCCTCGGCCAGCACCTTGGCCACATCGGTCTCGCCGAACATCGGCAGTTTCCACATATACCAGTAGGAGTCCATCAGGTAGGCCGGCTCGGTATGTTCGATGGCAGGGTTCCAGCCTTTGGAAACCAGGTACTCCACCTGCTTCTTGATCTGGTCCTTGGTCATCGCCGGCAGGTAAGAGAAGGTCTCGAACTTGCGGCTGGCCGGGTCTGATACCCGTGATTTGTAATCCATTACTTCGCTCATGATTCATCCTTTCAATTTAATTGGGTTCTGGATCCCGGATCGCGCCAGGGCGCGTCCGGGATGATCTTGCGACAGCGTCGCAAGATCACTTGTGCGCCACGTCCAGCTTGTCGACGGTGTCGAACTCGAACTTGATCTCTTTCCAGGTTTCCATCGCGATCTTCAGTTCCGGGCTGGATTTTGCGGCTTCGGTCAGGACGGCTTTGCCTTCCTTCTCGATGGCCACGCCCTGGTTGCGGGCTGCCACACAGGCTTCCAGCGCTACGCGGTTCGCTGCGGCACCGGCTGCGTTACCCCATGGGTGGCCCAGGGTGCCACCGCCGAATTGCAACACCGAGTCATCGCCGAAGATGTTGACCAGTGCCGGCATATGCCAAACGTGGATACCGCCGGATGCGACCGGGATCACGCCGGGCATCGAACCCCAGTCCTGATCGAAGAAGATGCCGCGGCTGCGGTCTTCCTTGATGAACTCGTCGCGCATGATGTCGATCCAGCCCAGTGTCGCGGCGCGGTCGCCTTCCAGTTTGCCCACCACGGTACCGGAGTGCAGGTGGTCGCCGCCGGACAGGCGCAGGACCTTGGTCAGCACACGGAAGTGAATACCGTGGTGCGGGTTGCGGTCCAGCACGGCGTGCATCGCGCGGTGGATGTGCAGCAGCATGCCGTTGTTGCGGCACCAGTTGGCCAGGCCGGTGTTGGCGGTCAGGCCTCCGGTCAGGTAGTCGTGCATGATGATCGGTGCGCCGATCTCCTTGGCGAACTCGGCACGCTTGTACATCTCTTCCGGTGTCGGGGCAGTCACGTTCAGGTAGTGGCCCTTGCGCTCGCCGGTTTCGCGCTCCGCTTTCAGCGTGGCTTCGTGCACGAACTCGAATCGGTCGCGCCAGCGCATGAACGGCTGGCTGTTGACGTTCTCGTCGTCCTTGGTGAAGTCCAGGCCGCCGCGCAGGCACTCGTATACGGCGCGGCCGTAGTTTTTGGCGGACAGGCCCAGCTTGGGCTTGATGGTGCAGCCCAGCATCGGACGGCCATACTTGTTCATCTTGTCGCGCTCAACCTGGATACCCTGTGGTGGGCCGCCGCAAGTCTTCACGTAGGCGATCGGGAAGCGCACGTCTTCCAGACGCAGCGCACGCAATGCCTTGAAGCCGAACACGTTGCCCACCAGCGAAGTCAGTACGTTCACCACGGAGCCTTCTTCGAACAGATCGATCGGGTAGGCCACGAAGGCATAGAAGCAGGTGTCGTCACCGGGCACGTCTTCGATCTTGTATGCACGGCCCTTGTAGTAATCCAGGTCGGTCAGCAGATCGGTCCACACCGTGGTCCAGGTGCCGGTCGAGGACTCGGCAGCGACCGCGGCCGCGACTTCTTCGCGATCCACACCAGGCTGAGGGGTGATTTTGAAACAGGCGAGGATGTCGGTGTCCAGCGGTGTGTATTCCGGCGTCCAGTAGGTTTGCCGGTATTCTTTTACCCCGGCGTTGTAGGTCTTGACTGCCATTGCAAGCTCCTTTGCTTTATAGTTGAACAAATGTCTTTCAAGATGAAAAACCTGTGGCTCAATTGAGCGTTCGAGCAATATAGTCAGGATTAATCATAAATAATAATTGTAATTTTTGATGTCCACGATAGACTATAGTCAATGATAGTTTCGGGTGATGGGCCATGATGAAAAACGCATCTTTGCGCCAGCTACAGGTATTCGAGGCCGTGGCGCGCAATCTCAGCTATACCCGCGCCGCCGAGGAGCTATACACCACCCAGCCGACGGTATCCATCCAGCTTAAACAGTTGACCGACATTGTCGGCCAGCCACTGCTGGAGCAGGTCGGCAAGCGCGTCTACCTGACCGACACCGGGCGCGAACTGCTCAAGGTCTGCCGCGATATTTTCGAAAACCTGTCGCGCTTCGAGATGCTGGTGTCGGACATGAAGGGGGTAAAGGCGGGAAAACTGCGCCTGGCTGTCATCACCACCGCCAAGTATTTCGTGCCGCGCCTGCTCGGGCTGTTCTGCCAGCGCTATCCCGGCATCGACGTATCGCTCAAGGTGACCAATCGCGAACGCGTGCTGCAGCGCATGGCCGACAATCAGGACGACCTGTACGTGCTCGGCCAGCCGCCGGAACACATGGAAGTCGAATTCGAACCTTTTCTGGAAAATCCGCTGGTGGTGCTGGCCGCGCGCAATCATCCGCTGGCGGCACAAAAACATATCCCGCCGCAACGCCTGGAAGAAGAACAGTTCCTGATGCGCGAACCGGGCTCAGGCACTCGCCTCGCCACCGAGCAATTCTTCCGCGAGCGCGGCTTGAAACTCAAAGTCAGGATGGAGCTGGGCAGCAACGAGGCGATCAAACAGGCGGTCGCGGGCGGACTGGGCATCGCCGTGCTGTCGGCGCACACCCTCGCGCTGGAACGCAGCATCGACGACCTGGCGATACTCGATGTCGAGGGTTTCCCGATCCGCCGCAACTGGTATCTGGCCTACCCCAGGGACAAACAGCTATCGGTGGTCGCGCAAGTCTTTCTCGAATTCCTGCATGCGGAAAGCAAGCTGCTGGGCGAGAAATATCTGCTGGGCATCACAGGGTTCCCCGCACAGGACCACAGCAAAAAGAAAAAAGTAACCCGGTCAAAACCGGGTGCAAAGGCGCTTTGATTTAATCCAGAATGATGCATCAGAGCGCGCGAGTGACGTCGCGACCGCTCGAATCAAAAGCGGTGCCGACCATTAATGCGCTTATAGATGTGTCCTGTCATATCCCTGTCACAACCCCTCGATATAGTGCGTTCGTCACCGCACATCACTGGAGGGAATCCATGACTACCGTTCCAAATACAGACTATTTTCGTTCGTTGCCTCGCGCACCCCACGCACAATTACTGGCCAACCGGATGCACTCAAGTGAATGGTTGATTCTGGGCGCAACGGTCACAGGCGAGATATTTGATATGCCGGATTGGCCGGAGCGCTTGTGTGGCATGCTGGCTTCTCAACCGCACGACCAGCGGCTGCGTGATTCCGATTATCTCCGTCCGGCCCATATCAACGGCCTCACCGCCGTAGTAGTGTCGCGGCGTCTGGAACAGGACCATCCCGCATCTTTCGCTATCGTGAAGCAATTCGTTGCCGAAAACCGGCTGGATACCCGTTCCGACCGCACCGGCGAATCGTCTGGCGCGTATCCGGTATTGCAGCAAAAGCTCCGCGCATACATCAAAGGCTAGCGCGGCGCGGCGACCGCTCGAATTAAAAGCGATGCTGGCCCATTGACTCGATAGTCTGCCACGTGATGCCTTGATCGAGAGGGAAATGGTAATCGCATTTGGGGCAGACGATAAATTCGGCGGCGGCGATGATGATTTTCTGGGTCATGCTTGATCCTTCTTCGGAGACGCTACCTTTTTCCAGAACTCGAAAACTTCTGCACGATGATATGCCAGGAATTTTCTCCGCCCATTTTTTCTAAACTTATCTGGGAGTGCTGTGTGTTGGTCTAAACTTAACGCCTGCTTTGCCGATAGGGAAAGTTCGGCTGAGGTAATCACCTGCCAATCCTCGTCGAAGCTAATAAGACCAACATCAAACGCTGCATCCCACAGAGATGAAAGTAATAACCCATTGTCTGGCTGCCCCCTTGATTCGAGATCGTCCTTACAGTGGGACCATGGCTTGATATGGGATGCCACAAGAAGCCTTCTTCCCTCAATTCCAGACATCCAGCATCTCTCCCCATCCTCCTTAAATAACGCCTCTCGGAATTCACCCTGACCGTACCGGACTTTTACAACAGCATCACGCTCGGACGTGGTCAGGCTTGGAGTATCAGTATCTAGCTTCATTTGAGCACTTGTGGAAAAAACAGAATTGAGCCCATTGCCCTCTGTCTCCTGCTGCTGTGGCGATGTATTGTCTTCGCTTGGCGCGCTAGTCTCGGGTGCCAAAAATTTCGATGGTGCAAGAAGAGATTTCTGCTCAAAAAATGAGTCTTGGATTTTTAGCTCTTGGCAGTACCTCTTTACAAAGTCGATAAGTTGAGATGGCCGGATTTCTTCCAGAATGTATGCTGGTTTATCCTTCGCGAGTGTTGGTGCTACGGTTTTTAATGCGGAACTTTTTTCCCCTTTTTTAGACTGCGACTTCCAAGATGACGCAGTGCCAAATTGGAATAGGTCAGAAAGTTCGCCACATTTCGGCGAAATCCAAATTTTTACAGCTTTGTTGTGCATATCAACAGCTAACTCAAGCTGATTTTTTTTGGATTCAAAGCCAATTGCATAAGGTTTTGTGGACGGTTTGCTACGATCCTTCCCATCCCTTGGAAGAAATGGTCCGTCCAAGTCCGCAGTAAGTCTCAATAGACTCCTTAGTATTTCTGCTCTGTCAGATTTATCCTCTTTGAGAAAATCTAATAAATGAACCCTGTCGGCTTCAGTTGCTGGAATTTTGCTCATAAGCACCTTCGATTTGTTTGCATAATAAATTTCTCCTCAAGTGCTTTGTCCTGCAAAAAATCCCCCGACTGAAGCCGGTGATAATCCACTCACCACGAAGGAGTGCCCAGACTACAGGCCGTACATTGGCTGCGAAACCCCTTAAGCAAACATTTCCCATCAAGCTGCCAAATCGCTTACAGCCGAGACCTGTCTCGCCTCCTGCACCCAACACAAAGTATTCACCAGCGCCATTTCTTCCGGCGTGGAACACCGAATCGCCATCAACGCCGGGCTGGCGATAAACACAGCCAGGCACTTGGCCCGCGAAATCGCCACATTCAGACGGTTCTTGCTGTACAAAAACTCGATGAATCGCGGCAGATATTCCCCGCTGGAAGTGGCCATGGAAATAATGACCGCTTCTGCCTCCTGCCCCTGAAATTTGTCTACAGTCCCGACCCGTGCGCCTTCCGGCAAAACCTGCTTCAACAGATTGACCTGCATGTTGTATGGAGCCACGACGAGAATATCGTTCAGCGTCATCGGATGTTCTATCCCTTTCTTATCTCGATAGCGTTGTAGCAATAAGCTATTTACTAATTCTAAAACCAAATCCGCTTCTTCTTGACTGCGCTGCGAACAGGCATCATGCTCAATCGGGATATAGCGTATGCCGGTAGGCATCAGATATGGATGGGCGTCATCATTGAGGAGCAAACCCTGCCTAGAATTGTTCGGTTCAGCCTCCAGGCGGCCATCGTAGACTGCATCAGAGATAAACCAGCATACGTCAGGGTGCATCCGCCAGGTGGTGCCCAGAAAAATCCCTCGTTCTGGTGGGATGGTCGCCAAGCCGTTGAGCAAATATTCCAGCGACGACTCCCCTGACTGCCCCGGATGAATGCCTTGTATGGGTTGCCCCAACTGCATCTGGTCGCCCAGAAGCACGATATTTTTGGCGCTGGTTCCCATCGCGACCAGATTGGCCAACGCCACCTGTCCGGCCTCATCCACGAAAATATAATCCAGTTGCTGATCCATGCCATCGGCGGCAAACAGCCAGGCCGTGCCGGCGACCAGGCTGCATCCCCATTCGCCACCAAACGATTGCAAAATGTCCTCGTTGGTAAAAACATCGACGATGTAGTCGCCATCAAAGTGCGAATCAGGTTTGTCGCTTGCCGATTTCTTGGCTCCCCGAAAAACGTAGTTCTGCTCCTTGGCTACCTTCACGATGCCATGCAGCAGGTTGTTGATGGCCTTATGGCTGTTGGACGATACCCCGACCCGGCAACCTTTCTTTAACAAGGCAACAATGACATGGGAACCGGTATAGGTCTTGCCAGCTCCCGGTGGCCCTTGAACGAACATATAACTGCCATCGAGATTGGAGATTGCCTCGATGATTTGCGGTAACGATTCGTTGTCCGCAGGCACTATGGGACTCCCTGTCGCCGTGCCACGAATTTTCGGCAACGACTGATTGAGTATGGCTTCGATCGCCGGATATTTTTCATCTCCTGCAATAACGCTGTCTGCGAAACGAAAAACGGCTTCGGTCAAAGCCTTCGTGGAAACGGGCATTCCTGGCCCCAAGCATATGCGTTCAGGAAATGGTTCCTTGCCTGCGCTCCGCTTGAAGCTGACTCGGCGATTCTCTTCATCGACTACAAGGTAGCGTACTGCCTCTCCAGTCTGCGTAATGGCAGCACTATCCCCCGTCTTGAGCTTCGATTCCTGCTCGGGGAAATGAACGGTGTAAACGAGGGAACGTTTCTCCTGCCGAGGCGGATTGGCCGCGTCCGGCGTCAACCCAGCAAGGCACTCACCGTCGTCCAGGAGTTCATCTTCGGTCATCTCCATGCGCGCGAACATGGCCCACCACGCGGGTTTGGCCGCACGACGATGGAAGTCGAGCAGCTGATAGGTCAGCTCCTGCAAATGTTCGCGCGTCCCTAAGACCTTGTGCCCCTTAGGCAACAGGTCAGTCAATCGCTCACGATAAGGGATCAGCCGTTTTTCTACTGCGGTGAGTTCTCCTACCTCGGGGATAGCAGTTTCCTGCCCCGCAACGGCGTCCTTCGCCCACGACAGTTCCGCAGGGCGCAGCGACAGGAGCCACCGCTGCAATTCACAGGTTGAGCGGACATCATCAAAGTTATACTTCTCGATATCCTTGAGCAGCTGGGAATCACCGGTCTCCTTCCATCGCTCGTAATAGACGATGCTGGCCCCGGCATTTGTGACATCACCTGTACGATGCTCAAGATAAAAATGCTCGATATTCTTGATTGAGTAGCGGGGTTCGGAAACGCGAACCCCTTCACGGACGACCTTGTATAGATCCACAAGTTTATGCGTCCGCAACAGATTATCAACCTCGGCTTCTCGCGTGCCATGCAGAGACATGAGTTTCTTGAGTGCGGTCTGCTCGTAATGGGCGTAATGATAGATATGGGCGGACGGATGCTGACGCAGCCATGCCGTCACAAAATCCATGAAAGCTACAAAGGCCAGTTTTTCCTCGGCACGGTTATGTGCCCAAAATACCTTGAACTCGGGCTTTCCGCCCTGAAAGTAGTAGAGGCCGAAAAGATATTCCAGCCCGCCTTCTTCCAGCGGGTTGCCTTCCATATCAAAAAACAGATCGCCTGCGTCCGGCCTGGGCAAGCGTGCAAACCCCCGAACCGCCCCGGCTTCTTGAGGAATCAATTCCAGCTGGTTCACCCCGCTTTGGCGAGCGAGCAGTTGCAGTCTGGCCTGCCGATGCAGTTTCTCTAGTGTCTCGGCGGTCATTTTCGGAATACGGGTCGCCGCCGGCAGAGTGCCCAATGCCTCCAATGTATTCACGCCGGCCACTTGCAGTTTCTTGATTTGCAGCCCGCTGATATTCGCCACCTGGCAGAGGTGGTCATCCTTGAGTCGCTTGTCCTCGCACAGGCCGCTCCATTTGCACTGGTCACATTTTGCACATGGGACGGGATAGGTTTCCAATGCCGTCCCTGTAACCCTTGCGATAAAGCGCCGGGTAACGAGGTTCAAATAGCGGGAGTAGTCAGCGTAGCGGTACGCCGCCTCAGTCCGGTCGCCGAGGACTACATGCATCTGAAGCGGCGGCAGCCCCTGGGCCTTGCCCACCAGCGCCGAATAAAAACCCAGCTGAATGATGAATTTGGCTTTCGTGCTTCGCGCCAGCTTGGTATCCAGAACCTCGTAGCTCCAGTCACCAAGTTTCGATGGATGGAGCACTTTACGCAGGAAATCGGCGTGACCAATCAGGCAGTCATCCTGCAAGGTCGCCTGGAAAATAATTTCATAGCCATCGTGCATGGCCTGCAGCGTGGCGGCTACTTTCTGCTTCAGGGTGCCACCCACCTCGGAAATATCGATGAGCGATGAATGCCGAGCCTTGAGCTGCTCAAGGAAATCCGCCTCATGGGCATATCCCTTGGCCTGAATCAGCTGGGCTTGCTCGCTATCATTGGTTTTCTGGAGAGGTGTTTCGAGGTCAATCAGGTCGAGCGTGGTGAGGTGTTCACACTCGATGTAATTGACGATGTCTGACGCCGAATAAAGAATTTCCTCGCCACGCTTTTGCATGGTCGCTCCCGGATGTTGTTATTGCCTGCTGCCGCACCGTTTGTTTAAATTCACCCAAGATGCGTACTGAGAGCAACTCCAGTCGGGCTGAAGCGGACTCTATCACTTTCGGAGGATTGGTTACTGTATTTCTGTATCGTGCAACTGCGTTTGTGGTTATCAACCAGCCGAACCACCGCCTATTTTTGCAGCACCTCGGTCGTTTTCTCATAGCGTGATAGCGGCCAGTCAAATCTACAGTTTAAGCATGCCATGCATATCCGGAAATGGCACAGAACTGACCGCCGAGCCCTGGTTATAAAAATCCCGAAAGCGGTTATCGGAATCTTGCATCTTGAAAACGGCTGAATTTTCAGGCAGCCATGAAGCCCGGCAACTTGGCTGCCTTCCCGTCGAAGGTTGTCGTTGCCCGACATCCCATCCGACGGTTTTTGGCTCCGATCAGGCAATCGGCAAAATCGGCAGCGGATTCCTTCCAGATGAAAAGCGCTTCCTCGATGGACGGTTCATCTTCAAATTGGATGTCGGTCGCATTCAGCAAACCTGAAATGGTTTCGATGATCTGATTCTTGGTCACGGCATACCGGCTGCGCAGCACCCATTCCGTTTCCATGAGAACCAGTTGATTGACGAAAATGCGACGCCCTGCCGCAACTTCACGCTTGATCAGTTTGCGCGCCTTCTCAAACTGAACCTCGTCATCCCGGACCAGGAAACGAACAAGCACATTGGTGTCGATTCCAAGCATCAGCGCGACAACTGTTCAACTGGAACAGGCTTCCTTCCCTTCTTGTGCAGTGTGCCCGCCAGTTCAGCAATGCTCTTGCTTTTAAGGCGCATGACGACAGTTGCATCGGGCATCAGCGTGAATGTGATCCGGTCACCGGACTTCATACCAAGACCATCCCGGATTTCCTTGGGTATCGTCGTTTGGCCCTTGCTGGTGAGTGTGGCATCGGTTGGCATTGCAATCTCCTTTAATCCTTACGTGTGCGATTATAGTAAGGATTACAGCGAAAGACAATTTGGGAAGAAACTGGAGGCCGCACTCATCGTTACCACGCGGAGCATGCGAACGATGAATGGTTCGACAAGCTCACCACGAACGGTCTGATATAAATTACTCAGGCGACTCAACAGGACAACTTGAGCAATGCCATACCCAACATTACTTCCCCTGCAACATGCGCAATCCCCAACTCACCCCAAACCCGGTCACGTCGCTCGCCACGCTGCCCAGCCCGCCCTCGAGCGGCTGGCAGACAAGTCCACATGCAGCCAGGGCACGTCATGCTCCAGGAAGCGTTTCAGGAAGCGTGTCGCGAGGATGTGGTCGGCATCGCCTTCCAGCGAGCATTGCTTGATGTCGGCGACCTTGGAATCCAGTCCGGCCTCGTAATCGTCGTCCATCGGGAAGACAAATCAAGGGGGTGAATTAAATTCACAACCTAGCTGCCTTGAATCAGCTGAATAACGGCGGTTCGTGCCTGTTGCAACGCAGCCTTATTGAGCAGGCCAACGGTATCAACAGGAAGAGATTCGTGGCAGGTGAATAATTTGCCGGGGCGAAGATAACTCACGCGCTGTAAGCCGCCCTCGATAAACTCGCTTTCTGCCAGGGTGATTGCGTGGGCATCCGCATAGGGGTTGCTGGTTATCTGGCAGGCGATCCAATCACCTCGTCCTGCATCTGCCAGCAATAAAGCCGGGCGCAGTTTTTTTCGGCTGAGGTCTGAAAACGGGAATGGCAGAACGACTACTTGCCCGACTGCAAATGTGCCCACGCTGCATCCTCCTCGGGATTGAGCCAGTCTTGCGCCAGTGCGGCTTCGGCCATCAAGGCAGGTTCGTGTGCGGTATCAGGTTCCAGCCAAGTCAGTAATGCGCGCCCGGGTTTGATGGTTTGCCCGGATTCAACGCAGTGTAAATGTCCTGTTTTATCAATCGTCACTTCTATGGTGGTTAGCATGATGCGATCTCCTGAAAATGCTGTTGCGCAGTCTAACAAAATTCAACAAGGATATTAACTAAATGGGGCAACTCAGTTTCGGTGGGGTTCTGAACCGCTTCATTCCATCGCGTCAACACTCACTTCCCCTGCAACATCCCCAACCCCCAACCCACCCCAAACCCTGTCACATCGCTCGCCACGCTGCCCAGCCCGCCTTCGCAACGGCTGGCGGACAAATCCACATGCAGCCACGGCACGTCGTGCTCCAGGAAGCGTTTCAGGAAGCGCGTCGCGAGGATGTGGTCGGCATCGCCTTCCAGCGAGCATTGCTTGATGTCGGCGACCTTGGAATCCAGTCCGGCCTCGTAATCGTCGTCCATCGGAAAGGCGCACAGGCGTTCGCCGCTTTGCTGCCCGGCCTGCACGGCCTGTTGCAGCAGCGCATCGCGATTGCCCAGCACGCCGCTGTAGCGCGCGCCCAGCGCGGTTGCCATGCTGCCGGTGAGCGTGGCGAAGTCGATCAGCAGATCGGGCTTTTCGCGCGAGGCCAGCGTGAGCGTGTCGGCCAGCACCATGCGGCCTTCGGCATCGGTGTGCATTACTTCGATGGTGGTGCCGTTCAATGCCTTGATGATGTCGTTCTGTTTGTAGGCTTTCGGGCTGATGTGATTCTGCGCGATAGCCAGCCAGCAGTCGATGTTGACCGGCAGCTTTTGTTGCGTCGCGGCGAGCAGGATGCCGAGCGCGACTGCCGAACCGTTCATGTCCTCGTGCATGCCGTGCATGTGGCGCGCGGGCTTGAGGTTGTGGCCGCCGGTATCGAAGCAGATGCCCTTGCCTACCAGCGCGACGGTCTGTTTGGCCTTGGCATGGCGATAGCGCAGATGCACGATCGCGGCATCTTCGTCATGGCTGCCCTGCGCCACCGCGACGAACGCGCCCGCGCCCATCTTGCGCAACGCTTTCAGGTCGAACTCCCTGTGCTGCCAGCCGTTTTGCTTGGCGAGCTCCTTGACGCGCTTGCGGTACAGGCCGGGCGTGAGTTCGTTCGGCGGCTGCACGGTCAGCGTGCGGCACAGCAGATTGCCTTCGGCCTGCGCCTTGAGCGCATCGAATATCTTCTTGTCGGCATAACCGTACAGCGCGATCTTCTGCAGCGGCTTGCGCTGGTCGGATTTTTTCTTGTGCAGCGGCAGCGGCGCGCCGTTCACCCATGCCGCATATACCGCCGCCTCGGCGGCCTGTTGGCGCTGCGCATCATCGCCCTGCACCACGATGGTCACGCCTGCCGGTTGCTCGTCCAGCAGCAACTGCATCGCCTTGCGCACCTGCGTCTGCACCGCAAAATTCGTCTTGCTGAAATCCAGCATCGCCCAGGCGATCAGGCTGCCGTCCGCCGCATTGGCGGCGACGGGCGTGTTGGCGAATTCCTCGGCCTTGATAGCGCGACGCTTGAGCACAGCGGCGAGAAGGTCGCGGTGCGGGGCATCGCCTGGCAAGGTCTTGCCCTTGGGCAGCAGCACCAGCAGGTGCGATGCGTTCAGGGATTTGGGTACGACGGATGATGCGGTCAGTTGGGCAAGCATGATGTCCTCGGCATGTCAGTCAATGCCGCGATTATACGGTCATCCACTTGAAGAATTGTGCGAGCCTGCTTTGCAACTCCCGCCCCCTGCAAGGGGGCGGTGATGAATGTATCGCCACATAAGTTAAATTACCTCCGGCAAAGCCGGAGGCTTATTGGGTGAGCGCCTCAAAGGCGCCAATAAAACCGTGGGCCGCCTGAAGGCGGCTGCATTACCACTCCTTCCCCCTTGCAGGGGGAAGGTTGGGATGGGGGTAGAAATTTGGATTGTACTCATGCCCGGCTTCTA
>JACRED010000016.1 GCA_016218415.1 Nitrosomonadales bacterium
CCCAGCACATCGAGAAACACGCCATGGCGCGTAGTGGATTCGGCCAGTTCCTTGGCGAGATAGTGGCGGATCAGCCACATCAGGTGCACGCTGGGTTTGGGCGAACGGAATAGTGTGATATGCGATTGTTCGGCAAAAGTGATCAGTTCAGCGGGAATGTCGTCAACGCCGGCCACGATCAAACAAGTTGTGACGCTTTGTTCGATTTGCCGGAACACGCTGGCGCGTTCCTCCTTAGACAGGTTGCGCAGATAATTGAGTTCGGTTTCGCTGAGCACCTGCACCCAATTCGGGTGAACCAGGTTGAGGTGGCCGATGAGCCCGTTGTTGGAAGAATTTACCATGTCGCTGTCGATGAAGCGATCAGTGCCGTCTGCGCCTGCAACACGGCTAAGCTGCAGCCGTTGTTGCTTGTCTTCAAACAATTGCCGGACGTTAACCTGGCTCATAGGAACCTCATGCCGTGCTGTTCCAGTTGTAAAACAATTGATGGAGGCTGGCGGCATCTTCGCAGGCGATCAGGCGATTGCGGAACTGCGCATCGCTGAACATTTGCGCCAACTCACTGAGGATTTGCAGGTGCGCATCGGTGGCACGCTCCGGAACCAGCAACACGAAAATCAGGTTCACCGGCAGGCCGTCTGGCGCGTCAAACGGGATCGAGTTGGAAGTTTTTACGAACGCGGCAGTCGCATCGCGCAGCTTTGCGATGCGGCCGTGCGGGATTGCCACGCCTTGCCCCAAACCGGTTGAGCCAAGTTTCTCGCGGGCGAACAGGCTGTCGAACACCTGGCTGCGTGAAATCTGCTGGTTATTTTCAAACAGTAAACCAACTCGCTCAAATACACGCTTTTTACTGGTTGACTCTGTATCCAGCAGGATATTGCCGGGAAGCAGGATTTTGCTGATCAGGTTCATTATGCAGGTTATATAAAATGGGCGGCAGCGCCGCCCGTTGGTATTATTCTACCGCGACATGTTTGCCGGAATCATCATGACGGCGAGCCGACAGTTTTTCCTTGTGCTTCATAACCTGGCGATCCAGCTTGTCAATCAGCGCGTCAATCGCCGCGTACAGGTTCTCGCCCTCGCATTCCACGAATACATCCTTACCGCTGATATGTATGGTGGCTTCGGCTTTCTGCTTCAGTTTTTCAACTGAAAGAATGATGTTCACGTCAATCACGTTGTCGAAATGGCGTTTGATCTTGCCGATTTTGCCGGTCGCATAGTCGCGGATGGCGGGTGTTATTTCAAGGTGGCGTCCGGTTAGATGGAGGTTCATGGTGTGCTCCTTATATTATATTTTAGAGTGATTTACGTAGATTCACCGGGAGAATGCGTAATGCTTCCCGGTACTTTGCTATGGTACGCCGGGCAACTACAATGCCCTGCTGTGCCAAGATTTCTGACATACGGCTGTCGGTCAGCGGTTTGCGCTGGTCTTCCGCGCTGACCAGTTGCTTGATCAGCTCGCGTATCGCGGTGGAAGAGCAGGTGCCGCCGCTTTCCGTGGCCAGACCGCTGCCAAAGAAATGCTTGAATTCATATATGCCGCACGGTGTCAGCATGAATTTCTGGGTGGTGCTGCGTGAAACCGTGGATTCGTGCAACTCCAGCTCATCGGCGATTTCGCGCAGCACCAGCGGGCGCATCCCGATTTCGCCATGCTCGAAAAATTTGGTCTGGCGATCCACGATCGCCTGCGCGACGCGCAGGATGGTGTCGAAACGCTGCTGCAAATTCTTGATCAGCCACTTTGCTTCCTGCAATTGGGTGGACAGTTGCGAGGAGTTTTTATCGCCGCGTTGTTGCAGGATACTGGCGTAAATCTGATTCACGCGCAGTTTGGGCATCGCTTCCATATTGAGCCGCACACACCACTTGTTCTTGTGTTTCTCCACAATCACGTCGGGTATCACGTAATCGGCGACGCTCTGGCCGAACTCGGCGCCGGGTTTTGGATTCAGGCTGGTAATCAGGTGCTGTGCCGAGCGCAATTCATCGTCGCAGCAGCGCAAGAGGCGTTTGATCTTTGTGAAGTCGTGGGCGGCCACCAGATCGAGATGATGGCTCACCAGACGGATAGCCAAGTCGCGTTGCGGGGTGTCTTCCGGCAGCGCCTTGAGTTGCAGCGCCAGGCACTCGCCAAGATTGCGCGCGCCCAGGCCCGGTTCGTCCAGGTGTTGCAATTGCACCAGCGCGGTCTCCAGATCATCCAGCGTGATTTCCAGCTCGGCAGGCAGCAGTCCCGCCAATTCCTCCAGGTCTTGCGCCAGATAACCGTTCTCATCCAGCGCATCGATCAGCAAGCCGACCACTTTGCGGTCTTTGTCATCCAGCGAACTGGTGGTCAACTGGCTATGCAGATGCGTGCGCAGACTGGTTTGTACGGCGGCCTGTTCCGGGTAGTTGTCATCTTCGTCATCCGTGCTGCGCATCGCGCCCCCGCCGGTATTCCAGTCGGCGGGTTCGTTGCCGAAATCGTCCGCGCCGCGATCTTCGGAGCCGGAATTTTCAGGTTCCTCATTGGAGGAGTTCTCGGTGCTGCGTGGCGCCAAAGACGAGGCGTCCGGGGAGAAAACGCTGAATACCGGTTCGTCCGCGGTTTCCAGCATCGGGTTTTCTTCGAGCAATCTGGCTACTTCCTGATGCATGTCCTGCGTGGAGAGTTGCAGCAGGCGGATAGCCTGTTGCAGCTGCGGGGTGAGCGTCAGTTGCTGGGATACGCGAAGTTGAAGAGAGGGTTTCATTGCTTGGTGTCGTGGCAGGATACTGTTTCGGGAAAGTCTTCGCGTTACAACTTGAAGTGCTCACCCAGATATACCTTCCTCACGCCCTCATTATAGATGATTTCATCCGGCTTGCCTTCCGCCATTACCGATCCGGCATTGATGATGTAAGCGCGGTCGCAGATGCCCAGCGTTTCGCGCACATTGTGGTCGGTGATCAGCACGCCGATATCGCGCGCCTTCAGGAAGCTGATGATCTTCTGGATATCCAGCACGGCGATGGGATCCACGCCGGCAAACGGCTCGTCGAGCAGGATGAAGCGCGGCTTGATCGCCAATGCGCGCGCGATTTCCACGCGCCGCCGCTCGCCGCCGGAAAGGCTGACGGCGGGGTTGTCGCGGATATGCGAGATATGCAGGTCTTCGAGCAGCGCATCGAGGCGATTCTGCATGTCGTCCTCGGAGAGGTCTTGCAGCTCCAGCACGGCCTGGATGTTCTGCGCGACCGTCAGGCGGCGAAAGATCGATGCTTCCTGCGGCAGATAGCCCAGCCCCAGGCGCGCGCGGCGGTGTATCGGCAGGTGGGTAATATTCTGGCCGTCGATAAATATCTCCCCGCCGTCGGCGGCGATCAGCCCGACTATCATGTAGAACGACGTGGTCTTGCCGGCGCCGTTCGGGCCGAGCAGCCCGACCACTTCGCCGCTCTTCACGGAAAGGGATGCGTCCTGCACCACGGTGCGTGAACCGTATCGTTTCTTCAATCCGACTGCGCGCAATTCACTCATATTCATTCCGCCGGGGTAAGGTTGTTGCCGGGCGCGGACGACGGGGGCGTGTCCACTTTCGGCCTGGGTTGCAGTACGGCGCGAACCCGTTTGGGCCGGAGATTCTCAGGAGTGGTGACGCTGCCGTTCACCTGGAATATTTCGGTCTTCGAGCTGTATGTGATGTGTTCTCCCGTCACCTCGTCGAGATCGCGCTTGAGACGCGCCTGCAAGTGCAGCTGCAATGTTTCGGCGCGCGCGTCATATTCGATGCGCTGGCCATAACCCTCCACATATCCGTCCGTGCCGTCCCGCTTCTGCCGGAAGCTCGCGGTATTGCCATATGCCGTCACCTGTACAAAACCGTTCTTGTCCTGCGTCACGACCAGCTTGTCGCCGAGTATCAGCACCGAGCCCTGGGACAGCCGGACATTGCCGGTGAAGGTGCTGATTTGCTGCATATCGTCCACCGTCACCTGATCGGCTTCCAGATTGACCGGTTTGTCGCGATCGCCGCGTTCGGCCAAACTGGCGGGCGCCCACAGCAGCAGGATAGCCGCGAGCAGGGGAACCGGCAGTGAAAATTTATTTTTTGCCGGGCACATATTCACTTCTGACCGAGGACAGCAATTTTATGGTGTGGGCGTTGTTGTCGATTTCCAGGCCTGTCGCACGCAGTGTGTTGCGCCCCTCCACGATGCTCACATCGCGGTCGGTGCTCACCAGGTTGCGATCCGGGACTATGCGCAAATATTCGGTATGCACCCTGAGTTCATCGCGTTGGGCGCTTGCGCCGCGCAGCACTTCAACCGCGTCGTACATAAACACTTCATCGCCATTTCCGGAAATCGCGCCGCGCTTCGCGACCGAGTGTATTGCCGGCTGGCCGGGGGACAGGATGGTAATGCGCGGTGTGTCGAGTGTGGTGCTGTCGTCGTCCGGGAAGTGCCGCATGGTCTTTGCCGTTATGGTGAAACGCGGCAGTCCCTGCTCATTCAGCTGAACTGCGGAAAAACTTTCCACGATGGCGTCGGGATCGTGGCGTTTTTTGCTGTCCGGCTTGCCGGGATCGGGCTGTACCTGCTGGTTCAGCCAATAGGTACCCCCCAGCAAACCGAGCAATGGCAGCACCGGTAGCCAGTGGCGGGCACGGGAGGCAAGACTCATTTCAAATAGGGAGCCAGTTGGGCATCCAGCGTGCCCTGCGCGGACATGATCAACTCGCAGGCTTCGCGCACCGCGCCATGCCCGCCGCCGCGCTGAGTGACGTAATCGGAATGTTCGCGCACCAGTTGCGGGGATTCCGGCACGCTGATCGACAATCCGACATGGCGCATCACGCAGAGGTCGACCACGTCGTCGCCCATGTAGGCGGCGGCATCGCGCGACAGCTTGAGTTTGTTCAGCAGGTCGACCATCGCGTCCAGCTTGCGCTCCACGCCCTGATACACATGCTCGATGCCGAGATTTTTGGCGCGCGCTTCGACGCAGCGCGAAGTGCGGCCGGTGATGATGGCGATCTCCACGCCGCTGGCCTTGAGCATCTTCAGGCCGTGCCCGTCGAGCGAGTTGAAACGTTTGAATTCTTCGCCGGAGTCGGAATAATACAATCCGCCATCGGTCATCACCCCATCCACGTCAAATGCAACCAGGCGGATTAGTTTTGAACGGCTCGACAGCATGGCGACTCTCCCGGGAATGATTTTGGCTTAAATGACTTTTGCATGCAGCAGGTCGTGCATGTTGAGGGCGCCGACCAGTTTGTTTTGTCCGTCCACCACCAGCATCTGGCTGATGTTGTATTGCTCCATCATCTGTACCGCCTCGACGGCAAGCGCGTCGGGATTGATGCAGCGCGGATTGGCCGACATCACGCTGCGCACGGTGGTGGCGTTGAAGTCCAGTTTCTTCGCCAGCGTGCGGCGCAGATCGCCATCGGTATAGATGCCATGCACGCGCTGTTCGCTGTCGACGATGGCGGTCATGCCCACGCCTTTTTTCGAGATTTCAAGGATCGCGTCGCTCAACATCGCATCTTCCGGCACCATCGGCATGCGGTTACCGCTGCGCATGATGTCGCGCACGTGGGTGAGCAGGCGCCGGCCCAGGCTGCCGCCCGGATGCGAGCGTGCAAAGTCCTCCGCGCCGAAACCTTTCGCGTCCAGCAATGCCACCGCCAGCGCGTCGCCCAGCGCCAGGGCCGCAGTGGTGCTCGCGGTGGGCGCCAGACCCATCGGGCAAGCTTCCTTGTCCACGGCCGCATTGAGATGCACATCGGCGACCCTGGCGAGGCTGGATGAGGGATTGCCGGTCATGCTGATGAGTTTGGCTCCCTGGCGTTTGATGATGGGCACGATGGTCATCAATTCATCGCTTTCGCCGGAGTAGGACAGCGCGATGATGACATCCTGACTGGTGATCATGCCGAGGTCGCCGTGGCTGGCTTCACCCGGATGGACGTAATACGCCGGGGTTCCGGTGCTGGACATGGTTGCGGCGATTTTACGCGCGATATGTCCCGACTTGCCCATGCCGCTGACGATGACGCGGCCTTCGCAGCGCAGGATGACATCCAGCGCGTGCAGGAAGTTCTCATCGAGGCGCGTGCTGAGAGCCTGCACGGCCGCAGCCTCGATATTCAACACTTCTCGGGCAAGGTCAAGCGCGTGCGGCGTGGCGGGTGCGGGTTTATTCATAGCGTCCAATTATAGCAGCGCGCTTATCCCGCAGTGAAATTTTGCCGTATAAAATTTCACCGCGGGATTTTGCCGGAGTTATCGCCAGAGAAATTTTGCAAGAATCGCCACTTAGGGCATTATCCGGAGTGTGGCAACAATAACCGCTCAATCGCAAGTATGGCTAATTCCCTGCAACTATTGCTGATCCTGCTCGCCGTCGCCGTCGGGGTGGTGGTGCTGTGCCGCATTTTGCGCCTGCCCGCGATGCTGGGTTATCTCATCGTCGGCATCATGATCGGGCCGCACGCGCTGGGCTGGATACCCGATGCACCGGAAACCCGGCATCTGGCGGAGTTCGGCGTGGTGTTCCTGATGTTCAGCATCGGACTGGAATTCAGCCTGGCGCGGCTGCGCGGCATGCAGCGTCTGGTATTCGGGATGGGCACCGCGCAGGTGGTGGCGACCATATTGTTGGTCATGCTCACCTCGCTGTTCTTCGGACTCGATTGGCGCGCCGGGCTGGCGCTGGGCGGCGTGCTGGCGATGTCTTCCACCGCGATCGTCAGCAAGATGCTGGTCGAGCGCGCCGAACTGAATCTGCCGCACGGCCAGAACATCATGGGCGTGCTGCTGTTCCAGGATCTGGCCGTGGTGCCGCTGATCATCATCATTCCCGCGATGGCCAGCAGCGGCGAGACCCTGTATGTCACGCTCGGCATGGCATTCCTCAAGGCCGCGCTGGTATTGGCCGCGCTGCTGATCTTCGGCCAGCGGCTGTTGCGCCCGTGGTTCCATCTGGTGGCGAGGCAGAAGTCCTCCGAGCTGTTCATGCTCAACGTGTTGCTGTTCACCCTCGGGCTGGCCTACATCACCGAGCTGGCCGGGCTTTCGCTGGCGCTGGGCGCGTTCGTTGCCGGCATGCTGATTTCGGAAACCGAATACCGTTACCAGGTGGAGGAGGACATCAAGCCGTTCCGCGACGTGTTGCTCGGCCTGTTCTTCGTCACCATCGGCATGATGCTCGACATGAAAGCGGTAATCGCCGGCTGGAGCTGGGTGTTGCTGATCCTGCTGATTCTGCTGCCGTTCAAGGCGGCGGTGGTGGCGCTGCTGGCGCGCTGGTTCGCCGGGGATTGGGGAACGGCGATACGCAGCGGCCTGGGATTGGCACAGGCGGGCGAATTCGGCTTTGTGCTGCTGACCCTGGCTGGCGAGGTGAATCTGCTGCCCCACGATGTGATGCAGAACGTGCTGGCCGCGATGCTGATTTCGATGCTGGCCGCGCCCTTTCTGATACACCATGCCGAGGCGATCGTGCGGCAGATTTCTCCCGCGGCCTGGATGGACCGCGCGATGCAGATACACCAGATCGCGGTGCAAAGCATGGCAGCCGATGCGCATATCATCATCTGCGGATACGGGCGCAGCGGCCAGACGCTGGCGCGCTTCATGGCGCAGGAAAGCATCCGCTTCATCGCGCTCGATCTCGATCCGCGCCGGGTGCACGAGGCCGTCGCGGCGGGCGAGAGCGTGGTATACGGCGATGCTGCAAAGCGAGAAGTGCTGCTGGCCGCGGGATTGATGCGTGCCAGGACATTGGTGATCACATATAACGACAAACATTCCGCGCTCAAGATACTGCACCATGTGAATCAGGTGCGCCCCGACTTGCCGGTAGTGGTGCGCACGACCGACGACAGCCTGATCGAAGAGCTCAGGAAGGCGGGCGCAGCCGAGGTGGTGGCGGAAGTGACAGAAGGAAGCGTGATGCTGGCATCGCAGGCGCTGCTGATGTCCGGCGTGCCGCTGAACCGTGTGATACGCCGCGTCCAGGAA
Source organism: Nitrosomonadales bacterium (assembly GCA_016218415.1). Lineage (GTDB taxonomy): Bacteria > Pseudomonadota > Gammaproteobacteria > Burkholderiales > Gallionellaceae > Gallionella. The sequence continues at coordinate 8,014 of JACRED010000016.1, forward strand.
AGCCGCGCGGGACGCTATGCGGCATTCAGCGGGTATTTCCGCACCGCGCAAAATGTCGAAGACGATGCCGGCGAAAACCTGCAACCGCGCTTTCTGAGCGTGTTGCTCAAAAGCGGTTCATATGCGGTTGGGCGGAGGTTGCGCGAGATCAATCTGGATGAACTGGAGGTCGAGGTGAACGCCGTGCGCAGGCGCAACGTGCAAGGTGCACAACCCGGTGATGAGATGCAGTTGCAGGCCGGGGACGTGCTGGTGCTGTTCGGGTTGCCGGACGCTTTGCAGGCGGCGGAGGACAGGCTGCACAAGGGGTGAGAGCTGTTAATCTGAAATACCCGATTGGGGTTCTATCGGTATTTATGAATGCATAAAGGTTTCAGGATTAACCCGGAAAAGCAATCTCGCGCCAAGACGCGAAGAGCGCAAAGTAAAAGCTACATGTTGCCCAGAGACATGCGATTGCACACAGATGATAAAAGCAACTGCATCTATTGGTCTTTGCTTTGCGCCTTTGCGCGATAAAGTGAGCTTTTGGTGTATAGCCAGGGTTGCGTTGAATCCGAGTATGCATGCGCAGGGCAATAAAAAAGCCCGCCGAAGCGGGCTGTGTCACGCCGGGTGATATTTATTAGACGCCCATGCAGACGGTGTAAGTTGTTGCATCGTCGATTGAACCGTTCGCAACGGCCGTCATGGGGGTGCCTGCAGCAGTTGCAACTCCGGCCATCATCGAACCAGTGGCGGTATTGTTGTCATCCATCGTGTTGTCAAGTTGCTTGACAAACTTGCCTAGAATGCCGGTTGAACAGATGACGTAGGAGCCGCGTATAGCTACGGGTGTAGCAGATAAGTCCTTAATCGGAGTTTTGGTGACATCATTGGTGCCACTCTGGACACCGATCGAGCCTCCCGCAGCGTTGGTAGGCAAATAGGTGGATGGCGAGGCTGTGTCTGTTGCGCCGGGAGCGAGTCCGGCCAAGCGCACATGCTGCCAGAATACGTAAGATTCTGAAGCGGTTGTCTGGTCATTCCAGTTGCCGTTGATTACACCATTGGCCAATGTGGCTCCAGTTGAAGATGCAACGGCTGTACCGGCAGGGGTAAATTGTGTATCCAGAACGGCTTGGGTTTGATCACCCGGCAGCGCCTTGAACTTGTCCTGATAGCCGTAGATGAACACCGGGATGTTCTTGAAGTCAGTCGCAAGGTTCTTGACCTTGGCGCTGTTGATGAGCTCCTGGCCTTTCAGCACGCCGCCGAGCAGCAGGCCGATGATCACCAGCACGATGGCGATTTCGATCAAGGTAAAACCGGATTGGTTGCGTTTCATTATGTTAATCTCCTGATTGGATAAGTTGCATGAAGTATAAAGCAAGTGCCGTGCCAACGTTTAAGGAATTTTGGCCTGATGAATTTGAATGCTGAATTATCTTTTATAATCATTATGGTGAGTTTTATTGGGGCGACTGCTTCGCGATTTTGAGATGTTGAGCGCTGTTTGGGGTTGATGGATGGATACCTGCGCAGACATGGCTTTGACGAGATTTTGACAGGGTGAGACGAAATGCTGACATTGGGTTTGGGGGGGCATTTGCGCACCGGACGCGGGTTGTTGCTGGCGATGCTCGGTTTATTGCATGGCGCGCTGTTGCTGGGTGTGGGCAGCCCGTGGGTGCATCCGATGCTGCTGGCGCATCTGGGTTTGTTCCTGCTCTGGCAACCGCTGTGGCGGGGCGAGCGCGAAGTGGGGCTGGGCGCGCTGCTGTTCATTACACTCGCGGCGATGGTGGCCATGTTCTGGCTGAACTGGTGGATCATCGCTTTCTGGATGACCGGTTTATTCGGTCTGGTCGGCGCGCGGGTATTCGCTTTTCGCGACCACTGGACACGCCTCCTGTACCTGTCGGTGATGGGCTATTTGCTCACCGCATTGTTGCTTTGGGTGGTGCCCAACCTGTTTGCGGTCCAATCCACCATCGAGGTCGGGCGTATCCTGATGTGGTATGCGTTGCCGTTGGTGTTATTGGCGATGGCTGTTCTGCCGGTGAGCAACCAGCCGTCCGACAGCGCGCAAATGGTGGACTTTATTTATAGTCTGCTGCTGTTCATGCTGCTGACGCTGGTGGTGCTCGGCAGCCTCGCTTTCATGAGTCTGGGCAAGCTGGATTATCTCGATGCGCTGCTGCGTACCCTGTTCCTGACCGGGCTGGTGTTGCTGGCGCTCGGGGGGTTGTGGAATCCGCGCTTCGGTTTCAGCGGCCTGCAGGTGATGTTCTCGCGTTATCTGTTGAATGTGGGCACGCCGTTCGAAAGTTGGCTCACCCGGTTGACCGAGGCGGTCCAGCATGAACCCGATGCGGCCAACTATCTGCGCCGCGCCATTACTCTGCTGGCAAATCTCCCGTGGTTATCGGGTTTGTCCTGGCAATCGCCGGATGGAACCGGGCAGGTGGGGGAGTTTAGCGGGCATGCGGTGGTCGTGCGCGAAGGCGAATTGCGCCTGACGGTTTACGCCAAGCAGGCGCTCAGTCCCACCTTGCTGTTGCACGTGCATCTGCTCGTTCAATTGATCGGATATTTCTATCAGTCCAAGCAGCGTGAGCAACGGCTGCGCGATATGACGCGTTTGCAGGCCGTGTACGAAACCGGTTCGCGCCTTACCCATGACCTGAAGAACATGCTGCAATCGCTGCTCTCCCTTACTTCCATCGCGCAGAGCCGCGAACAGGTTGCGCAGCAGTTGCTGCAACAGCAACTCCCGATGCTTGCGCAGCGTATCGAGCTGATCCTGGTCAAGCTCCAGCAACCGCAGGCCGCGAGCGAATCCCCGCAACTTTCCCTGAGGGCGTGGTGGGATGCCGTGCGGGTGCGCAACCAGCATCATGCGATAGACTGGCGCACATCGGCAAAGCTGCCGGACATGAATATTCCCGTCGCATTGTTCGATTGCGTGATCGACAACCTGCTGGATAACGTCCTGAGAAAACGCCAGGGCTCGCCGGCCATGCATATCTCGGTCGAGATGCAAGCTGAACCCTTGAGGCTGGTGGTCTGCGATAGCGGCGAACCGATACCTGAAGCAATCACGGCGAAACTGTTGCACAGCGTGGTCGTTTCCGAAAACGGGTTGGGGATAGGTTTGTACCAGGCCGCGCGTTGGGCGGAACAATTGGGTTATCGCCTGAAGTTGAGCAGCAACAGGGCGGGGGCGGTGTGCTTTGAATTGTGCGGATCATGACCGTGCGTGGATTGAAGGATGCCGTGTCCGGATGGACGATGGCGCCCGCTTTAATTTGTGCCGTTAATTTTGCATTAATTTTCAACCAACTGATTAAAAAAGAATAAATATTTTAAAATCACCCTAAAGTTTTCCGGAATGCTACCGATAACCTTTACCAAGAGCGACGGTTTGACCCCTTGCAGGCCGTTGCCGCTCTTCAGCCCTTCATCCGCGCCATTGCGGGTGAAGGGCTGCGCTTTTGTAGGAAAAAATCCTACAAGCTGATCTCCGCAATCCTTACAAAAGAATCGGTACGGTTCTGATTTCATCTGCCTTGCCCACCCGTAATACTGCGTCCGTCTGAATTCGATTGATCTAGATCAAACAAATCGGATGTCGAATGCAGCAATCGAACTAAAGTTGTCCGTTCTTCACTGGCTTAACAAGGGGGCTATTATGAACACCATGCAATTGCAAGAAGGAATTCGCGATATCAATTTGACCTATCTGATGTTGGCTCAGCAGATGATCAAGGAAGACAAGCCGGCCGCAATATTCCGTCTGGGTATCGGCCAGGACTTGGTGGAGGTCATCAGTAACCTGACCCCGCCGCAAGTCATCAAGATGGCAGCCTCCAACATGTTGCTGTGCCGATTCCGCTTTGACGAGAACCTGTTGCTTAATCTGGTGACGGACTACAGCAAGGATCGCATGATGTCCCAGGCGCATGCGGCGATCCTGATGTCTGCGCAACCTGTCGAAGAAATGGCGTAGGGGGCTATCATGACGGCCAAAACGGTGGTGGGCGAAGCGCAGCAAGTCAGGATCGCTATCGAGCTGATCGAAATGGGGGCGCGTTTGCAGTTGCTGCAGGAAGAAACTTCACTGAGCCGTGAACGATTGCTCAGGCTGTATAAAGAGATCAGGAGCGAGTCTCCATCCAAGGGGATGTTGCCCTACTCGACCGACTGGTTCATGAGCTGGCAGCCGAACATTCATTCGTCGCTGTTCATGGATATCTATCAATTCATGGTCAAAAATGCCGGTGTCGATGGCGTGCAGGCGCTGATCAGCGCTTATCGTTTATATCTCGACCAGGTGCAGGGCATCGAGGATGCCGAGCCGGTTCTGAGCATTACACGCGCATGGTTCATGATTCGTTTTTTCAAGGCGGGGATGCTGCAACTTTCACCCTGTACGGAGTGCGGCGGACATTTTGTGACCCATGCCGATGACTTGCACGGCAATTATGTGTGCGGTATCTGCCATCCCCCTGCACGTGCCGGAAAAACAAAGGCGGCCAAGCAGGCTTTGATGCAGGTGGCGCAGGCCGCTTAAGGTCGGTCACTGCTTCATCAGGGCAGGATCGGACTGTTTTCGCGGATGCCGGCTGCCAATGGCGTGGAATTGTTCTAGAATACAAACGCAATTAAATTCTAAAGCGGACAAAACACAGGGAGCGCTGGTATGTTAGTCATCGTAGGTTATGTGGTGGTAATGGCTTCGGTGTTTGGCGGTTTTGCGATGGCCGGCGGACATCTGGGCGCGCTGTTTCAGCCGCTTGAGCTGTTAATGATCGGCGGCGGCGCGGCCGGCGCGTTCTTTGTGGGCAATAACGGCAAGGCGATCAAGGCGACACTCAAGGATCTGCCCACGGTTTTGAAGGGCTCCAAATACAATAAAGACAGCTATATGGAGCTGATGGCGCTGCTCTACGAATTGCTCGGCAAAGTGCGCAAGGAAGGACTGATGTCGATCGAGGCCGATGTGGAGTCGCCCGAGGAAAGTCCGGTCTTTGCCAAATATCCAACGATACTGGCCGATCATCATGTGGTCGAATTCATTACCGATTATCTGCGCATCATGGTCAGCGGCAATCTCAACGCGATGGAGATCGAAAACCTGATGGACCTGGAGATCGAGACGCATCACCATGAGGCGATGATCTCCTCGCATTGCGTTGCCAAACTGGGAGACGGTCTGCCGGCATTCGGTATCGTTGCGGCGGTGATGGGTGTGGTGCATACCATGGAATCCGTGGGTATCCCGCCCGCCGAACTGGGCATGTTGATCGCCCATGCGCTGGTGGGAACCTTCCTCGGGATATTGCTGGCCTACGGCTTTGTCGGTCCGCTGGCATCTTTGCTGGAACAAAAAGCCGAAGAAGGCTCCAAGATGTTTCAGACGATCAAGGTGACTTTGTTGGCCAACCTGAACGGTTATGCGCCGGCGATGGCGGTCGAATTCGGCCGCAAGGCGCTCAATTCAACCGAACGGCCCGGTTTCTCCGAACTGGAAGAACACGTCAAGCAGAAGCGTTAAGCTGACTGGGCGCGGAGACGGGCATGGCAGAAGATAAAAACAAAAAACCGATCATCGTCAAGCGCATCAAGAAAGTTGCGGGCGGGCATCACGGCGGGGCGTGGAAGATCGCCTACGCCGACTTCGTGACGGCGATGATGGCGTTCTTCCTGCTGATGTGGCTGTTGGGCTCGACGACCAGCGGCGATCTGAAGGGCATTTCCGAATATTTCAAGACACCGCTGCATGTGGCGTTGTCCGGCGGTTCCGGCAGCGGCGACAGCTCCAGCATCGTCAAGGGCGGCGGGCAGGATCTGACGCGCAGCATGGGCCAAGTCAAGGAGGGCGATGTATCCGCCGAGAAAAAAGTTATCAACATGAAGGCGGCTTCCCAGGAATTTTTGCGCTTGGAGAAGGAAAAGGAGATCCAGAAACTCAAGTCACTGAAGGAGAATATCGAGAAGGCGATCGAGGCAAGCCTTAGCCTGCAGAAGTTCAAGAACCAGATATTGCTGGATATCACCACCGAGGGACTCCGGATCCAGATCGTTGACGAACAAAATCGTCCGATGTTTCAAAGCGGAAAAGCCAAGCTTGAACCCTACACCAAGGAAATCCTGCATGAAATCGGCAAGATGCTGAATGAAGTGCCGAACAAGGTGAGTCTGTCCGGTCATACCGATGCCGCTGTCTATATCGGTGGAGGCATCGGCTACGGTAACTGGGAGTTATCGGCCGACCGTGCCAATGCTTCGCGCCGCGAGCTGATCGCCGGCGGCATGGCAGAAGAGAAGATTGTGCGAGTGGTGGGGCTGTCGTCGGCGGTGCTGTTCAACAAGGAGGAGCCGTTGAGCCCGGTCAATCGCCGCATCAGCCTGATCGTGATGAACAAACAGGCGGAGGAAGCCGCCCAGCATGACGGCGGTGTCGTAAAACTGGACGGCGAAGTGGATGGTGAGGAGGTCAGCGCCACCCTGCAGCAAGGTCTGGATGGGGCATCGGTTGCGGTCGAGCCGATACCCGAAGAATCGCCCGGCACCCAGCCGCCCCAATAACCCGGCTTTAACACCTGTTTCCTGCGGCCGTTCTTAAGCCGCGTCCGCAGCACCCCCCGTATTTTTCCGCATATTCCCTGCTCTGCGCCATCCGCTGTCATCAGGGCGATGGCGCTCACGATCAAATCCGCGAATTGAAGGGCCTTTATTGTTCTTTCTGGCTAAAGAAAAAGGGGGGGCTGCCGTTAAAGTAACTTCCATGATCGGATATTCGATTTAGTGATTGGTTAATGTGGTTGCACGGGAGAAGAAGATGGGCGGTTGGTGGAGTAAGCTTTCCCTGAAAAGTAAATTGCAGTTACCTATCCTGCTGCTGCTGGTAGTGGTGCTTATGGTTGTTCAGCGCGTAGCGTTGCAGCAATTTGAAGAGCGTGTCCTGGAGGAATCCAGACAAAAAGCGCTGGTCTCTGCCGACGGGGTGTTGAACGGTCTGAATATGCTGATGATCAACGGCATCATCAGCGACGCCGAGCAGCGTGCGCTGTATGTCAAAAAGATGGGCGCATCGGCCAAGGTGGCTGAATTGCGCGTGATACGCGGCCAGCCGGTTCAGGATCAGTTCGGGCCGGGATTGCCTTCAGAGCAGCCGGTCGACGAGCTGGACCGCGCCGCGCTGAGTAGCGCCGAAGTGCAAACAAGGCTGAATGCTAACAATGGTAAACCCACCCTGCGGGTTGTGGTTCCTTTTATCGCAAAAAAGGAGTTTCGCGGCACCAACTGCTTGATGTGCCACATGGTAGCTGAGGGTGCGGTAAACGGCGCGGCCAGCATCACGCTGGATGTCAGTGAAGAGTATGCCGTAATCAGCCGGACCAATAACGCGTTGTGGGGAGTGCAGATTCTGGTCCAGCTCATTCTGTATTTCGTGATCGGTTGGCTGATCAGCAGGGTGACTCGTTCCACAGGTGAGTTGCAGCGAGCCATGCAAACCATGCAGGCAGATGGGGACCTGACCCGGCGGGTGATAGTGCGCAGCAAGGACGAGATCGGCATGACCGCGCAGTCATTCAACGAACTGGTGGGCGGGTTTCAGGGGATCGTCAAGCAGGTTGAGCAGCATGCCAGTCAGGTGGCGGATGCCGCCCACTCGCTGGCCAGGGATGCGGAGCAGATGTCGCAAGGCGCGCAGTTGCAGAGTGAGTCGGCCAAATCTGCGGCCAGTGCCGTGGAGCAGGTCAGCGCCAGCATCGCCGAAGTTGCCGAAGGTACCGGAAATGTTGCGAAGTTATCGAATGAGAGTATGGAGCGCGCCAATCGCGGCCAGCAGAGGCTGCAGGAAATGGTTCAGGAACTGGAGAGTGTCGATGGTGCGGTGAGTGAAATTTCGAAAGCAGTCGGGGAATTTGTCCGCAGTACCAGGAGCATTACCAGCATGACCCAGCAGGTGAAAGAAATCGCCGATCAGACCAATCTGCTGGCGTTGAATGCGGCGATCGAGGCGGCGCGGGCGGGCGAACAGGGGCGGGGCTTTGCGGTGGTCGCGGACGAGGTGCGCAAGCTGGCGGAAAAATCCGCCAGATCCGCCGCGCAGATCGACCAGATCACCCAGTCTCTGGAGGTGCAGTCCGGGCAACTGGAAGAGACGGTGCAGCGGGGGGGCCAGGCATTGCATAGCAGCCAGGAGCACATCCGCGAGGTCAACGGCGAGTTGATGGAAGCGACTGCCTCGGTAGGCGGCGTGAATCGCGGCCTTGAAGAGATCGCTGCTTCGATCAACGTGCAGCGCGATTCCAGCCATCAGATCGCCGGCAATGTCGAGCGTATCGCGGCGATGGCGAACCGGAGCAACGAGGTGATCCAGCGCACCGCGGAAGCGGTGAAGAGCATGGAGCAGCTCTCGGAAGATCTGGGCAGGACGGTGGGGCGGTTCAAGGTGTAGGGGTGTGCTGCGCAGGGCGTACAGGATCGCTCATACGGTGCATGGAGTGGTGACATAAAGGAGTGAATGATGTTGAACGATATGAAAATTGGAACACGGTTGATGCTGTTGCTGGCCTTGCTGCTGGCGGGAATGGTGGCGGTCGGCGTGGTGGGATTGATCGGCATGAGCAAGGCCAACGAGGGGCTGCGCACCGTGTATGAAGACCGCACCATTCCCCTGGGGCAGGTCGCGCATATTGAAACATTGCTGATGGACAACAGGCTACAGCTTGCCTTTGCGCTTGCCGATCCCAACCCTGAAGAAATCAAGCGACATACCGGTATTGTGGAAAAACATATCGAGGAAATCGGTAAGGTATGGAAGGCATATATGGCCACTTATCTAACGCCTGAAGAGAAGGTGCTGGCGGACAAATTTGCCGAAGATCGCAGCCGTTTCGTCAAGGAGGGGTTGCGACCCATGATAGAGATGTTGCGTGAGGGAAATTACAAGGGCGCTGTCGATTTTGAAGAGGGCGAGCTCGAGAAGCTTTTCGTGCCGGTACATGAGGGAATTGAAAAATTGGGCCAATTGCAGCTTGACGTTGCCAAGCAGGAGTATGAGGCGGCGGAATCACGTTATGCGACGACACGCACGATCTCCATCGCGATGATTCTGATCGGCGCGGTACTGGGTGGGTCGTTGGGATTTTCGATCATAGGTGGCATCAACCGCTCCGTCGGCGAACTGCGCGGCGTGATGGTGAAGATGGCGGGCGACGGCAATCTGGGCGTGCGCGCCAAGGTGTACGGCAAGGACGAGATCGGTCAGGCGGCCACGGCATTCAACGGGCTGATCGAGGGCTTTGCCAACATCATCCGCCAAGTGATAGCCAGCGCCAACACGGTGTCCAGCACGGCGGCGCAGCTGTCTGTCTCTTCCACGCAAATCTCCCAGGGATCGCAGGCGCAGAGCGAGGCCGCAGCCTCCACCGCGGCTGCGGTGGAAGAGATCACCGTGAGCATCAATTCGGTGGCGGCCAATACCGAGGATGTGCGCAAACTGTCCGAGAAGAGCTTGCAGCAGACCCAGCAGGGAAACAAGGACGTCAGCGCAATGCTGGGCGAGATCAGCAATGTCGAGGGCGCCGTCACCCAGATCGCAGGATCCGTGAAGGATTTCGTGAACAGCACCCAGGCCATTTCGGGGATGACGCAACAGGTGAAAGAGATCGCCGACCAGACCAATCTGCTCGCGCTGAACGCGGCGATCGAGGCCGCGCGTGCCGGCGAACAGGGGCGCGGCTTTGCGGTGGTGGCAGACGAGGTGCGCAAACTGGCGGAAAAGTCTGCCAAGTCCGCGAGCGAGATCGATCAGGTGACCAATTCGCTGAAACAGAAATCAACTGCAGTCGAGGCGGTGGTGCAATCCGGCCTGCGTTCCCTGCAGGCGACCCAGGAACAGGTGGAGCGCGTCGCCACCATGCTGGGGCAGGCGGGCGAGGCGGTATCCCAATCCACCCAGGGCGTGAACGACATCGCGGCCTCGGTCAGCGAGCAAAGCCTGGCCAGCACCGAGATCGCGCGCAACGTCGAAAAGATCGCGCAAATGTCCGAGGAGAACAGCGCGGCGGTTCGCTCGAACTCGCAGGATATCGTGCGGCTGGAGGGTTTGGCCAGGGAATTGCAGAGCGCCGTGAGCCGCTTCAGGGTTTGAGCCGGCGCAAGCAAAGCATTTTGGTAAACAGAAATCAGCCGCACTAAATACGTCTTATATTTTTTGAGAAAAATATGCAGAACAGGAATGCCTACATATCACAGAAGGAAGTGAACTTCCCGACCAATGCGACACTGGTGTCCAAGACCGACCTGAAGGGGGTCATCACCTATGCGAATGACGCGTTCGTGGCGATCTCCGGCTATACCCGCGAAGAGTTGATGGGGCGCAGCCATAACATGGTGCGCCATCCCGACATGCCGCCGCAGGCCTTCAAGTGGTTGTGGGATACGTTGAAAGCGGGGCGCCCGTGGCGGGGTGTGGTCAAGAACCGCTGCAAGAACGGCGACCACTACTGGGTGCAGGCCACGGTGGTGCCGCTGATGGAAGCGGGCAAGATCGTCGGCTATATGTCGGTGCGCCGCAAGCCGTCGCGCGACCTGGTGGCCGAGGCCGAGGGTCTGTACCGGGAATTGAACCAGTCCGGCGCGGAGATAGGATCGAAATACGAACGCTGGAAGTTCAAGAACTGGCCGCTGCACACCAAGATGCAGGTGCTGATACAGGGCAGCCTGGCGGTCATGCTGTGCCTGGGCCAATTGTATATCCGGGCGCATTTTGAGGAGCATGACGCGCTGCTGGCGGAACAACTGATCTACGGCCAGATCGGCCTGCATATCCTGCTGTTCTTCGGGATAGGCATGTTCGTGAAGATGCTGATCGTGCGCCCGCTGGAGATTGTGGAACGCTCGTTTACAAGGATCATGCAGGGTGAGCTCGATAGCGATCTGGATATTTCAATCCTGGATGAAATGGGCGGATTGTTGTGCAAGACACAAACGATGGAATCCTATTTGCGCACCATGGTGGATGAAATAACCCAGTCCTCCAGGCATATGAAGGATTTCATCGGCCAGGTCGACGGCAAGGTTGGCGTCGTCACCGGCAATGTCATCAAGGAGCAGGACCACATCCAGGCGATCGCGGCCACGATGGAGGAGTATAGCCAGTCGGTGGCCGAGGTGGCGAACATGGCGGCGGATTCGATGGCCGATGTGCAGGCGATGCAAAAGACTGTCGAGGAAAACAATCGCAACATGGAGCTGAGTATCGCCGCGACCAGCAAGGTGGCGGATACTGTGCAATCTTCCAGCAAGACGATTTCCGACTTGGGGGCCTCCATCCAGAAGATCGGTACGATCGCAAACGCGATCAAGGAGATCGCCGATCAGACCAATCTGCTGGCACTGAACGCCGCGATCGAAGCGGCACGTGCGGGCGAGCAGGGACGGGGATTTGCGGTGGTGGCGGACGAGGTGCGCAAGCTGGCGGAACGCACCGCAACCAGCACCAAGGATATCGCCAACACCATAGGCGAGATCAATGCGATTTCCGTTACTGCGGTCAAGTCCATGCAGGGCGCGGTTGCCGAGGTGGGAAATGGCATCGAACTGATCCGCAAGAACGGCGAGGGGCTGAAGGAGATCATGGCGGCGACGGTGAGCGTATCCGGTCGGGTCGAACATATTGCGTTGGCATCCCGGGAGCAATCGGAGGCCGGGCATGGCGTCGCGATCAGCCTGGAGAACGTCACCGTCCTGGTGGATAGCAATGCGGCTTCGGCCAGGGAAACCAAAGTTGCTACCCTTGAGCTGGCGAAATCTGCAGATGAGTTGAAGAAGGCCGGGTATCCATTGACCAAGTGTGCAATAGAATAAAGCCTCTCCCAACCTCCCCTGATTAAAGGGGCTGGAGGGGCTAAGGAGAACAAATGTCTGACTTGTTGAAGAACATTGATGCGCGCACCAAGCTTGCGGGAACCAACAAGCTTGAGATTCTTATGTTTTCGCTGGGCAAGGATGCGCGCAGCAATCGCGAGGAAACATTTGGCATCAACGTATTTAAGGTGCGCGAGGTGATGCGTATACCCGAGATCACCCGGGCACCGGAAATGCCTGCGTCTGTAGAGGGGATGGTGAGCTTGCGGGGTTCGCTGGTGCCGGTGATCGATCTGGCCAAATATATCGGCATCGAGACAGATACTAAGCCGGACATCATGATCGTCACCGAATATAACGGCCAGACCCAGGGGTTTCTGGTCAGGGCGGTGGATAATATCCTGCGCCTGGACTGGTCGGCGATGCGCGTACCCCCCGCGATGCTGATGGCGGAAATGGGCGGGTTGGTCACAGCGATCACCGAACTAAGCGATGGCCGTTTGGTGATGATGATGGACGTGGAAAAAGTTCTTTCTGAAACCAGTCGCTACGACGAGAGTGTTTTTAAAAATGTGCAGCCGTTAGGGAGGGAGCGCACGGTATTTTTTGTGGATGATTCGTCGGTGGCGCGCAACCAGATATCGCGCACGCTGGATGCGATGCAGGTGAAATATATATCCGCAATCAACGGTCGCCAGGCTTGGGCAGAATTGTCCAGAATGGCGGACTCGGCAGAATCAACACATGAGCTTCTCAGGGACAGACTGCATGTCATCCTGACCGATGTGGAGATGCCGGAGATGGACGGTTATATGCTGACCCGCAAGATCAAATCGGACAAGCGGTTTGAAGGCATAACGGTGTTGATGCACTCTTCGTTGAGCAGTTCATCGAATAAACAGCTGGGCAAGGCTGTCGGAGTGGATGAGTACGTCGCAAAATTTGAACCGCAGAGACTGGCGCAGACTCTGGCGCGATTATTGGCTTGACAGTTAGTAGGGAGTAGGAAGTGGAACGGCACTTTGTGCCTCAGTGGAAAGCAGGAAACCCACTCTCCACTTCCCAGACGAGGGAGATAGAGATGAGTTATACGGATGATATGTTGAGAAACGATCAGGACGACTTGATCCATCAGGTTGATGCGCGCACCAATCTGGCGGGCACCAACAAGATGGAAATCCTGTTGTTCAGCCTGGGCAGCGAAGAAAAATTCGGCATCAACGTATTCAAGGTCAAGGAAGTCTGCAATGTCGGCAAGATCACCCGCACTCCCAATATGCCGAGCGGTGTGGACGGCATCGTATCGTTGCGCGGGCATGTGATGCCGGTACTGAACCTGGCCAGCTTCATGGGAATCACCCCGACGAAAAAGCATGAGACCATGCTGGTTGCCGAATATAGCCGACATGTCTTGGGGTTTCTGGTGGAGGGGGTGGATCGTATCATCCGCGTGGACTGGGAAAAGGTCCGCGCCACAGAAGGGATGCTGTCGGACAAGAGCGCATTGATCACGGCTATTACCGAGTTGCCGGACGGCATGCTGATTTCGATACTGGATGTCGAGCAGATTCTGGCCAATGCTTTCGGCGAGGCGATCGTCGGCAACGTCGAAAAGGTCGATTCGAGAAATGATATATGCATATTCTTTGCCGATGACTCGATGGTGGCGCGCAGAAAGATCATCGAGGTGCTGGACAAGATGGGCGTCAAGCACGTGCAGTCCAACAACGGCAACGAGGCATGGGACAGGCTCAGGGCGATGGCGGACACCGCGCAGAGCGCCGGGACGGTCCTGCGCGACCAGATCCAGGTGATACTGACCGATGCGGAAATGCCCGAGATGGACGGCTATGTGTTGACCCAGCACATCAAGTCGGATCGGCGTTTTGACGGCATACCGGTAGTGATGCATTCGTCGCTGTCTTCCGAAGCGAATAGGGCCATGGGACAGCGTGTCGGTGTGGATTATTATGTGCCGAAATTTGATTCGATGATTTTGTCTTCAACGCTGCGTCCGTTGTTGGCATGATGTTGCTGGTTTCGCAGGGGCGGGTTTGAAACCTGCCCCTGCATTAAGGAGTTTGTTATGGGAATAGAAAACACAAGATTTTTGGTGGTGGATGATTTTTCCACGATGCGTCGCATCGTGCGAAATCTTCTTAAAGAATTGGGTTTTTCCAATGTGCAGGAAGCGGAGAACGGCGTTGAAGCACTGGCCAAGTTGCGTGCGGAAACATTCGATTTTGTGGTGTCGGACTGGAATATGCCTGTCATGACAGGCATCGAGCTGTTGAAGGAGATACGCGCGGATGCCAAGCTCAAGCATCTGCCGGTGCTGATGGTGACTGCCGAGGCAAAAAAGGAAAATATCATCGCGGCGGCACAGGCGGGGGCGAGCGGTTACGTCGTGAAACCTTTCACGGCTGCCACTCTGGACGAGAAGTTGAAGAAAGTTTTTCAAACCATGAATAAGTGAGTGATGCCATGACGACTAATTCCGCAACTCAGGATTCAGATGACCTCGAAGCGCTGTTCGACAGTATTGTGGCAGCCAATAGCGCCGGGATAAAAATAGCCGCTTCGGCCGAAAATGTGGTGCCTATCGGGGGCGAGGCCGATTCCGGAAGAGTGATCAACCAGATCGGCCTGATGGCCCGCAACTTGCACGATTCATTGCGCGAGCTGGGACTGAGCAAGCTGGTGGAAAAGGCGGCAGCCGAAATCCCGGATGCACGCGACCGTTTGAATTATGTCGCGACCATGACCGAGCGAGCCGCGGACCGCGTGTTGAATGCGACCGAGGCCGCGCAACCGCTGGTCGAAAAGATGGAGGTCGAAGCGCACCAGTTATCCGGGCAATGGCAGCTATTGTTCGACAACAAACTCGATGTGGAGCAATTCAGGAAGCTTGCGATGCAAACCCAGTCGTTTTTGAATGAGGTGCCGAAGCAAGCCAAAGAGACCAATGCCTACCTGATGGAGATCATGATGGCACAGGATTTCCAGGACCTGACCGGACAGGTCATCAAGAAGATCACTGCCGTCACCCAGGAAATGGAGCAGCAGTTGCTGGCCTTGCTGGTCGAGAACGCGCCGGCTTCGGTCAAGGCCGATCTGAATCCTTCCCTGTTGAATGGGCCGGTGGTCAATGCAAAGGGCCGCACGGATGTGGTGAGCAACCAGGATCAGGTGGATGAGTTGCTGGAAAGTTTGGGTTTTTGATAGGGGCTGGGAAGTGGATAGTGGAGCGGCACTGCGTGCCTCAGTGGGAAGTGGAAAACCCACTCACCACTTCCCACTCCCCACTTCCCAGACAAGGAGAATGGTATGAATGACTTTGCCGGTATGGAAGACTTGCTAAGCGATTTCCTGGTCGAGGCGGGGGATATGCTGTCCGATGTGGACAGCAAGCTGATGGGACTGGAAAAAACTCCGGCGGATAGCCAGTTGCTCAACGAGATATTCCGCGGATTTCACACGATCAAGGGGGGAGCCGGTTTTCTGAATGCGGGCGAACTGGTGGCGCTTTGCCACATCACGGAGAACCTGTTCGACAAACTGCGCAACCGCGATCTGGTTTTGAGCGCCGAACTCATGGATGTGATCTTTGCGGCGACTGCGGAAGTGCGCAGGATGTTTGCCTCGTTGCAGCAAAGCCTGCAACCCAGCGCTCCGCCCGCTGAAATAACCGAAGCCTTGCAAGCCGCGCTGGTCGGCAAAAAAGTTCCGGCGCTGGCTGCGCGTTCCGACAGGAAGGCGGCTGAACCATCGCCGGCCCCCTCGTCGATGTCAGCGAATACTGAAAACGGGACCGGTCCCGATAGCGTGGATTGGGACCAGTTGTACCGCGCGCTGACCGGCACCGATATCGTCGCCCAAGTGGGTGCGACGCGCGATCCGGAAAAGATCGCTGCTGCCGTTTCCGAGGAGGAATCCACACGGGCGGCATTCGGGCGGCGCGCGACCGACGTGCCCGGCGCCACCATAGGCCGCCGCGACGGCGATATACCGGCCAAGGAAGCCAAGGAAACCACGATACGCGTGGATACCGACCGTCTGGATCAGGTGTTGAACCTGTCCGGCGAGATCGGCCTGACCAAGAACCGCTTGACCCATTTGCGTTCCGACATCATCCAGGGGCGCAATGATGCGGAGACTTTGCACGAGCTGGACCAGGCGGTCAGCCAGCTGGACATGCTGGTGGTGAATCTGCAGAACGCGGTGATGAAGACGCGCATGCAGCCGATCGGCCGTTTGTTCAAGAAATATCCGCGCCTGGCGCGCGATCTGGCGCGATCGCTGGGCAAGGACGTGGAGCTGGTGCTGGTCGGCGAAGATACCGAAATGGACAAGACCATGATCGAGGACCTCAACGATCCGCTGGTGCATCTGGTGCGCAACGCGGTGGACCACGGGGTGGAGACCGTCGAGGGACGTATCGCCGCCGGCAAGCCGGAAAAGAGCATCGTGGAATTGAGCGCCCGCCAGGAAGGCGACCATATCCTGATCACGATCGCCGACGACGGCAAAGGCATGCGCCCCGAAGTGATCCGCAGCAAGGCGGTCGAGAAAGGACTGATCACCAGCGAGGTGGCGAATACGCTGGACGAGAACCAGTGTCTGGAGCTGATCTTCCTGCCGGGTTTCAGCACCAAGGATGAAATCTCCAGTGTCTCGGGCCGCGGAGTTGGCATGGATGTGGTGAAGACCAATATCCAGAAACTCAATGGCGTGGTCAACATCCAGTCCGAGTTCGGCAAAGGCACCGTGATCACCATACAGCTGCCGCTGACGCTGGCAATTCTGCCCGTGCTGATCCTGCGTCTGGGCGACCAGTCTTTTGCGGTGCCGTTGTCCATGGTGCGCGAGATACTTTCGGTCACCCCGGAATCGCTGCAGCAAGTCTCAGGCAAAGCCACCATGGTGGTGCGCGGCGAAGTGTTGCCGGTGTTGCCGCTGGCGCAGCTGATCGGCTGGAAGCAAAGCGGGGATGCGGAAGTCGGGGTGCTGATGCAATTCGGCAACAACAGTTTCATCCTGTCGGCAGATTCCTTTGCCGGGCACGACGATGTCGTGATCAAATCATTGGACACCTTCAGGCCCAAGGGGGTCGCGGGCGTCACGATGTCCAGCGACGGGGATATCGTGCTGATACTGGATATCAAGGAATTGTTGAGCGACGTGCGCGCGCATTGAAGCACCTGCGTGCCTGCATGAGCGGCATGTCATGGGGTTTAACGCTCCGTCCATCGTCGATCGGGAGTGAGCGGAAATATGAGTGACGAGCCGGTCCGGGAATTTCATTTCACCACGCAGGATTTTCAGCTGATCAGCAAACTGATACACCGGCGTGCCGGGATATCGCTGAGCGAGTCCAAGCAGGAGCTTGTGTACAGCCGGGTGGCGCGGCGGTTGCGTGCCACGGGTATCAAGACCTTCGCGGAATATCTGCAACGCCTGCAACGCGGCGACCCGGCAGAGTGGGAGGAATTCACCAATTCGCTGACCACCAACCTGACCTCGTTCTTCCGCGAGGCACATCATTTCCAAATTCTGGCCGATCAACTGCGCAAACTGGGCAAGGTACGCCCTGTCGAATTGTGGTGTTCGGCCTGCTCGACGGGCGAGGAAGCCTATTCGATGGCGATGACGGCCGTGGATACCTACGGCAGCTTCGATAATCCGGTCAGGATCGTCGCATCGGATCTCGATACCAAGGTGCTGGAAACCGCGCGTATCGGCCGTTACAAGCTGGAGTCGGTCGCCAGGATGACGGCACAGCAGGTCGACAAGTTCTTTGTGCGCGGCAAGGGCGAAGACGCGGGATTCGTGCAGGTGCGGCCCGAGCTGCAAAAAATGATCGTCTTCAGGCGCGTCAACCTGCTGGATGCGGCCTGGCCGATACGCGAGCAACTGGACGCGATCTTCTGCCGCAATGTGATGATTTACTTCGACAAGGCGACCCAGCTGGCGGTGCTCAAGAAATTTGCGCCCCTGCTGCGCGGCGACGGCCTGCTGTTTGCCGGGCATTCGGAGAATTTCTATCATGCCGACGCCTATTTCAAGCTGCGCGGCAATACTGTTTACGAGCCGGTCGCCAGACCGGGTGCGAAATGACGGTCGGCGCAACGGCCATGCCCGCGTTCGGTCAGCGCTGCATCGTGGTCGGGTCTTCGACCGGGGGCACGGAAGCCATCAAGGTGTTCCTGTCGGGCATGCCGCACCATGCGCCCCCGATATTGATAGCACAGCATATGCCGGAATCGTTCACCCGGTCTTTCGTCGCGCGTCTGGACAGTTTGTGCCGGATGCGGGTGAAAGAGGCGGAGCATCAGGAGAAGATACTGGCGGGCACGGTCTATATCGCGCCGGGGCATTCGCATATGCTGCTGGAGCGGGTGCCGGGGGGTGTTTACCGGATCGTGCTGAACCAGGATCCGCCGGTGAACCGCCACCGCCCTTCGGTCGAAGTGCTGTTCAAGGCGGCCGCAAAAGTACTGGGCAGCCATGCGGTCGGCGTGATGCTGACCGGGATGGGCAAGGATGGCGCGACAGCGATGCTGGAGATGCACCGGGCTGGCGCATACAACTTCGCCCAGGACGAGGCCAGTTGCGTGGTGTTCGGGATGCCGCGCGAAGCCATCGAGATTGGCGCGGTGGACGAGATCCTGCCACTGGACAAACTGGCGGAACGTGTGCTGGCCTATTTGAGAGTGCCAAAATAACCGCCGATTTACATCGCTATTCGCCCGATTGAACTTTCCCATGTTGTCGATAATTGCCATGACCAGCGGAGTCCATCATGGCAGAAGACAGCGATCTAGAAAAAACCGAACAGCCCTCACAGCGGCGACTTGATCAGGCGAGAGAAAAAGGCCAGGTCGCGCGCTCGCAGGAGTTGTCCACGTTCGCCGTATTGCTGGCGGGCGGCGGGGTCCTGTGGTTCATGGGCGCATCCCTGACGCGTCATATGGTGCAGTCCCTGCGCGACGGGCTGACGCTCAACCGGGACCTGGCTTTCAACTCCAGCCTGATCATTCCGCGCCTGTACGATATGGCGCTGGATGCATTGTTCACGTTCGCCCCGTTTCTTTTTGCCGTATTGCTGGCCGCCGCATTTTCTCCATTGTTGCTGAACGGCTGGATGTTCAGCATAGAGGCGATCCAGCCGAAATTTTCCAAAATGAACCCGCTATCCGGCATTGCCCGGATGTTCTCCATGCATGCGCTGATCGAGCTGGCCAAGGCGATCGGCAAATCTCTGCTCGTCGGCGGCGTGGCCGCGTGGGTGATCTGGCACAACCGGGATCAGGTGATGGCGCTGGGCACGCAGTCGGTCATGGCCGCCGTCCCCGAGATGGGCCATCTGGTCGGCGTGAGTTTTATGACGATAGTCGGCGCGATGCTGTTGATCGTGCTGGTCGATGTGCCATTCAAGCTGTGGGACCACAACAAGCAGCTGATGATGACCAAGGAGGAGGTGCGCCAGGAGGCCAAGGAGACCGAGGGTGATCCCATGGTCAAGGGCCGCATCCGCAGTCTGCAACGCGAGGCGGCACGCCGCCGCATGATGTCGGAGATACCGACCGCCGACGTGGTGGTGACCAACCCGACGCACTATGCTGTGGCGTTGAAATACAGCGACAGCGAAGTGCCGGCTGCGGGGGGCAAGCGCCGCCGGGCTGCGGGCGCGCCTATCGTTGTGGCGAAAGGCTCGCACCTGCTGGCGCTGCGCATCCGTGAGATCGCCAAAGAAAACAATGTGCCTATCCTGGAGGCGCCGCCGCTGGCGCGCGCGCTGCACAAACATACCGACCTGGGCGAAGCGATCCCGGAAGCCTTGTATACCGCGGTGGCCGAGGTGCTGGCCTACGTTTACCAGTTGCGCCGTTACGCAAAGCAGGGAGGCGCATATCCACAGGAACCGGGTGATTTGCCGGTGCCGGCCGAGCTGGATCCGGCCGCGGCCCTGACTACTGCATGAGGGAATGAGACATGAATCTACTGCTGATACTGCAAAACTTTCTTAAACGCGCCGGGATGGTCACGCTGGCCGGACCCATCCTGATCGTGATGATCCTGGCGATGATGGTGCTGCCGTTGCCGCCTATCCTGCTGGATATTCTGTTCACCTTCAATATCGCGGTTTCCATCATGGTGCTGCTGGTCAGCATGAACACCAACAAGGCGCTGGACTTTGCGGTATTTCCCACCATATTGCTGATCACGACCCTGTTACGCCTGTCGCTGAACGTGGCTTCCACACGGGTTGTTTTGCTGGAGGGGCATACCGGGCCCGATGCGGCGGGCAAGGTGATCGAGTCGTTCGGGCATTTCCTGGTGGGCGGCAACTATGCGGTCGGTATCGTGGTGTTCGCGATCCTGGTGGTCATCAACTTCGTGGTGATTACCAAGGGTGCGGGCCGAATCGCCGAGGTGGGCGCGCGCTTTACGCTGGATGCGATGCCAGGGAAACAGATGGCGATCGATGCCGACCTGAACGCGGGTCTGATCGGTGAAGATGTTGCGCGCAAGCGTCGCGCCGAAGTGTCGCAGGAGGCGGATTTCTACGGGGCGATGGACGGCGCCAGCAAATTCGTACGCGGCGATGCGGTCGCGGGCATCATCATTCTGCTGATCAACATCGTCGGCGGCCTGATCGTCGGCGTGCTGCAACACGATCTGGATATCGCCACCGCCGCCAAATACTATACCCTGCTGACCATAGGCGACGGGCTGGTGGCGCAGATTCCGGCGCTGGTGATCTCGACCGCCGCCGGCTTGGTGGTAAGCCGCGTGGCCAGCGAGCAGAACATCGGCCAGCAGCTGGTCGGCCAGTTGTTCAAGCAACCCCAGGTCATCATGCTGACTGCCGCGATCATCGGGGCGATGGGGCTGATTCCGGGCATGCCGCACTTTGCGTTCCTGCTGCTGGCGGGTGCGATGGGCTGGCTGGCCTATCACCTGTCTCAGGCAGAGGGAAGAAAGCAGCAGGCGGAGGAAACCGCCACCGCGACCCAGCCGGTGATCGCCGAGCCGCTGGAGGCGAGCTGGGAAGATGTCGCGCAGGTCGACGTGCTCGGTCTGGAAGTGGGATATCGCCTGATAGCCCTGGTGGACAAGGCGCAGGACGGCGAGCTGCTGCGCCGCATCAAAGGCATCCGCAAAAAGTTCACCCAGGAGATCGGCTTCCTGCCGCCGCCTGTGCATATCCGCGACAATCTGGATCTGCGCCCCAACGGTTACCGCATCACCCTCAAAGGGGTGGAGATCGGCAGCGGCGAGGCTTACCCGAACATGCTGCTGGCGATCAACCCCGGCAGTGTGTCCGGCGAGCTGGCCGGCACCCAGACCCGTGATCCTGCTTTCGGCCTGCCGGCAGTCTGGATCGATCCGGCGGTGCGGGATCAGGCGCAGATGATGGGCTATACGGTGGTTGATCCGGGGACTGTTGTGGCGACCCATCTGAGCCATTTGATCAGCACGCGCTCGGCGGAGTTGCTGGGCCGGCAGGAGGTGCAGCAATTGCTTGAGCATCTCGGCAAGGTATCTCCCAAACTGGTGGAGGATCTGGTGCCCAAGACGCTGCCGCTGGGTTCGGTGCAGAAGGTGTTGCAGAACCTGCTGGACGAGGGCATGCACATCCGCGACATGCGCACCATCGCCGAAACGCTGGCGGAGAACGCGCCGCGCACCCAGGATGTCTACCAGCTTACCGCACTGGTACGCATCGCGCTCGGGCCGGCCATCGTGCAGCAGTTCTATCCCTCCGCCCAGGAGCTGCAGGTGATCGGTATGGACAAGGAGCTGGAGTACATCCTGATGCAGGCGATGCAAGCCAGCCAGAGCGGCGTCGGCATCGAGCCGGGTCTGGCCGACACGGTGCTGCGCGAGACCCGCGCGGCAGCCAAGGCACAGGAGCAGATGGGTTTGCCGACGGTGATGCTGGTTCCCTCACAGTTGCGCGATCTGCTGGCACGCTTCCTGAAGCGCGCGGTGCCGAGCATCAGGGTGATCTCACACGATGAAGTGCCGGACTTCAAAACGATCCGGGTAACAGCAATGGTAGGAGGTGGAGCATGAACATCAGAAAAATCGTCGCCCCGACAGCACGTCAGGCATTACTGGAAATTCGCAACCAGCTGGGCAGCGAGGCCGTGATACTGTCCAATCGCAACACCGATGAGGGGGTGGAGATCATCGCGATGGCCAATGAGTCCATCATGCAGTTGACCGACAGGGCGCAGGAAGCCAGGCCCAAGGCGTCGCCGGCCAAGCCAAGGGCACCGGCTGTCAAAGGGCAGCTGCCAGGCTCAGCCGTCAGGCAGCAATCGGCGGGCATCGCCCAGCTGGCGGCAATCAGCAAACCGCAGGCCGAAGCAGCCAGGGAAAAAATCGCTCCGGTGCGCGCGCCGGGCGTCACTGCGGAGTCTTCGATACTCGGCGAAATCAAATCCATGCGCAGCATATTGCAGCAGCAGCTTGCCGCGATGTCGTGGACCAATGTTCAGCAGCTGGATCCGCAACGCGCGGGGCTGTTGCGCGGCATGCTGAATTCGGGTTTCAGCGCGCGGCTGGCGGGGAAGTTGCTGAACAAGATGCCGGCGGGAAGCGCCCATGGCGAGTCGTGGATCAAGCAGGTGCTGAAACACAATCTGCTCAGCGCGGGCGAGTCGGACGATATCGTCCAGAAGGGGGGCGTGTATGCGCTGATCGGCCCGACCGGCGTGGGGAAAACCACCACCACGGCCAAACTGGCGGCTCGCGCCGTGGTGCGCTACGGTGCGGACAAGGTGGCGTTGCTGACGACGGACAGCTACCGGATCGGCGCTTATGACCAGCTCAAGATATACGGCAAGATACTCGGCGTGGCCGTGCATGCGGTGAAGGATGCCGAGGATCTGCGCATGGCGCTTTCCTCTTTGCGCAACAAGCATCTCGTGCTGATCGATACCATGGGCATGGGGCAGCGCGACGAGCGCGTCGGCGACCAGAACGAGATGTTCGACAAGATCGGCATCAAGCGCCTGCTGTTGCTGAATGCCACCAGCAGCGGAGAGACGCTGGAAGACGTGGTGCGCATGTACCGCGGCGAAAGGGCGATCGGATGCATCCTGACCAAGCTGGACGAGGCGGCGGCGCTCGGCGCGGTGCTTGATGTTGCGGTGCGCCATCGGCTGGTGTTGCGCTACGTGGCCAACGGCCAGCGCGTGCCCGAGGATCTGCATCCCGCCAATCTGGATTATCTGTTGCACCGCGCGCTCAAGGCCAAGGAAGAGGAGTCGCCATTCGCTTTGCACGAGCTGGAGTTCCCGGTGATGATGGCAGGGGAGGCGGCCCATGCGCACTGACCCGGCGGATCAGGCCGATGGTTTGCGCCGTCTGCTGGTGCAGGCACGACACGCTAGTAGTTCTGTCAGTAACGTGTCGGAGGTGCGCGGCCGGACCCGTGCGATCACGCTGGTGGCGGGCAAACACGGGGTGGGGCGTACCTGCATGGTCATCAACCTTGCCGCTGCGCTGGCACGCTCCGGCAAGGATGTGCTGGTGCTGGATGAAAACGATGCGCCGCGCAATGTGGCGGACCGTCTCGGTTTGTATGCCAGGCATGACCTGCTGGATGTGGTGCGGGGGAAGTGCGGGCTTGGCGAAGCGGTGCTGAGCGCGTCGGGATTTTCCGTATTGTCCACTGCGCGTGCGCGATGCAAGCCGGATACGGCAAGCCGGTCCCGTCTGGAAAACGCCCTGGCCGAAGTGAGCGGCGGCATGGATGTGATACTGGTGGATGCGGCCATGCCTGCGGGGAATCGCTATGCAACCGCATCAGATAGGGAGAGCGGAACATCATTGCTGGTTGTGGTGGATGCCACGGCCAGTGGTATCACCGAAAGCTATGCATTGATCAAGCGCATGGCGCTGGAGTATGCCCATGTGCAGTTTGAGATCGTGGTGAACAAGGTCGCCGACGAGGAAGCCGCCATCACGGTGTTTGAAAACATGGCAAGACTGGCACGCCGCAATCTTGCTGCACGCCTGGAATATCTGGGCTGCATACCCCGTGACGACAAATTGATGCGCGCCACACAACTGGGCAGGCCGGTGGTCGATGCTTTCCCGACCGGCAACGCAGCCCAGTCTTATATGGGATTGGCGCATAGATTGTTGACGATGCCCGGGTGCCATGACGGCGCAGAAAACGGCGCAAGCACCGCCATGCGCGACCTGTTGAAGCAGGCACCGCAGTCCCAACGACGGTTCAGCAGAGAAATGGCGCACGTTGTAAACTGACGGGCATGTACACGGCTGCCGGAATCAACGACAAGGAACAGTGCCTGCGGGAATATGCCTATCTGGTGAAACGGATCGCACACCAGATGATGTCCAAATTGCCCTACAGCGTGCAGATCGACGACATCATCCAGGCGGGCATGATAGGCCTGCTGGATGCGGCTACACGCTACGACGAAATCCACGGGGCGCAGTTCGAGACCTACGCATCGCAGCGCATCCGCGGCGCGATGCTGGACGAGCTGAGGGCGGCCGACTGGCTGCCGCGCAGCCTGCGCCGCGACATGCGGCGCATCGAAACGGCCATCAGCCAATTGCAGCAGAAACTGCGCAGGCCGCCCAACGAATCCGAGATTGCACGGGAACTCGGGATGCCGCTGGAGGAATACCAGCAGATGTTGCAGGAGTCGCGCGGCGCGCAACTGGTGTACTACGAGGATTTTCACGATGAAGACCAGGACGATTTTTTCGAGCGCTTCGAGTTCAGCCAGGATGCGGACCCATTGGAACTGCTGCAGGACGGGCGTTTCAGGGCGGAACTGACACATGCGATCGAAAACCTGCCCGAACGCGAGCGGATGCTGATGGGCATGATTTACGAGCAGGAGATGAATCTGAGCGAGATCGGCGAGGTGATGGGCGTGAGCGAGTCGCGCGTTTCCCAGCTGCATAGCCAGGCGGTGGCGAGGTTGCGCGGACGGATGAAAGGCTATTGATGGATAAGCTTACGATATTGGGTCTGATAGTCGGTCTGGTCGGCATCGTGAGCGGCCAGGTGATCGAGGGCGGCGACCTTTCTATCCTGTTTCAGGGCGCGGCCTTCCTGATCGTGTTTGGCGGCACGCTGGGCGCGGTGATGGTGCAATGCCCGTCCGGGGTGTTTTTTATGGCAATCAGAATGGGTGGCTGGGCGTTCGTTACGCCCAGGCAGGACGGCCGCGAATTGATCATGAAACTGATCGAATACAGCGTGCTGGCGCGCAAGGAGGGCATACTTGCGCTGGAGGGGCGTCTGATTACCGTCAAGGATCCGTTCTTGAAGAAGGGGTTGCACCTGCTGGTCGATGGCAACAGCGCCGAGAAAATCCGCGAAGCGCTGGACGTGGATATCCATTCCTGGGAGCAATTGCGCTGGCAATCGGCGCGCGTATGGGAGGCGGCCGCCGGTTATTCCCCCACCATCGGCATCATCGGTGCGGTATTGGGCCTGATGCACGTGATGCAGAATCTCACCGATCCCGGCAAATTGGGCGGCGGTATCGCCGTCGCATTCGTGGCGACGATCTATGGCGTGGCTTTTGCAAACCTGCTGTTCCTGCCGGTGGCGAACAAATTGAAATCCATCATCATGCAACAGACTCACATGAAGGAAATGGTCGTGGACGGGTTGGTCGGGATTGCCAACGGCGACAACCCGCGCTTGGTTGAGGTCAAACTGAAAAGTTATCTTCCCTGACGATGGCGCGCCGCAGAAAACGCTTCGAGCATGACAACCACGACCGTTGGCTGATCTCTTATGCCGACTTCGTTACCCTGCTGTTCGCCTTTTTTGTGGTGATGTACTCGATCTCCTCGGTGAACGAATCGAAATACAAAACCTTCAGCGATGCGCTGAACATTGCATTTACCCGGGACGCCAAACCGACCCCCGATTCCATCGTGCACAACGAGCACGAGCAGTTGCTCAAGACCCTGGTGGACAGGCGCACTGCGCGTTTGGGCGAGCAGCAGAGGAAGATCCAGGAGCGGATGAAAAATCTGGCCAACGGGCTGGGCAAGGCGATGTCCCCGCTGATCGATCAGCATCTGGTCAGCATCAATCCGACCAGGCGCGGTGTGGTGCTCGATATCAGTGCGAGTTCATTGTTCAAGACCGGCGACGCGGTATTGCAGCCGGGCTCGCTGGAGGTGTTGCGCGATGTGTCCGCAGTCCTGAGCGAGGAAGACTGGCCTGTCGAAGTGGAGGGGCACACCGACGATATCCCCATCACGACCGCGCAGTTCCCTTCCAATTGGGAGTTGTCTTCGGCGCGTGCCAGCAGCGTGGTCAGAATGCTGGTCGCTAACGGCGTGCCGGAGGATCGTTTGTCTGTGGTCGGGCTGGCTTCCACCCATCCGCTGGTTCCGAACGATAGCGCGGAAAACCGCGCCAGGAACCGGCGCGTGAGCATCACGATCCTGTCGCCCAATACCGAACGGGAACAGACGGCTGAAGACCGCATGCCGTGATCCCCGCATGGAATAACCGGTCTTTGGTCAGCCGCTACCCAGAGATCTTCCGCTACCCGGTGTGAAATTGTGCTGGCCATCGGGGCCGTACAGGTTGGCCTTGTCCGCCGCCTTGCTCAGAACCGCAAGGGTTTGCTGGTTGTAGCGCAGCTTCATCTGTATCAACTCGCCATTGGTGCGATTGAGCTGTTGGGCGCGATATGCCAGGTCGCGGATATTCTGCCAGATGGACAGGCCTTCCGGGCTGTGCTTTCCCAGCCACGCGAGTATCGCATCCGCGTCAAGAGCGTCCGGAAGCGGGTGGGCCGATTTGGGCGCATTCCCCGCGGGAGCGATGCCGGATCTCAGGATGTTATTTTGTAACAGGGTGCGCCGTGTTTCGGCCAACTGATCGAGATTGAGTGCGTCGGTGGATTTCTGCTCGGACAAATCAAGCAACTGGTCGATGCGGTTTTCTATCAGCATCGCCTGTTCCCGTTCCAGCAAAGCCAGAAACTCCAGCAACGCCGAGTGCTCCGCGGCCAATGCCGCGACCAATTGAGGGATAGCTGCCATTGTCACCGGGAGTTCTTGAACATCAGGCTTTGCCGCCTATCAGTTCGCGCACCGTTTCGATCAGTTTATCCGCGACAACTTCCGAGTTGACCTTGAAACGCCCCTCGCTGATGGCCTTTCTGATTTCGGCAACCTTGCCGGCATCGACGACGGGCGTGTTTGCCATGCTGTTGGAAATGCTGTTCAACTGCGTTGCGGTGGAGCCGAGCGAGACACTGGTGCTGGCGGGTTGCTGCGCGGCAGGCGCGCCGGCAGCGGATTTGCCACGGGCTGCGGACCGTGCGGTCGCTTCCCCAACAGGGGTGGCCGGTATTGGTTTGCCAGGTTTGTCGATTTTCACGGTAGTCCTCTCAGTCCGGTTACTTTTAAACTTTGCGTTCGTTTGACATGGCTATCGGCAAAAATTCGGAAATGTTTAGGGCCGTCTGTCGGCTTTATATCCCAAGCCGGCGCAGGGCGCAAATGCGCGGCGCTCAGGGGTCGATCTCCACGATGCCGCTGGCGCGTGCTACCCCGCTGATTACGCGTCCCGCGCCGATGCGCACCTGTACGGGCTGGCCTGTGCCGGCATTGTTCAACGCGACACCTTCATTGCGTATGGTGTAGCCCTTGCCCTGCGCGACGATCTGCACGGTTTGCCCCTGTACCACGCTATAGGGCTGGCGCAGCATGTCGTCGCGCAATACCTGGCCGGCGGCGATACCGTAGCGCAATACTTTTCCGACGACCTGTCCGGGGTCGGTAAAGCCGGTGGTTCGGGTGATCTCAATGGTTTGGCGGGCCAAATCTTCCTCTTGCAATACCTGGCCGGACTGAAGCTGGCGCGCACTGACCAGGAGATCGAGGCTGAGCCTGATCTGCACCGGAACCAGGATGCTCCAGCCGTTGTTGTCCGCGCAGCGCACGCCTATCGAGGTCTTGCCTATCAGTTGGCTGCCGGCAGGCAGGAAAGCGTCGAGTCTGGCGCAGTAGGGCAATACGATGCGCGGGTCGATGTCGTTTACCTGATAAGAGGCCTTTCCGGGCAACGCCGCGGTCTGCTGCCGGACGAAAGCGGCGACGGTTTCCCTGATCTGCGCGTGATCCTGGCTGCCCGGTGCGGCGAGCACCGTCATGCAGTTCGACAGCAGCGCGATGAATAAAAGCAGATTTCTCATGGGGCACATTGTGAGGCGCACAGTCGAAATAGGGAAGGGTCAGGTAAGCCCGAATTGGGGCAGAAATCTGCCGCTTATTCGGGGATGGCGGTTATCGGGACGGATTTAGTATGCCGTCCATGTAAACAGGCATGGTGGATGGAGAGGAGGGCAGGATGGTCAGCAAACTGGATGATTTGACGCGCTTTCACCAAACCGCACTGAATCTTCGTGCGGCGCGGCAGGGGGTGCTGGCTTCCAACATCGCGAACGCCGACACGCCCAACTATAAGGCAAAAGATGTCGATTTCGCCAGCGCTTTGCAGAACGCGCTGGCTGGAACATCCACCGCGTTGCCTGTGGTGAAGACTGCGCCGCAGCATCTGGACGGCAGCGCGGGGAATTCCGTGATGGGCGCGCCGCTGATGTATCGCAAACCGCTACAGCCGAGTGCTGACGGCAACACCGTGGATATGGATGTGGAACGCGCGCAGTTTGCCGACAACGCCGTGCGCTATGAAGCCAGCGTGAAGTTCGTCAGCGACGAACTCAAGGAAATGCTGGCGGTGTTACAGGGTTGACAAGGCGGCTTTTGAAATTAGCGGAGGTGGATGATGTCTCTATTCAATATCTTTAACGTGGCGGGCTCGGCGATGACGGCCCAGTCGCAACGCCTGAATGTGGTGGCGAGCAATCTGGCGAATGCCGACAGCACCACCGGCCCCACCGGTCAGCCGTACAAGGCAAAACAGGTGGTGTTCAGCGCCACGCCCATGGGTGGCGGGGACGCGCAGGGCGTGAAAGTGGATGCGGTCGTCGAAGACAATTCGCCGATGAAGATGGTCTACGATCCCAAGCATCCGATGGCTGACGCACAGGGGTATGTGGCCATGCCCAATGTGAATGTGGTGGATGAGATGGTGAATATGATCTCGGCATCGCGCGCCTATCAGAATAACGTGGAAGTGATGAACACCTCGAAGACGCTGTTACTCAAGACGCTGACCATAGGGCAATAGCAAGGGTAATTCCTGAAACACAAGAATAAGGAGTCGTTATGATTAGCAGCACACAGGACACAGGATCGGCCGCGGCATTGTTTGCCTCGATGAACGCAAATTCGGGATCGGCCAAAACGGCTTCGGCTGGCGACACGCAGGATCGCTTCCTGAAGCTGCTGGTCACGCAGATGAAGAATCAGGATCCGCTCAACCCGATGGATAACGCGCAGGTGACGTCCCAGATGGCCCAGCTCAGCACCGTGACCGGTATCGACAAGTTGAATGCAACGCTGCAGGCATTAAGCGACAGCATGGTGAGCAATCAATCCCTGCAGGCGGCCAGCATGATAGGCCATGGTGTTCTGGTCCCCGGCAAGGGTCTGGATCTGAATAGCGGGACAGCATTCGGCGGTGTGGATCTGCCGCAATCGGTGGACAAGGTCGAGATCGCGATTTATGACCAGGCCGGCGCGCTGGTGCGCAACGTCAAGCTGGGCGCGCAGCCGGTCGGCCTGATGAATTGGCAGTGGGACGGCCGCGACGATGCGGGCGCCAGTGTGGCGGACGGCAGCTATACCTTTACCGTGAGCGCCACCCAGGCAGGCAAGGCCGTCGATACGACCGCCTTGCAGTTCGGCATGGTGAACAGTGTCACGCAGGACAAGCAGGGGGTCGCGCTGAGCGTCGGCCACCTGAACGGCGTTGCTTTATCGCAGGTCAGACAAATCGTTTAACACTAAGGAGAGAACCATGAGCTTTCAGCAAGGATTGAGCGGTCTGAATTCATCGACCAAGCAACTGGACACGATAGGCAACAATGTCGCGAATGCAAACACGGTGGGTTTCAAGCAATCCCAGACCCATTTTGCCGACCGGTTCGCGGTGGCGCTGACGGGCGCCAGTTCGGTGCAGAGCGGGACGGGGAGCAAGGTCGCCGCGATATCCCAGGAGTTCACCCAGGGCAATATCACCAATACCAACAACCCGATGGACCATGCGATCAGCGGGCAGGGTTTCTTTCGCCTGATCGACCAGAACGGCGCCATCCTCTACAGTCGCAACGGCCAGTTCCATGTGGACAAGAACGGTTTCATGGCCAACAACCAGGGACATCAGATATCCGGTTATATGGCCGATCCGGCGACCGGGATCATCAATACGGCGCAACCCGTACCGTTGCAGATTTCCACTGCCGATCTGGTGCCCAAGCAAACCTCGAATCTGGCGGCCGGAGGCGTGCCGATCGGAGTCGGCTTGAATCTTGATTCGCGCGCCACTTTCCCTGTCGGGCTGACCCAGGGCAATGTGACTGGCAGCGCAGTGGCCGGGCTGACCATCAATGCGACGAACGACCAGATGACCGTGACAGTCGACGGCGTCCTTTCCGGGACGATCGCCATCCCCAACGCCACCTATATGACTTCGGCGGGACTCGCGAGCGCTGTTCAGACCGCAGTGAATGCCGATCCGACGCTGGTTGCCGCCGGAAAATCGGTCATGGTGAGCGCGGATGCCACTGGCGCGATTACGATCAAATCCGGCACTGCCGGGACCGGATCTACGGTTGCCGTGGCCAATGTTGGCGCCGATACGACGGTCGCCAATCTGCTGGGCGCAGCCCCGGTGACGACTGCCGGAGCGGGAGCGTTCAATTTGCTTGACCCCAGCACCTATAACAATTCAACATCCATAACGGTATATGACAGTCTCGGGTCCAGCCATGTGGCCTCGCTGTATTTCCAGAAATCCTCCACCAACAGCTGGCAAACCTTTTTAAGCCTGGACAATTCCATGTTGCCGGCGGCCGGAACACCGTTGACTACCCTGACTTTCGACACGTTGGGGAAATTGGTGGCTCCGGTGGCGGCGCCTCCGTTCGGACTGGGGCAGGTGACTTCCTCTGCATTCACGCCGTTCGGCGCGGCGCCGATGACACTGGCATTCGACTTTTCCCAGTCCTCGCAATTCGGCGGCAACTTCGGGGTGAACAGCATGACGCAGGACGGTTACACATCGGGTCGTCTGAACGGATTCAGCACCGGCTCGGATGGCATCATCCTCGGGCGCTATTCCAACGGGCAGTCGCGCGCCCTGGGGCAGATGTTGCTGGCAAATTTTACCAGCCCCCACGGTTTGCAGCCGGTCGGGAACAATGAATGGGTGGAAAGCGCGGCGTCCGGAGGGCCGCTGCTCGGAACGCCGGGCACGAGCAGCCTAGGGGTTTTGCAGTCTTCTTCTGTGGAGGATTCCAACGTTGATCTGACCGCCGAGCTGGTGAACATGATTACCGCGCAGCGCATATATCAGGCGAATGCGCAGACCATCAAGGCGCAGGATCAGGTGCTGCAGACGCTGGTGAATTTGAGGTAATGAGCAGGGCTTAGGATTTTCCGACTAGCCAGGAGACAGTCATGGACAGATTAATCTATACCGCAATGACCGGGGCATCCCAGGTGCTGCAACAGCAGGCGACGGTGTCGGAAAATC
Source organism: Nitrosomonadales bacterium (assembly GCA_016218415.1). GTDB lineage: Bacteria > Pseudomonadota > Gammaproteobacteria > Burkholderiales > Gallionellaceae > Gallionella. Next base: position 39,578 of record JACRED010000016.1, read on the forward strand.
TGGCTAATGCCAGTACGCCGGGATTCCGCGCCGCACTGAACACGTTCCGTGCGGTGCCGCTGGTGGGCGAGGGATTGGCGACGCGCACGTTCGTGGTGGACTCCACGGCGGGTGCGGATTTCACCCCGGGCGTGATGCAGCAGACCGGGCGCGCGCTGGATGTGGCGGTGCAGGGGCCGGGCTGGATCGCCGTGCAGGGGGCGGATGGCAAGGAGGCTTACACGCGCAACGGCAGTCTGCAAGTCACTTCCAGTGGCGTATTGCAAACCAGTACCGGTTTGAATGTGATCGGCGATGCCGGGCCGATCAGCATCCCGCCCGATACCGAAGTGACTTTCGCCAAGGACGGAACGATCTCCAGTGTGCCCAGCGGTTCGAATGCGGCTTCAGTTGTGGTGGTCGGGCGTCTGAAGCTGGTCAATCCCGCTCCGGAACTGCTGGAGCGCGGCGGCGACGGCATGTTCCGCACCAGGGACGGATCGGCTGCCGCTGCCGACGTCAACGTGCAGATCGCGCCGGGCAGCCTGGAAGGCAGCAACGTGAACACGGTCGAGGCGATGGTCAACATGATCTCGCTGGCGCGCAAATTCGACATGCAGATGAAGATGCTGCAAAGCGCGGATAACAACTCACGGCAGGCCAGTCAGATATTGAGCGTCACGGGCTGATGGAGAGTCCGGAAGCCGAACCGCCTCCTCATATTGATAAGGGTAATAATCATGATACGTTCCTTGTGGATTTCAAAAACCGGTCTGGATGCGCAGCAAACCCAGATGGATGTGATCTCGAATAATCTGGCTAACGTCAGCACCTCCGGGTTCAAACGTTCGCGTGCGGTGTTCGAGGATCTGCTATACCAGACGCTACGCCAGCCGGGCGCACAGTCTTCCCAGCAGACCCAGCTTCCATCGGGTTTGCAGATCGGCACCGGCGTGCGGCCGGTGGCGTCCGAGCGGATACACACGCAGGGCAATCTGCAGCTGACCGGCAACCAGCTGGATGTGGCGATCCAGGGCGCAGGCTTTTTTCAGGTGCAGATGCCGGACGGCACAACTGCCTACACCAGGGACGGCTCGTTCCAGATGGATAGCCAGGGCCAGTTGGTGACGGCCAGCGGTTTCCCGATCCAGCCCGCGCTGACCATCCCTGCCAATGCGCTGAATGTGAGTATCGGCCGTGACGGTATTGTTTCCGTCACGCAGGCGGGTGTGGCCGCGCCTGTTCAGGTGGGCAGTTTGCAGGTCGCGACTTTCATCAATCCGGCCGGGCTCCAGAGTATGGGCGATAACCTGTATCAGGAAACCGCATCGTCCGGGACGCCCGCCACCAACGTGCCCGGCACCAATGGCAGCGGTTTGCTGAACCAGAGCTACGTGGAAACTTCCAACGTGAACGTCGTCGAGGAACTGGTGAACATGATCCAGACGCAACGTGCCTATGAGATCAATTCCAAGGCCATCCAGACATCGGACCAGATGTTGCAGAAATTGTCGCAGATTTGATTAACGTTTTGAGGAGCGCGAATTGAACAGCGAGAAACCAGGCGCAGGCCGGCAACAAAGCGCAACAGGCGGATATTTCCGTCTGCAGACTGTCTTGTTCTGCCTGCTGGCCGGATGCTCCATGACGCCGTCCACCAATATCAATCAGCCGATGACAGCCAGGCCGATTGACAAACAGGTGGTCGCGCCGGCGGACGGCGCGATCTTTCGCGCCGGGGTGAACGAGCGGCCCATGTTCGAGGACAAGCGCGCGCGCAATGTCGGCGATATCCTGATCATCACCATCGTGGAGAAGACTGCCGGAAACCGCAAGACCAGCGGAGGGTCGAGCAGCTCGAACAGTATCAATGCGAGCACGCCGAGTATTACCGGTCCGGGCGGCACTCCAATTATCAACACATTCGGTTTCGCCGGCGGCAACAGCAGCAAATCGGCCATAGCCGGCAGCGGTGCGGCCACCCAGGATCTGAGCGGAACGATCACGGTGACCGTGGTCGAGGTATTGCCTAACGGGAATCTGCTGGTGGGGGGTGAAAAGCAGGTGGCTTTGAACAACAGCGACGAGTTCATCCGTTTTTCCGGGGTGGTCAATCCGACCACGATTACCGGCGCGAACACTGTGCCGTCGACCCAGGTCGCCGATGCGCATATTGAATACAAGAATGCGGGCGCGATGAGCGAGGTGATCAACGACTCGAAATCGCTGGGCTTTCTGGGCCGGTTTTTCCAGTCGGTATTGCCGTTCTGACTGGCAGACGGAATGTATTTTGGAGCGGGGACAGCATGAAACGATTTTTTATATTGATGTCGGTTAAGTTGGGCGCCTTCAGCGTCGGGAAGATAGTCGGCCTGTCGGCCTTGCTGCTTTTATCCCTCGCATTCTGGAACGCAGCGCATGCCGACCGCATCAAGGACATGGCGAGCATACAGGGCGTGCGCGACAACCAGTTGATGGGTTACGGCATCGTGGTCGGACTCGACGGCAGCGGCGACCAGACCACGCAAACGCCATTCACCGTGCAAAGCATCATCAGCATGCTGTCCCAGATGGGCGTGAATCTGCCGCAAGGCACCGGCCTGCAACTCAAGAATGTCGCGGCGGTGGTGGTCACCGCCACGCTTCCGCCGTTTTCAAAACCCGGCCAGACGATAGACGTGACCGCCTCATCGATCGGCAACGCCAAGAGCCTGCGCGGCGGGACCCTGTTGATGACGCCCCTGAAGGGCGCGGACGGACAGGTCTACGCGATGGCGCAGGGCAACGTGCTGGTCGGCGGGATGGGCGCTTCCTCGGGCGGGTCGTCGGTGCAGGTGAACCATCTAAGCGTCGGGCGCGTGCCCGCCGGCGCGACCGTGGAGCGCGCCGTGCCGACGCTGCTGGGGCAGGGCGATTTCATACATCTGGAATTGAACGCGACGGATTTTACGACCGCCGCACGGATAGCCGAAGTCATCAACGGGCAGGTGGCGCCAGACCTCGCGGCGGCGCTGGACGGACGGGTGATCGAGGTGCGCGCGCCGGGAGGTAACGAGCGCGTGGCATTCATCTCCAAGATCGAGAATCTGGAAGTTAATCCGGCGCAGGGTGTCGCCAGGGTCATCGTCAATGCGCGCACCGGGTCGGTGGTGATGAATCAGGCGGTGGCTTTGAATACCTGTGCCATATCACACGGCAATCTGACGGTGGTCATCAGCTCGGTCAGCGAGGTCAGCCAGCCCAATCCGCTTTCCCAGGGGAAGACCGTGCAGACCAACTCGGCCACGATAGATGTCAGGGCCGACAAGGGAGGTATCGTGCAGTTGCCCCAGGGCGTATCGTTAAGCGAAGTGGTCAAGGCGCTGAATTCGATAGGCGCGACCCCGCAGGATCTGCTGGCGATCCTGCAGGCGATGAAATCATCCGGCGCATTGCGTGCCGAACTGGAGATTATTTAACAAATGGTCGCGCCGCTGGACAGTTCGGCAAACCTGGCACTGGGTACCCAGTCTCTGGAACAGTTGCGCTTGCAGGCCAGGCAATCGCCGGACCAGGCGCTCAAGGCGGCGGCACGGCAATTCGAATCGGTGTTCCTCAACATGATGCTGAAGAGCATGCGCGAAGCCGTGCCGCAGGACGGCATGTTCGATAGCGAGCAAACCAGGATGTTCACCGGCATGCTGGATCAGCAATTGGCGCAAAGCATCTCCAGCCGCGGGGTGGGGCTGGCTGACATCATGGTGAAGCAACTCGGCGGTACCAGGGGCGCAGGCAATCTGCCGGCTGCCCCGGATCTACAGCCTTCGAAAGGTGAGAATGTGCAACAGGGCTTTATCAACCGCATGTTGCCGCACGCAATACAGGCCAGCCGGGAAAGCGGAGTGCCGCCGCAACTGATGCTGGGGCAGGCTGCGCTGGAAAGCGGCTGGGGGAAACGCGAAATAACGATGGCGGACGGCAGCAACAGTTACAACCTGTTCGGCATCAAGGCCGGTGCCGGATGGAACGGCAAGGTGGCGGAGGTGATGACCACGGAGTACAGGGATGGCGTAGCATACAAACAGTTCGAGAAATTTCGCGCCTATTCCTCCTATGCCGAGGCATTCCGGGATCATGCCGGCTTGATCGGCAATAATCCGCGTTACGCGGAGGTGTTGCGGCAGGGGGGCGATGCAACCGGTATGGCACAGGCCATCCAGAAAGCGGGTTACGCAACCGACCCGGAATATGCCGGCAAGCTGGCGCGGGTGATGGGCATGATGGAAGTTGCCGGATAGCGCGGCGCGCGACCCCGGGGTTCTTTATGCAGAATCCCCTAAAGTTATCGCCCTGCGTGTCGATAACAGGGTTAAGTCCGTCCATCTCTTGACTTTCTGTGGTTGGGAAATCCCATATTCTGCATTTTCGTATGGGATAGGCTGAGGCGGAAAATGAAGGAAGAGTCATAATGGGAACCAATATATTCACCTCGGCATTGAGCGGCATGAATGCCGCCCAGGTGGGCTTGACTACTACCGAGCATAACATCGCGAATGCCAGCACCCCCGGTTTTACCAGGCAGGAAGTGCTGGTTGGCGCGCGCACTCCGCAGTGGCTCGGTGGGATGTTTCTGGGGCAGGGGGTCGATGCGGTCGGTGTGAGAAGGATATATGACGAATATCTGACCTCCCAGGTCCGGCAGGAACAGACACAGGCCAGCTATCTGGGTACCTACCACACCGCAATCAAGCAGATCGACAACCTGCTTGCCGATCCCGCAGCGGGTGCTTCCCCGGCAATAAACGAGTTTTTCAATGCGATGAACGGGGTGGCCAACAATCCCGAATCCATCCCGGCACGCCAAACGCTATTGAGTGGCGCACAGTATGTGGTGAATCGTTTTCAGGCGATAGACCAGCGGCTGAGCGAAATAGCCAGCGGGCTGAACGGACGCGTCAGCGACAGCGTCAATACGATCAATTCCTATGCCCGGCAGATTGCGAACCTGAACGGAAGCATCAAGCGCGCGATAGGGGTCAGTCAGGGACAGCCGCCCAACGATCTTCTCGACCAGCGCGACCAGCTGATCAATCAGTTGAATCAGGAGATCAAGGTCAGTGTGCAGAATCAATCTGACGGGACTATCAGCGTGCATATCGGCAACGGGCAGACATTGGTGATCAATGAGCAGACCATGGTGCTGGGTGCTGTCCAGTCGGCCAGCGACCCGAGCAAGCTGGATGTCGCCTACAGCAACGGCAATAAAATTGTCACTTTGCAGCAAAGCAGTTTTCAGGGCGGTAATCTGGGCGCTCTCTTCGCTTTTCGGGACCAGAGTCTGGAGCCTGCGCGGAACGCGATCGGCCGCGTGGCGCTGGGTCTGGCGGATAGCGTCAACCGGCAGAACCGGCTGGGGCAGGACCTGAAAGGGGCGCTAGGGGGGGATATATTCAAGGCTGCGGCGCCGCGTGTCGATCAGGGGGCGAACAATGGCGGTACTGCGGTTGTTTCGGCAACGATAGCCGATATCTCGGCAGTGACGACCAGCGATTACCAGTTGAGGTTCGACGGGACCAACTACGCTATGGTGCGCTTGTCGGACAATACGGTGACCAATCTGGGCGCGACATTGCCGCAGACAGTCGACGGGATCGCCATCAATCTGGCGGCGGGGGCCGCAGTGGCGGGGGACTTCTTCCTGATACGCCCGACAGCCAACGCCGCCCGGGATATCGCGCTGGCAACCAACGATCCGGCCAGGATTGCCGCCGCCGCGCCGATGCGCACATCTGCGGCGCTGACCAATACCGGAAGCGGGCAGATCAGTGCCGGAACGGTCAATACTCCGCCGCCCACCAATATCAATTTGCAGGCGACAGTCAGCATTGTTTTTACCAGCGCCACTGCATTCACCGTATCGGGTGCGGTTCCGGCTGTAGTCGGGACGGTTGCCTATACACCGGGACAGGACATCAGCTATAACGGCTGGACGGCACAGATTTCCGGAACGCCCGCAACCGGAGACACATTCACGATAGCCAAGAACACCAATGCGGTCGGCGATAGCCGCAACGCCCTGTTGTTGGCAGGCATGCAGACACAGAATCTGCTGGCTAACGGGACGACCAATTTTCAGGGTGCCTATGGCCAGCTGGTTGGCGATATAGGGGCAAAAACGCAGGAGTTGGCCGCGACCAGCCAGGCGCAGGCCAATATGGTCACCCAAACGGTCGCATCGCAACAGGCGGTTTCCGGCGTCAATCTGGACGAGGAAGCGGCGAACCTGCTTCGTTATCAGCGCGCCTATCAGGCCGCGGCCAAGGCATTGCAGGTCGCCAGCACCATGTTCGATGCACTGTTGTCATTAGGAAAGTAGGTGTGCCATGAGAGTCAGCTCGAATACCATTTTTGACCTTACAGTAGCCGGGATCAACCAGCAGCAGGCCAGGTTGCTGAAGACCCAGCAGCAGATCACTACCGGGCGCAAACTATTGACCGCATCGGATGATCCGGTCGCGGCCACGCGCGCGCTGGAAGTCAGCCAGTCGGATGCGATCAATACCCAATATGGATCGAACCGGACCGCGGCACGGCATACCCTGTCGCTTGCCGAAGGCACGCTGCAGAGCGTGACGTCCCTGCTGCAGGATGTCAGAACAGCCGCAGTTGGCGCGGGCAACGGTTTGTTCAGTGACACCAACCGCCAGACGATCGCCCGCGATATGAGTAACAGGCTGCAGGAGCTGGCAGGTCTGGCGAACAGCACGGACGGTTCCGGGAATTACCTGTTCGCGGGATTCCAGTCGAGGACGCAGCCGTTCGTGGGGACGCCCGCAGGGATGGGATATTTCGGTGATGACGGGCAGCGTCTGATGCAGGTCAGCGCGTCGCGGCAAATGGCTGCCAGCGATTCCGGCGCGGATATATTCATGCGCGTGAAAAACGGCAACGGTGCTTTCGTCACGCAGGCTGCTGCTGCCAATACGGGAAGCGGTGTGGCGAGTCTGGGTTCGGTAATCGATCCGGCGTTGCTGACCGGCAATAATTACAGCGTTACTTTTGCGGTGGCGGCGGGTGTGACGACATATAGCGTGACCAATACCTCGACAGCCACAGTCGTTTCTGCCGGCAATCCCTATGTAAGCGGGCAGGCGATCAATTTTGACGGCATACAGTTTGATGTCCATGGCGTTCCGGCCAATGGGGATGCGTTTGCCGTGTCGCAAAGCGTGGATCAAAGCATCTTCAAGACGATTTCGGACCTGATTTCCGTATTGAACACGCCTTTGGCGAGCGGCGGGGCAGGTGCGGCACAGCTCACCGGCAGTCTGCAGCGCGGCATCAACAACTTGGATAATGCGCTGGAGAACGTGCTTGCCAGCCAGGCTTCGATGGGTCTGCGTCTTAACGAGATCGATGCGCTGCAATCGACCGGCGAGGATTTAAGCCTGCAATACAAGCAAACATTGTCCGATTTGCAGGATGTCGATTACAACAAGGCCATCAGCGATTTGACGCAGCAGCAGACCTATTTGCAAGCCGCGCAAAAAACCTTTTCCAAGACTGCCGGCCTGTCATTGTTCGATTTCATTTGATCGGCTCTTGCCGGGCCATTTGATTTTCGTCATCTGATGTGCGACATCGCACCCAGGCCTTCCTGAACCAGCCTGTCCAGTAGCGGAACAAAATAGGGCATGGACATCGACAGCACGAGAAATCCGATCGACAGCGTGATCGGGAATCCCACTGCGAACAGGTTAAGCTGCGGCGCTGCCCGGGTGAGTATGGCCAATGCGATATTGGTGATGAGCAGGGCCGCCAGGACAGGCAGCGAAATTTGCAGGGCATAGGCAAAGATACTTCCACCCCATCTGGCTACCCCGTCATAGCCGCTCCCCGACATCGTGCTGCCTATGGGCAGCGTCCTGAAGCTTTCTGCCAATGCCGACAGGATTTGCAGGTGGCCGTTCATGGCCAGAAAAGCGAGTGCTGCAATCATGCCCAGCCAGCGGGCGATGATCGGGGTGAACGATGCGTTCATCGGGTCATAGAAGCTGGCGAATCCCAGTCCCATCTGCAATCCGATCAGCTCGCCGGCCATTTCCACCGCAGTAAAGATGATGCGCAGGGAAAATCCCATCGTTATTCCGATGATGATCTGTTGAACCATGATGAGCAACCCCTGCGGAGAGCCGACCGCCACGGGCGGCATTTCGCCTATGGTCGGCGCGATGATGATCGCCAGCAGGACGGATAAACCGATTTTGACGCGGGCGGGCACCTGCTTGTTGCCGAATACCGGTGCGCTGGCAAGCATGGCCAGTATGCGCGCCAGGGGATAAATCAGCACAGCCAGCCAGGCATCGAGTTGCGCACTGGTAATGCTGATCATGTTGGGGTCACCCTATCATCCAGGGGATATTGCCGAACAGGCGCTGGATGTAATCCACCATGGTGTTTACCATCCACGGGCCGGTTATGATCAGCACCGCGAAGACGCCGAGCAGCTTGGGGATGAAGGACAGCGTCATTTCGTTGATTTGTGTGGCGGCCTGAAAGATGCTCACCACCAGACCGATAATCAGCGCGATCAGCAACATCGGCGCCGAGATCATCAGCGTCATTTCGATGGCCTGCTGCCCGATGGTGATGACGGTTTCCGGAGTCACGCGAGTCCTTGTTGATCAGGTGTAAAAACTCTGCGCCAGCGAGCCGATGATCAGATTCCAGCCGTCGGCCAGCACGAACAGCATGATCTTGAACGGGAGCGAGATGATGGCCGGCGACACCATCATCATACCCATGGACATCAGCACGCTGGCTACCACCATGTCGATGATCAGGAAGGGGATGAATACCACGAAGCCGATCTGAAAGGCGGTTTTCAATTCGCTGGTCACATAGGCGGGAACCAGGATGCGCAACGGTACCTGATCGGCACTCTGCAATGGCTCGCTGTCAGAAATCCTGACGAACAATGCGAGATCTGATTCGCGGGTCTGCCTTAGCATGAAGGCCTTGAGCGGAACACTGCCCTTTTCGACCGCTTCCTGGAAGGTGAGTTTGTTCTCGCTGAAAGGTTGGTAGGCATCGGCGTAGATTTTGTCGAATACCGGCGACATGACAAAAAAGGTCAGGAACAGCGACAGGCCGATCAGTACCTGATTGGGCGGGGAAGCGGGCGTGCCGATTGCGGAACGCAGCAGGCTCAGCACGATGATGATGCGCGTGAAACCGGTCATCATCAGCAGGATCGCAGGCAGGAAGCTGAGCGACGTGAGCAGCAGCAGCGTCTGCAAACTCAGGCTGTAGATTTGTCCGCCGCCCGGTGCGGGTGTACTGGTCAGTGCGGGCAGTCCGACTTCCGCCCATGCAGCCTGGTGAGTGCCAAAAAGCGCCAGGGAAAGTAGCAGGATTACAAAACTACGGCGCATTGCGTTTCCTGTCGGGTGATTGGTGACGCAGGACGGAAGCCAGCAGGCTGGCGAATTTGTTGTCGGCGGCTTGCGGGGAGAGTGCGGGGTCTTCTGCATTCCGGTTAACGGATGCCGGCTTCTGCAACGTGTGCAAGGTGCGGATCTGGCCCGGCCCCACGCCGACGACCAGCCAAGTATCCTGCACTTCGACCAGCACGACGCGCTCGCGTTGCCCGACCGCTATACCGCCTACCACCTTGAGCAGGTTCCCGGAGCCATGTTGTCCGGCATTCATCCGTTTGAGTAACCATGCAACCAGCACGATGACGGCCAATACCAGCAGCAGGCTGAAGATGATCTGCAGGATGCTGCCGGAACTCACGGCTGGCGGAGGCGGTGTGTAAGCGGGGCGGGTTCCTTCTGCGGCCATCGCGGAAGTGAGGTTGAAAAAGACGGAGGGCAGAAAGAATATCTGCGCATGCCGCTGCGCGGCGAACCGACCCAAGGCACGGCGCAGCCGTGACAGCGCATTGGTCTTCCGGGGCTTCATTTGTTCAGGCGGTGCAGTCGTTCGGACGGGGTGATGACATCGGTCAGGCGTATGCCCAGCTTGTCATTCACTACCACGACTTCGCCCTGTGCGATCAGGTATCCGTTGATCAGCACGTCCAGCGGTTCGCCGGCCATCCCGGCCAATTCCACCACCGATCCCTGGGCCAATTGCAGCAGGTTTTTGATGGGCATCTTGGTGCGTCCCAGCTCTACAGTCAGTTGGACCGGGATATCCAGAATCATGTCGAGATCGTTCGGCGTGGTCGCGGAACCGCTGGGTCCGAACTGTTCGAATACCGCGGGCTTGATGGATCCGGAAGGCTGCGCAGTAGCGCTTGCCTGTTCGGCCATGGCCGAACCCCAGTCGTCTGCGGAAATCGCTTCTCCGGAGGTGGTGGGCTCGTTAGGCATGATCTTCTCCTTCTTTGGTTGCGAGCATTTTGTTAACTACCAGGGCATATTGATGGTTGAATGTGCCGTATTTGCATTCCATCACCGGAACGTCATGGACTGTGGCGAAGATGCTCTGACCCACTTCCAGCGGGACAATGTCGCCGGCGCGCATCTTCAATACCTGTTCAAGCGTCATGTTGGCATGACCGAGTTTGGCCACCAATTCGACACTGGCAGATTGGATCTGCTTCGACAGGAGCTGGGTCCAGCGATGATCCACAGTCATATGGTCGCCCTGCATCGGACTGTAGAGCAGCTCCTTGACGGGCTCGAGCATGGAGTAGGGCATGCAGATATGGAGCGCGCCGCCATTCCCGCTCAGTTCGATGTCGAAAGTGGTGACCACCACCACTTCGCTGGGCGTGCCGATGTTGGCGAATTGCGGGTTCATTTCCGAGCGGATGAATTCGAACTTCAACGGGCTGACCGGTTCCCATGATTTGCCATAGGTCTCGAACACCACTTCCAGCATCTTTTGAATGATGCGATGTTCGGTCAGCGTGAATTCCCGGCCTTCTACGCGGGTGTGGAAACGCCCGTCGCCACCGAACATATTGTCCACTACCATGAACACCAGATTGGGATCGAAAATGATCAATCCGGTGCCGCGCAGGGGTTTGACATGGACCAGGTTGAGATTGGTGGGGACATGGAGATTGCGGATGAATTCCCCGAATTTCAATACGCGTACCGGGCTGACCGAGATCTCGGGAGTACGGCGTATGAAATTGAACAGGCCGATGCGGAACAATCGCGCAAAACGCTCGTTGATGACTTCCATCGTGGGCATGCGGCCGCGCACGATGCGCTCCTGCGAGGCCAGGCTGTATGCGTGGACCCCATCGGCGGTTTTGGTATCCTGAGCATCATGCAGGTCCTCGCCGCCGCCGGTTACACCCTGCAGCAGGGAATCAACCTCGTCTTGTGAGAGAAACTCGCTCATGTGCCGTTATGACTGCAATTCACTATTGAATGATGAAGGACGTAAACAGCACGTCAGCTATGTCGGTTTTGATGACATGGTCACCAGCGGGTACTTCGGGTGCGTCGGATACTTCGTTTTCGGCCTGTTGCGTGACGATCAGGGGCGCCGTTTTGCGATAACCCAGCACATATTCGACTTGTGCCTTGATCTGGTCGGCCAGCTTCTGCTTTCCTTCGACGGAGGCGAGCACTGAAGGGCGCTTGCTTTGCAGCAGCATATTGACGCGATGCAGGATTTCCGGATTGCTGGCTTTGATTCTATCGGTCAGCTCCGGCTTGGTGATCTTGAGCGAGATGGCAACCTGCAGGTACCGGTCGCCTTCTTCCTGAACCAGATTGGCGGTGAACGTTCCCAGATCGACGTATGTGGCGGGCACATATGCCGATTGCTCGGAGGCGTGTTCATCGCCTGCGCCGGATTCGCCACCCAGCTTGGGCGGATGCGCGGGTTTCAGCAGCAGGAACGCAACGACCCCGCCGCCCAACACTACCAGTAAGGCGACAACGATGATAATGAGCTTTGCCTTGCTCTTCTTGGGTGCCGCAGAAGCTGCCTGGGCTGTATCCGGTTTTGCTGCCTTTGCCATGATTTCCTTCCTTGTGTATAGATGAATTGTGCGTGTATTCCGATATGCATGATAACCCGATTAACGCTGCAATTTCCCCGTTAACTCGGGTTTTATACCCGAACAGCAGGGGGCGTATCGTTGCATATTGCCGCTCATGTCAGCAGGTCGCGGGAGCGCGGCCTTCATCCTCCGACATCGGTTTCAGGTCATTCGGTTATGCAAAAGTGTCGACCATGCCGTTGTGACGGCGCACCGATTCCTGCTGCGGGACCGCCTGCGGCAAACCGGCCGTCGAGGTCTCGTTGAAAAGTTCGCGCTGCGCGGATGAGCCGGAACCCTGGTTCATGGATCCCCCGGCGTTGCGATCTTTGGGCGACTGGTCGCTGACCGTGGCATTGCCCAACATTATTCCGCTGTCCGCCAGTATTTCCCTGAGTCTGGGCAGCGCGCTTTCCACTGCTTCGCGCACCGAACTATGCGGCGAGGAAAACAGGACTGTGGCCTGGTTGTCGGCAATCTTCAGTTGCACATCCAGCGGACCCAGGTCGGGCGGGTTCAGGTGCAATTCGGCGGTCTGGCCCTGTTGCGTACTCATCCAGCTGATCGTTTGTGAAAAGTCCTCAGCCCAGCCGCTGTTGCCGAGCGGGGTCGCGATGGTTTGCGGGACGCCGGTTTGGTGGTTTGCTGCGCCGGTCAAGGCGGTGCCCATTGCATGGGACGAAATCGTTTGTGCGATGCCGGTTGAAGAGGGTTGTGGCTGGCTGACAGCCAGTTCAGTGCCTGGAAGTGTGGGCAGTGCATTTTCCATCGTGTCACGAGCCGTGGCGATCGAAGGTGGGGGCAGGGAGTCGGCCTGGCTGCCTGATATTTTCGTTGCAGTATCTGGCGGCAACAAGCCCGGCGGATTCAATTGCAATTCGGCGATCTGGAACTGTTGCGTATTTGCTTTGCCGGCGTTGCCCGTTGTAAGGACTTGATGGCGGGACATGGTTTGTCTTTCCATCAACGGCGTATTTGCCTTGCCGGCGTTGTCCGTTGTAGTGACGGCAGGCGGCAGGTTATCCCCACTGCCTTTCGCGGCCAGTTTTTTCATCGCGGAATCCAGCTCGGAGCCGGGAAGTTTGGCGGGCGCATTCCCGATGATAGTGCGTAATGTCAAAGGGGCCAGGGCGAACGGGGCGGGGGGCTGCTGGCTGGAAATACCCGGTGCCGCGGGTTCAGCTTCCGATCCCGCTGCGGGAATCTGGCCGTTGCTTACCATGCCTTTTGCGATATTCGCTAAATTTTCTCCGCTTGCATTTTCGATGGCGTGCAACTGCGTGCCTGTCACGGTATTCGCTTGCGCTTCCGGGGGGGCTGCCGTTGTATTTGCAGTCAAGGATACTTCAGCGGACACCGGGCGGGAGGAAGTTGCTTGCCCCGGCGCTTCCTGGGGGGGTAGCGGGCGCGATGCCTGGGGAAGTTGCGAGAGCAGGACAGCCATTGCACCTGACGGATCGGCGGGCATGTCGGCTGCCACCGCCGATTGATCCAGGATGTCGACGGAAAGGGTCTCCGGTTTTTCCGTGGTTGCCTGAGTGTCGATGCGGGTAGCTGCCAGAGCGGAATCAAGCGCGGATAAATCGAGATCGCCGATTTGTCGGGCGAGCAGCGCCGCAAAAGGCCCCGAACTTTGAACATCGGTTTCCATCAAGGATGGTGAGATATTCGCCACATTGGCGGAACGCTGGATATTGCCGGCGATAGGCAGGCTGGTCATTGCTGTTCTCCTGATTCTGGTAGGGGTGAGCGGATAGCAGAGAGTAAGAAACCACGTCCCACCTTTTCAATAGTTACTTGTTCGGGTCTTCCTGTTCTTGCTGCCGGTAAGCGGCAAACCGGCTGGTATGTTCATCCAGTGCTTTTTGTTCCGACTTGTCGGCGGTTTTTTTTTGCTCCAGAACATGCCGCTGTTGCAGCGTGTCGAACGATTTCAGTTTGCGCTGGGTGGAGTCAAGCTCGCTGCGTCCGACCTGGGTCGAAGCCTTGCTGATATTGACGGACTTTTCCTGCTGGGATATGGCCGCATCCAGCTTGTAGATGAACTCCTGGAAGTTGCGCAATTCAGCCGGGTGCATGCCATTTTGCGTGGATTCCTGCAGGCGATTCTGGTAATCCAGCCGGTATTGCTTCAGCATCTCGAGTTTGCTTTGCGCATCGTGCTGTTGCCGGTTAAGCTGGCCCAGTTTGCGCGTGGCAGTATCGTTCTGCTGCTTGGACAGATTCATCAGCGGTTGCAGGGAGAATGGCTTGATCATGATGATGCCGATATTACAGCGGTTGGAATAATGCGGCCAGCTGGTCGATGCTGGCACGATAGGGTTCGCGCTGGAGCATGTCCTGCTTCAGAAATTGTTCCATCCTCGGATATAGCCTGATCGCGTCGTCCAGCAACGGGTCGCTGCCGCTGATATAGGCGCCGACGCTGATCAGATCGCGGTTGCGCTGATAATGCGCATACAGCTGTTTGAAACGCTGCACCAGCGACATATGTTCCGGTGTCGCCAGATGGGTCATCACGCGGCTGATCGATGCTTCGATATCGATTGCGGGATAATGTCCCTGCTCCACCAGCCGTCTGGAAAGCACGATGTGGCCGTCGAGTATGGCCCTGGCACTGTCGGCGATCGGATCCTGCTGGTCGTCGCCTTCGGTCAGCACGGTATAGAAGGCGGTGATCGATCCGCTGCCGTGCAGGCCGTTGCCGGCGCGTTCCACCAGCTTGGGGAGCTTGGCAAAAACCGATGGCGGGTAGCCTTTGGTTGCGGGGGGTTCGCCTACCGCCAGGGCGATTTCGCGCTGCGCCATCGCATAGCGGGTCAGCGAATCCATGATCAGCAACACGTGCTTGCCCTGATCGCGGAAATGTTCGGCGATGGTGGTGGCGTAGGCCGCTCCCTGCAGCCGCATCAGCGGCGAGGTGTCTGCCGGGGCGGCAACCACAACCGATCTGGCCATGCCCTCCTTGCCGAGTATGCTGTCGATGAATTCCTTGACCTCGCGGCCGCGCTCCCCGATCAGTCCGACCACCGTCACATCCGCGTTGGTGTAACGGGCCATCATGCCGAGCAAAACGCTTTTGCCGACACCGCTGCCGGCGAACAGGCCCATGCGTTGTCCCCGCCCTACGCTGAGCATGCTGTTGATGGAGCGCACCCCGACATCGAGCGCCGTATCGATAGGGGCGCGTTCCAGCGGGTTGAACGGGCGGCTTTGCAACGGCGCGGTGTCGGAGTCCTGCAGCGGACCCAGTTGGTCCAGAGGTTTGCCGGCGCCGTCGAGCACCCTGCCCAGCAGTAAATTGCCGACCGGCAAATGTTTGGCGAGATCGGCCACGCGCCGGCGCATCAGTTTGCGTTTGCTCCCCAGCGTCAATATGTGCATGGGTTCGATAGGCATCACGCGTGCGCCGGGCACCAGACCATAGACATCGTTCTCGGGCATCAGGAACAGTTTTTCGCCGGAAAATCCGACCACTTCAGCCTCGACCACATTGTGCGGCAAATGGATGGCGCAGGTGCTGCCGACCGGCATTTGCAAACCGACCGCTTCCATGACCAGCCCGGTTACCTTGGTCAGGTGACCGCTGGGAGGCATCGAGTTGCTGTCCCCGACATACTCGCGCCCCTCATCGAGAAAATCCTGCCAGCGCTGGCTATGGGAATTCACTGTGACAGCCATGCTTGATCCTGTCCTATGGACGCGACGATGTGCTGCCAGCGCGCTTCATTTGTGGCATCCACATTGCTGTGTGCCGTCTCTACACGGCAGCCGCCGCGCTGAATATTGGGATCGGTAAATATCTTCCAGTTGGCGTGAGACAGTTGCTCGCCCATCTGCGCGCGAACCAGTTCCGCATCATCCGGGTGCAGGATCAGGTGGGCGTTCTGGTTGAAGTGGGGCAGCCTGCCTATTGCTTCGCTGACGACCTTCAGGATGATCTCGGGTTTTACCGGCAAAGCTTCGCGCACCATCTGTCGCGCCACTTCCAGCGACAGATCCAGCAGTGATTGCGCCAACTGATTGTCGATTTGGGTCAGCGCGACCTGCAGATTTTGCAGCAACGTGTTGATTTGCACGGCATCCAGCCGGGCTTGCTGCATTCCCGCAGCGTAACCTTCTTCGCGCTTGAGCGCGCAAATCTCTTCATACTCCTGTTGGCGGAGTAGCGCCTCGTTGTTGTCGGGTATCTCGGTGTTCTGGACAGCATCCTGTTGAATGTCGCCGGAAAGCGGGTCAAACGAGGCCAGCTCCCAGCGTTCGAATGCCGTCATTTGCTCTTTGGGAATGATGGCGCCATGGCCGGTAGCCTTGTGTGCGCCGCCGGTCCAGCCGACCGGGCGGATCATGGATCTATCAGACATAGGTCTCCTCGGTGCCTTTTCCGCTTATCGATATCTGGCCTTCTTCAGCCAGGCGGCGCACGATCTTGAGGATTTCCTTCTGGTTGGCCTCGACATCGCTGAGCTTGACCGGTCCCTTGGATTCCAGGTCCTCGCGCATCATTTCTGCGGCGCGTTGTGACATGTTCTTGAAGATCTTTTCGCGCAATTTTTCGTTTGCGCCCTTGAGCGCGATGATCAGGGATTCCGACTGGACTTCTCGAATCACAAGCTGGATTCCGCGGTCATCTATCTCCATGATATTTTCAAAGACAAACATCTTGTCTTCGATTTTTTGCGCCAGCTCGGGGTCAAAGTTGCGCACGTTGTCCATCATTTCCGCTTCCAGCTTGCCGCCCATGAAATTCAGGATTTCTGCGGCAGTCGCAATTCCGCCAAACAACTTCTTCTTCCCTCCCTCTTCACCAGACATGAGTTTTCCCAGCACATCGTCGAGTTCGCGCAGGGCAACCGGCTGTACACTATCCAATGTGGAGATACGAAGCAGCACGTCGTTGCGGGTGCGCTCGGTGAGCAGTTTGAGAACTTCTGCTGCCTGATCGGGATCCAGGTGCACCATGATGGTTGCGATGATCTGGGGGTGCTCGTTGCTGATCAATTCCGCTACGGCTGCCGGGTCCATCCATTTCAGGCTTCTGATGCCGGTGGAATCGCTATGCTCGAGGATTTTTTCCAGCAGACTGGAGGCTTTGTCGTCTCCCAGAGCCTTGGTGAGCAAATTGCGGATGAAATCCTTGGTGTCCAATCCCACGTTGGCTTTCTGTGAGGCGACCAGCAGGAATTCCTGTATTACTTTGGCGATCTGATCGCGGTTGAGATTATTCAGCGTGATCATGGCCTCGGTGATTTTCTGGACTTCCCTGTGATCCAGATGCTTCAACACCTCGGCGGCTTCATTCTCACCGAGAGTCATCAGTAAAATCGCGCTTTTTTCGATGCCGCTACTCATTCTGTCTGGTCCATTCTCTGATTATCCCCGCAACGATCTTGGGTTCCTGCTGGGAAATTTGCCTTGCCACCTTCAAACTTTGTTCATAAGGAGCGTTTGACGAGTCTTGACCGGCTTCTGGCTCTTCCTGGCCCCCCCCCGCTTTCCCTGGTTGTTCCCCTTCATTTTCATTTTCTGACTCGGCTTCGCCTGCTGGGATCGCGGGAGTGAGCAGGGTCTGGAATGTCGGTTTGATGATGCGGAACACGACGAAAAAGAATATACCGGCGATTAACGCATATTTGGCGAGGCTCTTGGCCAGTTCGATCATGTCGGCCTGTTTCCAGAGCGGAACTTCCTCGACGGTTTCCTTGTTTTCGGTGAAGGCCGCGACCTGCACGTTGAGGCTGTCACCGCGAGTCTGGTCGAATCCTACCGCATCCCTGACCAGATTGCTGATCTGTTCTTTTTCTTGGTCGCTCAACGGGTTGTTGCTGACCTTGCCCTTTGCATCGGTAACTTTGCGGGTCCCGTTCACGACGACCGCGACAGACAGGCGCTTGATCGAGCCTACAGGCAATACAGTGTGGCGTATGGTGCGGTCAACTTCATAATTGACCGTGGATTCCTTTTGCAGATTGGACAGTGCGGGATTGTTCTCGGCGGCAGCTCCCGGTGCGCCGCTCACAATAGGCGCTGTAGCCGGAACGGGCGGTTGATTCGTCAGTGCGCCCGGAATCCCGCCAGTCAGGCCCGAACCGCTCATCACCTCGTTGCTTTGGCGGCTGCGCACCACGCTGGCATCGGGGTTCTGATTGGGTTTGAAAATCTCGGCCGTTTGCTCGGTACGTGAAAAGTCGATATCGGCGGCCACCTGTGCCCTGACATTGTCGGAGCCGAGCAGCGGGATCAGCAGTGACTCGATGCGCTGGATATAGCCCTGCTCGATCTGCTGAACATACTTGAGCTGGTTCGCGTCCAGCCCCTCATTGACATTGCCGTCATGGTTGGCGCTCAACAACGTGCCATTCTGGTCCACCACCGTCACGTTTTTTGCGGACATGTCCGGCACACTGCTCGAAATCAGATGGATGATCGCGCTGACCTGGGCGGAATCGAGCGTCCTGCCGCCTTGCAGGCTGAGTATCACGGATGCGCTGGGTTTCTGTTGCTCCTTGACGAACACGCTGGGCTTGGGGATGGCCAGATGGACCCGGGCGGCGGCTACCGCGCCTATGCTCTGCACCGAGCGCGCCAGTTCGCCCTCCAGCGCGCGCTGGTAATTGACCTGCTCGGCGAACTGGGTGATGCCGAAGCGCTGATTCTCCATCAGCTCGAAGCCCACATTGCCGCCCTTGGGCAAGCCCTGCGAAGCGAGCTTCAGGCGGGCTTCATGGACCTGCTCGGAAGGCACCAGCAACGCGCCGCCGCCTTCGGCGAACTTGTAGGGGATGTTCATTTGCTGCAAAGACCCGATGATGGCCCCGCCGTCGCGGTCGGACAGATTGCTGTAGAGAACGCGGTAATCGGGCGTTTGACCCCACATCCACAATCCCGCGACGACCGCGAACAATGCCGCAACACCGACCGCCAACCCCATTTTTTGCTGGAAGTTGAGTTGGTCGAAGAGATTCGTAGCCTTCTTTTCCTGTTCAGCCATGATGATAGTAAGCACACTCCAAAGCCACTCTGGCATTGAACGCATTATCGGTAAAGGCCTGCCTTTTGAAAACCGGAATAAGGGGGGAAACACCGGCCTTTTCTGTACATGGGGGTTGCGGTGTCCCGGTTATCTTGCCATCACCTGAAAAGCCGCTGATTTATCCGCCGGCCGGGCGGTTGGAATTTGACGGGGTCACATCAATCTCAAGGAGTCGCAAATGAACACATCGGGCGTGGACAGTTTATTGGCGCAAATGCGCATCGCTGCTGCGGCAGCCGGATTGCGCGAGCCAAGTCAGGCAACGCAGGTCGGCAAGGTGGATTTTGCCAATGTATTGAAATCTTCGCTGGATGGTGTGGCTAAAGCGCAAACCAGATCCGAGGAGATGCAGAAGGCGTTCGTGCTGGGTGACGATCGGGTCAGTCTGAGCGACACCATGATCGAGATGCAGAAAGCCAGTATCAGTCTCCAGACTACCGTTCAGGTGCGCAACAAATTCGTGCAGGCGTACAACGACATTATGAACATGCAGGTCTGATTCATCAGGATATTCATGCAATCAGGGCAGACGCCCCCGGTAACCCGGAGCGCATCAAGCGCGATCATGTCCTGGCTTTTTCCCGTTGCACATTGGTTATATAACGCTGCAGCAATGTGGTGGATGCGCTATCGAGATTCTTGAATTCGCAGCCGGCACGGCAGATCGTATTGCCGGATTCGGAAGTCAATACAACCAGATTCTTCACCACGATAGTTCCCTTGACGGTGCCGACGCCCGGCAGGTCGATCTGGCAATCCGGATAGGATACGCCCGGCTTGAGTTCCGTGTCCGTTTCCTTGCAGGTCAGTCCCACACCGCCGCAGCTGATGTCCATGATGACGAAATCGTAGGGCTGTTTTAGCGCTGTCCCCCTGCCTGCGCCGATGACGCAGTGCAGTGGATTGATGAGCGGTGTTCTCAGCCGGTAGTATTCCCTGCGCTGCAGCCGGTAGAGGACTTTGGGCAGCGGCATGAAAAAAGCGGAATATTCCCGATACAGCACGCTGTTTGCGCGAGTTGCGGTGAATTGAACCTTGACCTGGTAATGACTGCTGACGAACACCAGCTTGCTGCTTTCGGCGATGCGCTTATTCTCGAAGCCGTTCGGGCTTTGCTCCAGCCACAAGCCGGTTTCATCGGCGCCCAGCAGGGTGGTCAGGATGAAATTGTTGGCATCATCGTAATAAAGGGCGACACGGCTTCCTTTTTCGGCGATGTAATGCATGATGAGTTCAATTTCCTTGGCCGATGAGATGCCGAGCTGGTCATCTCTCCCTTCGGACAGGATTTCCATTCTGAGTGGGATATCTTTTGCCATTTCAATCAGGTGCAAGTCGGATGTCCGGTCATCATAACAAATCTGGTTGCCGGCCAGATGAGAAAATCAGGGGGCTGACGGGGCTAACTTGCTCGGGGGGTTTAAACCATGGAATTCCGGAGACCTGTACTGGCCTTGCTTCTGGCGGGGTGTTCGGGCGATGACCGGTTAAGGTGCATTCAGCGTTCCGGCCCATGTTCCAGGCGGTATAGCCATGCGAGTAGTTCGGCTACCGCCACATAAAGCTGGGCCGGGATCTCCTGATCAAGCTCGACTTGCATCAGCAAGCCGACCATATCTTCCGATTCGTGCACGAATATCCCGTGCTGTCTGGCACGTTCGATGATCGCAGAGGCAATCAGGCCGCGGCCCTTGGCGACTACTCTGGGCGCGCCATCGTTCTGGCTGTATGCCAGCGCGACGGCGATTTGCCGGGGTGTGAGTCCGGGGGCGGTCACGGTTTCTCCACCGCGGCGGAGAGCAACGCAATGTCCGCATTGCCCAGCGAATTTTTGAGTTGTGGCAAAGCGCCATTGAACATCGCGATCGTTCCTGTATCGGACGCATGCAGTGTCAGCCGCAGCCCTTTATTGGTAAACACTAGGCGGGCATGGATATCACCCAGACGGGGCAGGGACAATTCCATCTCCGTGCTCCACTGCCGCTCGTCCTGTGGCTGCCCATGCTGTTCCGGCTCCCCCTGGATTTCCCACTGCATCTGCTGTCCCGGCCAGACTTGCCCGGCCCATACCAGATGGTGGTGTTCCAGCGTGTGCAGTTGTTGCTGAACCAGATGGAGCAATTCTTTCGGTATCGACTGGGTCATATCGCCAGCCGGTTTGTTCATCCCGTCTGACTGGATCGGACTGCCGCCGGAGGCCGTAGTGTTTTTTTCGATCAGCAGGTTTTGCGGCTCCTCCAGCAATTGATTCGTGCTGCGCTCGCCGCGTATCCATTGTGCCTGGTGCGATTCGTAAAACAGACCGCTTTTACCCAGCGTTTCACGCAGCGCCCCGGCCATCTGCCGGGTGTCCGTCAAGGCCTGCGCGGATTGCCAGACCGCCTGGTTGCCGACTTGCTGAACAACTTGTCTTTCCAGCGGCAGTTCGGCGAGATTGGCAAGGATGCGAGCGGTGGCGCCTATCTGTTCCGGCGTGGAAAGCGGATTGGTCGATGCGACCATGCTGAAAGTGATTTTGGGTTGGGTGGTGACCACTTGCAGCTTGACCGCATCACCGCGCTGCAGGTTGCCGGGCAGGCGAAGCTGTACCGTTTGACCGGCCGCTTGCACATTGAATAGCCCTTCGCTCACTTTTGATTGCACCGTTCCCTGGATTTGCTGCCCGGGCTCGATCTTGCGGGCAGTTTCGGGTGTGTCAGGTGTTGCCGCGACCAGCGGCTTGCCGGTTCGGGAGTAGGATTGCAGCGCGTTGATCAGATTGGTTGGCAGCATTTCAATGCACCATCAGCAGCATATTTCCACACATGACCGGGGCGTTTGCGGAGCCGGGTCCTGGATAAACGGTGCGAAGATTGCCGGCTTCTAAGCGCCGTATGTCTGATGCAAACGTTGTTCCTGGCGGTTGCTCTGCATGATGCGCTGCAGTTGCCCCATCCAGGTCTCGGTAAGGTTGCGGATCTCGGCATCGTCGGTGAGTATCTTCTTGATGAGCTGGATTTTACGCTGCCTGGCGGATTCATCCAGCGCGGTCTCCGTGTCCACAGGCTTCATGGCGGTGACATGACGGCTGCACTGCTGCTCGAGACTGACCAGCGTATCCCAGTTGCCGTGCACGGCTGCCTCCCGCATCTGGCCGGTGATCGCGGATAACGACTCGTAATGGCGTATGACTTGATGGGCACCCATTTGCTTATACTCTCCCATAGGCTTGCTGAACCTTGTTGCTTGCTGCGGCCAGTTGAGGGGCTACCGCCGGCATCGCTGCGGCGACCGGCTGCCGTATGCCATCCCAGGCGCTCTTCAGATCGGCGAGCAAAGCCGTCACTTCGTCCAGCATCGCGGTATCGTTTTTCAGATTGGCTGTGATCAGGCGCAGGACCATATAGTCATACAACGATGACAGATTCTGCGCCAGTTCGCCCCCGACATTCTTGTCCAGACTGGCATGCAAACCTTCGCCGATGATGGCAATGGCTTTGGAAATGGCGGCGCCTTTGGCGGGGATGTCGTTGCGTTTGATGCCGTTTTTGGCATTGGCTACAGCCTGCAATGCGCCCTGGAACAACATCGAAATAAGCTGGTGCGGGTCGGCAGAAGAAACGACCGACTCGATTCCGACTTTGGTGTAGGCGCTGATTGCAGTAGTCATGTTCATGGTAATGTCCCCTGGTTACATTTTGGCAATTTGTTGAGATAAATAAGTGCTGGTTTGACTCATGTTGCTCAACATGACATTCAGCGAGCTATATTGCCTGCGATATAGTTTTTCAAGGCTGGTCATGCGTAATTCAAGTGCATCGCGCCGCGTTCCGATGTCCTTGATGGAACGATTGATCTTGTCGGTATGCGAGGTCAGGGTGCCGTCGGCGGTCAGGGTGGCGGTTGCCCACTGGTTGAATTGGGTCATGAAACCGGTTGCAGAATTGAACAGGTTGGCAACATCGTTAAAATCTTTGCTCATCGCGCTGTCCAGTTTCGCGCTGTCCAGTTGCAGCGTGCCATCGACCTTGAACGAGAGGCCGGCTTCTGAAAACATGGTCATGGTGCCGCCGCTGACCGCAGAACCGGCAATGCTGCGGAGCTGCATCTGGATGGTGCGTAACGTGAGATCGCCTTCCAGGGCCGAGCCGGACTTGTTGGCCGCAGAGTTCCTCAGCGCGCTGTACATATCGTTATAGGCCTTCACGAATCCGGATACCGAATCGCTGACCGCAGTC
The DNA here is from genome assembly GCA_016218415.1 of Nitrosomonadales bacterium. GTDB lineage: Bacteria > Pseudomonadota > Gammaproteobacteria > Burkholderiales > Gallionellaceae > Gallionella. The sequence continues at coordinate 62,799 of JACRED010000016.1, forward strand.
GTGTCGCGCGCCACTGTCAAAGTGGCGGTGGCGACCTGCTTGTTGAGTGTCAGGGTCACACCCTGAATGGCGTCGGTGACAGAATTCGAAGTCTTGGTGATGGCGATGCCGTTCACCTTGAAGTCGGCATTCTGCGAGGCAACGGTCTGGTTCAGATGCTGTGCGGCAGGCAGCCCTGCAGGATCGTATGCCAGCAGCGTCCCTATCGTGCCGTCCCCGCCGCTGGTGGTGATCTTCAGGCTGTTGCTGAGGCCGCTGTTGTCCGACGACAGGGCAAGGCGATACGGTGTACCGCTGCCATCGTTGACGATGGAGGCGGTCACACCCATTTTGGCTGCATTGATCGCATCGCGTATGCCCTGAAGGGTGTTGTTCGTACCGTCTATCGTGATACTTTTTGTGCCGCCGCCGTTGGAAGTAAAAGTGGCGCCGCTGTAGATCCCTCCAGTCAGCGTGCCCCCGCTGATGGTGCCGAAATCGAAAGTGACCGTGGTGGCGATTCCGTCGCTGATCGCGGCAGTGCTGCTCGCTTGTCCGGCGGCCACCAGTTTTTGCGACTGCGCCAGCGTGGTCACTTCCAGCGAGTAGGTGCCCGCAGCCGCTGTACTGCTGGCAGAAGCCGAAACGACGGTCGTGTCGGAAGATGTCGCCTTGAAAGCGACCAGGCTGCCGGAGTTGGGACTGTTCAGGGCCTGTACGGCAGTCTGGAAACTGTCTATCTTGCTTTTGATCATGCCCAGGGCAGTGAGCTTGGCCTGATAACTTGCTTCCTTGGCGTTGAGCTTGGTGATGGGTTGGCGTTCGATCGCCATCAAACCCGTGACCAGGGCATTGACGTCAAGACCGCTGGTTGGCGCTGCGCTAACGGTTGCCATGGCGTTGTCTCCTCAACTCAAGCTTTCTGCTTCAACAGCATGCCCTGCTGGAACTGGTCGATCGAGCGCGAAATGGCCAGCATCTCTTCCGAGGGGATCTGACGGATCACGTCACCGGTTTCCGAATCCACCAGCTTGACGATAGTCCGCTTGGAATCCGAATCAATGCTGAATTCAAGATTTCTGACAGACTGCTGCAATGCTTTGTTGACGGTCTGCACCGCGCTTTGCAACTGGGCAGACGAGGGGTGCTTTGCCGCTTCAGGCGCCGGATTGCCTTGGCGAGTTTCGACGGAAACGACCCTAGGCCCACCGTCACCGGAGAGCCTGGCAGGCTGGGTAGCCTGAGCCGTACTACTAACATTCTGGATAAGCATGATGCCTCTCCCTTAACTAAAAACCGGCCGGTTGCCCGGCCGGGTTGTCTTGCCTTGCTTAACGCAACAGACCCAATACGGACTGTGGAGTTTGATTGGCTTGCGCAAGAATCGCGGTGCCAGCTTGTTGCAGGATGTTGTTACGGGCCATGCTGGCTGTTTCTGCTGCATAGTCGGTATCCATCACGCGGCTGAACGAAGCCGACAAGTTCACCGAAGCAGTCTGCAGCGCGGCAACTGCGGAACCGAGGGTCGCCATGTCGGCACCGTGTGTCGCACGTGCGGTGGTGATCGCAGAGATTTCAGTGTCGAACGCGGCCAAGTTGGCAAAAGCCGCTGCGCTGGTGAACGTGGTGCCGGTACCGCCGGCTGTACCGCCTGCCGCGTCTACCACCACTGCGGTGCCTGCGGTAACCAAGCCGGAGATACGCTTGTTTTCGCCGATCAGCGCAACAGCTTCCTGATTGGTTACAGCGCCGGTCTGCACATAGATCTCACGCAAGCGCTGCGTGTTCTCGGTGACTTGCGACAGATAACCGTCGTTGGTCTGTGCTTTGGAAATGCCGTCGTTTGCATTGCGGATATTCATGTTCGCGCCGCGAATCTGGCTGTCGAAACCAGTTGCGATGGCCAAACCGGTAGCATCGTCTTTGGCACTGTTGATACGCAGGCCGGAGGACAGGCGAGCCTGGGCAGTTTGCAGGGCGTTGGCCGATTTGTTCAGGGCAGCACCAGCGAACAGGGCTGAAACGTTTGTGTTAATGACTTGTGCCATGATAATTCTCCTTTATCGAGTTTGCTTTCCGGCTTGGCTGCCGTTCACTTTGGTTTGCTTGATGTTTCAAGCTCATCAACCGCCGTTAGTCCAGTTATCGGAACGAGCCGGGCAAACTTTAGGCCTTTCTGAGAATTTTTTGCCGAACGGGCAAGGGATGTGGTGTTGCAGGGTGTTCAGGCTGCATTACAGGGCCGTCATCACGCGGTTTTTGCCGGCCATCTTGGACTGGTACATGGCTTTGTCGGCGCGACCGAGAAGTTCGTCCTGGGATTCTTCCGGCGCGCGCAAGGCCACCCCCGCGCTAAAGGTGATCAGGACCCGCTCGTTGTTGTTCAGGAAGAATTTTCGGGTAAGCTCCCGCTGCAGGCGCTCTATCGTTTTGACCGCCTCTTCCAGTCCGACATCGGGCAGCAGGATGGCAAACTCTTCGCCGCCATAGCGGGCTACCGTGTCGCTGGGGCGCAAAGTCTCCTGTATGACGCTGCTGAGATGCATCAGCGCCTGATCGCCGGCCTGGTGGCCGAGCGAGTCGTTGAGTTGCTTGAAATCATCGATATCCAGCATCGCGACGCACAACGGCGATTTGTTGCGCTCGCAACGCTTCGCTTCGCGTTCGAACGCTTCGTCGAGGCCGCGCCGGTTGAGCGCGCCGGTAAGCTGGTCGGCACGCACCATTTCGCTGACCTGCGCGAGTTCCTGTTCCAGCTGCCTGATTCTGGCTTCGGCTTCGTTCACCTGCTTGCGTGAATTGACCAACTCCTCATGGGAGCGCAGCGCGCTGGCCTGGATGATGCGTGTGTCTTGCATGATGTCATCCAGCAGGTGGCTCAATTCCGCGATGTTGTTGGATTTGCTGATCTTCAGGCTGTAGCCTTCGATCTTGTGATGGTAGTCGCCGGTGCTTTCGGTGATTTCTCCCAGCCGGTCGATGAAGGTGGTCATCAGGCTCTTGAGCGTTTTCTTGGCATCGGTCAGGTTATGCTTGAGCATGCCCTGTTTGATAATCGCATCGCGCAGGCTGCGTTCGGCATCGGCGATGGAATGTCTGTCTATGGGATTGGAGATGATGTCTTTCAGGATGATGATTTGCCCTTGCAGCCATTCTTCGCCCTCGACCATTTCCCCCACATTTTCCACCAGCAGACGCAGCAGGCGCAGCAGTCCTTCATGTATCTTGGCCTTGTCTCCGCCGTGCAGATCCACCTTGATCCAGAATTGGCGCAGCTGTTTGGCCAACGCGGTAACCTGCGCGTGGGTCTCGATGCTGCGCGCCTGAAGGGCCAGGGTTTGCACTTCCTGCGCCAATTCCGGCTGTGCGCTGAGTATGCTTTCCAGCGCCTGCGCCAGTAATTCCGCAAGTTTGCCCAGCATTTCGGTATCGCTTCCGTGGGCGACCGCAGGCAGGGCTGCGCCAGGTTGGGCGGCTGGAGCCGATTCCATTTCAATGGTGTCGGGTGCGGTCGGAGATTCCGACCACGAGCGTATCAATCCGGTCAATTTTTCAAACAGGGTTTCCGGATTGCCGGCAAATCTAGTCAGTACGGTTTCCAGCCCTGCTTTTTTGCGCGCGATGGGCAGGCCTTTATGGGGGATTTCCAACTGGCGCAATAGATCGCGTATCAGGCTAGACCAGGACTGGGTTGTTTCCATACCCTGTCTTGGCAGGATTTTCTCGATTTCCGTGAGGCATTGCCCCCAATCTTCAGATCGGATGACTTTTCTCAGTGCCATGCCAATGGCCGCGGATTTGGGGGTTTGGGTCAGCCGTTCGGCAACGTCGCGCAAGACTTTTTCCGCACCGTTTAATTCGGATGGAGCCACGCCGCTGATTTCCGCAAAGATCCGGGCGTAATTTTCCGGAGTCGGCGGTATCTTGCGCGTCGCCAGCGTCTTCAATGTTTCGCGGGCAAGTTCGGATGGGCTTTGATTACTCATGGTTCAGCAGCAGCTAGAGTTTTGTTGCGCGAATTATCATGGATTGCAAGCATGGGAGACCTGCTGAATAGCGGGGGAGTTCCGGGGCATTTCAGTCTTTTGCGTCCACCAGCTGGTGCGCAATGGCGTAATGCACCGCCTCGGCATTGTTCTTGAAACCCATCTTTTCCAGCATGCGGGCGCGGTATACGCTTACGGTTTTGGGGCTGAGCTTCATGATTTCGGAGATTTCGGTCAGGGAATTTCCCGAGGACATCAGGCAGAGTGTCTGATATTCGCGGTTGGACAGGCTTTGATGCAGCAGGTCCTGCGATTCGCCGATCAGATTGTTCAACAGTTGCTCGGCCAGGGTTTCGCTGATGTATTTTTTGCCGCTCATTACCTGACGGATTGCGCCGACCAGTTTCTCGGGGGCGCTTTGCTTGTTGATATAACTTGCGGCGCCCGCTTTGAGCGCGCGCAGGCCATACTGCTCCTCGGGATACATGCTCAGCACGATGACCTTGACGTCGGGTTTTTCCAGCTTGAGCTGTTTGAGCACGTCCATGCCGTGTTTGTCAGGCAGGGATATGTCCAGCAGCACCAGGTCGAAGTGTTGTTTGCGCAGCATGTTGATCGCCTGAATGCCGGTTTCCGCCTCTCCGGCCACATGGATATCCGGGCTGTCTTCGAGTATCTGCTTCAACCCCTTGCGGATCAGCGAATGATCGTCAACCACAAGAATGTTGATCATAAGAATCGCTATTTCTAGAAAAGCGCTTGCTGGGATTCGTTCGTGCGGCAGCTGGGCGCTTCGTCGATAGGCATGCAGACCTCGATCTTCGTGCCTTGATCCGGTGCGCTGGTGATGCAGACATCCCCGCTCAGGTTTCTGAGCCGTTCCTGCATGCCGCGCAGCCCGAACGAACGCGGCTTGTTGCGCGCAGCCTCGTCAAAACCCTTGCCGTCATCCTCAACGGTCAAGCCTATCCCGCATCCGACCTTGCGGATATCGATGTGCACGTGTTTGGCCATGGCATGCTTCATGATGTTGTTCAGTGTTTCCTGGAATACCCTGAACAGGGTGATGGACTGCTCATTGGGCAACTCGATACTGTCATCCGACTTGGTTATTTTACAGGGTATCCCGGTGCGTTTGGTAAATTCATGGGCTTCGATCTCGATCGCGGCAATGATGCCGAAGCAGTCGAGGAAACCCGGACGCAAGCTATGCACCAGATTGTTGGCGGAGGTGCCTGCGGTGTCGAGCAGATCAGACATTGATTGTGCTTTTTCGTGCAGTGCCTCGTTGTCCTGCGGCAAACGCTGTTGCAGCCATGCCAGGTCCATCTTGAGTGCTGTCAGGAGTACGCCGATTTCGTCGTGGATCTCGCGTGCGATGCGCATGCGCTCCTCCTCCTTGATGCTTTCTTCATGTGAGGAAAGCTGGCGCAGCCGCTGGCGCGAGAGCTTGATGGTCTGCTCCAGGGCTTTGTTCTGGGTGATGTTGACCATGAAACCTTCCCAGATCGTGCTGTGTGCATTGTTTTCACGGATAGTGGCGCGCAGGTTCACCCATTTGATCTCGCCGTTGGGCGGAAGCACGATGCGCCCTTCCCAGTTCCAAGGGGTCAATTTCGCCAGCGATTTTTTCAGGCTGGCGTGGAACATGTCCCTGTCTGCAGGATGCAGCAAATCGAGCAATTGCTGCGGCTGCTGTTCGATGACCTGGGGCGCGATGCCGAACAGCGCGAAACAGCCTTCGCTTACATAGGGGAAGTTGAGTGACCCATCCCGGCCCAGGTTTATCTGGCAAGCCATGCCGGGCAGGTTGGCGAAAAAGGAGTGCAGGGTGTCGGTCGCCGACAGGCTGTCACCGCACACGACCGCATCCCAGTCTTCTTCTTGCAGCGCCTGGGTAAGTTCAGCTTTGCTGGAAATGTTGCGGTGTACCAGGACAGACAAGTCCGGGGCGAGTTGCTGGATGATCTCGCGGGTATGCTCAGTACAGGGTTCGACCAGCAGGATGCGGCATTTTTTCTGCATTACATTTTTGCGAACGGTACGGAAATGATAAAGCTTACTACAAGCGCTTTGACACCATCAATGTTTTGTTTCTGCAGGCGGCGGTTCGGCCGGCACGTTTTGCCAGAGTACCAGATATCCCTTGACCGGCTGATTGCGTTCCTCGCGAATTTGTGTCGCTGCCATTTCCTGGATCAGGAAACCGTGAGCGGAAGCCAGCCTGTTCAGGTAATTCGCCGTGTGTGCATAGCGACCGGAGGCTCCCAGTTGGTACTCCCGTTGATCGTCAGGGTTGGTTTCCTCATTGGCCAGCAGATCAAGCGCTTCAACCGAGAATGCAAAGATGCCGCCGGGACAAAGCAGCCGCCTGGTTTCGCTGACAATTTCATCAAGCTTGCCCAGATATACGAATACGTCGGCTGCAATAATGACATCGTAGCTATGGGCTTGCTCATCGCGCATCATGGTCAGCAGGTCCAGCCGTTCGAGCCGCTGATATAGGTTGCGCTCACGAGCTTTGTCCAGCATCCTGGCGGAAAGGTCGACACCGACCAGCTGGCGCGCAAATGGCGCGATGGCTACGCCGGCCAGGCCCGTCCCGCATCCCAGATCCAGAACATTCCATTTTTCGCCGGGTGGTGCCGAGTGTCGGGTAATAAATGACACCAGTTTATTCGGGGTCTCGTATTTAAGATTTTTCAGCAAATGGGCATCGAATTTTTCGGCGTAGCCATCAAATACGCTCTCGATATATTGATCGGGCGCGCGCTCGGTGTTTTTACCCGTCATTGATGCGATGAGATGCTGGGCCACCGCGTTTTCAGGTGTGAGCTCGGCTTGCTGTTGAAAGTGGGCAAGGGCGTCATCCATGCGACCCATGTCATGCAGGGTGGTGCCCAGGTTGCTATGCACATTCGCGCAATCCGGATTGATCTGCAGCGCCCGTCGAAAGCTGGCTTCGGCCTCGTCCCGGCGGCCCAAATCGTGAAGGATGATGCCCAGATTGTTATAGGCATCGGCAAAATCCGGTTTGATCTGCAGTGCCCGTCTGATGCTGGTTTCGGCCTCGCCAAGGCGGCCCAGCTTCTGTAGGCATACGCCAAGGTTGTAATGGGCCTGGGCGAAATCAGGCTTGATCTTGATGGCACGCATGAGGCATGCGGATGCCTCCTCTGGCCGACCCAGATCCTGGAGGGTGGCGCCCAGATTGTTGTGTGCATTGGCGTCGTTTGGCAACAGAGCTACAGCTTGTTGCATGGGTGCCAGCGCATTCGCACTTTGCCCCATTTGCTTGTATACCGCGCCCAGAACTGTCCAGCCAAATCCGTACATGGGATATCGCACCGTCATTGTCCGGGCGAGGGCAGCGGCTTCTCTGAGCCGCCCCTGGTTGAACAGAGTCTGTAATGTACTGATTTCCTGAGGGCTCGGATTTTTCCCCTTGTGCTGAACAGGTTTGCCGGCAGATTTGGTTTGCGGGGGGGGCTTGCCGTTATCGGGCAGCGCCGGGGGGCCGCTTTCCAGGCGCCGTGCCAGCGTGTCCACTTCATCCCCCTGCAAACCTTGCTGTCGGGCAAGTGCCAGCACTTGCCGTGCATCTTCCGGTTGACCGGCCTGAAACAGCGCATCGATGTAGCCCAGCCAGTATTGCCCGCGTGCCGGATCGGCATCCAACGCAGCCAAGAAATAGGGCAGGCCGGCAGCCGGTTGTTTCATCTGCACCGCCAGGACGCCCATATTGTGGTTTGCCTCGGGATGATGAGGATGCGTTTGCAGGATGGAATTGTATAACTGTCCGGCTTCCTGCAGTTTGCCTGCCTGGTGGTTGGCGAGGGCCAGTTGAAGAGTTTGCTCTACAGGCAATGTGGCAGGCGGCTGCGTTGGCTCGGCGTTGATCATGGCTGATTGTAAAGTCCCCTATAGGGGATCCGCAAATCCCTCGTCGGCACATGGATGGAGTGGTGATGACGAAGATTATAAAGCAGGCTGTCACGATATGTGGCTGAAAATAGCTGGCAGGGAAAATCAGGTATCGCTATCCGGTGGCGAATGGATTCGATATCGTGCAAGGTCAGAGGCGCAATTGGGCGGCGGTTTCATGTCGCGGCGTCTTGAGCTTGTGGTAAGCTGCGCGTCATTGCAATTCCAGCACCAGTTAGTCACTGAGCAATCCGTTTCATGTCCTCCATTCTGACCCCCGCCTCTTTTCTGGTGAGCGCATTGTTCCGCCGGGAAGTCCTTGATCTGCATGCCTATCATGTGCCTGACAGTTCTGGCTGCATCAAGCTGGATGCGATGGAGAACCCCTATCCTCTGCCCCAAACCCTGCGCGTCGAAATCGCCGATGCTGTAGCGTCTGCCGCCATCAATCGTTATCCGGATCCCCGTGCCGCAAGACTCAGGGAGAAGATCCGTGCGGTGACCGGCTTGCGTGATGGTATGGATGTCATGCTCGGCAACGGCTCGGATGAGCTGATTCAACTGCTGGCGATGGCGGTCAACAAGCCCGGTGCGGCGTTGTTGAGCGTGGAGCCGTCCTTCGTGATGTACAAAATGATCGCGACGTTCACCGGTATGCGTTATGTCGGTGTGCCGCTCGCAGCGGATTATTCCCTGGATTTGCCTTCGACACTCGCTGCGATAGAACGCGAACAGCCCGCGCTGGTATTTCTGGCCTATCCCAACAACCCCACCGGCAACCTGTTTGCCGCGGACGCGGTGATGCGTGTCATCGAGGCGGCGCCGGGCCTGGTGGTGGTCGATGAGGCTTACCATGCTTTTGCCCGCGACAGTTTCCTTCCGCATCTGGCGCGTTATCCGAATCTGCTGGTGATGCGCACCTTTTCCAAGCTAGGTATGGCCGGATTGCGCCTCGGATTTCTGGCGGGCAGCACTGTATGGCTGGAGCAGTTGGAAAAGCTGCGCTTGCCGTATAATGTCGGCGTGCTGCCGCAGTTGGTCGCGGAGAAATTGCTGGATCACCATGAAGTGCTGCTGCAGCAGGCCGAACAGATCAAGCGGGATAGAACCGGATTGCATCAGCAATTGAGCGAGATATCCGCCGTGCGGGTTTATCCCAGCGAGGCGAATTTCCTGCTGTTCAGTGTGGACGATGCTACCGCGGTATTCAACGGTTTGAAGCAGCGCGGCGTGCTGATCAAGAATCTGAATGGCGGTCATCCCATGCTGAAAGACTGTCTGCGCGTGACAGTCGGTACGCCGGACCAGAACAATAAATTTATTGACGCATTAAAAGAAATCATAACTCAATCCGCCCGGGGCTAGATCATGCGCAGCGCGAAGGTAAACCGCAATACTTTGGAAACCCAGATCAGCGTCGAGCTGAATCTGGATGGAACCGGCAAGGCCAGGTTCGATACCGGCCTGCCGTTCCTCGATCACATGCTCGACCAGATCGCGCGGCATGGCTTGCTGGATCTGGATATCCTTGCCAAGGGCGATCTGCACATCGACGCGCATCACACCGTCGAGGATATCGGCATCACGCTGGGACAGGCGTTCAATCAGGCGATAGGCGACAAGAAGGGCTTGCGCCGTTACGGCCATGCCTATGTGCCGCTGGACGAGGCTTTGTCGCGGGTGGTGCTGGATATTTCCGGTCGTCCCGGCCTGGTGTTCAATTGCAAGTTCGTGCGCGCCAGCGTCGGCGAATTCGATATCGACCTGATCAATGAATTCTTCCAGGGTTTCGTCAATCACGCGCTGGTGACATTGCACATCGACAATTTGGCGGGCAACAATGCCCACCATCAGGCGGAAACCATATTCAAGGCGTTCGGCCGGGCGCTGCGCATGGCGCTGGAACTGGATCCGCGCATGGCCGGCGTGATGCCCTCTACCAAGGGAACCCTGTAAGTCCATCATGGGAACGATGGTTGATGTCGCGGTAGTCGATTACGGCATGGGCAATTTGCGCTCGGTCGAGCAGGCCTTGCGTCATGTGGCGCCCGATGCCGTAATCGTCGTCACGGATGACGCGGATACGATCACGGGTGCCAAACGCGTGGTGTTCCCCGGCCAGGGCGCGATGCCGGACTGCATGCGCGAGCTGGATGCGCGCGGCTTGCGTGATGCGGTGTTGATGGCCGCCCGCAGCAGGCCTTTTCTGGGTATTTGCATCGGCTTGCAAATGTTGTTCGAGCATAGCACCGAGGGCGATGTTCCCGGCCTGGGGATATTGCACGGCAAGGTCGAACGCTTCGCCAGCAACATGCGCGATGCGCAGAGCAATAAACTCAAAGTGCCGCACATGGGCTGGAACCAGGTGCATCACGTTCAGCACCCGTTGTGGGAAGGCATAGAACAGGATGCCCGTTTCTATTTCGTCCACAGCTATTATGTGCAGCCACAGGATGCATCGCTGGTGCAGGCGACCAGCAGATATCCGCAATCCTTTGTGTGCGCGGTGGCGAAAAACAATTTGTTTGCGGTGCAATTCCATCCGGAAAAAAGCCACACAGCGGGGCTGAAGCTGCTGAAAAACTTTATGCAATGGAACCCTTAATTATTTACGTACTGCCATGCTGATTATTCCTGCGATAGATTTGAAAGACGGTCATTGTGTGCGCCTCAAACAGGGCGTGATGGAAGATGCCACGGTGTTTTCCGAAGATCCCGCCGCGATGGCGCAGCACTGGCTGGCGCAAGGCGCGCGACGCTTGCATCTGGTGGACCTGAACGGCGCGTTCGCCGGCAAGCCCAAGAACGAAGCGGCGGTGCGCAGCATCATCGAAGCGATGGACGATAGTGACGTGCCGGTGCAGCTGGGCGGCGGCATACGCGACCTGGAAACCATAGAGCGCTATCTCGACATCGGCGTGACTTACATCATCATCGGCACGGCGGCGGTGAAAGTGCCGGGCTTTCTGCATGAGGCCTGCGATGCGTTTCCCGGCCACATCATGGTGGGTCTGGACGCCAAGGGCGGCAAGGTGGCGGTGGACGGCTGGTCCAAGCTGACCGGACACGACGTGGCGGATCTGGCGCAACGCTTCGAGGGCTACGGCGTGGAAGCGATCATCTATACCGATATCGGCCGCGACGGCATGTTGTCCGGCGTGAATATTCCCGCGACGGTGGAACTGGCCAGCCCGCTGCATGTGCCGGTGATCGCCAGCGGCGGCATCACCAATCTGGACGACGTGCGCGCGCTGTGCGGGGTGCAGGCCGAAGGCATTACCGGCGCGATCACCGGTCGCGCGATCTACGAAGGCACGCTGGATTTCAGGGCGGCACAGGCATTGGCTGATGAGTTGACCAGGGTCAGTCTTCCCAACGGAGTCACAATCTAGACCATGCTGGCCAAGCGCATCATCCCCTGTCTCGACGTGACGGCCGGCCGGGTCGTCAAAGGCGTGAGCTTTGTCGAATTGCGCGATGCCGGCGATCCGGTCGAGATCGCGCGTCGCTACAACGAGCAGGGCGCTGACGAGCTGACCTTTCTCGATATCACCGCCAGCTCGGATGACAGGGGCATTATTTTTCGCATCATCGAGCAGGTCGCCTCGCAGGTGTTCATCCCGCTGACCGTGGGCGGCGGCGTGCGCGAGGTGCAGGACGTGCGCAACCTGCTGAATGCCGGCGCGGATAAAGTCAGCATCAATACTTCCGCCGTACTCAATCCGCAATTGGTCGCCGATGCGGCAGGGCGATATGGTTCGCAGTGCATCGTGGTCGCGATCGATGCCAAACAAACCGAGCCGGCCCGCTGGGAGGTGTTCACCCACGGCGGGCGCAAGGCCACAGGTCTTGACGCGATAGCCTGGGCGAGAAGGATGCAGGACATGGGTGCGGGCGAAATCCTGCTGACCAGCATGGACCGGGACGGGCAGAAAAACGGCTTCGATCTCGCGCTGACCCGCGCGATTACCGATGCGCTGGATATTCCGGTGATCGCCAGCGGCGGCGTGGGCAATTTGCAGCACCTCGTCGATGGGGTCAAAAAAGGCGGGGCGGACGCGGTGCTGGCGGCGAGTATTTTTCACTTCGGCGAATACACCGTGCAGCAGGCCAAACAATTCATGGCAGCGCAGGGAATAGAAGTCAGATTGTGAATTTTAAAAACAAATTGCCACAGAGCACACAGAGCTCACGGAGAAAATCTGCTGAACTGACGTGTGTGTGGAACTTCTCTGTGTGCTCTGTGGCTGATTTGGGGTTTTTATGAGCGAGGTATGGTTGAACAAAGTCAATTGGTCTGCCGATGGCCTGGTGACGGCCATTGCCCAGGACGCCGCAACCGGACGGGTGCTGATGGTGGCGTGGATGGATCGCGAGGCATTGAAGTTGACCTGGCAAAAAAACGAGGCGGTATATTGGTCGCGATCGCGCAAGAAGCTGTGGCACAAGGGTGAAGAATCGGGGCATATCCAGAAAGTGAAGGAGATACGCCTCGATTGCGATGGCGACGTGATCCTGCTGCAGGTCGAGCAGCAGGGCGGCATCGCCTGTCATACCGGACGCGCGAGTTGCTTCTACAGCCGTCTGGAAAGAGGGCAATGGGTCGAAGTGGACGCGGTGCTGAAATCTCCCGACGAGATATACGCCAAGCAGGATAAATAGGAAATGAACCAGGATATTTTGCAAAGATTGACGGAGACGCTGGAGGCGCGCAAGCAGGCGTCTCCGGAAAGCTCCTATGTGGCCAGGTTGTTCAGCAAGGGCGAGGATGCCATCCTGAAAAAAGTCGGCGAGGAAGCCACAGAGGTCATACTCGCCAGCAAGGGCGGCGACAAAAACCACCTGGTGTATGAAACTGCCGATCTGTGGTTCCATTGCATGGTGCTGTTGGCGCAGCATGGCCTGAGCGCCGACGATGTGCTGAACGAACTCGCGCGGCGCGAGGGGTTGTCGGGCATCGCCGAGAAAAACAGCAGGGGGAAGGACTGAGCATGGGCGACTGTCTGTTCTGCAAAATTGCGCGCGGCGAAATTCCTTGCCGCAAGCTATATGAAGATGACGAAGTGCTGGCGTTTCACGACATCAATCCGGTCGCGCCGGTGCACTTCATGCTGGTGCCCAAACTGCATCTGGCCTCTTTGATGGATGCGGGAGAGGCGCATGGCGCTTTGCTCGGCAGGATGCTGTTGCTGGCGCCCAGACTGGCGAAAGAACAGGGGCTGGAGCATGGCTTTCGCACCGTGATCAACACCGGCAAGGGCGGTGGGCAGGAAATATTTCATTTGCATATCCATATCATCGGCGGCGGCAATATTCCACCGATGGTGAAACGCGGCTAACTTTCAAGGAGAAAATCATGGGTTCATTTAGTATCTGGCATTGGCTGATCGTGTTGCTGGTGGTCGTGCTGATCTTCGGCACCAAGAAATTGCGCAACATCGGCAGCGATCTGGGCGGTGCGGTCAAGGGTTTCAAGGAAGGCATGCGTTCGGAGGACGAGGCGCCCAAGCAGATCAAAGAGGGCGGGCAGACTATCGAAGGCGAAGTGAAAGACAAAAAAACCACTAACGTTTAAGCCTGTTATTTTCGGCCGGCAAAGATGTTCGACTTCAGCTTTTCGGAATTGATGGTGGTCATGGTGGTGGCCCTCGTCGTGATCGGACCGGAGCGCCTGCCCAAGGTGGCGCGCACCCTGGGGCATCTGTGGGGACGCGCGCAGCGCTATGTGAATGGCGTGAAGGCGGACATCGCGCGCGACATGGCGGTGGAAGAATTCCGCCAGTTGCAGCAAAAGATCCAGACTGAAGCCAGCGCACTGGAGAAATCGGTGCACCAGACAACACAATCGCTGGATCAGCAGGTGCAGCAAATCAATGAAACGGTGGCGCGCCCTTTGCCTTCTGAACCGACTTCCCCTCAGTCATCCGACCCATCCCCGTTGCCAACCGCCGATAAATCCAGATGAGCGCCAGCGCAAGTTTTATCGCGCATCTGATCGAGTTGCGCACCCGCCTGCTGCATTCTGCGGTCGCCCTGCTGCTGGTATTCATCTGCCTGTTCCCGTGGGCGGCCGATTTGTACGCGATACTTGCGCAGCCGTTATTGGCCAAGCTGCCCAAGGGCGGGCAGATGATCGCCACCGACGTCACCACGCCGTTCTTCGTGCCGCTCAAGGTCGCGATGATGGCCGCGTTTCTGATTGCATTGCCGTATATCCTGTACCAGATCTGGCGTTTTGTGGCGCCCGGTTTGTATGCGCACGAGAAGCGTCTGGTGGTGCCGCTGATCGTCGCCAGTACGATATTGTTTTTTTGCGGCATGGCGTTCGCCTACTTCGTGGTGTTTCCGGTGGTGTTCGGCTTCATCACCGCTGCCGCGCCGCAGGGTGTGGCGGTCATGACCGACATCGACAAGTACCTCAGCTTTGTGCTGTCGATGTTCATGGCGTTCGGCGTCACCTTCCAGGTGCCGGTGGCGGTGGTGCTGCTGGTGCGCATGAGCCTCGTCACCGTCGAAAAGCTCCGCGAAATCCGCCCCTATGCGGTGGTAGGCGCGTTCGTGATCGGCGCGATTTTCACCCCGCCGGATGTGGTGTCCCAGTTCATGCTGGCGATGCCGCTGTGGTTGCTCTATGAGGCAGGGATCGTCGTGGCCGCATGGGTGGGCAACGGCAAGCCGAAACAGGCCGAATCCCGCTAAACGGTGACATTACTGCGCCCGCGGTTTCGGGCGTTTGCCTATTTTTACCGGCATGCTTATCGTGGTTCCGTCGCGCATCAGTTTGACCGAGGCGACCTTTCCCGGAGGAAGGTTGGCCACCGTTTCCAGCATGGTGCTCCAGTCGGTGATCGGTTTGTCGTCTATCGCGATCAGGATGTCGCCGGTCTTCACCCCGGCCTGCGCAGCGGGACTGTTGCGTATCACTTCGGTGATCAGCACACCCCGGATGTCGCCAAGCTTGAAGGAATCCGCCAGCTCGGGGGTCAGTTCCTGCACACCCGCACCTATCCAGCCGCGCGTCACCGATCCGTTCTGGATGATCTGCTCCATGGTCTTTTTCGCAACACTGGCGGGAATCGCGAAACCGATGCCCAGCGATCCGCCGTTGGGAGAATAGATCGCGCTGTTGATCCCGATCAGATTGCCGTTGCTGTCCACCAATGCGCCGCCGGAATTGCCGGGGTTGATCGCGGCATCGGTCTGGATGAAACTTTCGAAGGTGCTCAATCCCAGGTGGTCGCGCTTGAGCGCGCTGATGATGCCCATCGTGACGGTCTGGCCGACGCCGAACGGGTTGCCGATGGCGAGCACCAGGTCGCCCACGTGAGCTTGTTCGGGATGGCCGAAGGTGATGGCGGGGATGCTGCCTTGCAGGTCGATCTTGATCACCGCCAGATCGGTCTCGGGATCGGAGCCGACGACATGCGCTCTGGTCTTGCGCCCGTCGGCCAGCGCGACTTCGATCTGGTCGGCGGTTTCCACCACATGATGGTTGGTGAGGATGTAGCCATCCGTGCTGACGATGACGCCCGAACCCAGGCTGGAACTTGTTTGCGGCTCGGCTTCGAGCTGGTCGCCAAAGAAAAACCTGAAGCGCGGGTCGTCGAGGAAAGGATTGGCTGGCGCCTTGATGGTGGTGCTGGTGAAAATGTTCACCACGGTCGGCATGGCTTTTTGCGCGGCGGCACTCAATCCGATATTGGGGGCCTGGGAAACGCCGGTCTGCGGGGCATTTTCATATAACGTCACCACTCCGCTGCGCGCCGCAGTTGGCAGCAGCTCCGGCTTGAGGGTATGGACGATGAACAGCAACGCCAGCGCGATGGTGACGGTCTGGGTGAATAAAAGCCAGTGTTTACGCATGATATGATGAATCTGCTCGTTTCAAATTTAGAGGTGTTTACATGCTGCTGAATGAACTGCGCGATTATAACGCAAGCCTGCTGCAAACCGGACTGTTCAAGGATTACTGCCCGAACGGCATACAGGTGGAAGGCCGCGCGGAAGTGCGGCGCATCGCCACCGGCGTGACCGCTTCACAGCAGGTTCTGGACGAGGCTGTCGCCTGGGGAGCCGATGCGATACTGGTGCATCACGGTTACTTCTGGCGCAACGAGGATGCCACCATCACCGGCATCAGGAAACGGCGCATCGCGCAATTGTTGCGCAACGATGTGAGCCTGCTGACCTATCACCTGCCGCTGGACGCGCATGCCGAACTGGGCAATAACGCGCAACTCGGCAAGTTGCTCGGCATGACGGCGCAAGGCAGATTCGGCGAACAGAACATCGCATGGCTGGGCGAACTGGAGCGCACGCAGCCACTGGCGCAATTTGCCCAGCAGATCGCGCACGATCTGCAGCGCGCGCCGCAGGTGATCGGCGATGGCGCAAAAAACATACGCAAGGTGGCGTGGTGCAGCGGCGGCGCGCAAAACTATTTCGAGGCAGCCATCGCGCAAGGCGTGGATGCGTATGTCACCGGAGAAATCTCCGAGCAGAATTTTCATCTGGCCAACGAAACCGGCGTGGCCTTCATCGCCGCCGGACACCATGCGACCGAGCGCATGGGCATACAGGCGCTGGGCGAACATCTGGCGAAGCAATTCGGCATGGAGCACCGCTTTTTCGATCAGGCTAATCCGGTTTAGACTTCAATAACGCCCGCAAGCCACCTGTTCGTCCTGCGCCCGTCGAAGGAACGAATGATGTTGACGGGGGCGAGAAAGGAGGGCTTTTTCTTGCCAAGCATCGCGAAGCGATAACCCTGAATGGATGGCCCCCTTGCGGGGTCGGCCATTCAGGGTTGTAGCTCCCTCTCTCACCCCGGATGCTCTACAATGGTGTAGGTGATCTGATACGCGCCCGCCGCGTTGTAGCTCCCTCTCTCACCCCGGATGCTCTACAATGCTGCCGATTGGGGTCAGCAGGATGTCGCGGTTGTAGCTCCCTCTCTCACCCCGGATGCTCTACAATCGACCGCGAGTTCTTCGAGCAAGCCCTGATGTTGTAGCTCCCTCTCTCACCCCGGATGCTCTACAATTCGTCGACAAAGTCGATAACGTAAACGCCGGTTGTAGCTCCCTCTCTCACCCCGGATGCTCTACAATACAAACGGCAGTTGAATGTGACCGGCTTCGGTTGTAGCTCCCTCTCTCACCCCGGATGCTCTACAATCCGAGCGCGCAAAAGGTCTCGTTCAATTTCGTTGTAGCTCCCTCTCTCACCCCGGATGCTCTACAATAGCCCTCACGCAAACGCTCGGTCAGCCTAGGCTGACCGGGCGTTCTGCTTTTTGAAAACGGTTTAGAACAGCAGCATTTGGTTAACCTTGAGCGCTTTTTCCTGAAAAAGCGGCAGGCCGACCAAGAGCTTCATGCTGGCAAATTGCTTTTCGGTCACAGACAGGCAGCGCACCGAACCTTCTGGCGGGAGATTGTCCACCAAGCGTTTGTAATGTTTTTCCTGCGCGTCGTTCCCGTTCAGGATGCGGCCATACACCGAGAACTGAATCATGTCGTAGCCGTCGTTGATGAGGAAACGGCGGAACACGGTGTAGGCGCGGCGTTCTGCCTTGGTGACCACCGGAAGATCGAAGAACACAAGCAAGCGCATAAACCTCCTTGTCTCCGTACTCATGTTTACCCCGTCATTCCCGCGCAGGCGGGAATCCAGCAAGACAAAAATGCATTTTGATAAAACCTACTAGATTCCCGCCTGCGCGGGAATGACGACACCGGTGCGCTTGGTGAAGATTCACTTCAGCATTCCAACCGATGTTGCTCCAACCCAATCAGCGCAGGCAGTTCAAGCAACGCCTCGCTGCCGCCGTCATAGATGCGCGCGAGGCTTTCTATCGTGTGCTCGATGGCGGAAAGCGCGGACATTTTGCCGCGCGGCATTCCCACATCCAGATTCAGCAGGCCGACGAGCGCAACTTTGTCCTCGGGGTGCAGTTCGTCGTCTGGTTGCGGCACCATTTTCGACACGAACAAATCCACCAGCGGGCGGAACGGCTCGATCACGTCGTCGGCGAGGTTGAAGGCATTCTGCTCGCTGGCGTGGAACAGGCCGATGGAAGGCAACAGGCCATGCGCCACCAAGCCCCGCGCAATCGTGCCGCGCAACACCGCGTAGCCGTAATCCAGCGCGGCATTGGCGAAGCGCGCCTGATCGCGGCGGAAATCCTTGCCGAACATCTGCGTGAAATAAAAAGCGGCGGCTTGCCCCTCCAGATTGCCGCCATCGCCGGAGCGTACCCGCCGCGCGTAAGAATCCAGCCTGTCCGCACCATCGCGTCCCGCCAGCCGCAAACATGCGGCCTGGTTGGCGATCTTCTTGCGCACGATGGTTGCCCAGGTTTGCTTGGCGACGGGACGCGGCAAGTCCAGTTGCAAGCGCAGCCAGCGCGTGGCGCGCGAATGCGGCAGAAAGGGCAAGAACACGCCGCTGGGATGGTGCGTGTCGCCCGTGGCGAACAGGCTGATGCCGTATTCGCCGCAGGCCGAAAGCACCGGATGGGTGAGCGTGATTTCGCGGTGGTTGAGCACGATCACCGCGATGTCCTCGAACGGCACGCAAGCGGTTTGCTCCTGCTCGATGGCGAGCGAGTAATGATCCCGCTTGAGCTTGGCGGGGCGGGAGATGACGACACTACGCCAGGTCACGGCGGGTCTCCGGTGGGGCAGGGTAGATGCGGGCAAGCACGTCAACATGGAATTTTTCGATGGATTGAGCTGTTTTGACACCGATGCCTTCCATCATCCCGTCTTTGCCAACCTGCTGATTACGGTCATGCGCCCAGAGATTGATGTTGCCAGTACCCCGGTGGCAACTTGAATAGTAGCCAAGGATAGCCGCTTTGCCTTTTTGTTGTACCCGTATCAGATCGTTCGGATGCATCGAGAAACAAAACTGGAAGCTGTCGTCAATCTGTGTCCATTCGTCCTCATCTTTGCCTTGAACAATCGCCCGGTTCGGCAGCACCTTCGCCACGCTGTGATGCACATACACCGGCACGAGATGGAACTTGTTCGCCTTGGTGAACACATCCACGCGCAGCATCGTGTCGTTCTTGGCGATGCCACCGCGCACCGGGATGCCGGAAAGCTTGTCTATCACCATCGTCACGGTGCGCACGATAGGGCCGGTGGGATTGCCGTCTTTGTCCGGTTTGCGCGGCAATGCGCGTAGCTCGGCTATTTCGTCCTTCTCATCCGCCGTTAATTCGCGCTTGCCCTTGCCGCGCCCCGCACCCGCTTCGATTTCCTTGGCGCGTTTTTCTCTCGCATCCCGGTGCGTCAGCCATTCGCGGATTGCGGCGTAGAGTTTTTCGTTGCGGTGCGGATCAATGAGATTGTCGAGATCTTTCACCGTGAGGCTGGTTACCGCCACTTTTTGCGTTACGCCACTTTGCGCTTTCAGCCGCTCCGGTTGAGCGTAGATGGTTTCCTTGTGCGCCGCGCCGCTGTTGCGCCGCTGCGGCGCGCGCGAGACGAACAGCGGGCGCAACGCTTGCAGCGCTTCGGGCGGATAAGTGCCGAGCCGTTCCATCTCGGCGCGCAGCAGGGCAGGGTCATCAATACTCAAGCGCGCTTTGAGTTCGTCGCGGAAATACGGCCACGGGTCGGGGAAGTGTTCTTGCATTTTCTGGAACATCGCGGGGTTCACAATCTCGCCCGTTTCCACATCCACGAAACCTTCGCGCACTTGGTCTAGTTCCTTGCGCCGCGAGTAGTCGGACAGCCGTTTGACCATGCCGTGGCTGCATGCGGCGACCACGGCGGCATCCAGCGCGTGGTGGCGGTCGGAGTCGGCGCGCACTTTGACCAAGCCCCAGCGGGCGCGCATGAAAGAGGTCATCTGCCCGCTGAGCACCACGCAGCGTTTGGCTTCGCTGTCCTCGTGCAGTTGCAGATATTGCTCGACGTAGTTCTTGAAAAACTTGCAGATGTAGCGCGTGTCGTTGAGATTGCGCTCGCGGAATTCCCTGGATTCTTTTTCGCCGAAGTCTTTACGCAGCAGGCGGCTGCGCTTGGCAAGGCGGTATGCCTTGTTTCCTTCGACGAAGCCGACAAACTGCCGCCAGCGTTCGCCGTTGTTTTTGCCGTCCAGATATTCGTAGGGCGTCATGTTGCCCTTGTTGCGGTTCTCGCGCGCCAGTACCAGCACACGGTTGTTTTTGCTGTCGTCGTAACTGCGCGAATAGGGCAGGGCGTGATCTACCTCGACATAGCCCGCTTCAAACAGGCGGTGGATGTCGATCGGCTCGATGGAGTAGGCGCACTTGCCCTGTTGCTCGCGGTAGAGCTGGTACTTCTCGAACTCTTTGCCTTTGACTGAGCCGACGATGTTGAACTCGCTGGCGAACGCAGCCTTGTCTTTATCGTTGCGCTCGCGATATTCGTCCTGCGCTTTCTTGACTTCCCTGCGCTCATCGAACGGTCGTGACAAATCGCGCGCCATTTCGATATGCACTTCGTGCGGCGAGCCGTACTCGCGGATCAGCGCGTTGACCACCTTGCGCGCCTGATTGAGCGCTCGCAGCACCACCGGGTTACGCGGGATGTCCATGTCCTCGTCGAATTTCATGCGCCCGTCTTTGTCGCGCCCGGAGTAGAACGGCGGCAAATATTTGTGGTTACCTGCACCCACCTTGTGCAACTGGCTGTGGTGGTAGCCCGCCTTCTCGCAAGCCTCGTCGTAGCGCAGCCCGGCTTCCATGTGCGGCAGGATGTTGTAGAGCGCCTTGAGCGAGAGGTTGCTGAATTTGTCGAAGCGGACGGTGAGCAGCGCATCTACCATCTTCGCTTTGCTCGGCAAGTCGAGCTTGCCTAGCTCACGCTCGACTTCTTCATCCTCCTTGTACACGGTCAGCACTCTGGCAATCTCGTCGAGCAACTGCGGTTTGCCGTCCAGCGCGTCGGTGGAGATTTTCTGCCACTCGTCTTCCAGCCCGGCATCTTTCAGCGTCTTGCGCAGCTCTTGCCAGCCGGGAAGTTTGACGAGTTTTTCGTCTTCCGGGTCTTTGGTTTTCTCCTCTGCTTTTTGCCGTTCGCTCGGATAAGCGAGTCCGGCGAAGCGGAAGTCTTCTGACAAGCCCGCCTTGGTCAGTGCCTTGCGCAACTTCCCATATTTCAACTCGCCAGTTTCATAAGGGAGCGGCAAGGCAATGCGCCGCTCCTCATCTGTGAGCGGGCGTGTCTTGCCATCCACCACGATGCGCAGGTTGTTGAGGCGGGTCAGCCAGACGTGGCGTTCGGCGGTGAAGCTGGCTTTGGGTGCGCGGTACTCGCTTTTCTCGAAGGTACACTTGCCCAGCATCTTGAGCAGCGCTTCGCCGGACAGCGCAGGCTCCTGTTTCCAGAACAGGCCGCTCTTTTTGTCTCCGTTGCCGAGGATGGCGGCTTCGAGTTCCGTCCCTGCGTGCGGGTTGCCGAATTTACGTTGTTGCTCGAACAATATTTTCAGTTCATTGGCAAGCAGTACACGCGAAAGCGCCTTGCTGTAATCGCCATGCTTGTTGCGCTGCGCATCCGGGAATTCCTTCAGCACCATCTCGGCAGCGGTGCGGTAGCTCTTTTCGAGCATCAGCTTCTTCGTGCCCGCGAGACCCTTCTTGACTCTGCCGCCTTCGTTGTCGTTTTCGGCGGCCTTTTCGTCGGCTTTGCTGATCCAATGGAAGCCGCGATGTTTGCACAGGTGATAAATCACCCGCGCCCATTCTTCAGCTTCGAGCTTGCGGGCTAGTGCATCTACGCGCAGTTGCCAGAAAGACAGGCATTTCCCATCCTTATTTTGCAAGTGGAATGGCTTCTGGAAGAGTTTGGTATCGGTAATCACGCTTTCGCGTTTGAGCAACCTTGCCAGCTTAGTGAGCCGCCACGCACGGCGGCGCAGGCGGCGGCGCAGCAGGCGCGCCGTGCGTCGGGCTAGGTTTAGCGATTCACCTTCCTTTGCGGTTTCAGCCTTGTCGAAACAGCGCA
This sequence comes from Nitrosomonadales bacterium, assembly GCA_016218415.1. Classification (GTDB taxonomy): domain Bacteria; phylum Pseudomonadota; class Gammaproteobacteria; order Burkholderiales; family Gallionellaceae; genus Gallionella. Next base: position 84,673 of record JACRED010000016.1, read on the forward strand.
CACCCAAATCAACGATGCGATTCTCGCCTAGCACCGCCCACCCAACCGAAGCTATTCCGATGTCCAAGCCGAAAGTGAGCGGGCTGGGATTATTCCTCTTGCCTGTCATGCTTGTTCTCCCTGATAATGGAACCGTTGTAGCGCATCCGGGGTGAGAGCCGTTGCTACAATAAAGAATCGAAAGATTCTGTATCCGCCCGGCAGTGACCCTGCCGGGCTTTTTATTTTCCAAACAGCAGTTTCCCCAAACGGGCGGGAGGATACGCTTATCCTGGGTTGCGGAGCAATCGTCTAACTTGCAATGTCAGGCACCAGTTTGGCTAATCGAGCAGTTCGCCGCGCAACTGATTCAGCGATGCGGCCAAACTGCGCGGTGCGGCCTGCAGTGCGGTGTTGGCTTGTTCCACGAGGTTGCTTCGTTCTATCAGGAAAGTATTCAGTGTGGTTTGCGCTTCATCCAGAATGATTTGGGGTTGTTGCGCAAAGCGTGTCAGAAAGTCGCGGCGGCGCGGATAGAACAGCGTCCACTGCCAGGCCAGAAAACTTTCATTGTTTTTGAAGCCCGCGCTTTGCAGCGCTAATTTCAGATTTCTGACAGCAGGCAATGCGAGTTGATCGGGGGTAGGTGGGGCGCTCCACATCAGGCCGAAATATATCCGCCATACTCCGCCCAGATATTGCTGTTCGGCCATAGGGCGCAGATAGATTTGCTGTTCTGTGCGCGGTGTGCAATACAGGCCAACCACTGTGTCCTGCGCGTTCTTGTCCTCGGTGAGTGCGGTTTGCCAGGGCAGCCCTTGTTCAGCGATTAGCGCGTCGAGGCGCTGCCGCAACTCTTTCCAGAAACGGCTGTTCATCTGTTCGCGTATCCGGTCCATTTGCTCGGCAACGGATAATCCCAGCGGCAGGTTTTCCTGTTGGGCGAAAAAATCCAGCACGGCCTGCTCTTCATCCATGCGATGCACCTCCTGCAGTGGCGCGATGGCGGGACGCCATCACGATAGTCATGCTGGCCGCTATATTAGTAAACGCTGTAATTTTATGCTGCATATAAGTTTTTTTTTGCGGTTGATTTGAATGTGCAGTTTCAGTGTTGACTTTATTTTTCAGAGTAGACATCATTCGCCCGTGTGGTCGTGCCGCGCCAGTTCGGGCGGAAAAAACAGAAGCAGATAATAATTAATACCGCGACACATCGCATTATAAATAATCCGATTTACTGTTCGATCAGGCCGATGATGAGTCGGCATGGGGTCGTTTGTTTGCTGGGGGAGCCCTTACGATGCACCGTTTCTTACGTTTGTCTGTCTTGTTGATGGGACTGTTTTCGGCTGTGAGCAGCTATGCTACGGATGCTCCGCAATCCGCGCCTATGACCCCGGATAGTTTGGGGCCGCTGGTGGAGCAGCCCATCGAGTTTCCCCATAATCGCCATGCCAAGGACATGCAGATCGATTGCATGTATTGCCATACCTACGCCAGGCGCAGCGCGGTAGCGGGCATTCCGCCGCTGCGCAAGTGTATCGGCTGCCACCAGAGCATCGAGACGGTGCGCGAAACGCCGCGCATCAAGAAGCTGTTCGAGTACTGGGAAGGCAGCAAGGACGGCAAGATCGCCGCCAAGACCCCGGTGCCCTGGAAAAAGGTGCATGATTTGCCGGACTTCGTGCGCTTCAATCACGAGCGCCACATCAAGCGTTTCATCGAGCAGCAAAACCGTCCGACCCAGGAAGCATGCGGCTATTGCCACGGCGACGTGAAGGAGATGACGGTGGCGCGGCGCAGCAAAGCGCTGTCAATGGGCTGGTGCGCGGGTTGCCATGAGAAGGATCACCCGGTGACCGCGGAAGGCGGCACGCCAATCGGCAATCAGGCCTATTGGTACAGTTTCCAGAAGCCCGTGGCCAATGCGTCAGGCAGTGCGATCAAGGCCAAAGGCCCCAACGATTGCTGGCAGTGCCATAAATAAGCGGGCATGACATTTCAAGAATTTTCCGGAGAGGTTGTGATGATGGACAGTGGTTTTGATCGGCGTGATTTTCTGAAGGTGCTGGGTTGGGGCGGTGCGGCGGTTGCACTGAGCGGCTGCGGCAATACCTCCATCGAAGATGGCAGGGAGACCGTGGTTTCCTATTCTGAGCCAGCAGACTATGTGATCCCCAGTATCGGTGTTTATTACAACTCGACCTGCGCGCAGTGCGATGCGGGTTGCAGTATCAATGGGCGCGTGCGGGAGGGGCGTGTGCTGAAACTGGAAGGCAATCCCGCCTCCACCATCAATCGCGGCAAGATGTGCGGCCTGGGTCAGGCGGGTGTGCAGCATCACTATAATCCGGATCGCGTGCGCGAACCTTTGCTGCGCAAGGGTGACGCAGGCGAGACCATTACCTGGGAGAAGGCTTACGCACTGATCGCCGAAAAAATGAACGGCGTGAGCGGTGAAGAGGTCGCGTTTTTGAGCGGCGGCGTGAGCGGTCACCTCAAGGTGTTGCTGGGCAATTATCTGGACAGTTTCGGTTGCAAGAACCACTTCGTGTACGAAGCGGTTGCGCCCGGCGTGATGCGCGCCGCCAACAAAAAATCCTACGGCGTGGCGATGCCGCGCTACAGCATCAACAAGGCCAAGGTAGTGCTGTCCTTCGGTGCCGATTTCCTCGGCAGCTGGGTTTCGCCGGTGCATTTTTCCCAGCAATATGCGCAGTTCCGCAAGGGTGTGGATGGCCAGCGCGGTGTGCTGATCCAGGTTGAATCAAAAATGACGCTGACCGGCGCGAACGCGGACCGCTGGGTTGCGGTCCGCCCTGGGACCGAAGGAATTCTGGCGCTGGGCATCATCAATGCGCTGGGCACGGCGACCGGCGACATCGCTGCCGCGGTGAAGGAATACGACAGGGTGCGCGTCAGCAAAGAGACCGGGGTTACGCCCGGACAGATCGACAAGATCGCGGCTTTGCTGAAGCTGCGTTCGCCCAGTCTGGTGCTGGCCGGCAGTGCTGCGGAAGGCTACGCGCACGGTTCACAAAATGCGGCGGCGATCAATTTGCTCAACCACGTACTCGGCAACATCGGCAAGACGGTGGAGGCGTGCGAGTCGGTACCGTTCCCGCAGATGGCTCCGGCGACGGGCAACACTGCTGCGTTGAAATCGCTGAGTGACGGTCTGGCGGCAGGGAAATACAAGGTGCTGTTCAGTTATGCGGCCAATCCGGTGTTCACCGCGCCCGGCGCGATGAAATTCAAGGAAAGCATGGCCAAGGCCGGATTCAAGGTCGCGTTTGCGCACTACATGGACGAGACTGCGTTGCAGGCCGATCTGGTATTGCCGCTGGATTCTGCGCTGGAAGACTGGGGTACGCAGGTTCCCGAGTACCTGGCTACTTGCGCGCAAGTCAACATCCAGCAGCCGCTGATGGAAAGATTGCACGCCAATACGCGCGGCATGGGCGACATTCTGCTGGCCTTGCTCAAACAGCGCCGTGCGGAAGAATACAAAGGTTATGAAGATTACTACGCATACCTGCGCGGCGCGTTGTTGAAGAACAAGGGCGCGTTGGGCGGGGCCAACGTGGATGACGATACCTTCTGGAACGAGACGTTGACCAGGGGCTTGATCAAGCTGGAGGGGCCGGTCGGCGCGTTGTCGGCCAAGGCGAATGCGGCGGGTTTGAAGCTGCCCGCCCCGGCCGAGGGAGATGCACAGTATCCGCTGCATCTGATTCCGGGTGTGACCGCGAGCCTGCGGGACGGGCGCCATACCAATCAGCCCTGGCTGCAGGAGTCGCCGGATCCATTGACCACCATCGTGTGGGATTCCTGGGTGGAGATTCATCCGAAGAAGGCGGCGGAGTTGCATATCGTCGAGGGCGATATCGTCGAGATTACTTCCAAAACCGGCTCGATCAAGGCGCAGGCCTATCTGTTCCCCGGCATACATCCGGAGGCGATTTCCGTGCCATTGGGTCGCGGACACGAAGCGATGGGGCGTTACGCCAAGGGTTATGGCGTGAACCCGTTCCAGATTATGGATGCGGTGTACGACAATGAAACCGGCGAGTTGGCGATGCACGAGACTCGCGTCAGGATCAGCAAGACCGGGCAGCGTGTCATCGTGGTCAAGGATGAGGGTTCAGCAGGTGGCAGCCAGGCTGGCAAGAAGATAGCCGTGCGCGTGTCCACGGATGATGTCGATCTTTCGGAGGAGGTCTAAGTTATGTCGGTTAGCAATCTATTAGAGAACTGGTCACAGTTCCGTCATTTTCATCCGGTCGATGACAAGCCGCATGATCCGTACAAATGGGCGATGAGCATCGATCTGGACGCATGCACCGGGTGCAATGCGTGCAGCGTGGCCTGCTACGCGGAGAATAATCTGCCGGTGGTCGGCAAGGACAAATATGCGCACGGCCATTCTATGCACTGGATGCGTATCGAGCGCTACTGGGATGAGGATGTCGGCGTGGCAGGCGGCAGGGAGTTCCCGGATCAGGGCGCGCAATTCCTGCCGATGATGTGCCAGCAATGCGAAGCCGCACCGTGCGAAACGGTGTGCCCGGTGGCCGCCACCAACCACACGGCGGATGGCCTGAATTCGCAGATATACAACCGTTGCATCGGTTCGCGCTACTGTTCGGCGAACTGCCCGTTCAAGGTGCGTTACTTCAACTGGTATGACTATCCGACTACCGACAATGTGTGGCCGGCGGAGATGAGCCAGCAGCTGAATCCGGACGTGACCGTGCGCGGCAAGGGCGTGATGGAGAAGTGCACCTTCTGCGTGCAGCGGATCAGTGCCGCCAAAGTGGCGGCCAAGGGCGAGGGCCGTATCGTGCATGATGGCGAAATCCAGACCGCATGCCAGCAGGTTTGCCCGACCAGCGCGATTTCGTTCGGCAATCTGGTCGATCCGGAATCCAGGGTGCACAAGCAATGGAAAGCGCAGCAGGTCGAACTGGACAAGGAAGCGCAGGCCAAGGACAAGCATGGGGAAGAGGGTGGCAGCAGCGGGTTGCGCGGCTACCGCATACTCGAGGAATTGCGCCCCTATCCATCAGTGATGTATCTGGAACGCGTGCGCGAGAGCGCTGTGTAACTGGCAGAAATAACAGGAACTCCTTTAAGGAATAACAATGAAAGATATCCGCGAAGACATAGCTTGGGCAAAAATTAACACCGATGTGCTCAAGAGTCTGGAAAATCCGAGAAAGCTGTACTGGGTGATTTTGTTTTTTGCGCTTGCCGCCTTTGGCGTGGGTGTGGGCTGCGAGATTTATCAATACAGCGTCGGCATGGGCGTGGAAAACGTCAACAATCCGCATGTGTGGGGTTTGTATATTGCCACCTTCATTTTCTGGATCGGCATGAGCCACTCCGGCACGTTGCTGTCGGCGATTCTGCACCTGATGCATGCGGACTGGCGCAAGCCGATCTACCGCTTCGCCGAAGCGATGACGACTTTTTCGCTGATGACAGCGGGCTTGTTCGTGATGGTGCACATCGGTCGTTTGTGGCAGTTCTATTATTCGCTGCCCTATCCGAATGAGCGCGGCATCTGGCCTAACTTCCAGTCGCCGTTGCTGTGGGATGCGATGGCGATCTTCACCTATCTGAGCTCGTCGATCATATTCCTGTATGTCGGCATGATCCCGGACTTGGCGATCTGCCGCGACAATATGAAAGACGGATGGCGCAGAAAATTGTACACGTTGTTGTCGCTGGGCTGGGAGGGCACGGACAGGCAATGGCGCAATTTCCGCGTGACCTATCTGACCGTCGCCTGCTTCCTGATTCCGCTGGCGGTGTCGGTGCATTCCATCGTGGCTTCGGACTTTGCGATGTCGCAACAGCCGGGTTGGCACGTGACCTCGTTCCCGCCGTACTTCGTGGCCGGTGCGCTGTATTCGGGTTGTGCGGCGATTATCACGCTGTTCATCATCCTGCGTTATGTGTTCAGGTTCGAGGAGTACATGACGCTGCCCATCCTGAAGAAAACCGTGCGTCTGACCTTCGCGATTGCGATGGTGTGGACTTACCTGAATGCGGTGGAGTTTGCGTCGGTATGGTACAGCCATGACTCCGCATCCAAGGATGTGCTGATCCAGAAGGCGACCGGCCCGTTTGCGTTCGCCTGGTGGGGGATGATTTTCTGCGGTTCTGTCGTGCCCCTGGTGCTGGCATTCAAGCGCTTCCAGACCAATATCCCGGTATTGCTGGTGGTGTCGTTGCTGTTGAATCTGGGCATGTGGCTGGAACGCTGGATGATAGTCTCGCCGACGTTCTCGCATGGTTACTATCCATGGACCTGGGATCACGATCAATGGCCCAGCCTGATCGCATGGAGTATCGTGTTGGCGAGCTTCGGCTGGTTTACCTTGCTGTTCATGGTGTTCTGTAAAGTGTTCCCGTCTGTATCCATGTATGAAGTCAAGGAAATGGTTTATCACCGCAGTCTGCACCTGAAGAAGGGTGAGACTGCCGAGCAGGGAGCGCACTAATATGAGTCAACGTCATTTACTCGCGCTGTTCAGCAACTTTGATGAAGCGGAAGCGGTCGTCAAGGAGTTGCGCAGCAGCCAGATCAAAGGGTTTAACGTCAACGATGACCTGATCGTCAAATCGCCGATAGAGCATCCGGAAGTCGAGGAGTTTCTCGGCCACAAACCGGTCTATGTGCAGCTCTTCACGCTGGGCGGCGCATTGATGGGCGGTTTGCTGGGGTTCTTCCTGATCTCCGGCGCCCAGGCGAATTTTTACTCGCAAATGAAAGGCGGCAAGCCCATCGTTCCGTTCCCGCCAAATTTCGTGCTGACCTACGAGATGTTCATTCTGGGCGGCGTGTTCATCAGCATATTGGGTTTTCTTGTTTGCGCCGGTTTGCCGGCCAGGCGTTCGCCGTTGTATAGCGCAAAAGTCTCCGAGGATCAGATTGGAATTCTGGTCAAGTCGGACGAGAGTGCCGCGAGCACTTTGAAGGCGATTTTCACCAAGCATAAGGCATTGGAAATTCAGGAAGAGGCAGGGAAATGAAGAAATCATCCTTAGCAATTGCATTGCTGCTGGCGCCTTCGATGGCGTTTGCGTGGCCGTGGTCTCAGGATATGGCCAACCAGATAAGCACCAAACCCCAGGAAATCGCCGGTCCCGACCAATCCGCGATGAAGCCGTTTCCTCAGCGGTCAGTACCTGTTGCAGGTACGACGGTCTGGGTGAAGGATATGGATGCGGCACGCAAAATGGCCAATCCCGTTGCGGCGGACGAAAAATCGGTTGCCAAGGGCGGACGCCTGTTCGCGATTTACTGCACCCCCTGCCATGGTCAATCCGGAACAGGCGATGGTCTGGTCGGGGCGAAGCTGATCATGAAGCCGTGGAATCTGACCGCCAGCAATGACATGCATACCTGGAATGCCAAGGAGTATCCCGACGGCTACATCTGGGGATACATGACTTTGGGCGGCGCAGTGATGCCCACATACGCCAACGATCTTTCGGCGACCGAGCGTTGGCATGTGGTCAACTACGTGCGCAAGGTATTGCAAAAGGGCCAGGCCGGACAAGCTACGGTTCAGGCAAAATAGGAGACTGCAGAAATGTTTGCATACAGTAATTGGGCGGTATTGACCGTTAATTTCGTGGTGGTGTTGTCGCTGGCGTTGAGCGGTGTCGCCTTGTGTTCGGTGTTGCATCTGGTGAACGCAAAATGGCGTTTCGAGGTGCGCTACCTGGCTTCTTCGCTGTTCGCACTGTTTCCGCTCGCCTTTGTGCTGCTGATCATCTTGCTGGTGGGCGGGGAGCATACCTTCCCGTGGTGGAGCCACCCCGATGCCCATGCACATATGCCCGGCTGGTACCATCCAACCTGGCTCATCGCGCGCGAGATAGTCGGCATGCTGTTCATGATCGGGCTGTACTGGGAGTTCATTCAGCGCCAGGCAGTAAGCGAGCGCAGCCCGGAAGATGCGGAACGCTTCCACGATATCGCCACTTGGATACCGTTCTTTTTCGTGCTGTACAGCACCATGGTCGCATGGGATTTCGAGATGACGCTGGTGCCGCACTGGCATAGCGCGATTTACGGCATGCAGCAGTTCGTCAGCAATTTCGGCATGTTCCTCGCGTTCCTGGTGGTGTGGGTCAGCGTGCTGAACAACGGCAACAAACTGTTGCGTCCGGTTCCGGATTACATCTATAACTATCTTGCGCAGATGCTGTTTGCGTTTACGTTGCTGTGGATATACACCTTTAATGCGCAATACCTGACGATCTGGTATGGCAACCTTCCGGATGAGACTGATCGTCTGTGGGGCATGCAGAACGGCGATTACACCGTCATCTGGTGGTCCATGCTGGTACTGAAATTCGTCATCCCATTCGTTGTCCTCTGTTTCCCGGGGCCGCGCCACAATGTTACTGTCATCAAGGCGGTAGCGACCTGCATCATTGTTGGCACGCTGTTCGAGCGTTATGTCTGGATAGGCGGAATTAATGGTACCGGCGCTTACCCCGTTCTTGCTACAATAGCTGTAAGCGGTATTGTTGCCGCGATTGGTTACACGCTGGTGCGCATGCGCATGCAGCGTCTACAGTTGATTAAGGGGTAAGCATTAATGATGAGGTTGTATTCGGGGACAGTGTGTCCCTACAGTCACCGGTGCCGTATCGTGCTGTTCGAGAAAGGCATGGACTTCGAGGTGATTGACGTGGACTTGTTGAACAAGTCCGAAGATGTGGCCGCTATCAACCCGTACGGGAAAGTGCCGGTGCTGGTCGAGCGCGATCTGGTGCTGTATGAAGCAAACATCATCAATGAATACATAGACGAGCGTTTCCCGCATCCGCAGTTGATGCCGCCCGATCCCGTGATGCGCGGCCGCGCCCGTTTGTTCCTGCATCGTTTCGAACAGGAAATTTACAGCCAGGTCGATGCGATAGAACGCGGTGTGGCCAAATCGGCCGACAAGTCGCGTGTCGTGATTCGCGATAATCTGACCCAGCTCTCGCAGATATTGTCCCATCAGAAATTCCTGCTGGGCGATGAATTCTCCATGCTGGATGTGGCGATTGCCCCGTTGCTGTGGAGGCTCGACCACTACGGTATCCAAATGGGCAAGGATGCCGCACCACTGATGAAATACGCCGAACGGCTGTTTTCGCGTCAGGGTTTCATTGATGCCCTGACCGCTTCTGAAAGAGCGATGCGCAAGTGATCGCAGCCCCGTTCTAGTGCAATGAGCGAATTATCCACGCGTCCTTACCTGATACGCGCGATTTACGAGTGGTGTGTGGATAGCGGGTTGACTCCCTATCTGGCAGTTCGTGCCGATGAACACACCGAAGTGCCCCGCGCTCATGTCAAGGACGGAGAGATCGTGCTGAACCTGAGTGCGGATGCGGTGCGTAATTTGCTGATGGGTAACGAGATGATCACTTGCACGGGGCGCTTTGGCGGCGCCCCTTTCGACCTGATGATACCGGTCGTGGCGGTCATTGGGATATTTGCCAAGGAAACGGGGCAGGGTTTAGTGTTCCAAGGTGGCGAACCGCAACAGCCCCCGCCTTTGTCGGATGGCGGCACTGATGATGGCAAGCCAAAACCCCACAAACCCCAGTTGAAAATCGTGAAGTAATTCTGTTTGGGTGTGAGAGACGCACCCGACAAAAAAGCCGCAGATTCTGCGGCTTTTTTGTCGGGCGGGCCTCTTGGTCAGGCTGCTGCGGGCAGCGCTAAAATACCGTGCATCTTGGCCATCGCCTTTTGCTCAATTTGACGGATACGTTCGGCCGACACATTGAATTCCGCAGCCAGGTCATGCAGCGTCGCAGCGGAACCTTCTTCGCACAGCCAGCGCGCTTCGATGATGCGGCGGCTGCGTTGATCCAGACCTGCCAAGGCGCTAGCCAGGCCGTTGGTTTGCAGCCGCTCGTGTTCAGCGTATTCCAGAATATGCGACGGCTCATGCTCTTCGCTGTCGGCCAGATATTGGATAGGCGCATAGCTTTCGTCGTCATCGCTGCCATCGGCTTCCAGCGCAATTTCGTGTCCTGCAAAGCGCGATTCCATCTCGATCACATCGTGCTCGCTGACATTGAGCTGTTGCGCGATTTCGCTGATCTGCTGGGGCTTGAGCGGCTCCAAACCTTTCTTCAGGCTGCGCAGATTGAAGAACAGCTTGCGCTGTGATTTGGTCGTGGCGATCTTTACCATCCGCCAGTTGCGCACCACGAATTCATGGATCTCGGCGCGTATCCAGTGCAGCGCGAACGATACCAGACGCACTCCGCGTTCCGGGTCATAGCGTTTTACGGCCTTCATCAGGCCGATGTTGCCTTCCTGAATCAGGTCTGCCTGTGGCAGCCCGTATCCTGAATAGCCGCGCGTCACGCTCACCACTACGCGCAGATGCGACAACACCAGCTGGCGCGCGGCATCCAGATCGTTTTCAATCCTGAAGCGGTTAGCTAACGCGAACTCATCCTCCTGTGACAAGACCGGGAAGCGGTTAACCGACTGGATATAACTCTCCAGACTGCCCACTGCTGACGGTACGGGCAAGCTCATTGTTGTATGCATCATGTTTACCCTCCAAACTGATCTTGCTGGCCATTCTAGCACTCGCCGAGTAAGAGTGCCAAGATGTGAGATGGTTCTGTGCAGAATATGGAAGTATGGCGGAAGCCCAAGCGATTCATGCTGCCGGGTAATATGCAATGGGAGCGGTTTGCATGCGAGGTGGTCGTGATTGATGACTATAGATGAGTATACTAATCAAGTATATAAGTGGATGCTAACGGAACTTATCTGGAAAAGTTATATCACAGCGATGCCCGTGGTTGTGTTACAGTTTTATGAAGCCATGGCATGTGATTGAGCGGAATGGGTATTTGCCATCGCTTGGGTAGCATCACATTGTACGAGTCCCATCTTTTCAATCTTCGAGGAGTCATCATGAAAAATATAATTCTTTCATTGGCAGGCCTGTTGGCTGCTACCGCGTTTGCCCCGCAAGCGTCGGCACTGCCGGCCTTTGCCCGCCAGACCGGCATGGAGTGCGCGGCCTGTCACCAGCAGCATTTTCCGGTGCTGAATACCTTTGGCCGTTCGTTCAAAGCCAATGGTTACACCATGATGGGATCGCAGGCCGTGGTTGAAGGCGAGCACCTGTCCATTCCGGGAACTTTGAATGCGGCGGTTCTGATCAAGATGCGCTACCAAAGCCAAACCAATGGCGGGGGCAGCACACGTGATGGTAACGGTGAAGTACTGGCCAATGGCGATGCAGCAACCGGCAGCATGTTGCAGATGGGTAACGAGTTCAGCCTGTTCTTCGGCGGCCGTGTCGCTGAAAACATCGGATTTCTGATGGAGAACAATGTGGCAGCTCAAGCCGGTCCGTTGATCGCGGGCCTGCGTTTGCCCATCATGTTCGACGTAGCTGGCGCCAAAGTTTCGGCGATACCGTTCAGTACGGATGCCTTGGGCATTTCATATGGTTATGAATTGTCCAGCGCCGGCGTGATGCGCGCGAACCGTTGGGCTGAACTCCGCCGTGATTCTTCCGCGATTCAGTACGCGATCGCGGATGGTAACGGTTCTCATGGCAAATATGCAGGTGCAGCCGCCGGTCTGGCCTTGGTGGCGCAGAACGACATGGGCTATATCAACTTCAGCAAATGGACGCCGAACGCCATGCCAGGCGGTAACGACGGTGGTATCGCGTCATACAGCCCGGAATCCAGCTACCTGCGTATTGCGGTTACACCTAACGTAGCAGGCTGGGATATGGTGGGCGGTGTGGGCATGATGTCCGGATCTTCCGAATTGGCGGGTGCTGGCTTGCCTGCTGCGACCCCGGCACCTGACAGCGCATTAGTCAAGACTGAGGCAAGGTTTGCTGACTTGCAGGCGCATGGACAGGTGGCGGGCAATGACATGGGTGTGTACGTCACTTACGCTGTAGCGCCAAATGCAACTGCTGGCGGACAGCCACAGTTGTATAACACAGGTGCCTTCGACAAGAGCGCAGTTGCGGTCGGTGTCGATTACAGCGTGATTCCACATGTATTGCATGTGGGTGGTGCCTACCGTGCAGGCAAAACGGGTAAGGCTTCACCGACAGATGCAACTGTCAGCGCAACGGACAATGCCGTCATGCTGCAGGCGATCTATGACTTGACGCAGAACGTTGCACTGCATGTAGCCGGTTCTTCGCGTAACGGCACCAAGTATGCGGCGCCTGGAGCGGTCGGTGCAAAAGAGTACATCTTGATGTTGGAAGCTGCATGGTAAGCAGCAGCTTGACTGGCATTATCCTGGGACTTGGTCGTTTGCCGTTAGGATAAGTTGATCGCAACAGGGAAGCCATCGGAAGATGGGCGGCGACTCTGAAGGTGGTCAATGCGAACAGGGGAGACTTCGGTCTCCCCTGTTCGCTTATTAGGATAAGATGCACTAGCGCTGACACTTGCTGCACGGGAGCGGAGCAAGTCGTCTTTGCGTGGTGTGGTGTTTAGGTATAATCGCCCAGTTACTTTTCATTGAAGGAAAAAACATGAGGTTCCGAATTTTCTTTTTGGCAGGCGCATTGGCCGCAGTGGTGATGGCGCCGCAGGCGTCGGCTACGCCCGTGTTTGCGCGCCAAACCGGAATGGCTTGCTCTTCGTGCCACTTCCAGCATTTTCCGTTGCTGAACGGTTTTGGCCGAGCATTCAAGTCTGCCGGTTTCACCATGATGGGCGGACAGGCGAAAGTGGAAGGCAGTGGCCTGTCTATTCCCAGTACGCTGAATATGGCGGTAGTGACTACTGCGGGTTATGAAAAAAGCAATCAGGTTGCAGGTACCGGCCTGGTTAAAACCGCGGGCGATGGCGTGCTTTATGTTCCCAATAGCGGTGGCGAGTTGTCTTTGTTTTTCGGTGGGCGCATCAGCGAGAACGCCGGCTTTCTGGCTGAATGGAATCTGGGGAATGCCGCAAGTTCCCATAGCTCCGCCAAGATGCCGATCCAGTACGATACTTCATCCTGGTTTCCCTTTCTGCCGCCCGGAACCCGGATGGGCATCGTTCCTTTCGCCACGGACCTGGAGGGCGCATCCTATGGTTTCGAAGTGTTGAACACCGGCGCCAGCGCGGTGCATCAGATGGTTGTCGCGTCCGGAATGAACGGCGCGCACAGCGGGGCGATTTCCGCGCAGCAATACATCGCGACCAATGGCAAAGCCAAGGGTGTGGCATTTGTAGTGAGCAACACGGTGGGATTCATCAACCTGACCAAGTTTGACCAGACCGGGATTTCGGGTAGTGCGCCGGCAAATTTGGGTTCTACTTATCTGCGTGTGGCGGGGATATTCGAACTGGCTGGATGGGATGTGGCTGCGGGTGCGCAGATGTGGAGTGGCAGTTCTACGGTTGGAGTGGCCGGGGGATTACCAGTGGCGACCGCTTCGACGAAGGCGACCGCGATCGACGGGCAGATGCAGGGCCATCTGGGTGAAATCCCGGTGGGCTTCTATGCGAGCTTTGCAACGGCGCCCAAAGACACTGCCGTTGGCACGTTCCAGGGGAATACCTACAATCTTGCCGGCACTGCAACCAAAAGCTCCTTCAATGTTTCCAGCGAAGTCGGCGTGGTCCCCGACAAAGCCACGCTGGGTGCGGCGATGCGTTTCGGCAAGAGCGGGGATGGCAAAGCGGATAATGCGATCATGCTGACCGGTACTTACAAGCTGGCGCAGAATATGATGGCATCGTTGTCCTTTACCAGCGCGAGCGGCAGTTACTGGTTTAGCAATGCAACGCAAACGGGCACTACCGATACAATCGGAAATACTACATACACGATCAACTTATTCTCGGCGTTCTAGCCGTAGCGGGTGATTGTGAACAGGGGAGCCATGGCTCCCCTTTTTTGCCTGTCGCAAGTGGAATCAAACTAGAAGCAGATATCGGGCGATGGCGGGGTGCTGCAACCTCAACCGTGCGCGTGTGGTTAACTTTAGGGCTGGGTTGCCACGGGGGAGCGGGTAGCCATGATGTTTTTTGCCTCGGTCAGCAGGAATTTTTTGAACGCCAGCGCCGCGCTGGAGAGACGTTTATTGCTGCGATGCGCGACGAACCAGTGACGCAGCAGCGGGAAATGTTCGACATTGGGCATCGCCAGTCGTCGGGTTTCCAGTTCCAGCTCGATGCTGTGCAGGGACAATATCCCCAGCCCCATACCGGCTTGCACAGCCTGTTTGATGGCTTCGTTGGTTTCCATCTCCATGCTGATGTGGGGCTGAACCTGATGTTCCGCGAAGATTCTTTCCATTGCGCTGCGGGTGCCGGATCCGCGCTCGCGGGACAGAAAATTCTCCTTGGCGAGTTGGGCGAATTTGACCCGTTTGAGTTTGGCGAGCGGATGGCCGGGTGCGGCGATGACCACCAGCGGATTATCCAGAAACGATTCCGCGCTGATGTCCATGCCGTCGGGCGGTTGACCCATGATGGCCAGGTCGGTGCTGTTGTCGGCGAGTTGCTGCAGTACCGCATCGCGGTTGGCGACCTGCAGAATGATGTTGATATTGGGGTGGAGTTGGCAGAACTTGGCGAGCAATTGCGGGGTGAAATAGTTCGCGGTGTTGACCACCGAAATCGTGAGTTTGCCCTGCTCCAGGCCTTTCATTTCATCGAACAGGGCTTCCATTTCGGCAAGCTGTTGCGCGATGCTGCGACTGTAGTGGAACAGCTCGCGTCCCGCCTCGGTGAGGAAGATCTTTTTGCCCATCTGTTCAAACAAAGGCAGCCCGATGTGGCCTTCCAGTTGTTTGATCTGCATGGATACCGCGGGTTGCGACAGAAATAACTCCTTGGCGGCGCGCGAGTAATTCAGGTGGCCGGCCACTTTTTCAAAAACCTGAAGCTGGCGCAAAGTAAAATTCAGCATGATGGGAATGCTCTGTATATAAGAGTGAGCAGTATATCAAACCATAAGAATTGCTTATGGTCTTTATAAAAACAATTGACTGTTATTTATGGAGTGATTTCCCTATAGTTCGCCCCACAGCACTTGGCGAATTTATTTTTAATTGTTAATCGAGGAGAAAGTTGCAATGGATCAATCCAATCGTTATGCAGATCTGAGCTTGAAAGAAGCGGATCTGATCAAGGGCGGCAAACACATTCTGGTTGCCTACAAGATGAAACCGAAAGCCGGTTACGGCTATCTGGAAGCAGCGGCACACTTTGCCGCCGAATCTTCTACAGGTACCAACGTTGAAGTCAGCACTACCGACGAATTCACCAAAGGCGTGGACGCGCTGGTGTATTACATCGACGAAGCCACAGAAGATATGCGCATCGCCTATCCTATGGAATTGTTTGATCGCAACGTAACCGACGGCCGCATGATGATCGTTTCGGTACTGACCCTGATCATCGGTAACAACCAGGGTATGGGCGACATCGAACATGCCAAGATTCATGATTTCTACGTGCCAGAGCGCGCTATCCAGTTGTTCGACGGCCCTTCCAAGGACATCTCTGACATGTGGCGTATTCTGGGGCGTCCGGTTGTAAACGGCGGTTACATCGCCGGCACCATCATCAAGCCAAAACTGGGCCTGCGTCCGGAGCCTTTTGCCAAGGCAGCCTACCAGTTCTGGTTGGGTGGTGACTTCATCAAGAACGATGAGCCGCAAGGCAATCAGACGTTCTGTCCGCTGAAGAAAGTGCTGCCGCTGGTGTACGATTCCATGAAGCGCGCACAGGACGAAACAGGTGAAGCCAAACTGTTCTCGATGAACATCACCGCTGACGACCACTATGAAATGTTGGCGCGTGCTGACTACGGCCTGGAAGTGTTCGGTCCGGATGCTGACAAGCTGGCCTTCCTGGTTGACGGTTTTGTCGGCGGCCCGGGCATGATTACGACTGCGCGTCGCCAGTATCCCAACCAGTACCTGCACTATCACCGCGCGGGTCACGGCATGATCACTTCCCCGTCGGCAAAGCGTGGTTACACCGCGTTCGTGTTGTCTAAGATATCCCGTCTGCAAGGTGCTTCCGGTATCCACGTGGGTACGATGGGCTACGGCAAGATGGAAGGCGAAAACTCCGACAAGAATATCGCCTACATGATCGAACGCGACGAGTGCCAGGGTCCGGTGTACTTCCAGAAGTGGTACGGCATGAAGCCAACCACGCCGATCATCTCCGGCGGCATGAACGCGCTGCGCCTGCCAGGCTTCTTCGAGAATCTGGGCCACGGCAACGTGATCAACACCTCGGGTGGCGGTTCTTACGGCCACATCGACAGCCCGGCAGCCGGCGCGATCTCCCTGCGTCAGTCTTACGAGTGCTGGAAGTCTGGTGCCGATCCTATCCAGTTTGCCAAGGAACACAAGGAATTCGCGCGCGCGTTCGAATCCTTCCCCGGCGATGCGGACAAGCTGTATCCAGGCTGGCGCGAAAAGCTGGGCGTACACAAGTAAGCTCACGCTGTATCGAATCACGCTGTATCGAAGCAGCAAAACCGCCCCCACTCGTTGGGGGCGTTTTTTTCCGGAATCAAAGCCGTTTCATTCGCGCGGATGTGCCGCGAGTATTGGGGGATAAAATGACCGATAAGGATCAATACAAAATCAAGCAGGAGCCGTTCTACCAGGCGCAGGCAGATGAGGTGGCGCTATATGAGGCGGCCTATGCGGCACGCCTGCCGGTGATGGTGAAGGGCCCGACCGGCTGCGGAAAATCGCGTTTCATCGAGTACATGGCGTGGAAGCTGAACAAACCACTGATCACCGTGGCATGCAATGAAGATATGACCGCCAGCGATCTGGTCGGCCGTTATCTGCTCGATGCCAACGGCACGCGCTGGCTGGATGGCCCGCTTACCACCGCTGCCCGTATCGGCGCGATCTGCTATCTCGATGAGATCGTCGAGGCTCGCCAAGACACCACGGTGGTGATCCATCCGCTGACCGATCATCGTCGCACGCTGCCGCTGGACAAAAAGGGTGAGCTGATCTCTGCGCATCCCGATTTTCAGCTGGTGATCTCGTACAACCCCGGTTACCAAAGCCTGATGAAGGATCTGAAACAATCAACCAAGCAACGCTTTACCGCTTTCGATTTTGATTATCCGACTGCCGATATCGAGGCGGATATCCTCAGCAAAGAAACCGGCATGGGCAAGGAGATGTCCGCCCAGCTGGTGAAGATCGGCCAAGCGGCGCGCAATCTCAAGGGGCATGGTTTGGATGAAGGCATCTCGACCCGATTGCTGGTGTATGCGGCAACGCTGATCAAAGGCGGCGTGGCACCGCGCTCTGCGTGCCGTATGGCTTTGGTGCGACCGATCACCGACGATGCCGACATACGCGCAACGCTGGATCATGCGATCGATGCTGTCTTTGCATAAGCGTCTGTTACCCGCCAACGCTGGCGGGCAGTCACGTCTACAGTCCGCTCAAGGAAGTCATGGAAACCGTAGCCATACCCGCTGAACTGGAAGCGTACTGGAAACAGCTGGATTGCGGTTTCCCGCGCGTCCAGCCGATCTTTGCCGATTGCATCTGGGAGGCGCTGACCGCACTTTCAACGGATGGCGTAAACGCGTATATCGAATACGCGCGTTTTCTCGGCAAGATGGGGCGCGGCGCAGAACCTATCCTGATCTTTCTCGAGGAGTGGCCAAGTGTCGCGAGGATATTGGGTGAGGATGCATTGCCTGCAATCGCGGAGTGCATACGCAGGATGTACAAATCACCCAACGGCAAGGCGATCACGCCGTTCCTTCAATCGCTGCCGAGCGTGGCGCGCAGGTTGCCAACCGGTCAGCAGATGCAGGAGTACCTGACTTTGGTGCTGGAGTTCATGGAGAGTACTACGGGCTCCATTCACGGTATACACCAAACCTTTGCCAGTCCGGGTTTGCCTGAATTGTTCAAGCAGGTGCCGATGCTGCTGGGCCAGTTGTCTCTGGCGGGGTTGAAAAAATGGGTGGATTACGGGGCGCGTCATTACAGCGATCATCCGGAACGGCAGATCGATTATTTCAGCCTGCAATCGGCGGACAGTCGTGCGGTATTGCAACGCGAGCGGCATGGCACGTTGCTGGCGGATAACGAACGCCAGCTGGACATGTATCTGCGCGGACTATGGCGTGAGGAAGATCAGCTGATTCCCTATTCCAACGCGTTTGATGAGTTGCGCCAGCCGGTGCCGTATTATGACAAGCTCGGCATTCGTCTGCCGGATGTATACAACGATGCACATGGCATATCCGGTATAGACCGTTATCGCGCGCTACTGGCCCATATGGTCGGACATCGGCGCTGGAGCACGGCGATCTTTGCCGATAATATGAGTCCGTTTCAGCGCATGGCGGTGGAGTTCTTCGAGGACAGTCGCGTGGAGTATCTGGTGATGCGCGAGTATCCAGGTTTGCGGCGTATCTTCATGGCGCTGCATCCGATTCCCGCCGAGAATGCCTGCGATCCGGAGAAAGAGTCGGGAGTGCGGCATCGCCTGACCATGATGTCGCGCGCACTGCTCGACCCGGACCATCCCTATCAGAATCCTCATGTCATCGAATTTGCGCAGCGTTTCCATGCGTTGATGGAAGCTGGCGGTACAGGTACCCAGGAGATGGCTGAGTTGGCGATCGCTTTCGTGGCGAAGACGCGCCGTCAGAGCGACCAGCTGGCGAAGACCCATTTTAAAGATACGGTGATCGATTACCGCGATGATAACCGTCACCTGTGGAAATTCTACGAGCAGAGCGACGACGAGGAGATGTTCGAAGAGCATCGCCAAAAGTCTGCCGACGAGGAAATCAAGGGCTTGCCGCCGCGTCATTATCGCGAGTGGGATTACAACACCCAGAGTTACCGTCCGGATTGGGTCAGCGTCTACGAGGCGTTGCACCCCAAGGGGAATGCTGCCGACATCGACAAGTTGCTGGAGAAGCATGCGGCATTGGCCAAGCGGCTGAAGAAAATGCTCGATCTGCTCAAGCCGCAGGATAAGGTGCGCATCCGCTACCAGGAAGAGGGCAGCGAACTTGATCTGGATGTCGCCCTGCGTTCGCTGATCGACTACAAGAGCGGCGCCTCTCCCGATCCGCGCATCAACATGAGCCATCGCAATGACGGGCGCAACATTGCGGTAATGGTGCTGCTGGACCTGTCGCAATCGCTCAACGAAAAAGCAGCCGGCTGCGATCAAACCATACTGGAGTTGAGCCAGGAGGCCGTGTCGTTATTGGGTTGGGCAGTCGAGAAACTGGGCGACCCGTTCGCGATCGCCGGGTTTCATTCCAACACCCGCCACGATGTGCGTTACCTGCATATCAAGGGCTATAGCGAGCACTGGGGTGATGAGGTGAAAGGCCGTCTGGCAGCGATGGAGGCCAGCTATTCGACGCGTATGGGCGCGGCGATGCGCCATGCGGCGCACTATATGGAAAAGCAGCAGGCCGATAAAAAGCTGATGCTGATCCTTACCGACGGCGAGCCGGCGGACGTGGACAGCAAGGATGGGCGTCTCTTGATCGAGGATGCACGGCAAGCCGTACAAGAGCTGGATCAGCAAGGTATCTATGCTTACTGCATCAACCTTGATCCGAAAGCGGATGAATATGTCGCGGATATCTTTGGCAAGCAATACGCCATCATCGACCGCGTTGAATCTTTGCCTGAGCGATTGCCGCAGCTGTTTATCTCCCTGACCAAATAGGTTGTATGCACAATTATGCGCGACTATCTTGTTGATGGGATGAATGGATACCAGGGACTTAAGAATGCGAAAGTTGTTATTGTTGTTATGACATGTTGCTATACAATCCGATACGAAGAGTGAATTCGGTTTGACACGAGGCTCATCAATTGGCATAATTGCGAGTTCTGTTTGGAGGGGTTCCCGAGCGGTCAAAGGGATCAGACTGTAAATCTGACGGCTCAGCCTTCGAAGGTTCGAATCCTTCCCCCTCCACCAATAGAAGTTTTGTATTGGTTAGTGGATTTTTGGCTGGTGGGCACCCGCCATTTGGCGGTTGCGTTGGTTGGGGAAGCCTGCGGGTGTAGCTCAATGGTAGAGCAGAAGTTTTCCAAACTTACGACGAGGGTTCGATTCCCTTCACCCGCTCCAGTTTTTGTATGCTCGCCCATGTGGCTCAGTGGTAGAGCACTCCCTTGGTAAGGGAGAGGTCGCGAGTCCGATTCTCGCCATGGGCACCAAGTTTTGTTGGTATTTATTGTTAACGTTTGACATTGATAGGGAAAAATCATGGCAAAGAGCAAATTTGAACGCACGAAACCGCACGTGAACGTAGGCACGATCGGTCACGTGGACCACGGCAAGACCACATTGACGGCGGCGATCACCACCGTACTGTCCAAGAAGTTTGGCGGCGAAGCCAAGGCGTACGACCAGATCGACGCGGCGCCTGAAGAAAAGGCGCGCGGCATCACG
>JACRED010000017.1 GCA_016218415.1 Nitrosomonadales bacterium
AGGAGACGTATCTTATGGCGGACACGCTCAAGATTGGGAAGATGGAGTTCACTTCCCGCCTCATGGTGGGGACCGGCAAATACCCCACGAACGAGATAATGATAAAGGCCCTTGAGGCCGCCGGGGCCGTGGTGGTGACCGTGGCCGTGAGTAGGGTGAACCTCGACCGCAGAACCGAGTCGAGGCTCGACCACATAGACACGCGCAGATACACCCTTCTTCCGAACACCGCCGGGTGCTACACCGCCGAGGACGCGATACGGACGGCGCGGCTTGCCCGGGAGGCCCTCGACACGGCATTCGTGAAGCTCGAGGTGCTTGGCGACGAAAAGACCCTCTTCCCCGACAACGAGGCCCTGCTCGAGGCCGCGAGGGTGCTTGTAAAGGAAGGCTTCACCGTGCTTCCGTATACGAGCGACGACCCCATCATGGCAAGAAAGCTTGAGGGCATCGGCTGCGCCGCGGTGATGCCGCTGGCCGCGCCCATAGGGTCGGGCCTCGGCATAAGGAACCCCTACAACATACGGATAATACTCGACACCATAAAGGTCCCGGTGATAGTCGACGCCGGGGTCGGGACGGCCTCGGACGCGGCCATAGCCATGGAGCTCGGGTGCGACGGCGTGCTCATGAACACCGGCATAGCCGGGGCAAAGGACCCCGTAGCCATGGCAAGGGCCATGAACCTCGCGGTAGAGGCGGGCAGGCTCGCGTACAGGGCCGGCAGGATCCCCAAAAAGCTGTACGCCACGGCCTCAAGCCCGCTTGAGGGGATGATAGAGTAGAAAAAACCGCGCCTTTAACCCATCGGGGCGCATACGGAGGAGGCAACTTTGCATCCGATATTTTTCAAGCTCGGCCCCATAGAGGTGCGCTTCTACGGCCTCATGTACGTGATAGGCATACTGGTGGGGAGCGTCCTCATAAAGAGCGAGGTCAGAAGAAAACTCATCCGCCTGACCGACGACGACGTGATGAACTTCATCGTCTGGACGGTCATTGGCGGGATAATCTGCGCGAGGGCCTACTACGTGGCATTCAACCTCTCCTATTACCTCTCCGAGCCCGCGGAGATCCCGGCGATATGGCACGGCGGGCTTGCGATACACGGAGGGCTCATAGGCGGGGCCCTGGCGGCATGGATATACCTCAAAAAAAAATACGTCCCTTTCTGGCGCATGGCCGACGCCGTGGCCCCGGCCATCATACTCGGCCAGGCCTTCGGCCGTTTCGGCAACTTCATGAACGGCGACGCCCACGGCATGCCCACGTCCATGCCGTGGGGCATTGTCTTCCCGCGCACGAGCGCGGCCGGGGCGCAGTTCCCCGGCATCCCGCTCCACCCCACGATGCTCTACGAGCTGGTCTTCAACCTATCCATATTCGCGTTCCTCTGGTTCGCGCTCAGGAAGAAGGAGCATAAGGACGGCTTCATCTTCGCCATGTACTTCGTCTTATACTCCGTCGGGAGGTTCATCGTCGAGGGCTTCAGGGCCGACAGCCTCATGCTCGGGCCCATAAGGGCGGCCCAGGCCGTCAGCCTTACGCTCGTCGTCGCGGCCTCCGTCGTCATCATCTACAAAAGGCTCTGGGAGCCTAAGGGCTCAAAGGGATAACCGATGCGCGATATCCTCGGCCCAATCTACCTCATAACCGACGGAAGCGCCACGGCGGGCGGAGATATCGCTGGGGCCGTTGAAAAGGCGCTCCGGGGCGGGGTAAGGTCCGTACAGTTGAGGGAAAAGGTACTTGACGCAAAGAGGCTTCTGAGGCTGGCAAGGGAGCTTCGCGCGCTTACCAATAGGTATGGCGCCAGGCTCATCATAAACGACAGGGCCGACGTGGCGCTCCTTTCAGGGGCAGACGGGGTCCACCTCGGACAAAAGGGCATCGCTCCCGTTGACGCGAGGAAGATGCTCGGCGAAAAGATGCTCATAGGGGTATCGACCCACTCCGTCGATGAGGCGGTCCGCGCCCGCGACGGGGGCGCGGACTTCATCACTGTCGGGCCTGTCTATCACACCCCTTCAAAGGCGACTTACGGGGCGCCGATTGGCGCCGGCATGATAAGAGAGGCCAGGGCCGTTGTCGATATCCCGGCATACGCAATAGGCGGGATAGACAAGGACAACCTGAAAGAGACCGTGGAAAACGGGGCCGACGGCGTGGCCGTCATATCGGCGATACTCGGTAGCGAAGACGTCGAAAAGAGCGCAAGAGAGATGATAGCCGCGTTCAGACTAACAAAGGAGCCTATATGACACAACTTGAATCAGCCCGCAAGGGCATTGTTACCGAAGAGATGCGGGTATCCGCGCGCAAGGAAGGGGTCGACCCTGAATACATCCGCAAGGCGGTGGAGGATGGCGTCGTGGTGATAACGCGGAACAGGCTCCACCGCTCCATAGAGGGCCTTGCGGTCGGCAGGGGGCTTCGCACCAAGGTCAACGCCAATATCGGCTCGTCCCAGGACCGCGCCGACATAGAAGAGGAGCTCGGTAAGCTCAGGGCCGCCATAGACGCCGGGGCCGACGCCGTTATGGACCTGTCAACCGGGGGAGACGTGAACGCCATAAGGCGGGCGGTGCTGAAGGAATCGACCGTAGCCATAGGGACGGTGCCGATCTACCAGGCGGCCCATGACGCGAGGAAACGCGGCAAGTCCTTTGTCGAGCTCTCGGCTGAAGAAATGTTCGCCTCCATTGAGTGCCAGGCGCAGGACGGCGTGGACTTCGTCACAGTCCACTGCGGGGTGACCAGGGCCTCTGTCGAGAAGGTAAAGCGGCAGGGCAGGATAATGGGCATAGTCAGCAGGGGCGGGGCGCTCACGGCCGAGTGGATGAAGTTCAACCGGAGGGAGAACCCGCTCTTTGAGGAGTATCCGAGGCTTTTGAAGATCGCCAAGAAGTACGACCTTGTCCTGAGCCTCGGGGACGGCCTGCGCCCGGGATGCCTCGCGGACGCGACCGACAGGGGACAGATAGAGGAGCTCATCACCCTCGGGGAGCTTGCGAAGAGGGCCTTTGACGAGGGGGTGCAGGTAATGATAGAGGGGCCGGGCCACGTGCCGCTCGACCAGATAGAGGCGAACATCCTCCTGCAAAAAAGGCTCTGCAACAACGCGCCGTTCTACGTCCTCGGCCCGCTCGTCACCGACATAGCGCCGGGCTACGACCACATCACCTCGGCCATAGGCGGGGCCATAGCCGCGGCCAGCGGGGCGGACTTCCTATGCTACGTCACGCCGAGCGAGCACCTGAGGCTCCCGACGATCGAGGACGTGAAGGAAGGCGTGATAGCCGCGCGCATAGCCGCCCACGCCGGGGACATCGCCAAGAAAAGGAAGGGCGCCATTGAAAAGGACATCGAGCTATCAAGGGCGCGGAAGGCCCTTGACTGGGACTCCCAGATAAGGCTCTCGATAGACCCGGTGAAGGCGCGCAGACTCCGTGACACGAGCCCGCCTGAGGACGCATCCGTGTGCACCATGTGCGGGAGCCTCTGCGCGATAAAGATCACCTGCGAGTGAAGGGGGGGATTATAGTGTCGTAGTAGTAGGGCGGGTCACACCCGCCGAATGGTTGTTTGACATCCGGCGGGTTACGGCGTACGCCTAACCCGCCCTACAGGACTGCGGGCTGAACCTCGACGGCAGAAGCCCCGGCGGCGACACGCGCGGTGGCTGCGGGCCGGCTTTCAGGTGAGAAAGGATTCTCGCGTTAGGCGGTGGGGTGCTATCCGGCTTACGCAGATGAGGTTGCAGTGGACGAACGGTGAGGATTTTACGATGGGCTTCGCGTTGCGAAGCCCATCCTGCCGTGCGTTGCAGACGGAATGATGCAGAGATAGAGACAGGCAATCTCACTCCCAAACCACAGGAGGGCTATGACAGACAAATTCGGAGGCGGCATAAAGGACAGGAGACAGGTCAGGCTTTTTCTGAAAAAGGATGTTTTGATAAACAAATCGGTCAAGGGTTATGCGCTGGATATGAGCAAGGGAGGGATGTTCGTATATACGCATGTCCCATTTCCAAAGGATAATCTCATAGAATTGCGGTTCACCCTTAATGAAGGCGAACCCCCCGTTGTCTTAATGGCGCAGGTCAGATTTTTGCAGGCAGGGGTGGGGCTTGGGGTGGTATTTGTGAACGCGGATGGATCTGTCATGGAAAGGTTAAATAAATTCATAGAGGAAAACCTTGACGCGCACCCCCTCGGGGAAAACGCCGCAAACATTGACAAACGGAAGAAGATACTCCTCGTGGACGATTCAGCCGGCGCCAGGACGACCTACAAGAACAGGCTGGTGCTCGCGAATTTCGCCGTAAGGGAGTCGGCGAGCGGCATGGAGGCGTTCCAGCAGATCGAAAAAGAAAAACCGGACTTGATACTTCTCGATGTCGTCATGGAAGAAATGAGCGGGATGAGGTTCCTGCAACTCCTGAGGGCGAATCCGGAATGGCAATATCTAAGGGTCGTAATCCTTTCCGGCAAGATAACGCCCCAGGAGGCCCAGATGGTGTGCTCATTCGGCGTTGAGAATGTATTTTCAAAGATGACGACTACCCCGGCCAAGCTTGCGGAATTGATAAAAAATATTTTAGGGTCTTAGTATAGTAGGGTGGGCGGAGCCCACCCTACCCGACTTGCCAGCGACTTCTCAAGCCAAACACTCCAAATTTACCGGTGAAAATTCCAGCCACCAGAAGGAGATATGCGAGATTTCCCAGTCCATAGCCCACGACCATGCGCGGAGGCGCTGGCGTACGAGTTGCGATATAGACCATTGCAGCAACCGGATACAGTAACGAGAGGGCACTGATCCATGGAAACACCGACGCATCGGTTTTTCCTTGCCTCAGTTGGTTTTCATACTCGATGTCTTCCGCAGTGGGCGGATAAAGGTGGTCAGAGTAGGCCCGTGCTTGCTCAACAGACATGCCTTGTTTACGGGCACGAGAGAACGCACCAATGCGCTTGGCTTCTCTAAACTTCAACTTCAGTTCTTTAAGTGGACCCACGTGCCCCATACTTTAGTATAGTAGGGTGGGCTAAGCCCACCTCTCGCGGGTTCAGGGTTGTACCCTGAACCCGATATTTGTTTTCCTCAACGATGGGCTTCGCTTCGCTCAACCCATCCTTGTATATTGGAGACAGTAGCTTTTAATGCAGTTACGGTGTTACGCTTACCCAGGGACGCCGGGGTAAATGGGAAAGGTGAATCCGTACCCATCCTCAGGCCTTGGAGCC
>JACRED010000018.1 GCA_016218415.1 Nitrosomonadales bacterium
AATGGTCATGCCAGGCGATAACGTCAGCATCACCGTCAGCCTGATCAACCCGATCGCGATGGAAGAAGGTCTGCGCTTCGCGATCCGCGAGGGCGGTCGTACCGTCGGCGCGGGTGTGGTTGCAAAGATTATCGAGTAAGGGAATGAGGGGGGGTGAGGGGGTGGGGGGGTGATCCTTCTCCTTTTTCTCTTCTCCCTTCCCAAGTTTTAGGCCAGTAGCTCAATTGGTAGAGTATCGGTCTCCAAAACCGAGGGTTGGGGGTTCGAGACCCTCCTGGCCTGCCAAAAGCAAGTAACAGTGAATCGGAAATCGGAATAATCGCACATGGCAGATAAAATCAAGTTGCTCGTTGCCTTCCTGCTTGTAGTGGCGGGCATTGCTGGTTTCTATTATTTGCACGATAGTGCGGCGGTGCTCAAGCTGGCTTCTGTGCTGGTTGGTATATTGCTGGGCGCGGTCGTGGCTTGGAGCAGCGAACCGGGCAAGCGTTTTTTTGTTTTTGGCAAGGATTCTGTTGCGGAGGCAAAGCGGGTGGTTTGGCCAACCCGCAAGGAAACGTTGCAGACTACCGGGGTGGTGATCTTGTTTGCCGTGACCATGGCAATGTTTCTGTGGGCGGTTGATTCCGGTTTGATGCTGGCGGTGAATGGATTGATGGGGCGGGGTGAATAATGGCAATGCACTGGTATGTTGTCCATACGTACTCGCAGTTTGAGAAAAGTGTTCAGCGCGCGTTGACCGAGCGCATCCAGCGCGAGGGCATGCAGGATAAATTCGGTCAGATTCTGGTTCCGGTTGAGGAGGTGGTGGAACTGAAGTCGGGGCAAAAGAGCATTACCGAGCGCAAGTTTTTCCCGGGTTATGTGCTGGTCGAAATGGAAATGACCGACGAAAGCTGGCACTTGGTGAAGAGTACGCCCAAGGTGACCGGTTTTCTGGGTGGCTCGGCGATGAAGCCGACACCGATCAGTGCAAAAGAAGTGCAGAACATCATGCAGCAGATGCAGGCCGGGGTCGAAAAGCCGAGGCCCAAGGTGCTGTTTGAAGTGGGTGAGCTGGTGCGTGTCAAGGAAGGCCCTTTCACCGATTTCAATGGTTCTGTGGAAGATGTCAATTACGACAAGAATAAAATCCGCGTGGCGGTGACCATCTTTGGTCGTTCGACACCGGTAGAGCTGGATTTTGGCCAGGTAGAAAAGGCCTGAGTGGTGTGAAATGGGGATGGGGGACGCGGCCTGCAAAATTTGTGGGCGCTGTTTCCCGATTGTCATTTCTCATGTTGGGGAGAGACTGAGCGTTTCGTTAATACCCGTTTGATAGGAGTGCATCATGGCAAAAAAAGTAATAGGCTACATCAAGCTGCAAGTGCCTGCAGGCAAGGCAAATCCAAGTCCACCAATCGGCCCTGCATTGGGTCAGCGCGGACTGAACATCATGGAATTCTGCAAGGCGTTCAACGCGCAGACGCAAGGCGTGGAGCCGGGTCTGCCAATTCCAGTGGTGATCACCGCGTTTGCGGACAAGAGCTTCACGTTCATCATGAAGACCCCGCCCGCGACCATTCTGATCAAGAAGGCCGCCGGTGTGCAGAAGGGTAGCAAGACGCCCCATACCGACAAGGTGGGCAAGCTGACCCGCAAGCAAGCGGAGCAAATCGCAACAACCAAGATGCCCGACCTGACTGCGGCCGATATGGACGCGGCGGTGCGCACCATAGCCGGTAGCGCGCGCAGCATGGGTATCACCGTGGAGGGCGTATAACATGTCGAAAAGATATAAAGCGATTGCCGCCAAAGTGGATCGCAACAAGCTGTATCCCCTGGGCGATGCATTGAACCTGGTTAAGGAAAACGCAGTGGCCAAGTTTGATGAATCCATCGATGTGGCTGTCAATCTGGGTGTGGATGCGAAGAAATCTGACCAGTTGGTGCGTGGTTCCGTGGTGTTGCCTCGTGGTACAGGCAAGACTGTGCGCGTGGCTGTGTTTGCGCAGGGCGCCAAGGCTGCAGAAGCCAAGGCTGCCGGTGCTGACATCGTCGGTTTCGAGGATTTGGCAGAGTCCATCAAGGCAGGTAACCTGGATTTCGACGTGCTGATCGCCAGCCCGGATGCGATGCGTCTGGTTGGGCAATTGGGCCAGATCCTTGGGCCGCGCGGTTTGATGCCTAATCCCAAGGTGGGTACGGTGTCTGCTGATGTGGCGGGTGCAGTGAAGAATGCCAAGGCGGGTCAAGTGCAGTACCGCACGGATAAGAACGGTATCGTGCAGTGCACCATCGGGCGGGCATCGTTCGCGCCTGAAGCGTTGCGCGAGAACCTGCTGGCGCTGGTTGATGCGCTGAACAAGGCTAAACCGGCTGCTTCCAAGGGTGTGTATCTGAAGAAGGTTTCGATTTCCAGCACCATGGGGGCCGGGATACGCGTTGAGCAGGCCAGCCTGACTGCCTAGTCTTGATGTTCGAAATTCGCCGATGGATTTTTCGTCGGCAAAAGTTTTGGAGTGCTGGCGTGTATGCAGCATCCGAGACCGTAGGTGTTGAAGACGCGATTGGTCGGAGACTTAATTGGCGGAATTTTATGAATATCCGCCGGCCCACGTAGATGGTGTGCCCGCGAGCAGGAAAAGTTGTTCTCCTGACTCAAGGTCGCTGTTGTAAACGATGGGGTGCGTGAGAACGCATCCCGGATACTGGAGGAAGACTTGAGTCTCAATCTGCAAGAAAAACAGGCTGTGGTAGCGGAAGTCAGCGCGCAAGTGGCGCAGGCTCAAACTATCGTCTTGGCAGAATACCGTGGCATCCAAGTCGCCGATATCACTCGGCTGCGCGCTACTGCGCGCAAGTCGGGTGTATATTTTCATGTGTTGAAAAACACATTGGCGCGGCGTGCGGTGCAAGGTACGCCATTTGAACCGTTGGCTGAAAAAATGGTTGGCCCTCTTGTGTACAGCATGAGTGCCGACGCAGTTGCCGCGGCGAAGGTGGTGTTTGATTTTGCCAAAACCAACGACAAGCTGGTGATTAAAGCGGGTGCAATGGCAGGTTCCATGATGTCGGCGGAACAGGTTGGCGTGCTTGCGGCGACACCGAGCCGCGACGAGTTGATTGCGCGCCTGATGGCAACCATGAATGCAACGACTGCGAAGTTCGTGCGCACTCTGGCTGCGATCCGCGACAAGAACGAAGCTGCAACCGCTGCTTGAATATTTTTTGAATTAACTGAACTTTAGGAGAACAACATGGCTGTAACGAATGCTGATTTGATGGATGCAATCGCTAAGATGACGGTGTTGGAGCTGTCTGACCTGATCAAGCAAATGGAAGAGAAGTTTGGCGTGTCCGCTGCTGCTGTTGCCGTAGCAGGCCCTGCTGCCGGTGCCGCTGCCGGTGCCGCTGCCGCCGAGCAAACCGAATTCACCGTAGTGCTCAAGGGCGCCGGTGACAACAAGGTTAACGTGATCAAGGCGGTTCGTACCATTACCGGCCTGGGTTTGAAGGAAGCCAAGGATCTGGTTGACGGCGCGCCGAAGAATGTCAAGGAAGGTGTTTCCAAGGCGGACGCTGATGCTGCATTGAAGCAATTGATTGAAGCTGGCGCAGCCGCTGAAATCAAGTAAGGTATTGTGCTGTAGAAAGGCTGACGGTTTTCCGTCGGCCTTTTGCCGCTTAAAGAAGCCGGCGGTCAGGTAATCCTGAAATGTTTCCTGACCACTGACTTTTGGTTCCAGCATGTTTTGATTATGGCTGCTCTGAAGTGACATAAAGCAGGCGCAAGGCGCACAGGCCTGCAAACTTTGTTTTCCCTCGATCGTGGAGATTATATGAGCTACTCTTTTACCGAAAAAAAACGCATCCGTAAAAGTTTTGCCAAGCGTGTTGGCGCGTTGCCCGTCCCTTTTTTGTTGTCCACCCAGCTGGAATCATTCGCCGCTTTTTTGCAGGCCTATACTCCGCCCGGACAGCGCAAGAATGAGGGCCTGCAGGCCGCGTTTAATGGCATATTCCCGATATTCAGCCATTCCAAAAATGCGCGCCTGGACTTTGTCAGCTACCAGCTGGGCATGCCTCCGTTCGATGTGAAGGAGTGCAGGCAGCGCGGCTTGACCTATGCTTCCCCGTTGCGCGCCACTGTGCGCCTGACCATCATGGACAAGGAGGCGTCCAAGCCCACGGTCAAGGAAGTGAAGGAGCAGGAAGTGTACATGGGAGAGATACCGCTGATGACCCATACCGGCTCGTTTGTGATCAACGGTACCGAGCGCGTGATCGTGTCGCAGCTGCACCGTTCACCCGGCGTGTTCTTCGAGCACGATCGCGGCAAAACCCATTCTTCAGGCAAGCTGCTGTTTTCGGCGCGCATCATTCCCTATCGCGGCTCCTGGCTGGATTTCGAGTTCGATGCGAAGGATTATGTGTACTTCCGTATCGACCGCCGCCGCAAGATGCCGGTCACTATTCTGTTGCGCTCGCTGGGCTACAACAACGAAGACATGCTCAAGATGTTCTTTGAGTTTGACGCGTTCCATCTGGGCAAGAAGGGCATCCAGTTTGAAGTGGTCCCCGAGCGGCTGCGCGGAGATGTGGCACGCTTCGATATTATTGGCAAGGCCGGTAAGGTCATCGTTGCCAAGGATAAGCGCATCACAGTGCGCCATATCCGCGAAATGCAGGAAGCCGGGATCGACAAGCTGGACGTAGCCGAGGAATTCCTGATAGGCCGTGTGATCGCGAGCAACGTGGTGGACAAGGACAGCGGTGAGATCATCGCCAATGCCAACGATGAGATTACCGAAGCGCTGCTGCATAAACTGGAAGCGGCTGGCATCAAGAAAATTAATACGCTGTACACTAACGACCTGGATCACGGCGCGTTCATTTCGCAGACACTGCGCGCCGATGAAACAACCGACCAGTGGACTGCACGCGTGGCGATTTACCGCATGATGCGCCCTGGTGAGCCGCCTACCGAGGAGGCTGTGGAGAATCTGTTCCATGGTCTGTTCTTCAGCGAGGAGCGCTACGACCTGTCATCCGTTGGCCGCATGAAATTCAACCGCCGTGTCGGACGCGAAGAGCTGACTGGCGCGACGATTCTTTCCAACGAAGACATCGTCGAAGTCGTCAAGATTCTGGTTGAACTGCGCAATGGGCGCGGTGAGATTGACGATATCGATCACCTCGGCAATCGTCGCGTACGCGCCGTGGGTGAGCTGGCCGAGAATCAGTTCCGTGCCGGCTTGGCTCGCGTGGAGCGCGCCGTCAAGGAGCGCCTCGGCCAGGCCGAGACCGATAACCTGATGCCGCATGATCTGATCAACGCCAAGCCGATCTCTGCAGCGGTCAAGGAGTTCTTCGGTTCCAGCCAGCTGTCGCAGTTCATGGACCAGACCAACCCTTTGTCCGAGATCACGCACAAACGCCGTATTTCCGCGCTTGGGCCTGGCGGCTTGACCCGTGAACGCGCCGGCTTCGAAGTGCGCGACGTGCATCCGACTCACTATGGTCGCGTGTGCCCGATCGAAACACCGGAAGGCCCGAACATCGGCCTGATCAATTCGCTGGCCTTGTATGCGCGAACCAATGAATACGGTTTCATCGAGACGCCGTACCGCAAGGTGTCCAAGGGCAGGGTTTCTGACGACGTGGACTACCTGTCGGCGATCGAGGAAGGCAAGTTCACGATCGCACAGGCGAACGCCGAGTTGGACAAGAAGGGCCACTTTACCAACGACATCGTGTCTGCCCGCCAGCACAATGAATTCGTGCTGGCCGAGCCGGACAAGCTGGAATACATGGACGTGTCGCCTTCGCAGGTGGTGTCTGTCGCGGCTTCGCTGATTCCGTTCCTGGAGCACGATGACGCGAACCGCGCGTTGATGGGCGCCAACATGCAACGCCAGGCAGTACCTTGCTTGCGCGCGGAAAAGCCGCTGGTCGGAACCGGAATCGAGCGCACCGTGGCGGTGGACTCGGGCACGGCGGTGCAAGCCTGGCGCGGCGGTCGTATCGACTATGTGGATGCTGCCCGTATCGTGGTGCGCGTCAACGACGATGAAACGACTGCCGGCGAAGTCGGTGTGGATATCTACAACCTGACCAAATACACCCGCTCCAACCAGAACACCAATATCAACCAGCGTCCGCTGGTCAAGGTGGGCGATGTGATCGGTCGCGGCGATGTGATCGCCGACGGTGCTTCCACCGACATGGGCGAGTTGGCGCTCGGTCAGAATATGCTGGTCGCATTCATGCCGTGGAACGGCTACAACTACGAGGATTCGATCCTGATCTCCGAGCGTGTGCTGGCGCAGGATCGTTTTACTTCCATTCATATCGAGGAGCTGACTGTCGCGGCACGCGACACCAAGCTGGGACCCGAGGAAATCACCCGCGATATTCCGAATCTGGCCGAGGCGCAACTGGCGCGTCTGGACGAGTGCGGTATCGTGCATATCGGCGCGGAAGTCGCGGTGGGCGATGTGCTGGTGGGCAAGGTGACACCCAAAGGTGAAACACAGCTGACCCCGGAAGAAAAATTGCTGCGCGCTATTTTCGGCGAGAAGGCATCGGACGTAAAAGACACCAGCTTGCGCGTACCCGCCGGAAGTTCCGGAACGGTGATCGATGTGCAGGTGTTCACACGCGAGGGCCTGCAACGCGACAAACGCGCCCAGCAGATCATCGATGACGAGCTGAACCGCTACAAGAAGGATCTGGCGGACCAGATGCGCATTGTGGAGGCCGATGTGTTCGCGCGTATGGAGAAACTGCTGGCCAACAAGGTGGCCAACGGCGGACCCAAGAAGTTGGCCAAGGGCAGCAAAGTGACCAGGGAATATCTGCAAAGCATCGAGCCGCACCATTGGTTTGACATTCGCATTGCGAATGACGAAGTGGCCGCGCAGATGGAGCAGGTCAAGGAAAGTCTGACGCAGAAACGTGCGGAGTTTGATGCCGCGTATGAACTGAAAAAGAAGAAGCTGACCCAGGGCGATGAATTGCAGGCCGGCGTGCAGAAGATGGTCAAGGTGTATGTTGCGGTGAAACGCCGCCTTCAGCCCGGCGACAAGATGGCGGGACGCCACGGTAACAAGGGTGTGGTATCGCGTATTGTGCCGGTGGAAGACATGCCTTACATGGCGGACGGCACACCGGTGGATGTGGTGCTTAACCCGCTGGGTGTGCCGTCTCGGATGAATATCGGGCAGATTCTTGAGACGCACCTGGGTTGGGCTGCCAAGGGATTGGGCAAGAAAATCGACGACATGCTGCAAACGCATGCCAAGATTGCAGATGTGCGCAAGTTCCTGGGAAAAATTTATAACCATCACAACGGTCAGACCGTTGATCTGGAAGCGTTCAGCGACGATGAGATCATCGAGCTGTGCCGCAACCTGAAGCATGGCGTGCCGTTTGCGACACCGGTGTTCGACGGCGCCAGTGAAGAAGAGATCAAGTACATGCTGGAGTTGGCCGACCTGCCATTGTCCGGGCAGACTACGCTGCACGATGGTCGCACCGGCGAGGCATTCGATCGTCAGGTTACCGTTGGCTACAAGCACATACTGAAATTGCATCACCTGGTTGACGACAAGATGCACGCGCGTTCGACCGGCCCGTACAGCCTAGTGACCCAGCAGCCGCTGGGCGGCAAGGCGCAGTTCGGCGGCCAGCGTTTCGGCGAGATGGAAGTGTGGGCGCTTGAAGCTTACGGCGCTGCTTACACCTTGCAGGAGATGCTGACCGTGAAGTCGGACGACGTGGCGGGACGAACCAAGGTCTACGAAAATATCGTCAAGGGCGATCACAAGATTGATGCGGGCATGCCGGAATCCTTCAATGTGGTCATCAAGGAAATCCGCTCCCTGGGTATCGACATGGATTTGGTGCGTAACTGATACGTGGTGCAGGCATAAGACGAATAGGAGTCTCACATGAAATCATTGCTGGATTTGTTCAAGCAGGTCACACAAAAAGAAGAGTTCGACGCGATCAAGATCGGTCTGGCTTCTCCGGAAAAAATCCGTTCCTGGTCTTACGGCGAAGTCAAGAAGCCGGAAACCATCAACTACCGCACCTTCAAGCCGGAGCGCGATGGCCTGTTTTGCGCCAAGATATTCGGGCCGGTCAAGGACTACGAATGCCTGTGTGGCAAGTACAAGCGCCTGAAGCATCGCGGCGTGATCTGCGAAAAGTGCGGCGTGGAAGTGACACTGTCGAAAGTGCGCCGCGAACGCATGGGCCACATCGAGCTGGCTTCGCCCGTTGCACATATCTGGTTCCTCAAGTCGCTGCCTTCGCGTCTCGGCATGGTGCTTGACATGACGCTGCGCGACATCGAGCGCGTGTTGTATTTCGAAGCCTACGTGGTGACCGAGCCGGGCATGACTCCGTTGAACCGCGGCCAGCTGCTGTCCGAGGATGATTATCTCGCCAAGACCGAAGAGTATGGCGACGAGTTCACCGCGATGATGGGTGCGGAGGGTGTGCGCGCGCTGTTGAGCAATCTGGACGTGACCGCCGAAATCGAAACGATACGCGCCGACCTGGCGGCGACCGGTTCGGAAACAAAGATCAAGAAATACGCCAAGCGCCTGAAGGTGCTGGAGGCATTTAACGCTTCAGGCATCAAGCCGCAGTGGATGGTGATGACCGTGTTGCCGGTGTTGCCGCCGGAATTGCGCCCGCTGGTGCCGCTGGACGGCGGTCGTTTTGCGACCTCCGACCTGAACGACCTGTATCGTCGCGTGATCAACCGTAACAACCGTTTGCGCCGCCTGCTGGAACTGAAGGCGCCGGACATCATCGTGCGCAACGAAAAGCGCATGCTGCAGGAAGCGGTAGATTCGCTGCTGGACAACGGTCGTCGCGGCAAGGCGATGACCGGCGCAAACAAGCGCCAGTTGAAATCGCTGGCCGACATGATCAAGGGCAAGAGCGGTCGCTTCCGCCAGAATCTGCTGGGCAAGCGCGTGGACTACTCCGGTCGTTCCGTGATCGTGGTGGGTCCGCAGCTCAAGTTGCACCAGTGCGGTTTGCCCAAGAAGATGGCGCTGGAGTTGTTCAAGCCGTTCATTTTCAGCCGCCTCGAAGCAATGGGATTGGCGACCACGATCAAGGCCAGCAAGCGCATGGTCGAGGCGGAAGAGCCTATCGTGTGGGACATTCTGGAAGAAGTGATCCGTGAACATCCGGTGCTGCTGAACCGAGCTCCGACTCTGCACCGTCTGGGTATCCAGGCGTTCGAGCCTATCCTGATCGAAGGCAAGGCGATCCAGCTGCATCCGCTGGTGTGTTCGGCTTTCAACGCCGACTTCGACGGCGACCAGATGGCGGTACACGTGCCGTTGTCGCTGGAGGCGCAGATGGAAGCGCGTACGCTGATGCTGGCTTCCAATAACGTGCTGTCGCCGGCCAATGGCGAGCCTATCATCGTTCCGTCGCAGGATATTGTGCTGGGTCTGTATTACATGACCCGTGAAAAGGTCGGTGCATTGGGTGAAGGCTCGATGTTTGCCAATATCGCCGAAGTGTCGCGGGCCTACGAGTCTCGCGAAGTTGAATTGCAAGCCAAAGTGATCGTGCGTCTCAAGGAGGTGCACAAGGATGAGGCCGGTCTCGCCGTTCAAAAAATGGTGCGGCATGAAACAACGGTGGGTCGCGCGCTGCTTTCTGAAGTTCTGCCGGATGGATTGCCGTTCGCGCTGATTAACAAGACGCTCAAGAAGAAAGAAATTTCACGGTTGATCAACGCCAGTTTCCGTCAGTGCGGTCTGCGCGACACGGTGATCATGGCGGACAAGCTGATGTATACCGGCTTTACTTATGCTACCCGCGCCGGCATTTCGATCTGCGTGGACGATATGCTGATGCCGCTGCAAAAGCATGAACTGATCGGCGCTGCGGAAAAAGAAGTCAAGGAAATATATACGCAGTACACCTCGGGTCTGGTGACCGACGGCGAACGTTACAACAAGGTGGTGGATATCTGGGGCCGCACCGGCGATGTGGTAGCCAAGGCGATGATGGAGCAACTGGGTAGCGAACCGGTGCTCGATCGCGTTACCGGCGAGCCTCGCATGACCAAGGGCAAGCCGGTGATGCAGGAGTCGTTCAATTCCATCTACATGATGGCCGACTCCGGCGCGCGCGGTTCGGCTGCGCAGATACGCCAGCTGGCGGGGATGCGCGGCCTGATGGCCAAGCCGGACGGATCTATCATCGAGACCCCGATCACCGCGAACTTCCGCGAGGGGCTGAACATGCTGCAGTACTTCATCTCCACGCACGGTGCGCGTAAAGGCTTGGCGGATACCGCGCTGAAGACCGCGAACTCCGGCTATTTGACGCGCCGTCTGGTGGATGTGACGCAGGATCTGGTGGTGATCGAGGAAGATTGCGGCACCGAAATCGGTACAGCGATGAAGGCCATGGTGGAAGGCGGTGAAGTCATTGAGGCACTGAGCGAGCGTATTCTCGGTCGAGTGGTCAGTGCCGACGTGGTTAATCCGGATAGCGGGGAGACCTTGTATGAAGCTGGCGTGTTGCTGGATGAAGCGGCGGTGGAGCGCATAGAAGCGCTGGGTATCGATGAGGTGCGCGTGCGCACACCGCTGAACTGCGAAACCCGCTTTGGTTTATGTGCGAAATGTTATGGTCGCGACCTCGGACGAGGCGGTCTGGTTAACGTTGGCGAGGCTGTGGGTGTTATCGCTGCGCAGTCCATCGGCGAACCGGGCACGCAGTTGACCATGCGTACCTTCCATATCGGCGGCGCCGCTTCGCGTACCGTGGTGGCCAGCCAGGTGGAAAGCAAATCCAACGGCGTATTGAAATACAGCCCTAACATGCGTGTGGTGACCACGGTTCGTGGTGAAGTGATTGTGGTGGCACGCAGCGCCGAAGTGATTATTGCCGACGATCATGGCCGCGAGCGCGAGCGCCATAAGGTACCATATGGCGCGACTCTTGCTGCCAAGCAGGGAGAAGCGTTGCGGGCCGGTGTGGTGCTGGCGACATGGGATCCGCATACCCGTCCTATTATTACCGAGTACGCGGGCAAGGTAAGTTTCCAGAATGTCGAGGAAGGCGTTACGGTTGCCAAGCAGATCGACGAAGTGACGGGCTTGTCCACGCTGGTGGTGATTGACCCGAAACGTTCCACCGCACAAACCAAGGGCGTGCGCCCGATGGTGCGTTTGTACGACAAGGCCGGCAACGAGGTGAAGCTGGCAGGTTCAGAGGCCGCGGTCAGCGTGACTTTCCAGACAGGCTCCATTATCACCGTTGAAGACGGTCAGCAAGTGGGCGTGGGCGATGTGCTGGCTCGTATCCCTCAGGAAAGCAGCAAAACCCGTGATATTACCGGCGGTCTGCCGCGTGTCGCGGAGCTGTTCGAAGCGCGCGTTCCGAAGGATGCTGGCATGCTGGCCGAGGTGACCGGTACTGTTTCCTTTGGCAAGGACACCAAGGGCAAGCAGCGCCTGGTAATCACTGACGTTGACGGGGTTGCGCACGAGTTCCTGATTCCCAAGGAAAAGCATGTGCTGGCGCACGATGGTCAAGTGGTCAATCAGGGCGAGATGATCGTCGATGGCCCGGCCGATCCGCATGACATTCTGCGCCTGCTGGGTGTCGAGGCTCTGGCGCGCTACATTACCGATGAAGTGCAGGAAGTTTATCGTTTGCAGGGTGTGAAGATCAGCGACAAGCACATTGAGGTGATCGTGCGGCAGATGTTGCGCCGCGTGCAAATCAATGATGTGGGCGATACCCGTTTCATTACCGGCGAGCAGGTCGAGCGTGCTGACCTGCTGGAAGAAAACGAACGCGTGATTGCCGAAGGCAAGAATCCGGCGGCATTTGACTTCGTGCTGCTTGGTATCACCAAGGCGTCGTTGTCTACCGATTCGTTCATTTCCGCAGCTTCCTTCCAAGAAACGACACGTGTATTGACCGAAGCAGCGATCATGGGCAAGCGGGACGACCTGCGTGGCTTGAAGGAGAACGTCATTGTTGGCCGTCTGATACCGGCCGGAACCGGATTGGCCTACCACGTTACGCGCCGAAAACAACGTTTGGGAATCGATATTGCAGAAGGGCGCGTGTTACAGGCAGGGGATGCAGTTGAGTCAGGCGAATTGCTTGACACGCCTGGGGTTTCTCTCTAGAATTCGCAACCTTTTTTCCGTCGCAGCGGATGAGTCGTTTTGTCTGGCTGCGACGTGTTTTTTTGTTTGTTGATTTTTAACGAAATTGTAGATTACTTTAGGATGTGTAGAAAATGCCAACCATTAATCAGTTGATTCGCAAGCCGCGCGTTGCAGTCGTGGAGAAGAGTAAAGTGCCGGCTCTGGCGGGCTCCCCGCAAAAGCGCGGTGTATGCACGCGTGTTTATACCACGACCCCGAAAAAGCCGAACTCTGCCTTGCGTAAAGTGGCCAAGGTTCGACTGACCAATGGGTTTGAGGTGATCAGCTATATCGGCGGTGAGGGTCATAACCTGCAGGAGCACTCGGTGGTGTTGCTGCGCGGCGGTCGCGTGAAGGATTTGCCTGGTGTGCGTTACCACATGGTGCGCGGTAGTCTGGATACGGCTGGCGTCAAGGATCGTAAGCAGGCTCGTTCCAAATACGGCGCGAAGCGTGCCAAGAAGGCGTAATTTTCGCAAGACCAATTTTTAAGCAATTCATTCGAGGTTGATATGCCAAGACGTAGAGAAGTCCCCAAACGCGAAATCCTGCCAGATCCGAAATTCGGCAATCAGGATTTGTCCAAATTTGTGAACGTGCTGATGACGGCTGGCAAGAAATCGGTTGCCGAGCGTATTTTGTATGGCGCGCTGGAGCAGATAGGCAAGAAGACAGGCAAGGATGCGATCGAGGTGTTTAACCTTGCTTTGAATAACGCCAAGCCGCAGGTGGAAGTAAAGAGTCGCCGTGTCGGTGGTGCAAACTACCAGGTTCCGGTCGAGGTTCGTCCTTCGCGGCGCATGGCACTGTCTATGCGCTGGTTGCGCGAAGCGGCGCGCAAGCGCGGTGAAAAGTCCATGGGCATGCGTCTGGCGGGCGAGTTGATCGATGCGTCCGAGGGTCGTGGTGGCGCAGTCAAGAAGCGTGAAGAAGTTCACCGTATGGCAGAGGCAAACAAGGCATTCTCGCATTTCCGTTTCTAATAAGAATATTAAGTCAGGTAATTTATCGTGGCACGCAAAACACCAATCCAACGCTATCGCAATATCGGCATCAGTGCACACATTGATGCGGGCAAGACTACGACCACTGAGCGCATCCTGTTCTATACGGGTGTGAGCCATAAGATCGGCGAGGTGCACGATGGTGCGGCCACGATGGACTGGATGGAGCAGGAGCAGGAGCGTGGCATCACTATCACTTCTGCCGCGACGACTTGTTTCTGGAAGGGCATGGACAACTCCTACCCCGAACACCGTTTCAACATCATCGATACGCCGGGGCACGTGGACTTCACTATTGAGGTTGAGCGTTCCATGCGCGTGCTGGACGGTGCGTGCATGGTGTATTGCGCCGTGGGTGGTGTGCAGCCGCAGTCCGAGACCGTGTGGCGCCAAGCTAATAAGTACAAGGTGCCGCGTCTGGCCTTTGTCAACAAGATGGACCGTACCGGTGCGAACTTCTTCAAGGTGGTCACACAAATGCAGACCCGCCTCAGGGCTAATCCGGTCCCGCTGGTGATTCCCATCGGTGCTGAAGAGGGTTTTGTCGG
The DNA here is from genome assembly GCA_016218415.1 of Nitrosomonadales bacterium. Taxonomy (GTDB): domain Bacteria; phylum Pseudomonadota; class Gammaproteobacteria; order Burkholderiales; family Gallionellaceae; genus Gallionella. The sequence continues at coordinate 13,744 of JACRED010000018.1, forward strand.
TGTTGTGGACTTGATCAAGATGAAGGCGATCATCTGGGACGAGGCGTCCCAGGGGATGAAGTTCGAATACAAAGAGATCCCGGCTGAGTTGCTGGAAACTGCCAAGGAATGGCGCGGGAAGATGGTCGAGACGGCTGCTGAAGCGTCCGAGGAGATGATGAATCTTTACCTCGAAAATGGTGAGTTGACCGAAGAGCAAATCATTCTTGGTATCCGTACTCGTACCATTGCCTGTGAAATTCAGCCGATGTTGTGCGGTTCCGCTTTCAAGAATAAGGGTGTTCAGCGCATGCTGGATGCGGTGATTATGTTCTTGCCGTCACCGGTCGATATTCCGGACGTGACGGGTGAAACCGAAGCTGGCGAACCAGCCAGCCGCAAGGCAGACGACAGCGAGAACTTCTCTGCGTTGGCATTCAAGCTGATGACCGATCCGTTTGTTGGTCAGCTGACTTTCGTGCGTGTTTATTCCGGCGTGCTGAAGAAGGGCGATACGGTTTACAACCCGATCCGTGGCAAGAAGGAGCGTATCGGTCGTATCGTGCAGATGCACGCGAATGAGCGTCAAGAGGTCGATGAAATTCTTGCGGGTGATATTGCTGCCTGCATCGGTTTGAAAGATGTGACCACCGGTGAATCGCTGTGCGATCCGAATAAGCCGATCATCCTGGAGCGCATGGTGTTCCCGGAGCCGGTGATACACGTCGCGGTTGAGCCAAAGACCAAAGCCGACCAGGAGAAGATGGGTATTGCGCTGGGCCGTTTGGCGGCGGAAGACCCTTCGTTCCGTGTGCGCACCGACGAAGAGTCCGGTCAGACAATTATGTCCGGTATGGGTGAGTTGCATCTGGAAATTCTGGTTGACCGTATGAAGCGCGAATTCGGCGTGGAAGCAAACGTGGGTGCGCCGCAAGTGGCATACCGTGAGGCGATCCGCAAGGCTGTGGAGGTTGAGGGTAAGTACGCCAAGCAGACCGGGGGTCGCGGCCAGTACGGTCACGTGTGGATCAAGATGGAGCCGAACGAGACAGGCAAGGGTTTTGAGTTCGTCGATGCGATCAAGGGCGGTACGGTTCCACGCGAGTTCATTCCGGCGGTGGAGAAGGGGTTGCGCGAATCTTTGCCTAGTGGTGTGCTGGCAGGCTTCCCTGTTGTGGACGTCAAGATTACTCTGTTCGACGGCTCCTACCACGACGTGGATTCCAACGAAAACGCGTTCAAGATGGCGGCCTCGATGGCGTTCAAGGACGGCATGCGCAAAGCGAGCCCGGTGCTCCTGGAGCCAATGATGTCTGTGGAAGTGGAAACACCGGAAGACTATACCGGTACAGTGATGGGTGACTTGTCTTCTCGTCGCGGCATGGTGCAGGGTATGGACGACATGATAGGTGGCGGGAAAACTGTCAAGGCGGAGGTCCCGTTGTCGGAGATGTTCGGCTACTCCACTTCCTTGCGTTCCGCAACACAGGGCCGCGCAACTTACACGATGGAATTTAAACACTATTCCGAAGCGCCGAAAAATGTTGCTGAATCAGTGATGAACAAGAAGTAAAAATTTTTGAATAGTTTAGATAGATCGAGAGGCGAAAATCATGGCAAAGAGCAAATTTGAACGCACGAAACCGCACGTGAACGTGGGCACGATCGGTCACGTGGACCACGGCAAGACCACATTGACGGCGGCGATCACCACCGTACTGTCCAAGAAGTTTGGCGGCGAAGCCAAGGCGTACGACCAGATCGACGCGGCGCCTGAAGAAAAGGCGCGCGGCATCACG
>JACRED010000019.1 GCA_016218415.1 Nitrosomonadales bacterium
CCTCAACGTCGCCAACCGCGTGGTGGGCATGGTGGTGGACGGGGTCTCCGACGTCATCACGCTGAAAGCGGCCGAGATCAAACCGGCGCCCGAATTCGGCTCCGGGCTGGACACCAAATACCTGCAGGGCCTGGGCACGGCGGACGGGCGCATGATCATCCTCGTGGACATCGAGAAACTGATGACCAGCCGTGACATGGAGCTGATCGAATCCGCGAGCGAGGCGGCAGCCTGACTGGTGGAACCGGGGCCCGAGTCCTCAATGGCCGTACGATCGGGCACGGGTCGTACGCGGGCATTGCGAATGGCAACGCGGGTCTGTTACAGTTTCGTCCGCGTGATCAAGTACGCAATCAGACCAAAATAAACCGAGGAGAAAACATGTTCAAGAAACAACTGGCGGCGTTGTTGGCTGCCACCGCATTTGTCGTCCCCGCTCTTTCCCACGCTGCCGAACATCACGGCGGCGATGCTTCCGTGGCACGCGCTTATATCAAGGAAATCCAGAAAGACGGGAAATCCTACCTGGCGGCGCACAAGTCGGACTTTTTCAAGGAACTGGCCAAAGGTCAGAAGCCGCGCGCTACCGTGGTCACCTGTTCCGATTCGCGCGTGCATACCAATATGCTCGATAAAACCCCCGAAGGCGATCTGTTCATGGTGCGCAACATCGGCAACCAGCTGGCTACCGCCAAGGGTTCCGTGCAATACGGCGTGAATCATCTGGGCTCCTCGCTGCTGCTGTTCATCGGCCACTCATCCTGCGGCGCGATCAAGGCCGCCGGCGGCGACTACTCCACGCTGGAAGACCCGATCAAGAAGGAATTGGATACCATCAACATCACCAAAGGCTCGGCGAACATCGACGGCGTGAAGACCAATGTCAATAATCAGGTCACCGCGGCGATGCAGGAGTTCGGCGACAAGGTGAAGAACGGCGAACTGCTGATCGTCGGCGCGGTGTACGATTTTGCCGACGACATGAAGCAGGGTGCAGGCAAGCTCAACATCATCAACATGAACGGCGAGACCGACCCTGCGGTGCTGCGTAACATGCCGGCAACGGAAGAAAAATCCGGCCACGGGCACGATCACGAACATCATTGATTGTCGTCGGGGTATCGGGCAATAAAAAAACCGGCGCAAGCCGGTTTTTTTATTGCTCATTCCGGTGGCAGCAGGGTTTCGGGTTTTACCGGGCTGCCGGTGATGGACACTACCTTGTGCCGCGATTGCCCGCCCTGCTGGAGTGCTATGTTGCGCAGCGGCACCGCAAAAATACCCGCCAAAAATTTCAGCAGGGCATCATTGGCGCGCCCTTCGACAGGCGGGGCTGACAGCCTTATTTTGAGCGCGCCGCCGTGCAGTCCTGTTATTTCGCTGCGCTTCGCACCCGGCTGCACATGCAGGGTGAGCGTGATGATGTCATCGTGGCGGCGGTACCAGTCGGTCATCACGGCGGTTAAATCATGCCGAGCGCGCCGCGCTCCAGCATGCCTATCGGCACGATCACGATCAGCTGGCAGATTATGAACAATAGCAATGCGGACAGGTCCACGCTGCCCAGCACCGGCACGATACGGCGCAAAGGCTGCAGGAAGCGCCAGGTGACAGCGGTCAGCAGAGGCGCGACCGGAGTGTGCGGATTCACCCAGGACAGGATGGCCTGGGCAAACACGGCGCCCATCAGCAGATACAGGCTGATCTTGAGCAACTTGGCGACCGTCAGTATCAGCAGACCCGGCAGCAGGAACCCGTGAGTCGGAACATCCCACAGCAACAACAGCGCGGTCAGATAGATCATTTCGACTATCAGGGCGAGCAGCAGGGTTGCGCTATCGAATCCCCAGGCGGAAGGCACAAAACGGCGCAGCCGCAATACCAGAAAATCGGTGAATACCATGACGAATTCGCCGACCGGGTTGCGCAACGGCGCGCGCAGCCACTGCAAGTGAAAGCGCAGCAGCAGGATCGCCGCAAAGGGTTGTAGCAGCACGTCGATCAGGAACTGCATTGCTTCGTTGAACATTAGCGTTTCCCCCCGGTTTCGCCGCCCAGCTCATCGCCCATTTCGCGGGAGCGCACCTGCGCGGCACGGGCCGCCTGTACGATGTGTTCGGCGACTTGATTGGCGGCCAGGCTAGACAGCGCACGCTCGGTGGTGCCGTTTTTCGAGGTGACGCGTGCCCGCAGCACGGAAGCGTCATCCTCGCTTGCGGCAGCCAGTTTGCCGGCGCCGAGAAAAGTCGCCAGGCTGAGGCGGCGCGCGTCTTCGGCGTTGAATCCCATATCCCGGGCTGCCTGTTGCAGCGCTTCGATGAAATAAAACACATAGGCCGGGCCGCTGCCGGAGATCGCGGTGACCGCGTCCAGCATGGCTTCGTCATTCAACCATAAAGTCTCGCCCACTGCCGCCAGTATATTCTGCGCCTGCTCGCGCTGCGCTGCGCCCACTGCGGGCAGGGCATACAGGCCGGTCATGCCGCTTTGGATCAATGCCGGTGTGTTGGGCATCGCACGGACGACAGACTGGCTATTGCACCAGCGCGCCAGATCGGCGGCGCGTATCCCGGCGGCGATGGAGACCAGCAGCTGCCCTTTAAGGATGGGCGCAAGCTGCCCTGCCACTTCGCGCAACTGTTGCGGTTTCACCGCGAGCACGATCGTATCGCAGCCCGCTATGCCTGCCGCCAGATCCGCTGTGGTTCGCACGCCGAATGACTGTTGGAGTTTGGCGCGGTTGTCCGCATTGATTTCCACCGCGCTGATCTGCTGTGCGGTAAATCCCTTGCCGAGCAGGCCGCCGATGAGCGCGGTGGCCATGTTGCCGCCGCCGATAAAACATATGTTCATGAGTTTTGCTCTCCATAATCTCTTGTGCCAAAAATGGCGGTGCCTATTCGCACCATGGTAGCCCCCTCGGCTATCGCTGCGGCAAAGTCATGCGACATGCCCATCGACAGGGTATCCAGATGCAGGCCCTGTTTGTTCAGCTGGTCGCGCAATTCACGCAACCGGGCAAACGGCGTGCGCTGCGCGGCAACGTCATCGCCGGGTGCCGGGATCGCCATCAGACCGCGCAACTTCAAATTGGGCAGTTTTGCGACAGCGACAGCCAGGTCATGGACTTCAGCAGGATGAACGCCGCTTTTGCTGTCCTCGCCGCTGATGTTGACCTGCAAGCATACCTGCAATGGCGGCAAATGTGCTGGGCGTTGTTCGGACAAGCGCTCGGCGATTCTGAGCCGGTCCACGCTGTGTACCCAGGCGAAGTTTTCCGCGATGGCGCGCGTCTTGTTGCTCTGGATCGGGCCGATGTAATGCCATTCGACCGGCAGATCCCGCAGCGCAGCGATCTTGTCCAGCGCTTCCTGCACATAGCTTTCGGCGAAACGGGGCATTCCGGCCTGATACGCCTCGCGCAGCGCCTCAGCCGGGAAGGTCTTGCTGACAGCCAGCAGGGTGATTTCATTGGTGCGGCGGCCTGCGGCCGTCGCCGCTTCTGTCATTGCGATGCGCACGGCTTGCAAGTTGGAAGCGATTGTTGTCATAATCCCACGCGCTGCATGATCTCAAATTTGCGCGGCCCCCGATCCCGTTTCTGGAATCCCGGATTCCGGGTGCATGGCCGCTTCATCAAACAGGGAAGATTATAATGGATATCACCGAACTGCTTGCCTTTGGTGTTAAAAACAAGGCCTCCGACTTGCATCTTTCCGCCGGCCTGCCGCCGATGATACGGGTGCATGGCGACATGCGCAGGATCAATCTGCCCGCGATGGAGCATAAGGAAGTTCACGGCTTGGTCTACGACATCATGAACGATGCACAGCGCAAGTTCTACGAGGAGAACAAGGAGGTCGATTTCTCGTTCGAGGTTCCGGGGCTCGCCCGTTTTCGCGTGAATGCGTTCATCCAGAACCGCGGAGCGGCTGCTGTGATGCGTACCATCCCTTCAAAGATACTGTCGCTGGAAGACCTCAAGGCGCCGAAAAGTTTTGAAACGATCTCCGATTACCCGCGCGGCATGGTGCTGGTCACCGGGCCCACCGGTTCCGGAAAATCGACCACGCTGGCGGCGATGATCAACCACCGCAACGAGCACGAGCTGGGGCACATCCTGACGGTGGAAGACCCGATCGAATTCGTCCACGAAAGCAAGAAATGCCTGATCAACCAGCGCGAGGTCGGACGCGATACCCTGTCTTTCCAGAATGCCCTGCGCTCGGCGTTGCGTGAGGATCCCGACATCATCCTGGTCGGCGAAATGCGCGACCTGGAGACGATACGGCTGGCGATGTCCGCGGCGGAAACCGGCCACCTGGTGTTCGGCACGCTGCACACCAGTTCGGCGGCCAAGACCATAGACCGTATCATCGATGTGTTCCCCGCCGACGAAAAGGAAATGGTGCGCGCGATGCTGTCCGAATCGTTGCGTGCGGTGATCTCGCAAGCCTTGCTCAAGACCAAGGATGGCAACGGCCGGGTGGCGGCGCACGAAATCATGATTTGCACGCCGGCGATCCGCAACCTGATCCGCGAAGCCAAAGTCCCGCAGATGTATTCGGCGATACAAACCGGCTCCGCGCTGGGTATGCAGACGCTCGATCAGTGCCTCTCGACCTTGATCAAGGAAAACAAGATCACGCCCGCAGAAGCGCGCTCCAAGGCGGCAAACAAGGACAACTTCCCTGGTTGATAAAATCAGCCAGGGAAGTTGCGGCGCAGGCTAACGTGCACGAAGTGAACGTTAAACGAGCAAGGCGAGTGGCCGTAGCCACAACTTTCAGGAATCAGCCAGGGAAGTTGCGGCGCAGGCTAACGTGCACGAAGTGAACGTTAAACGAGCAAGGCGAGGGCTATAATTCATAAACCGAGCTTGGCGCTTATATAAGGTATTAGGAGTCATAGATATGGAAAGAGACCAGGCCACCGAGCTGATACACAATTTGTTGCGTGGCATGCTGGCCAAGAAGGCCTCCGACATGTTCATCACGACCGATTTCCCGCCGGCATTCAAGATAGACGGAAGGGTCACGCCGGTATCCAATCAGGCGCTGACTGCAACGCACACCCAGGAGTTGGCGCGCAGTATCATGAACGACCGCCAGGCCGCGGAATTCGAAGCCACACACGAGTGCAATTTCGCGATCAGCCCGCATGGCATCGGCCGTTTCCGCGTCAACGTGTTCATGCAGCAGCAGCGCGTGGGCATGGTGTTGCGTACCATCACCACCAAGATACCGGATTTCGACGAACTGGGACTGCCGCCCGTGTTGAAAGATGTGGTGATGACCAAGCGCGGTCTGGTGATTCTGGTCGGCGGGACAGGCTCCGGGAAATCCACCACGCTGGCGGCGATGCTGGGCCACCGCAACAAGAACAGCTACGGACACATCATCACGATCGAAGACCCGGTCGAATATGTGCACCAGCATATCAATTGCATGATCACGCACCGCGAGATCGGGGTGGATACCGATTCGTGGGAAGCCGCGCTGAAGAACACCTTGCGCCAGGCGCCGGACGTGATCCTGATCGGCGAGATTCGCGATCATGAAACCATGGAGCACGCCGTGGCTTTCGCCGAAACCGGACACCTGTGCCTGGCCACGCTGCATGCAAACAGCGCCAACCAGGCACTGGACCGCATCATCAACTTCTTCCCGGAAGAACGCCGCATCCAGTTGTTGATGGATCTGTCACTCAACATCAAGGCGCTCATTTCGCAGCGGCTGATCCCGAGAAAAGACAGTGCCGGGCGTGCTGCCGCATTCGAGATCATGCTCAATTCACCGCTGATCGCCGACCTGATCTTCAAGGGCGAGGTGAATACGATCAAGGAGGTGATGTCCAAGTCGCGCGAATTGGGCATGGAGACTTTTGACGGGGCGCTGTTCAAACTGTACGAGGACGAAAAAATCTCCTACGAGGAAGCGCTGAAGAATGCGGATTCCGTCAATGATCTGCGCTTGCGCATCAAGCTGGAAAGCCGGCTGACCCAGAACCGGGACGTGATGGCGGGCACCGAAAACATGAAGCTGAACTAAATTCTGCTGTTTATGCGCGGCGGTTGCTGCCCGACACGATCTTGTATTCCAGCAGACGGCACTCGATCGCGCCATTGAACAACGGGGTGCGCCTGGACGGAGATAATCGCATCAGCTTCAGGATCGCCTTGTCGGCTGTGAACAGGTAAGCCGTCCAGCCACCGAATTTCTTTTTCAGCGCGTCGCCCAGCTTCGGGTACAGCTCCGCCAGCTCGTCCAGTTCGCCCATGCGCTCGCCATAAGGCAGATTGGCCACCAGTATCCCGTGCTCGGCGGGTGCCGAGATCTCCAGCACATTCGCCTGTTTGAGTTCCACGCATTCCGCCAGACCTGCTTCCTCCAGATTGCGACCCGCAGTCTTCAGCGCGTCACCATACAGGTCGCTGCCGTAGATATCGAGCGGTTTGGCAGGCAACTGCGCGGCGATCGCCTGCTCGCGCATCCTGTTCCATGAGTCCGCATCGAAATTCTTCAGCTTCTCGAACCCGAAACCGCGCGCGATACCCGGCTGGATGTTCAGCGACATCTGCGCCGCCTCGATCAGAAATGTGCCGCTGCCGCACATTGGGTCGAGCAGCGGCGTGCCGGGCTGCCAGCCCGACATACGCAAAATGCCCGCCGCAAGATTCTCGCGGATAGGCGCGATGTTGGTGTGCGACCGCACGCCGCGTTTGAACAGCGCATCGCCCGAGGTGTCGAGATACAGCATCAGTTTGTCGTCCTCGATGAACACATGGATGCGCACGTCAGGGTCTAAAGTGTCCACGCTGGGGCGCTCATTGCAGTGTTCGCGGAAGCGGTCGCATACCGCGTCCTTGACCAGCAATGTAATGAACTCCAGGCTTTTCAGCGGGCAGCGTATCGCCGTGGTGTTCACCCGGATGGTGTGGGAGACATCGAACCAGCGCTGCCATTGCAGTTCGAATACGGCTTTGTAGATATCCTGCTCGGTGCGGTAACGCGTTTCCTTGACGCGCCACAGGATGCGGCTGGCGATACGGCTTTCCAGATTCGCGCGATAACACAGCGCCCAGTCGCCGGAAAATTCCACGCCGCCTTCGGTGGCGCGCGCGTTCTGTGCACTCAGCGCGGTGAGGTCGCCGAGCAATACGGCTTCGAGGCCGCGCGGGCAGGGGGCGAAAAATTCAGGCATGGAGATAACTCAGAAAGGTTTTACGGTGACGAGGATGACCACGGCCATCAGGATCAGCACCGGCACTTCGTTAAACCAGCGATAGAATACATGACCGCGTTTGTTTTGGTCGGCGGCGAACAGCTTGACCAGCCTGCCGCAATAAAAGTGATATGCGATCAATACCAGAACCAGAAAGAACTTGGCATGCATCCAGCCGCCGCCTATGCCGTAGCCCAGCCATAGCCAAAGCCCGAAGATGATCGCCAGCACGGCAATCGGCGTGACAAAGCGGTACAGCTTGCCTTCCATCAGCTTGAGCCGCGCGATTTCGGCAGGCTCGGTGGCCATCGCGTGATTGACGAAGATGCGCGGCAGGTAGAACAGCCCGGCAAACCAGCTGACGACAAAGATGATGTGAAAGGCTTTAACCCACAACATGACTATTCCTTATTTCGATAAACGCCGCCGGAACAGCACCAGCGACACATAAAAACCGGTCAATGCATAAGCCAGCAACACCGCGATATGCAGCCACAGGCCGGGCGGCACCGCGCCGCTCATCAACGGCCGGGCGATGTCCACCGCGTGCGTCAGCGGCAAGGCTTGCGCCGCAGCCTGCCAGAATGGCGGCAGCTGCGCGACCGGAAAAAACACGCCGCATAATAACATCATGGGCGTGACCACCAGCGTGAAGTAGTACATGAAAAAGTCGTAGCTCGGCGCCAGCGCGGTCATGACCAGCCCGAGCGCGGCGAAGCACAATCCGACCAGCAGCGCCAGCGGGATCAGCCACAGCGACAGTGCCGAGTGTGTCAGCCCGAGCAGCACCGCGACGATCAGCACCGCCACGCCCGACATCAGGCTCTTGCTTGCCGCCCAGAGGATCTCCGCGAGCACGATGTCGTCCAGCGTGACCGGCGTGTTCATGATCGCCTCCCAGGTGCGCTGCTCGTGCATGCGCGCGAAGCCGGAATACAGCGCCTCGAAGCTCGCGCTGTTCATTGTGCTGTAACAGATCGTTCCGGCGGCGAGGAATACCATGTAAGACGTGCCGCCCATCTCGGGCAACAGGCTGCCGAGGCCGTAGCCCAGGCCCAGCAGATAGATCATCGGGTCGGCGATGTGGCCGATGATCGACGTGGCCGCGACCTTGCGCCACACCAGCATGTGGCGCCGCCAGATCGGGAAGAACCGGAGGCTGAGGCGCGGCGGGGAAAAATGATGTGCGCTCATTCCCGCATCTCCCTGCCCGTCAGTTTCAAAAACACATCCTCCAGATTCGCCGGGCGGTGCAGATAGCGCAACCCCGCATGCCCTTGCAGATGTGCCAGCAAGGGTTGCGCGTTGTTCACATAGCAGAACGCCGTTTCGCCGCTCACCTCGAAACGCTGGGAAAAATTCGCCGCGTATTCATCCGCCCATTTCGACACACCTTCGCCGAACACCTCTACCACCATAGGCTCGATGTGCTGCGCGATCAGTTCGCGCGGCGAGTCCTCCGCCACCATGCGCCCATGGTCGAGGATCGCAAGGCGGTGGCACAGGCGCTCGGCCTCGTCCATGAAATGCGTGGTCAGCAACAGCGTCTTGCCCTGCGCGGTCAGTTCGCGCAGCCGCTGCCAGATCAGGTGGCGCGCCTGCGGGTCGAGGCCGGTGGTCGGCTCGTCGAGGAACACGATGTCCGGGTCGTTCACCAGCGCGCGTGCCAGCGTCAGGCGGCGTTTCATCCCGCCGGACAGCGTAGGCACCCTGGCATCGCGCTTGTGGGTCAGGTTGGCGAACTCCAGCAAATCAGGCAGGCGCGCCTCAATGGCCGCATCGCTCATGCCGAAATAGCGCCCGTATACCAGCAGGTTCTCCGCGACCGTAAAGTCGGGATCGAGGTTGTCCACCTGTGGCACCACGCCGACCCGCAAGCGCGCCTCACGCGCATGGCGCGGCACGGCAAGACCGAGCAGGCTGAGATGGCCTCCGTCCGGTGCTATCAAGCCGAGCAGCAGGCGCAAAGTCGTGGTCTTGCCCGCGCCATTCGGCCCGAGCAGGCCGTAGCACTCGCCTTTGTTGAGCGTGATGCTGACGCCATTCACTACCGTTTGTCCGGCGTAGGATTTGCGCAGGTTTTGCGCGAAGAGAGCCACACTCATAGCCGCTGCCCCCGAAAATCCTGCAACACCAGTTGCTTGATCTGGTTCAGCCGCCCGTGGAAAAAATGCCCCGCCTCCGGCAGCACGACGATAGGCAGGTGCTGCGGGCGTGCCCAGTCCATCACGTCGGCGAGCGACACCACCTCGTCATGTTCGCCGTGGATCAGCAGCGTGTTGTGCGGCACATGCGGCATGCTGGTGCTGTTTTCAAATGCGGGAACTGAACGTTCCACCGCAGGCGCGATCAGCACCAGCCGGTGGGGTTGCGGATGCAGGTGCTGTGCGGCGCGTGCCGACACATAGCCGCCGAAAGAAAAGCCGGACAAAATCAGCGGCAGATGGCCGAACTTCTCTTTCGCGTAATGCACGACGGACAGTACGTCTTCCACCTCGCCGTTGCCGCTGTCGAATTCGCCATCGCTGGCGCCGACACCGCGAAAATTGAAGCGCAAGGTAGCGAAGCCCAGTTCGGCAAACGTCTTCGCCAGCGTCGTGACCACCTTGTTTTCCATCGTTCCGCCCATCGTCGGCAGCGGATGAGCGACGATGGCTATCGCACTGGGCGCAGCGTCCGGCAGATGTATGATGCCTTCGAGGTTGCCTGCACTGCCTTGGATGGATAGGCTTTTCTGTGGGCGCATATTGGGGTGTCGATTTGGAATTCCGGGTAAAAAAACAGCCAGAAAGATAATGTCAGGTTTATTCTGTTGTGTCGTTTGTAATTGTTGGGCTAGGTTGAAAGTCCTTCAATACGGAGCATAAATTCATCAACTGGTATCGGCTTGCTGAAGAAATAACCCTGATAAAGATTGCAGCCCATGTCTTTCAGCAAGGTGAGTTGCGTCATGGTTTCCACGCCTTCCGCAATGACTTCCAGGCACAGGTTGCCGGCCATGCCGATAATAGTCTGAATGATAGCCGCATTGCTGGTCTTGATGTCGATGCTGTGCACAAAAGACTGGTCGATCTTCAATTGGTTGAGCGGCAATTGGGTCAGATAAGCCAGCGATGAATAGCCGGTTCCAAAATCGTCCATCGAGAAACTCACGCCGATATTTTTGAGCGCCTGCATCTTGGTGATGGTATCGGCAACATCGTCAAGCACGATGCTCTCGGTCAGTTCGAGCTTCAGGCGTAACGGATTGACGCCGGTTTTATCGAGTATGCCGGCAACCTGTTCGACGAAATCCGCCTGGCGGAATTGCCGTCCGCTGACATTTACGGCCAGCTGCAAATCGCGGGTAAGCGGGGCGGACTCCCATGCCTTGAGTTGCTGGCAGGCGTTTTCCAGCACCCAGTTCCCGAGCGGGATAATGAGTCCCGTTTCTTCTGCAAGCGGGATGAATTTCAACGGGGAAATCAGGCCCCGCTGAGGATGGATCCAGCGCAGCAATACCTCAGCCCCCAGCACTTTTCCGGCCTGATTGACCTGCATCTGGTAGTAAAGCTGGAACTCATGTTTGCGCAACGCTTCGCGTAACCCGACCTCGAGGATGGCGCGCGCTTCCAGTTCTTCCTGCATCGCGGGATCGAAGAAACGCAGTGCGTTCCTGCCCGACCGCTTGGCTTCATACATGGCCGTGTCGGCCTGCTTGAGCAGCTCGTCGAGTTTTTCCCGGTGATCGAAGAACAGCGTGATTCCCATGCTGGACGAGCTATGGAACTCGCTTCCCTCAAGCATGTAGGGCTGGTTGAGCGCGGCCAGCACTTTTTCTCCCACGCCCTGTGCCTGGATGGCGGCGTGCGCCCTGTCTTCGCTCAGGCTTTCCAGCAGCAGCACAAACTCATCCCCGCCGAAGCGCGCCAGTGTGTCGCCCTCGCGCACGCATGCCTGCAGCCGCTTGGCCACTTCGATCAGCAGCAGGTCTCCGATGCCGTGTCCCCGGGTATCGTTCAGGGTCTTGAAGTTGTCGAGATCGATGAACAAAAGCGCGCCGCCAGTCTGGTTGCGTGTGCTGGTTGCGACTGCCTGGCGCAGGCGGTCCAGCAACAGGCGCCGGTTGGGCAGTTGACTGAGCGGGTCGTAAAATGCGAGATGGTGGATCTCATTTTCAGCCTGTTTGCGTTCGGTGAAATCGATGAATGCGCCGACGTAATTCGTGATCTTCCCGTCCTTGTCCACTACGGCGGAGATGTTCAGCCATTCCGGATAAATTTCCCCGTTCTTGCGCCGGTTCCATATTTCCCCTTGCCAGTTTTTGTCGCGGCGCAGGCTATTCCACATGTTCTGGAAAAACGCATCATCCTGTCGGTCCGACTTGAGCATGGACGGTTTCCTGCCGATTGCCTCTCCGGCGCTGTAACCGGTCAGCTTGGTGAACGCCTGGTTGACCCGGATGATTACCCCGTTATCATCGGTCACCATCATGCCCTCATCGGTTTCGAATGCGATGGCGGCAATGCGCAAGGCCGCCTCGCGTTCTTCCTGCTCCGACATCATGCGGTTAAACGCATGGGCCATCGCGGCGATATCCTTCGGCCCCTTGGGCTCGACCCGTACATGCGACTCGCCCCTTTCGGCGCGCCCCATGCTGTCCGACAACTGGCCAAGAGGCCGCGTCATGCTGCGGGTAAGGGTGCGCAGGATCAGCAGCAGAAACAGCAACGCAAAGGAAAATGAGGTGGCCAGATTGGTAATGAAAATATCGGCGGTCATCCGGGTCAGCGCCGCCTTGCTCATGACCACCGAAACGGAGCCCAGCAGCTCGGGAGTGGCCGCCTCGCCAAAAGGCGATTCTGCGGACGGCTGCGAATAGACGGGCGCGGCAAAATGCCATGCAAAACGGCTTTCCGCATCGAGCAGGGCGGCGGCCTGCAATCCGCCGGCATGGTTGGTCTGTTCCACGAGTTCGTCGGGTTTGTGCTTGGGGTTGCCTCGCGCCAGCAGCACACTCCCGTTGGCATGGCGTATTTCCACACCCACCACGCCGGGGAAAGCCATGGTGGCGCTCACCGCTTCGGCAGCGTTGTCTGCCGAGGAATAAATCAGCGCCAGGGAACTCTGGCGTGCCAGGCTCTCGGTGATGCGCTGGCCCTGCTCGATCAAATCGTGGCGCACCCGCTCGTTGCCCTGCCACGATCCCACTATCGAGGAGATCAGTGCCAGAAGCAGGATGCCGAGCGTGACAGTGATGCCGAGCTGCCGCTGGAAGGTCAGTTTTTGGGAAAATGCGGTGAGTTTTTTCTTCATGGTCGGCACGGCTTACTGTTCCGGAAACGCCATATCAAAACTTTGCAGGCGGCTGGTATTGAGTTCGAGGTGTTTTGCAGTGCGCAGATTGACCGCCATGAGCACTTCGCGCAAAGGCAGCATACCGGATACATCGCCGCCGCCGGCAGCAAAGTTCAGTGCGGAGCCGGCCAGATGACGGCCCAATTCAACGTTGTTCGGGTATAGCGAGAACAGCACGCCGCGTTTGACATGGCCGAAACTGCTGGAGAACACTGCCAGGTTGCGTGTCCAGGATTCCTGCAGCACCAGCGGAAGCACGGAGCTTTCCTCTACTGTGGTGGAATCCTGCGGCAGCCAAAGCGCATCCTGGCTGCTGTCGGAGGAAGCGAATATTTCCTGATAGGCTTGCATCGCGCTACGCAGATCCTGAGCGTCATAAGTTACAAGCTCCAGCCCCTGAGCGCGCGCAGCTTCCTTCGCCAGGCGCATCATCCATGCATTCTGACGGGGATCGTAAACGGTAAATACCCGCCGTACCCTGGGCATCATGCCCTTCAGGCGCGAGAACAGCAGTGCCGGATCCGGCGACAAACTGTTTACCTGCAGGTTGCGCGCCTCGTTTTCCGGTGCCGTCAGGACGCCCCCCACTATCACGCGGATATGACTGTCCAGACCGGAAGCGAGCTTCATTCCCTGCCGCCCCAGCGCGATCACCACTTTGGTGTCCTGGCGGCGCAGGGAATTATTCAGTTCTCCGGCATCCATGTTCGGCCCCACTGCGAAATTGGCAACATGCCCCCTGGCCCTGGCCTCGATACCGTCAATGATCTGCGCGAATATACTGCGATAGGGTTCGCCGATGTCCGGGTAGATCACTGCAATGGAAGCGGCGCCCGTTTCCATTGCGGCATTGTTGGAGTACTGCCTTGGATTGGCCGCAACTGTGGAACCGGCGACCTGAATGGGGAAAACCACCACCTCCGGATAAGCATCGATGGCTCTGGGGGGATATCCCGGCGACAACTGTAGCGATGCAGGCGAGGGGAAGTACGCGTCGATGGGGCGTATCACCGTAGCGTAATCGGCTTCCGACGACACATAGGCGCGTGATAAGTCAGACTGATGATCCTGAGTTGCCCATGCGGGAGCCGCAGTACATATCAGGAAGGCGGATGCCATCACCCGTGCATGCAATCCCGTTTGCCGATGAAAAGAGGGTGTGATGCAGGACAGCAAAGGTGAGGTGAGCTTGCTCGTGATTATCATCGCTTCTGTGTCGCTCAAACGGGCCCGGTCATATGAGCACTCAAATATTTCTGCTGAAATTCCTGCACTGTTCCCATATATCACACACGCCGGACTATCCGGCGATGGGTAGCCGGGATCAATAAAGTTTCCCATGTTTGCACATGATGTGCCGGCCCCATCCGGCTTGCCGCCGCCGGGCAAGCCATTGGTTACGGCCAATTCGCTTGCACCGGATAATATCAGCCTTTACACTAATCTTGTACTGTTCACTATTGGTTAAAGTGCATGCGCTGCGGAAAATTGCGGTAGCATGATCCTTTGGTTGAAGGCCCCGTAGGCGGCCACAGACCGATAGAGCCGATCTTGCAGAATCGCAGACGATAACAATTTAGATGCTGGACTTCACCGGGAGGGGCCCCGCTATGGGCGCTGAAATTTTGCTTGCCGACAATCTGATGGACGCGGGAGAGGAGCCGGGGGGGATTGCCGTTGCGCAAACGCTGGAAGTGGCCGATTTGCTGGTTGCCTATCTGGAGCAGATAGGCGTCGAATACGTGTTCGGCGTGCCGGGTGGTGCTATCGAGCCGTTGTTCAACGCCATGGCGCGCAGCCAGCGTCGCGGTGGTTTGCGCCTGGTCGTGGCGCGGCACGAAGCGGGAGCGGCGTTCATGGCCGACGGCTATGCCCGCGAGACCGGACGACTCGGCGTATGTTGCACCACTTCCGGCCCCGGTTCGACCAACATGATCACCGGTGTGGCATCCGCACATGACAACAACATCCCTTTGCTGGCGATCAGTGGCCTGCCGGTTCTGTCTTCGTTCGGTAAAGGTGCGCTGCAAGAATCGTCCAGCGCCGGCGTCAATGCCTTTGCCATGTTTCAACATTGCACCCGTTACAACGCCATGGTGTCCCATCCCAGCCAATTCGAACGCATGTTGGCTAATGCACTGATGGCGTCACATCAGGCCCCCGGCGGCCCGACGCACTTGGCGATTCCGCTGGACATCCTGCGCGGCGCGGCACCAAGTCTCACACCGACTTACGATCTGGCTGCCTTGTTCAAGCACGAACCCATCCTGGTCGACGAGCGCGCGGTACAGCGACTCCTGAAAGAGCTGCGATTATCCTCGCACGTTGTGTTTCTGATCGGCGCCTCCTGTGGCGAAGCTATCGAAGCGATCATGGCACTGGTCGATCTGACCAAGGCGCGATTCATCACTACGCCCGATGCCAAGGGGTTCATTAATCCCCTGCATCCGTCTTATTGCGGGGTGTTCGGCTTCGGCGGTCACGCCAGTGCAAACGCGCTGCTGGCCAGCACGCCGGATATCGTGCTGGCATTCGGCACGGGCTTCAGTGAATTCGTCAGTGGTGGCTGGTGCGACTCCCTGCTCAATGGCCGTCTTGTACACATCGATAATTCCGAGGAAAACCTGATGCGCTCGCCGATGGCCATGCTTCATGTGCATGGCAATATCTATGCGATATGCGAGCGCCTGATCGAGTTACTCATAGCCCTCCCTCCGTCCGATATCGAGCGCATGGGCAAGCGCCGTGAATATCAAACTGAAGTTACCTTCCAGTCGCCCGAGGGTTACCATTCCGAGGCCACACCGATCAAGCCGCAGCGCCTCATGAAAGTGCTGTCCGAGCGTTGCCCACCCGATACGCGTTTCCTGGCCGACTCCGGCAATAGCATGGTGTGGACGGTACATTATCTCCAGCCGCGCAATCGGCGCATCGAGAGAGTGCGACATTATGTCGAAGGACAAATGCCGGAAAAGCGCTCGGGTCTGGCCAACTGGTTGCGCGTGCTGATGGACTTCTGCCCGATGGGCTGGGCCATCGGCGCTGCGGTTGGTATCGCACGGGGCAATCCAACCTGTCCGGTAGTCTGCATCACGGGAGATGGCGCCTTCCTGATGAGTGGGCAAGAGATGACCGTCGCGGCAACAGAAGGCCTCACAGTGGTATATGTCATACTCAACGATAGCTCTCTGGGAATGGTCAAGCATGGGCAACGCTTGGCTCAAGCCGAATCCATAGGTTGCGAATTGCCCCAGGTCGATTACCGCAAACTTGCAGAATCCATGGGAATACCCGGTCATGTCATCTACTCTCCACAAGAGCTGGATGCGCTCGACTTCGGTGCCATCCTGCAACGCAAGGGGCCGACGCTGCTCGATGTACACATCGACGGCGAAGAAGTGCCGCCCATGATGCTGCGCATGAAAACGCTGGGGACGCTGAAATGAGCAAAGAAAAAATCCACACGCGCATCTGGCGCGAAGAGCCGGAGCCAGACAACCCCTTCGCCGCGCGCGCGGCCTATTGCCGTGGCTACGATGTCTACGGCGAGATGCTGGGAAATGCGCGTTGGGTCGAGATGCTCTACCTGCTCTTCCAGAATGAAGCACCCACGGCGGCACAGGCCGATCTGCTGGAGGCCCTGGCGCTGGCGCTGGCCAATCCCGGCCCGCGCGATGCCTCGGTACATGCCGCGATGTGCGGCGGCATCACCGGCTCGACCGCCGCTTCCTTGCTGATGGCGGCGCTGGCGGTGGGCGCGGGTCAACTGGCGGGGGGGCGTGAAGTATTTCTGGCGATGCAAGGCTGGGCCGAATGTGGTGACGATCTCAACTCATGGCGCAAACGGCTATGCCAGCTGGAAGCTGTTCCGGGCAGCATCTGGCCTGCACTCGAGCATGCGCCGGGCTTCGATCCGCATGGTGTCAGCACGGCCACTGCGGTGAAGCAAACGCTCTCCTGTCTCGCAAGCTACCGGGTTGGGCAGTACCTGTCGTGGTTGCAGCAAAACCTGCCGGATATGGAAGCTGCGGCAGCTTGCCCTCTCGCCTTGTCTGGCGTGGCTGCTGCGGCTTTTTCCGACTTGGGTTTTAGCCCGGAACAAGGCGAGATGTTGCACCTGTTATTGCGCCTGCCCGGCGCGGCGGCCCACGCTTTGGAGCAGCGCCCTATCGGGTATAAGAATTTCCCGTTCGGCACATTGGAACTGGAGCAGCCGATATGAGCGCGAGCACCAGAGGCCCGGAACTGCTGCAAGCAAACGCAGGGACGTTGAAAAGCCGCATGGGCACATTCTTCCCCGGCAGTCATGTGATTTTTCGCGGCCATGACCTGCATACCGATCTGAAAGACATGGATTGGGTCGAGCTTTATGTGTTCGGCATCACCAATCGCCGCTTTACCAAAGAACAGTTGCGGCTGATGCATTCCATCTGGACCTACACCAGCTACCCGGATGTGCGCCTATGGAACAACCGCGTGGCAGCGCTGGCGGGCAGCTCCCGCAGCACCGGTAATCTGGGCATTGCTGCGGCGCTAGCCGTGTCGGAAGCCTCCATATACGGGCGCGGCATAGATATGCGCGCCATCGATTTCCTGATTCGTACCCGTCGACAAGTGGATGAGGGAGGCGATCTCTCTGCATGTGTTCGCGAAGAACTGGATACACATCGCAGCATAGGAGGCTATGGCAGGCCGCTGGTCAATGGGGATGAGCGCAACCAGCACATGCTGGCCCTGGCCAGGGAATTGAACTTGGATAAAGGATCGTATCTGCGCCTCGCTTTTGCTGTTGAGGAAAGCCTGTCTGCCGGTCGCTTGCGCATGAAAATGAACTATGCAGGCTTGGCCGCAGCCTTGATGGCGGACATTGGTTTTTCGCCGCGCGAGTATTACCTGTTTTTGTTTCCGGCATTTTTGGCGGGAATGCAGCCATGTTTCATCGAGGCAGCGGATCGCCCGGAAGGTACGCTGTATCCCGTTTCTTGTGCGGATATCTTGTATGAGGGAAAATCAAAGCGTACTTGGTTAAAGCAAGCTGCAATTAAGGGATGATCCACCGGATAGTCGCTTACTGGATTAATGAAGAAAGGGGAGTCATGCAAACGTTTCACTGTCGAGCTCTTTGCGCCGTTCTGACTTTCGTCTGTGCCGGTGTTGCTGCCGCACAGTCCACCGAAGAAGAGGATCTGGCGCTGGCCTACGGCGACAAATCTACCGTCAGCATCGCCACCGGAAGCTCGCAACCCGTCATTCGCGCGCCCTCTGCCTCGACCGTGATCACTGCCCGCGACATAGAAGCCATGGGCGCCACCGATCTGGACCAGGTGCTGGAAAGCGTGCCGGGTCTGCATGTTTCCATATCCTCCATCACCATGAAGCCAATTTACGAAATTCGCGGCATTGCTGCCAAAGAAAATCCGCATGTGTTGATGCTGGTGAACGGCATCCCGATCACCAATGTTTTTGCGGGTGATCGCAGCCAGGTCTGGGGCGGCATGCCACTGGAAAATGTGGCGCGCATCGAAGTGATCCGCGGGCCGGGATCGGCGCTGTATGGCGCCGATGCATTCTCTGGCGTGATCAATATCATCACCAAAATCGCCTCAGACATCAAAGGCACTGAATACGGTTTGCGCGCAGGCAGTTTCAATAGCCGCGAGGCATGGGTGCAGCACGGCGGCAAACTGGGCGTGCTCGACGCCGCTTTCTATCTGCGCGCAGGGAATACCGATGGACAGAAAGGCATCATCCAGAAGGATGCCCAATCTGCTTGGGATGCAGTCTATGGCACGAACGCTTCTCGGGCTCCCGGTTCAGTCAATGCGGAACGCAAGGCAATCGATGCGCGCACCGATTTGTATTATGAACAATGGCGCTTCAGGGCGGGTTACCAGAAACGAGAACTCGGTGTTGGCGCGGGTGTCGCGGGAGCATTGGATACTGACGCGCGCGCGCATGCTTCAAGGTTTTATCTGGATATGAGTTATGAGAAAGCGAATTGGGTGCCGAATTGGGATGTATCAGGGGTTGCCGGTTATTACGACATCAAGGAATACGGTGATCCCGCCTACACACTGTTTCCGGCAGGAGCTTTTGGCGGAGCCTTTCCCAATGGATTCATCGGAAATCCCGGCCATTCGGAGCGGCATACCCACGCCAGCATTTCCGCGTTCTACTCCGGCTTTGAACATCATCGGGTGCGTATAGGTACGGGATACCGGGTAGAGGATTTGTACAAAACAAATGAGGAAAAAAATTTCGATGCAACTTTTGCCCCGTTGCCCGGCTTGGTGAATGCCGGCCCGAATTTGATCTACATGCTGCCGCACAAACGTAATCTGTCCTATGTGTTTGTACAGGACGAGTGGAGCCTCGCCAAGGACTGGGCGCTGACGGCCGGCGTGCGGCATGATCGCTACTCTGATTTTGGCGGCACGACCAATCCCCGCCTTGCGCTGGTGTGGGATGCGGCGTACAACGTGGTCATCAAGGCCATGCACGGAACAGCTTTCCGCGCCCCCTCCTTCTCTGAACTCTATTCCATCAATAACCCGGTGGTTGTCGGCAGTCCCAGTATCAATCCGGAGACTATCAACACCGACGAACTGGCGTTTTCCTGGCAGCCGGTAAGCAAGTTGCAAACCAACCTGAATTTTTTCCAATACCGCATGCGCAACATCATTTTGCCTGTCGCGGCGAAGTACGGGAATGCCGGCGACCAGACGGGTCGGGGCCTGGAATTGGAAGCGACGCTGGATGCCACCGGCAACCTGCGTTTGACCGGAAATTATTCCTTGCAGCATTCAACTGACGGGGCTACCGGCAAGGATGCGGGCATGGCGCCGCATCGACGTTTATTCGCAAGTGCCGACTGGCGGGTTGTGCCGCTATGGCAACTTGGCGCGACAGTCAATCATGTGGCGGAACGAATGCGCGAACCGGGCGACACGCGCGCCAAGATCCCGGACTACACCAGGGCGGATTTGACTCTGCGGCGCGAGAAGTTCGCCGGCGGCTGGGATATGCGCGCCATGGTGACCAACCTGTTCAACAGCAGTGCCTATGAACCGACATTCATGTCCGTGGGCATGCAATCCGACTTGCCGCTTCCGGGCCGTGCCTATTACATCCAGATGCAGCTTAAACTTTGAGCGATAGTCAAGTGCTGCGGTTACAGGGAGCCGCATGGCACTCCAACGGTGTGCTCGGCAATGACGGCAAGTCCATCATCAGATTTTAAGCCGCTCCACCACTCTGCCATTCTTCAAGTGTTCCTCGATGATTTCGTCGAGGTCGCTTTCATCTATATAGGTGTACCAGGTGCCCTCCGGATAAATCACGATCACCGGGCCGTCGTCGCAGCGATCCATGCACCCGGCGGAGTTGATGCGGATGTTGTTCTGCTGTTTGGAAATCCCGAGCGCCTTGACCTTGTTCTTCACGTAATCTCGTGCCTGTTGTGCACGGTGGTCATTGCAGCAGGCGCTGCCGTCCTCGCGCTGGTTGGTGCAGAAAAACACATGCTTGTCGTAATAACTCATGAAGGCTCCAGTTGAATGGTGCGGGATTATTTCATTATTCAGTCATATGGCGAAATATTGCAGGGGCGCGATGAATCGCGCCCCTACCGGGTTTTGTTCGTTGAAATGGAATGGGGTCATATCTTTCGGATTCGCGACAGGTGGAATATCAGCAGCAGCGGGAAGCACAGGGAGATGGTCTGCGCGAGGCCGTTGTAGTTGAGCAGATGGCCGTAGTGCCAGTGATAGACAGAGGTCGCGGCGGAGGGAGCGTTGCTGTCCAGCACGAAATTGATGATGACGAAGTAGGTCGCGGCCATCAGCGTGCCAAAGGCCAGCATTGCAATGCTGGACAGCCACCGTAACGCGAGCAGCAGCAACATACCCGCTATGATTCCCAGCATGGCTTCGCTGTTGACCCATAACAGCAATGCCCAGGATTTCAGCAGCACGGCGGCAGCGATGAATTTGGCCAGCGCCACCACACTTAACACGACCAGCGATGCGGTGGCGGCATTGCGCGGAATGCGCAGCAGGGTCAGCATCAGCGTGCCCAGCATCAACAGGTTCAGCGTGACCGCGCCGCTTTCCCACCAGTCGAACGGCACCGGCGGCAGTTTCGCGAAAGGCTGTCGCGCCACCTCGCTGATGAATACATTGCCCAGCATCGGCAGCGACGGGTTGATCTGGCCGAACATCCACAGCGCGAGCAAGGCCAGGCCAAAATCGATCTCCTTGCCGTGATGGAACAGGCTGCTGCGCCAGTGTGTCAGACGGGCGAGCAGCCATGGCCGCGAGGTGATGCTCACCGCCAACAACGCGCCGATCAGCGTGCCCAGGCTGTTGGATAACAGGTCGGTGTTCGAACTGTTGCGCGACGGCAGATACATTTGCAGGTATTCCATGCCGGCCGACAGCAATACGCCGGCACACACGCCGAAGAACACACTGGCCGCCGCGCCATGCCGCGCGCGCAAAGTCAGCACGACCAGAAAGCCCAGGGGCAGATAGGACAACAGATTCACGATCGCATCGAACGCGGTATAGGTGAATCCGAGATGGAGCACCTCGCCGAATTCCAGCCCCTGATTGCGCCAGCCGGCAAATGGTGACAAGCTGGCGTACACGATGAACAGCGCGTAGCCTGCCGTCAGCCAGGTGCGCAGCCTTGCGTGAGTCTGGATGGGATATGGATTGCTCATGGCCGAATGGGTGTGTCTCCAACAGTCGCGCAAGTTTATCCTATCCGCTGTCCGTGCAACCGGGGAGGGAAAGCAAATGGCCTTAATCGAACCACGCCGTCACCTGTTGCTGCTGCTCTTGCTCTGTTGCGATGCCGACGCGCAGGCGCCTGATAAGATGCCCGCGTTTGAGAAGCCGGCACCAGTGGTGAATATCAAGCGGCAGGGCTCCAGTTTCATCGTTCATGCCGCGGTCATACTGCCCGTGACCCGCTGCGAGGCCTATGCGCTGCTGACCGATTACGCCAGCCAGCCGTCTTACATTCCCGGCATGCTGGAGATCGGCGTCGAGCGGATATCGGAGACGGTCGTGAAAGTCCGCCAGCTGGTTGAGGCGCATGTGCTGTTCTTCAGCATTGATGTGGAGATCGTGCTGGTGATGGAAGAGATGCCCGGCAGATACATCACCTTCAGGCAGACCGAAGGAGACTTGGAGTCGTACAGCGGCATATGGACGCTGCTGGACGCGGCGGAAGGAACGAAGCTGACCTACGATGCGGAGCTGCTATTCGCCGGTTATGTGCCGGGGTTCCTCGGCAAGATGGTGCTGGAAGACGAGTCGGCTAAGCGCTTCGAGGCGGTCGCCAAAGAGGCGGGCGCGCGCAAGGCCGGCGGACGGCTGAGTTGCAACTCAGCGCAGTCTGAAAATGACGCCCCGGTCAGCAGGTATACTGCACGCTGAAGGAGCAACCTGCCGCTGCAATGACGATCCATCCGCTATTTCCCGTTTTAACCCAAGCACAAGCCGTGAATTTTCAGGCCTTGCCGCCGCTGTCGCTGTACATCCATGTCCCGTGGTGCGTGCGCAAATGTCCCTATTGCGATTTCAATTCGCATGAAGTGCATACTCCCTCTTCCTTGCAGGGAGAGGGCCGGGGTGAGGGTAGAATTCTTGAGGCACTCGAACAGCAATATGTCGCGGCGCTTATCCGCGATCTGGAGCTGGCGTTGCCTCAGATATGGGGGCGCAAGGTGTACACGGTGTTCTTCGGCGGCGGCACGCCCAGCTTGCTGAGCGGGGAGAGCGTCGCGGAGATTCTGCGCCAGGTGCGCATGCTGCTGCCGCTTGCCGGCAACGCCGAGATTACGCTGGAAGCGAATCCCGGCACGGTCGAGGCGGCACGCTTCGCGGCCTATCGCGACGCGGGCGTGAACCGCCTGTCGATGGGCATCCAGAGCTTTAACGATGCGCACCTGAAGGCGTTGGGGCGCATCCATTCCGCCGATGAAGCGAAGCGCGCGATAGGCATCGCGCAACAGCATTTCGACAATATCAACCTGGACCTGATGTACGCGTTGCCAAATCAATCATTGGGCGAGGCGTTGCAGGATGTGCAGACCGCGCTGACGTTGGCGCCGCAGCACCTGTCCTGTTACCACCTGACACTGGAGCCGAACACGCTGTTCTACCGCAATCCGCCTTCGCTGCCGGATGATGATGCGAGCAGCGACATGCAACAGCGCATCGAGGAATCGCTGGCGGCGCACGGCTACGAACATTACGAAACTTCGGCCTTCGCGCAACCGCAACGCCGCGCCAGACACAACCTCAACTACTGGCAGTTCGGCGACTATCTGGGCATAGGCGCGGGGGCGCACAGCAAGCTGAGTTTTCCCGACAGGATCATCCGGCAGGCGCGCTACAAACAGCCGCAAGCGTATATGCAGCAAGTCGCCAGGGATGCGCCGCTGCAGAGCGAACAGGAGGTTGCAACCGACGAGTTGGCATTCGAATTCATGATGAACGCGCTGCGCCTGAACGGGGGATTCGATAGCGCGTTATTCAGCGAGCGCACCAGCCTGTCGCTGTTCGCGATCCGGCGCGAACTGGCCGAAGCGGAAAAACGCGGGTTGTTGTTCAGGGATCATCTGCGCATCGCGCCGACGCAGAGGGGGCAGCGCTTTTTAAACGACCTGCTGGAGATGTTTCTGAAGAATGCGGCGTAGGGGCACGGCGCGCCGTGCCCCTACAAGATGACGGATGCGCCCTCAAACCCGCACTGCCGCCACGCCTCATAGACGGCCACCGCGACGGTGTTGGACAGGTTCAGGCTGCGGTTGTCGGGCAGCATCGGCAGGCGGACGCGATGGTCGGTATCAAACTGGCCGAGCACCTCGGCAGGCAGGCCGCGGCTCTCCGGGCCGAACAGGAGTGCATCGCCGGCCCGGTAGTTCATTTGATGAAAAGCCTGCGAGCCTTTGGTGGTGAGCGCGAACACGCGCGCCGGGTCGAATGCGGCCAGACAACCCGGCAATGTTTCGTGGACTTGCAAGGTCGCGAACTCGTGGTAGTCCAGTCCGGCACGCACCAGCTGCTTGTCTTCCAGCGTGAAGCCCAGCGGCTTGACCAGGTGCAACCGGCTGCCGGTGTTGGCGCATAGCCGGATGATGTTGCCGGTGTTGGGCGGAATTTCGGGTTGGTACAGAATCACGTGAAACATAAAAAATACCCGCTAAGTCCTTGTCATCATCGCGAAAAACGGCTAACTTCCGCCCCTGTGAGAATTGCGTCTCGGAAATATCTACTCAGGGGAGAATTATGGCGCGTCCGGAGAAAGTTCGCTTAGGCGATTTGCTGGTACAGCAGAAACTCATTTCGCAAGACCAGCTCAAGTTTGCGCTCGAGCAGCAGAAGCGCAGCGGGCGCAAACTGGGTCGCGTGCTGGTAGACAATGCCTTCGTCACCGAGGAAAACATCTCCGAAGCGCTTGCCAAGCAACTCAACATCCCTTACATCAATCTCAAGTACTACCATATCAATCTCGAACTGGTCCGGATGCTTCCGGAAAACCAGGCGCGGCGTTTCCGCGCCATCGTGCTGGAGGAGCGCAATGGCCTGCTGCTGGTCGGCATGGCCGATCCGACCGATCTGTTCGGCTTTGATGAGATCGGCCGCATCCTCAAACGCGACATCGATGTGGCGGTGGTCACCGAAGGCCAGTTGCTGGAAAGCATAGATCGCGGCTACCGGCGCACCGAGGAAATCACCGGCCTGGCCCGCGAGCTCAGCGAGGACATCGGCGACACCTATGTGGACTTCGGGGCGCTGACCGACACCGTCGGCACCGAAGAGGCGCCGGTGGTCAAGCTGCTGCAGAGCCTGTTCGACGATGCCACCAACATCCGGGCTTCCGACATCCATATCGAGCCGCAGGAAGGCAGGGTGATGATCCGTTTCCGCATCGACGGCGCGCTGCATCTGCAAACTGAAGCCGACAGCAAGATCGCGCCCGCGCTGGTGTTGCGCCTCAAGCTGATGTCCGGCCTGGATATCTCGGAAAAACGCCTGCCGCAGGACGGGCGTTTCCATGTGCGCGTGCGCGATCACGGCGTGGATGTGCGTATCGCGACCTGCCCCACGCAGAACGGCGAATCGGTGGTGATGCGGCTGTTGCGCCAGGATGGCGGGATGGTCGGTCTGGACAAGCTGGGCATGCCGCCCGATATGCTCAAACGCTTCCGCGAGATTATCCGGCGCAGCAACGGCATGATACTGGTGACCGGCCCGACCGGCAGCGGCAAGACCACCACGCTGTATTCCGCGCTGGCCGAGATCAACACCATAGACCAGAAAATCATCACCGTGGAAGACCCGGTGGAATATCGTTTGTCCGGCATCAATCAGGTGCAGGTGAACGAAAAGATCGACCTGACGTTTTCGCGCGTGTTGCGTTCAGCTCTGCGCCAGGACCCGGATGTGATCCTGGTCGGCGAGATGCGCGATGCCGAGACCGCGCAGATCGGCCTGCGCGCCGCGATGACCGGCCATCTGGTGTTCTCCACGCTGCATACCCGCGATGCCGCAGGAACGCTGTTCCGTCTGGTAGACATGGGCACGCCGCGCTACATGGTGGCTTCCTCGGTGCAGGCGGTGATCGCGCAACGATTGCTGCGGGTCGTGTGCGGCAGTTGCAGCGAAGCGCATATCCCGACGGCGCAGGAAGCCGAGTGGTTGCAGGTGGAGGGCGTGACGCCGGATCAATTCGGCGGATTGCAGCACGGGCGCGGTTGTTCGCATTGCAACGGCACCGGTTATCGAGGCCGCATGGGCGTGTACGAGATGCTGGAAATGAACCGCGAGATGGTCGAGGCGGCGGCACATGACAATGCCACCCACTTCATGCAGGTCGCATACAAGCATATGCAGGGCAAGACCATCCTGTCGCGCGCGCTGGAGCAGATGAAACTTGGCCATACCACGGTTGCCGAGGTGATGCGCATCAGTAATCAGGTAGAGGATTAGGCGTGGCGGTATTTGCCTACAAGGGGCGCAACGGGCGCGGCGACATGGTGGCGGGCACGCTCGACGGCGAAGACAGCGGCGTGATCGCGGACCAGTTGATGAGCACCGGCATCACGCCGGTTGAAGTCAAGCCGTTTCGCGGTATCGGGGGCAGCTCATCCGGCAAGCCGGACTGGATGAAAAATGTGTTCAGGGACACGCAGGTCACCCAGGTCGATCTGATGCTGTTCAGCCGCCAGATGTACACCCTGCTCAAGGCGGGCGTCCCCATCATGCGCGCGCTGGCCGGATTGCAGGAATCCACGCAGAACCCGGTGTTTTCAACGGCGCTCCAGGATGTGCGCGAAAGCCTGGATAGCGGCCGCGAACTCAGCGCTGCGCTGCGCCGCCATCCGAAAATATTTTCCGCGTTCTATGTCAGCATGGTGCAGGTCGGGGAAATGACCGGCATGCTGGATGAGACCTTCATCCGGCTGTATGGCTATATCGAATTCGAGCGGGATATGCGCGAACGCATCAAGTCCGCGATGCGTTACCCCAGTTTTGTGGTGATCGCGATGGCGATCGCCATTTTCGTCATCAACCTGTTCGTGATTCCCGCCTTCGCCAAGGTTTATTCCGGCTTCCATGCCGAATTGCCGATGCTCACCAAAATACTGATCGGGTTCTCCGGTTTCATGGTGAACTACTGGGTGCTGATACTGGCGGCGATGATAGCCGCAGCGGTGGGGTTCCGCTCTTATATCAACACACCGGATGGCCGCTACAAATGGGACAAGTACAAATTCAAGCTGCCGGTGGTCGGGGATATCATTCTCAAGTCCACGCTGTCGCGTTTTGCGCGCGGCATGGCGCTGTCTTTCAAGAGCGGGATGCCGATCCTGCAGGGGATGAACGTGGTCAGCATGGTGGTGGACAACGAATTCATGCGCAGCCGCATCGAGCAGATGCGCGATGGCGTGGAGCGCGGCGAGAGCATCCTTCGCACCGCCGTCGCCGCCGAGGTGTTCAATCCGGTGGTGCTGCAAATGATCTCGGTGGGCGAGGAAAGCGGCGACATGGACGGCATGATGTTCGAAGTTGCCGAAATGTACGAGCGCGAGGTCAAGTATGAAGTCGCGAACCTCAGCGCAAAGATCGAGCCTATCCTGATCGTGGCGCTCGGCATCCTGGTATTGATTCTCGCACTGGGCGTGTTCCTACCGATGTGGGATCTGGGCAAAGCGGCGATGCACCGATGAGCAAGGGAAGCACAGATGCAAGTTCCAGGGTTCAAGGTTCAAGATCAAATTCTTGCCCCTTGCCCCTTGCCCTTTGTACCTCAAAAGGTTTCACGCTGATCGAACTGATCGTTGTCATCATCATCATCCTGATTCTGAGTGGGCTGTTCCTGAACCGCATGATGTTCTATATCGGGCAGGCCGAGAAAGTGGCGATGGAGGAGGTGGCGGGCACGATACAAAGCTCGCTGACCATGCAATACGGCAAGCTCCTGACACGCGGGAAACCGTCCGATCTGGCCGCATTGGCCAATGACAATCCGATGGCCTGGTTGCAGAAAAAACCGCGTAATTATCTCGGCGAATTTTACGGACCCACCCCGCAGTCGGTGGAGTCCGGCAACTGGGTATTCGATCTCAAGACGCGCGAGCTGGTCTATCTGGTGCGCAATGGCGGTTATTTCAAGCCGGGCGCGGATGGGGAGAGCTGGATACGCTTCCATGTGGTCATTGATCGCGATCCGTCGCGCTTGCCTTCGCTGAAAAATGCGGCACCCGAAGTGACTGGCATTCTTTTCAAGCCGGTAACGCCATACCAGTGGTTTTGATGACTATGAACCCAGCTACCTCGGATAACGAGTATGCGTCGCCATGTCCGTGTGTTGGGAATACGGGGGTGACAGATGCATGCTAATTCATTCGTGACCTTGTTGTGGCGCGACTTGACGATATTCCTGCTTTTCGGAGCCTTGCTCGGCGTATTGCTTGGGTTGATACTGGTTTTCAGGCCGCAGTTGCTGGAGCGGCTCAACCATGTGGCGAATCGCTGGGTCTCCACGCGATACATGAACCGGTGGCTGGATCGCAGCATCAGCATCGAACGCTGGTTTTACCGGAACCATCGCGCGGCGGGGCTGGCCATCATGCTCGGCGCGACCTATATCCTTGTTTACTTTGGCATGCTGTTTGACAAGGCCTACATGCTGCAACATTTGAGCGGAAAGATACCGGACAGGATGCTGGATGGTCTGCTGGATGCGCTGGTGCTGTGTGCCCTGATGGGGGGCATGTTTGCGCTGCTGGCAGGGCTGTTGATTTGGTTGCGGCCCAGCTTATTGCGCGGCATGGAAAAAGAGGCCAATCAATGGGTATCCTTGCGCAGAGCCACGAAAATACTGGATGTGCCACATGATCAAGTGGATCTTTTTGTGGCGCGCCATGCGCAAAGGGTGGGCTGGCTGCTGCTGCTGGGCAGCATTTACCTGTTTTTTATCCTGCTCCGTTCGTTGATATAAAGCCGCCGCCGGTCGATTAGGGCTTGCGTGCATATCGGACTTCGCTTAGAGTGCGCCCCGTCCGGTCAAAATCTTGCTGCGGCAAGGAGTTAACGGTCGAAGTAAAAGTACTTCATAACCAAGGCTGCGGCCTTAATTTTTAGGAGAACAAGTAATGAAACAACATCAATCTGGTTTTACCCTGATCGAGCTGATTATGGTTATCGTGATTCTGGGCATCCTGGCGGCAACCGCTTTGCCAAAGTTTGTTGACTTGAAGGGTGATGCACAGGCTGCAGCGTTGCAAGGCGTGGTCGGTGCAATCAATTCAGCCAGCACCATTAATTATGCGGCACGTTCTGCCAATGCTGCAAAAGGCACCGCAACTATTGGATTGACTTGCACAACTGCTGCAAATGCAATACTGGAAGGTGGTGCTATGCCTACTGGTTATACGACATCGGCTGTAGTGTTGGTAGCAGGATCTAATACATGCGTGGTTACTCAGACGGATGGTGGTGCCGTTGCCAACGCAGTAATATTGGGCGTTTAATCCGCGTCAGGTGCAGTAAACGCAACGCATTGCACCTGATGGTGGAAATGAACAGGGGAGGCTTAGGCCTCCCTTGTTTTTCGCCCGTCGTTTGCGGTTTTTGCTACACTGCGTCCATACCTCATTCCATACCTGAAGGCCCATAATACGTGCGTTTGAGTTCCAGCCAAAGCAAAGCGATCAAGCATGAGACCGGATATTCTTTCGGTGCTCAAGCAGGGGCATCGCAATCTGGCACGCGCGCGAACGACCGTCAGCGCGGCTTCACGCTGGTCGAGATGATCATGACGATGGTCATCGTCGGGATACTGGCCGCCGTCGTTGCGCCGCGTTTTTTTGACAACAATGTATTCCAGTCGCGCGGCTTTGCCGACCAGGTTCAGGCTTCGTTGCGCTACGCGCAGAAGGTGGCGATCGCGAAACATCGATTTGTTTGTGCGGCGTTTACCAACAGCAGCATCACCTTGTCCTTCGGCGCCACCGCAGCCTGCGGGACGCCCGTGTCGTCGCTTTCGGATGCGGGAAACTATGTGGTCAACGCGCCTGCGGGCATTACCTTTGCCGCATTGCCGGCGGATTTCAGTTTCAACGCTCTGGGCACACCTTCGGTTGCCCAGGCGATCAATATTACCGGTGCGGCGAACGGCGTCGTCATCGAGGCGGAAACGGGCTATGTGCACTCGCCATAAGCAAAGCCCGCGTAGGTTGGGTGGAGCGTAGTGATACCCAACAATGGGATCACGAACGATGGGTATCGCGTTGCTCAGCCCATCCTGCGGACTACTTTGTAGACGTGCAGCATGAATATGTTCAAACTGCTCAAGTTGTTGGCGTTGTCCAAAGTGGATTTTGTGCTGGTGGGGGGCTTGGCAGTGGCCTTGCGCGGTTATTCGCGTTTCACGATGGATGCGGTGTCGTCCTGGCGATGGATGCAGCCAATCTGCGAAGGTCCATCGGAGCGGCGACCGAAGCGGGATTGCATCCCACTATTCCAGTGCCGCTGGAATTTTTGGCGCAACCCGGGTTGATCGAGCAGTGATAGAAGGATAAAGGGATGCTGGTTTTCAGCTTGAGAAGCAGGGAAGTCATCGCAACGGTGCTGGACGTTTTGGTAAGGCCTGTCGTTCCTTTTGCCGAGTTGCGCAAAGAGGCCACACTGCTTGATGTCGGTATAGTGCAAGTCCCTGTTGCGAGCATCGGGCATTTGATCGCTATGAAGACAGGAACCGGGCGCAGCAAGGATCAGATTGATATCGAGGAATTAAGAAAAATACAGTCGAGCAATGAATAAAGCCGAACACAATTACCGTTTGCTAAAGGAGATCGAGGAGAATCGTCGCTTCCTGTTGCAGATGTATGTGAAAAACCCCGAGTTGCTTAAAAACGCAGATAAACGCATACGTCCGCTTCTTGTGCCGCTGGAAATCGAGAAAAATCTGATCTCGACAAAGCAGTCCGGCATCAGCCTGATCGAACTGATCATGTTCATCGTCATTGTCAGTGTTGCGCTGGCAGGCCTGTTGCTGGTGATGAACACGGTGACCAGGGGCAGCGCCGACCCGCTGATCCACAAACAGTCGCTGGCGATCGCCGAATCGCTGCTGGAAGAAATCGAGCTGATGCCGTTCACCTTTTGCGATCCGGACGACCCGGCTGCCGGGTTGGCTACGACCGTGGATACCACTGCCTGCACTGCTCCGGCCGGCGGTGAGGCTATCGGGCCGGAAGCGGGCGAGACGCGGTATTCGGCAGCGACCCCGTTCGATAACGTCAACGATTATCACGGCTTTGATAGCACAGCCAGCGGCGGCATCAAGGATATTGCAGGAAATCCGATTGCCGCTCTGGGCGGCTACTCGGCTACCGTTGTCGTGGCAGCGCAGGCTTTTTCCGGCATTGCCGCGTTGGATGTGAACGGCGCTCCCCAATCCTTGTTGATCACCGTCACCGTCACCGGCCCCGACGGGACGCCGGTGGCGGTCGAAGGCATGCGCACCCGTTATTCGCCGAGGATATGATGATGCGGCGCACACAGACAGGTTTTACGCTGGTAGAGATGATCATGGTGATCGTCATCACCGGCATCATCGGCGGCATCGTCGCGGTGTTTCTGAAAGCCCCGATACAGCAGTATATGGATGTGGGGCGCCGCGCCGACATGACCGATATCGCCGATACCGCATTGCGCCGCGTGACGCGAGACCTGCGCCTGGCCTTGCCGAACAGCGTGCGCGTGACCGGGACTTGCAACGATGCGGCGACGTCCACCTGTTTCATCGAGTTTCTGCCGGCGCCGAGCGGGGGGCGTTATCGTGCGGGTGCGCCGGGTGATCCGCTGGACTTCACGGCTGCGGATGGCAGTTTCGATGTGCTGGGGCCGATGCCCGCCGTGGCGGTTGGGGACCAGGTCGTGGTGTACAACCTCGGCATCACAGGTGCGAACGCCTATGCCGGGAATACATTGGCAACGCACAATCGGCGCGCAGTCAGCGCAGTGGGCGCGGGCAGCATCAGCATATCATCGGCCAATGCGCTGCCTTTCGAATCGCCGGGGCAGCGCTTCCACATCGTTTCCACCCCGGTCAGCTATGTGTGCGATGGCGCGGGCGCGCTTTGGCGCTATTGGGGTTATGCGATTCAGGCCGCGCAGACGAGCACGGATACGATCGCGGAACTGGATGCGCTGGTCACGCCGGCTACCGCCACGCGGGGAAAAGCACGGCTGGCGACCAATGTCAGCGGCTGCCGTTTTAGTTACGATGCCAACGTGGTTGCGCAGCGTTCCGGTCTGGTGACGATGCGCTTGGCGATCACGGAAGAAAATGAAACGGTGTCACTTTATAACGCGGCGCATGTGAGCAACCAGCCATGAAGACCCAGTGCAAAATTCAACGCGGTTTCAGTCTGATCTCGGCGATATTTTTGCTGGTAGTGGTCGCCGCGCTGGGCACGTTCGCGGTCACACTGTCGACCACCCAGCATCAGAGCGCAGCGCTGGACGTGATGGGCGCGCGCGCCTATCAGGCGGCACGGGCGGGTATAGAATGGGGCGCGTTCCAGGTGTTGCCGGGTACGGCTGGCGCCTTCGCCGCCGCTTGTCGGGCCGGGGCGACCTCCCAAGTGGTTTCACCCTTGCCGAATACGCTGAATGGCTTTACTGTGAATGTGGGATGTAGAGCGACAGCGCACGATGAGGGGGCGCGCACGGTTGCAGGCGGCAATCCGTTATGGGTGTATCAGCTGACCTCGACGGCAACGCTGGGGGCGGTCGCCGAACCCAACTACGTCGAGCGGGTGATCAGCGTCACGATCGCCCAGTAGCGGAAAGTGTTTGAAATAAAGTTATTGTCATCTTTAGAGGCTTCTATGTCGAAATGGTCTGCAGGCTTTAAACCAGCCTTTGTCCTGTTCCTGGCGATTTTGCTGAGTTCCCCGCTGGCGCGCGCCGACTATGTGGGCGAGCTGGAAACCACCAAGTATTTCGATCCGGACACCATCGCTCTTATACAGTCGCGCCTTCCTGGTGGCTTGCTGGCGGGCGACGAGATTTCCTATTACATTCAGTTCACACCGACCAACAACGGCGGCATGGTGGGCGGCGGCGGCTTTGTCACAGACTATATCCCGGCGGGTACGCAGGTAGTCAACGCACAGTTTGTGCGCCTGAACAGCGACGGCAGTTATACCCAGATCGCGCCGCCCGGCCCGGCTGCCGTGTTGCCGGCTTATGTCCCGCTGTATTCCGACACCGGCATTTTCTATTCCACCAATCCTAAAACAGCGGTTTATTCCAACCCGGTCAGTCCGACCATCACCCCGGCTAACGGTTATGCCACCATCGGCGGTGGATGCGGCGGGATATCTTTACCCAGCACCACACACAACGCATGGGATAGCGCCATGGTGACCAAGTTTCAAGGAGCGGCACGCAACACAACCGGGACATGTGCAGCCCCGCCTGCCATAAACTACAACGTACTCGGTTTGTCGCCTGTGGCCGGGCCGGATTCCTTCCTGACATTGGATTCCACCGGTGTAGTCGGCCCATGGCAACGCATTGCCTACCCCGGATCCTACAAGGGTACGGCCAAAGGTGTAGCCTCCTATGGTTCGACGAATGCATGTATCGGTGGCACACCCACCTCGGCGGGTTACAACCTTTCACCGAGCAACCCTTTGCCGATTAACACCACGGCTGTTCGCTTCGCTGCCGGCAAGGTAACGGTGGGTGAATTGTTCAGTGTGCGTATTACACTCAAGCTGACGTCCAACATGCCAGTGGCTGGCCTGATCAACAACACCGAAGTATTTGGCGGCGATGCCAGTCTCGATCCGGGCAGTACAGCCGGCAAGGACAATCACTGGAAATATCATTGTCCGGCCGTGGCGGTGGCTAACTCCAACCTGTTGCTGGTGAAACAACTGGTGGGCGCGTGTACCGGTGTCGGATGTGTTCCTGCGCCCATTACAGCGGGTGTGGTCCCTTCCGCAATCAATCTCAAGCTGCGCTATACGATTCAATATCTGAATTTGAGTGGATCTGCACAGACCAATGTGGTGCTCAAAGACACATTTGCGATCGGTGCGTCCTATGTGGCCGGCTCGGCAGTGCAGTTGAGCGGCGCTCCCATCGGTGCGCCGACCCCCTCAGCCGCACCGGTTGTACTGACCTTCCCGACCATCGCCAGTTTGGCATCTGGCACAGGTGGCAAGGTGCAATATGACGTGGTTTTTGTATCTGCCCCATCGAATAATGTGGCGCTGATCAATACCGCCAATATGGTCAGTACCCAGGTGCCGGCGCCGGGAGTCTCCTCGAAAGCCATCGCCACTGCCTCCACCAAGGCTAACCTGTGGATCAGCAAGAGCACCGGCACGCCCAGCGTGACCTCGGGCAGCGCGGTGACCTATACCATTTCCATCCCCAACAACGGCGCAGCGAGCGCAACGTCGGTGGTGGTCAAGGATTACCTGCCCAGCGCAGGCGGGACGACGGTGAATGACCGCTTCTCCTATTTGTCGCTTGCGTCCGCCACAATAACGACATCTGCGGGTGTGGTGAGCAATGTCGTGCCGACGGTGGCCAGCGGTGCGGTCGCGGCGGCGGCACCCTACACCGGACTCAACCGCGAGCAGGTGACCTTTACCTTGCCCGCTGCGACTGCCATCCCGGCGGGGGGCAAGCTCACCATCACGTTCAACGCTACGGTGGGCAGCAACGTACCCGCCAGTACTACGCCTTATCTGAACGATGCCAATGTGGGTTATGTCGGCGGCGCTACGGCTACGAGTTTGTCCGAGACTATCGGTACGGCACCGGTGACCGTCACCGCGCCGATGTCGCTCACCGCCAAGGTGGATTGTGTGTATGCCGGCGCGGTCTGCGTGCCCTATACCAGCGGCACCATCGCGCCACTCAGCAAGATCAAATACAAACTGAGCTATAGCAACATCAGCGCGGCGGCGTTGAGCACGCTGGTATTGACCAACACCCTGCCCGCGAATACCAGCTATGTGGCGGGCACCACCATACGCGATGGGGCTGCCATCGCCAATCCCGGAATTGCAGGGCAAGTGTTGACCTTTGCCACGCTGGCTACGCTGAATTCCGGCGCCACCGGCTATGTCAGCTTTGATGTGCAACTCGGCGCAGGTGTCACCAATGGCACAGACATTATCAACACCGCCAAGATCACGGCATCAACCTTCCCGGCAGGTGTCACCGTGAGTGTGACCACCTCGGTACGCGACCAGGCCAATCTGCAGATTACCAAGACAGCATCGCCTTCTACCATTCAGATCGGCGGCTCGGTCACTTACACCATCACGGTGACCAATACCGGTAATGCACCGGCCAGCGGCATCAAGATTTATGACGAACTGCCGTTCGTCGGCGCGACAGCGGATCCTTTGTTGCGCTTCAATTTCGTCGCAAATAGCGACGCGTTCAACTTGACGAACACCAGCGGCAACAGCACCCTGAATTTTACCGGGCATACTCTCGCCACCACGGTGCCGCCAACTTTTAGCGGCTACACCGGACAAACCAACCGGCAGGAGGTTTTATGGACATTTGTCGCAGTTAAGGAGTTGGCGAGCGGGGACAGCTTCACGCTGACCTACACCGCCACGGCGGGCGCCAATATTCCGGCCAGCGCGACGCCCTATAACAGCGATGTGCAGGCGCAATACATTTCGGCCACCAACACCATGTACTCCAGTGCCGCCAGCACTGCGCCGGTGACCATCGGCGGGCTGGATCACATACGCATCCTGCATAACGGGACCGGGTTGACCTGCATGCCGGAGACGCTCACGGTGCAAGCCTGCGGCGATGCGGCATGCGGTACGCTCTATACCGGTTCGGTGACCACGACTGTCAACGGAGTGGGTGCGACTACCTTCAGCGGCGGCACCACCACGGTCAGCTTGCCGGTCACCACGGCAGGCTCCTTCACGCTGGGCGCAACCTTGACGAGCCCGGCGCCGCAAACCGCTGCACGTTGCTTTAACGGTGTAACCGAGACATGCACGTTGAATTTCTCCGATGCCGGGCTCATTATTTCCACAGTAGCGGATGGAACGGAAACGGTCATCCCGAATCAGGTGGCGGGGGTGTTGTCAGGCAACTATGTGCTGCGCGCGGTGAAGAAAAACACGGCCACGAGTGCCTGCACGGCGGCATTGACCGGTGCGCAAACGGTCAATCTGGGCTACGAATGCAATGACCCGACCAGTTGCGCAGCAGGTAATCTGTTGAAGGTGAATGGTTTTGCGGTGCAAAGCAACGGCAACAATCCGTTCCTGGGTTACAGCTACACCGGCGTCAGCCTGACGTTTGATGCCAACGGCAATACCACCACGCCGATCAGTTTCAGCTACGAGGATGTCGGACAAGTCACGTTGCGTATGCAAAAGACCGTTAACGGTGCGGACCTGCTCGGTACTTCCAACGCCTTCATCGTCACACCACATCACTTCGCAGTCGATGTGTGCGGCGCCGCAACGGCGGGCGATTGCGCGGCGGGTACGGCTGCGACGCTAACAGATGGCACAGGAGCGGTATTGGCCGTGGCGGGCACGGCATCCACGCAAACCGGCGCGGCATTCAAGGCGACGGTGCGCTCTATGTCGGCGAACAACAACATCACGCCGAGTTTTGGCACGGCAGGTTCGGCAAATGGTGGAACCAGTCCTATTACAGAGACGGTTAATATCACGCACACCTGTGTCGCACCGATCATCGCACCAGCCACGGCCTGCGCGGCGAACGGCACGTTGAGTGGAACTCAATCGACTACGCGTAGCGGTTTCGCCAGTGGCGTATCCACCGTAAGCGATTTGACATGGAGCGAAGTCGGGGTGATTACGCTGACTGCGACCAATTCCAGCTTCATGGGCGCCGGTTCCAGCACCGGTACGAGCGCGAACGCCGGGCGCTTCACGCCGGATCACTTCGATACGTTGGTGGCAGGACAAATGCCCTGTACTGCTGATGCAGGGTGTGCAGCACCCGTCACGCAGATGGTTTATTCGGGCCAGGTGTTCAATTCGGTGAGCGTTATGCCCAGGAATGCGAACAACGCCCAGACCGGCAATTATCAGGGTGCATTTGCCAAGGTTGTAAATTTGAGCGCGGTGGATGTTGCTGGTGGTACGGGTACGCCAGCGGGCGGCAGCGTGATCGGCACCAATACGGTCGCGGCAACTGCCTTTAACGCGGGTAGCGGCACACTGACAGGTAACCTGGCCGCAAACACCGGCGCACCCGTGTTCACTTTCAATACCAGTCCCACTGTGCCGACAGATGTGTATGTGCGTGCAATGGACAGTGATGGCGTGACCTCCAAGCGCCCTGCAAATTCTATCGAAGGCGGAGTCAAGGTGGTGAGTGGCCGCTTCATTGTGGGCAATGTGCACGGCTCGGAATTGCTGCCGTTGCAGATGACTGCGACCGTGCAGTATTGGAACGGCGCCAGCTGGGTGAAAAGCGCGACCGATAGCGTGACGCCGATCAATACCAATCTCAGCACTGCGGGTGGCAGCATCGTGGCTGCAAATTTCAGCGCGCCGCTGGCTTCCGTCAGCGTGGCAGCACCCGGTGCCGGAACGGTAGCGGCTGGATTGAGAACCTTTACGCTAAACAAGCCCAATATACCCGGCAGCGTGGACATCAGTCTGAGCGGCCCCGCTTACCTGCTGGCGGGCAGCAATGGCGCAGGTGTCAATCCGAGCCGGACAGGTCACGCGACGTTTGGCGTGTACAAAGGCGCGAACGAGTTTATCTATTTGCGTGAAAACTATTAAAACGGCGTAGCCGTTTTAATGGTTGCGGGAACTGGAGTTTCCGTGTGTCCTGCGGACATACGTGCAGCCGGGAGGAATGTATATGGGTACCCCGAACAAATATATTCCGGCAGGATGGGCAGGTTTGCTGTTCATCAGCGCCCTGATGTTCAGCATCCAGGATGCGCGGGCGGTTATCGCTTTTCGCGCCGCGTCTTTCGCCGGAGTGCGTTCGGCGACGATCAGCTACCAGGCTACCGGTACTGTGGTCAGTGCGGCCAGCGGCAACGTTACGCCGACTTTGTCGAGCGTCAGCCTGAACAACCTGCTTATCTGTCTGGTGGAGCAACACGACAACGTTGCCATCAGTTTCCCCGCCGGGTGGACGCAGCTGTATTCCATCAGCACGACCGCGACGCACCGCGCGGCGGGATACTACAAAATATCCGCCGCTGCCGAAGCCAATCCGCTGATCACCCACCCGGGCGGCAACAGCATCACCGCGCGCTGTTCGACGTTCCGCGGCGTGGACCCCGGCAATCCGCTGGACGTGGCCTATGCGGCGCAATATGCGGCGAGTTCCACCAGCGTCACTTCCGGCAGCGTGACCACGTTGAGCGCGAACGACTGGATGCTGTACGCGATGCACATTGCCAACAGTCCCACCATCACCGTTGCGCCCGGCGGGACGGGCGGCGTGACCTGGACGCAGCGTTATTACAGTTCAACCACGCTGGGGCTGGATTCGGCGGTCGGACTGTATACCGGTCCCAAGGCCGTCGCCGGTGCAGTGGGCCCGATCACTTCCACTGTTTCACTTGCGTCGGAAAACCATGGTGTGCTGATGGCGCTGCGCAACGGCAGCCGTCTTTCCATCCCGTTGCCGGCCGGAACGGTGGCGGGCGACGTGATGATCGCCGCCGTCGCCACCACGCCCAGCACCGTGACCATTACAGCGCCAGCCGGATGGACGCTGATCCAGACGGTCACCCAGGCGACTGCCACCAGCAACCGCGTCGCCACCTATTACCGCGTGGCGACCGCAAGCGAACCGGCGAGTTATTCCTGGACATTCAGCACCACCCACAGCGGTGCGGCGGGCGGTATCGTGAGTTACAGCGGAGTGGACAACACCGCGCCGGTCGACGTCAGCGCAGGCGCAGCCACGGCCAGTGCGCTGACCCACACCGCCCCTGGCATCACCACCGCCGCGGCCGGCGACATGCTGGTGACGGTGCATGAATACGCCAGCGGCCGCAGCTGGACACCGCCGGCAGGCATGACCGAGCGTGTGGACATCGCTTCGCGTTCCGCCAGCAACAACGGCATTACGCTGGAGATGAACGAACTGTTGCTGGGTGCGGCGGGAGCGACCGGCGCGAAGACAGCCACGGCTTCTGCCGCTGCCGATACCGGCGCCACCGTTTCCATCGCGTTGCGGCCGGCGGTGACGGCGCCGCACCACATCCGTATCGAGCACGATGGCTCGGCCTCCAATTGCGCGCCGGAGACGATCACCATCAAGGCCTGCGCCAATGCGGCCTGTACTGCGCCGCATTTCACGCTCGGTAATGTGACCGGCATCACCCTTGCGGCGACCGGCACAGGAGTAGTCTGGACGCCGGCCAACCCGCAAACCATATCGGCGGCGGGCGGCGGTATCAATAGCGGCATTACCCTGGCCCGCGGCAATGCCGGAACCGCCACGCTGTCCATCACCGGCACGCCGAGCCCGGCGCCAGGCGCAGCTTACGAGTGCTACAACACCGCAACCGGCACCAGCGGCGATTGCGGCCTGGTGTTTTCCGACATCCTTTCGTTCGATGTGCTCAACCAGACAGCAGGCACCCCGCAAGTCGTCAATATGACGGTCTGCGCGTCCAGTTTTGCAAGCACTACGCGCACCGTGAAGTTCTGGTCCACCTATGTGAATCCGGCAACCGGCACGTTGGCCGGGAAGGTCGTCGCGGGCACCGGCAATGCCGATTGCGCAACGGGTTATTCCGCATTGGGCACGGCCTCCGCAACACCCACTTCGTTGAATCTCGCGTTCGGCGCCGGCACTTCGCCGCAGGCAACCTTCAGCCTGTGCTATCCGGACGTGGGGCAGGTGAAGCTGGATGCGCGTTACGATGGCGCAGCCGGCAATACGCCGCCGGATGCCGGTGTGGTCAAACTGGGCGGCGACAATTTCATCGCCAAGCCGGATCACTTCAGCGTGTCGGCGATCAAGTGCACCACGGCGAATGCGGCCAATTGCGGTGTCGGCGCACTGGCGATGCCCACTCCCGGCGACAACCCCGCCGCCGCCGATGCCACGGGCGGCTCCTTTATGCGGGCGGGCGATGCGATGGCGGCCGCGACGCGCTTCTCTGCCACGATCACGGCCAGGAACGCACTCAATGCGGTTACACCAAACTTTGGACGGGAAAACGCGCCGGGGCCGGAAGGCGTCAGGCTGACTTCGGTGCTGGTCGCACCGGGTGGCGGGGTATCCGGCCTGCTGACCTGCAAGGCTTCGGCGACAGCCTGCATCGTGCCCGGCGGAGCGGCGAACTTTACCGGCGGCGCGACCACCATCACCGATCTGGCCTGGGATGAGGTGGGCATCATCACGCTGTTGCCTGTGATCGGTGATGCCGACTATCTGGGCACCGGGGCGCTCGCTACACCCACTGCCAGCGGTAACATCGGACGTTTCACACCGGATCATTTCGAGGTCAACCCGGATGCGGTGTATCCTGTCCTCGTGCGCGCCGACATGACGCAGGCGACAGCGAACGCAACGGGAACAACCGCCCCCGCTACGGTGATCGACGTGGACGATACGACGGGTTTCAGTGTGGGCGGCAAGGTGCGCATCCCCGGTGCCGGCGTGGCAGGCGCGGCGTTCACCGCGACGGTTACTGCGGTCGATAGCATCGGGCTGACGCTGACCCTGGACACCGCGATAGCGACTACCCTGAATGGCGGCGAGAGCGTGATCTCGGAGTGGGGCAGCTACATCGGAGAAATGATGAAGGCGCAATTTACGCTCACCGCGCTGGATCGTAATGGCAATACCACGCAGAATTACGCATATTCCGCCACAACCGCGAATAACTACGCCAAACTCGATCCGACGGCAGCAGGCAATCCCCTGGGCTTGGGGGCGGTGGATACGGCAGGGCCGACCTACAATCTGCCGCTGGATACTTCATTGTCCGCAAGCGGCAATTTTGCCGCCGGCAGCGCGGCGATTAGCGCGCCGCTGGCCGTGACGCGCGGTGCTGTCGCCGTCGGCCCATATAACGCAGTGAAATTTGGCATCGCGCCCACCGATGCGGACGGCGTCAAAATGAACGCATACGACCTGGGCGTGTTCGGCGCCGCAGCCGATCACGCCAGCATCATGGATACGCTCGTGCAGAATGTGGTTGCGGCCCGCTATGGACGCATGAAGGTGGCGAATGGCTACGGTTCGGACCTGCTGTCGCTGCCGGTTGAACTGACTGCACAGTACTGGAACGGGGCAACATACGTTACCAATGCGGAAGACAACGATACGCTGCTGACAGTTGCCGATATCTCGCTGGGCAATTATCAGCGCAAGGCAGGAGATACATGGACGACCACAATCGGTGACATTGCCAATGCGGGAATCGCGACGTGGCAAGCTGTCCTGACCAAGCCGGCAGGGACCATCAGCGGCAAGGGCAGCGTGGACGTTTCGACCAATGCGCCGTCCTATCTGCCCGGAACGGGCCGCGCGACGTTTGGTGTATACAAGGGCGCGAATGAGTTCATTTTCCTGCGCGAAGACTACTGAAACGGCGATGCCGCTTTAGCGGTTGCTACACCGAGTCAATATTGTCGAGGAGGCGTATTGGGGCGATTTCAGTGCCCAGTTCCGGCGCGGGAATAGGCGGACCGCCAGTTTTTATAAAAATATCATTGACTCCAGTGAGTTATTGAACTATCTTCACGCTAATTATGGGGATCATGAATATTTCCAAGCTGTTCAAGACGCAAAGCCGTGACGCCGGTTGGTTTGCTATCGTGAGCGGGGAGCGCGGATTTTTTCTGGCCCAAGTCAATCTGGATGCGCCGATGCCGAGCGTGTCGCGCTGCGAATACATTGAGACCGGTGAGGTGTCGTCAGCGCAACTGGACAAGATCAGGCACAGCGCAAACATCGCGAATCATAATTTCACCACGCTGTTGTCCCCGGGCGAATATCAGATGCTGCTGGTGGATGCGCCCAATGTTCCCGTCAACGAATTGAAGACGGCGATACGCTGGAAAATCAAGGATGGCCTGAATTATCACATCGACGATGCGACCGTGGATGTGCTGCAGATTCCCGCCGGCAAGTACGGATCGGATCGGATCGCGCGCAGTCGCTGTACGCGATCGCTGCGTCCAACG
The DNA here is from genome assembly GCA_016218415.1 of Nitrosomonadales bacterium. GTDB lineage: Bacteria > Pseudomonadota > Gammaproteobacteria > Burkholderiales > Gallionellaceae > Gallionella. The sequence goes on from JACRED010000019.1 coordinate 41,306, forward strand.
AGACCATACAGAAACGCATCACGTTGTTCGAGCAGGCCAGGATCGAGCTGGATGTGATCGATATCCCGGAAATGGCGCAGCGCAACATCGCAGCATTGTTCGAGCAGAGTGATCGCGCGCTGGTGTTGCTGGCATTCGATGACAACGGCGGGCTGATGACTTTTACGTCCAAGGGCGAGTTGCTGCTGGCGCGGCGCATCGAGATCACCGCAGGCCAGTTGCAGGATGCCAATGAGCAATTGCGTCAGCAGTACCGTGACCGCGTCGAATTGGAGTTGCAGCGCTCGCTGGATTATTTCGACCGGCAATACAATCATCTGCCGGTCAGCCGCGTGCTGGTGTGCGTGCCCGAGGATGCCGGCATGGTGGATTTGCTGGCGGAAGCGGTGGAGGCCAAAGTGGAGCGGCTGGATTTATCCCAAGTCATGGACATCAGCAAAGCCCCCGCGCTGGCGGACAGCGAGTTTGTCGCGAGAGCTTTGCCGGCGCTGGGTGCGGCGTTACGGCACGAGAAACGGACGCTATGAGCCAGCAGATCAATCTGTTCAACCCGATCTTTCTGAAACAGCGCAAATATTTGTCGCTGGTGACGATGCTTCAGGCGCTGGGCCTGATCGTGCTGGGTTCGCTGCTTTTTTACGGTTACGCGCTGTATCAGGTAGGACAACTCAAGAAGCAGTCCGAGGAAAGCACCAGGCGTTTCAATGCAGAACAGGCCCGCCTGGCGCGCTTTGCGGCTGAATTTTCCCCGCAGCAGGCGAATCAATTGTTGCAGGACGAGATCCGGCGGCTGGAGAAGGAGCTGGCCGAGCAGACCATGATGGTCGACACCCTGAAGTCGGGTTCGGTGGGTAATACCACCGGTTATTCGCAATACATGCAGGCATTTTCGCGCCAGGTGGTGCAGGGTTTGTGGCTGACCGGATTCAAGGTGACCGGGGATGCGGCGCAGATCAGTTTGAGCGGCGGTGTGCTGGATCCGGAGTTGCTGCCGATCTACATTCAGCGGTTGCGCAGGGAGCAGGTCATGCAGGGCAAGTCATTCTCTGCCTTGCAGATGCAGCAATCCAAGGTGGATCCCGCGAAGGATAGCAAAGCTGCCGTTGCGGCGCGGTATGTTGAATTCACGATACGTTCGATTACCGAACCCGAGGTGAAGAAATGAAGCGCTACTGGGAATTGGCGCGCACCAGGATAGACGATATGTCGTTGCGCGAACGCGCGATGATTTTTGCCGCTGCCGGTTTTGTGGTGATCTCGCTGATCAATTCCCTGCTGCTCGATCCCCTGCTGGCAAAGCAGAAAATATTGTCCACACAAGTGGTGCAGCAACAGGAAAAAATGAAGGAGTTGCAGGCGACGATAGAATCGCTATTGCAGGCCAAGCGTGACGATGAATCATCGCCGATGCGTGCGCGTTCCGTGGAGCTCAAACAGCAATTGCAGGAACTCGACGATTATTTGCAGAACCGCCGTAGCCGCCTGGTCGAACCCGACAAGATGGCAGACCTGCTGAAGCAGGTGCTGGGCAAGAATAGCGGGTTGCAACTGGTTGAGCTCGCGACGCTGCCGGTCGGGCTGCTGATCGAGAAGCCCAAGGCGGCGGACGTCGTCGAAAAACCTGCGGCAACGCCGCATGTTGATGAAGGTCAGGACCAGCCCGGCGCGCAAAAACAGATATTCAAGCATGGCGTGAAAATCAGCGTGCGCGGCAATTACCTCGATCTGATGCGTTATGTAGGCGCGCTGGAGAAGATGCCCGCGCAAATGTTCTGGGGGGAAGTGAGCTTGAGCGTCGATCAATATCCCAATTCGGTGCTGACGCTGACTTTGTATACCCTGAGTCTGGATAAAAAATGGCTGACGGTATGATGCGCAATCTGCTTGCTTTAACCATCTCGCTGTACTCTGTTGTCGCAACCGCAGCAGATTTTCCCGACCCCACCCGTCCACCGTCCTGGATAGCAGGCGCTGATTTTGGCGGGGTACCCGGTTCGGGCATGCCCGGGCAGGGGCAGACCCAGAACCGCCGGACAGGCTTGCAATCCACGATTATTTCCGGCGCGCGTCGCGCTGCGATCATCGACGGCAAGACTGTCGAACTGGGCGAAAAACACGGCAATGCCCAGTTGATCGAAGTGAACGAAGGCAGCGTAGTGCTGCGCACCGCCCAAACCCGTCGGGTGCTGTCGCTTTTCCCCGACGTGAAGATGACGCAGAAAGAAATTAAAACCAGAAAGACATCGCCCGAAAGCGGGGCGCGACCTGTTGAAACCAGCGCAATGCCGGACGCGCAGAAGGAGAAGAAATGAGAATCGCGTTATACCTAGTGACAGTGCTGCTGTTGGCGGGCTGCTCTACGTCAAATAACCGCAGCGGGACGATCGATGCCATTGAGCGGGAGATGGACGATGCGGCCAAGGCGAATGTGCAACCGAGCAAGGCCGAGGCGGTGAATGATGCACTAATGCCGCCACTGGCTGTGGCCATGCCCAGGGTCGGAGATAAACCGCTGGAAACCAAATTCGACCTGAATGTGAGCAATGCGTCGGTCAATCAGGTGTTCTCGGCCATCGTGTCCGGCACGCGTTACAGCATGTTGCTGCACCCCGAGGTGGGCGGGAGCATTTCGCTGAATCTGAAAGACGTGACGGTGTTCGAGGCGCTGGAAACGATACGTGAAATATACGGTTACGATTACAAGGTGGACGGCACGCACATCTACATCATGCCGCTGACGCTGCAAACGCGGATATTCCAGGTGAGTTACCTGACCGGGCAACGCGAAGGCAAATCGTCGCTGCGGGTCGCATCCGGATCGGTTGCCGATGTGGCCATCGGCGGAACAGGCGGCACGGGCGGTACCGGGACTGGAGCAACCACTTCCAGCGCCAACCGCGACAGCAGCAAGGTGACCATGACTTCCAGTGCCGATTTCTGGGAAGAACTGAGCAAGGCGCTGAAAGCGATTGTGGGCGAGGAAAAGGGACGCAGCATAGTCGTCAGCCCGATGTCGGGGGTGATCGTGGTGCGCGCGATGCCGGACGAATTGAAGAATGTCGCCGCCTATCTCAAGGCATCGCAGATTTCCATCGAGCGCCAGGTAATACTGGAGGCCAAGATAGTCGAAGTTCAGCTGAACGATGTTTTCCAGTCGGGCGTGAACTGGGCGTCGTTTAAATCCAACTCGCTCAACCGCTCTTCGGTGGGGCAGTTGTCGTCCGGCACCAATCTCGCGCTGACCGGTGCGCTCACCAACGGTCTGGTGACTTCCACGCCTGGCACCAACCTGACTCTGGCCGGTGCCGCAGGGCAGGCTACCGGCTCCCTGTTCGGTCTGGCTTTCCAGACCAGCAACTTTGCCGCGCTGCTGAACTTCCTCGAATCCCAGGGTAACGTGCATGTATTGTCCAGCCCGCGCATCGCGACACTGAACAACCAGAAGGCGGTGCTGAAGGTCGGTACGGATGAGTTTTTCGTGACCGAAGTGACCGGCGGCACACAGGCCACCTCCACGGTCGCGGGGACTGCGCCCTCGGTGAAAGTGCAGCCGTTCTTTTCCGGCATCGCGCTGGATGTGACGCCGCGTATCGACGAGAACAACGAGATCATCCTGCATGTGCATCCTTCGGTCAGCACGGTATCGACCGTGAACAAGCTGGTGGATTTGGGGACGAGCATGGGGACCTACAATTTGCCGCTGGCGTCGAGTTCGGTTTCGGAGACGGATAGCGTGGTGCGCGCCAGGGACGGGCAGATCGTCGCCATCGGCGGTTTGATGCGCCAGGCGACCCAGGACGATGAATCCGGTTTGCCGATGCTGCCCAAGTCGATATTCGGCCAGACCAGCAAGCATACAGAAAAGCGCGAACTGGTGATTCTGTTGAAACCCACCGTGGTGGACAGCGACAAGGACTGGTCGGATGACATCACGCGCAGTCGCGATCGTTTCAGCAGCATGAACGGGCGGGGCACAAAGCCTTGATATGTATCTACAGCACTTTGGCCTGCGCGAACCACCCTTCGGCCTGACTCCGGATACCAGCTTTTTTTTCGCCTGCTCCAGCTATCAGGAAGCGCTCAACACGCTGCTGGTGGCCGCGCGCAACGGCGAGGGTTTCATCAAGATCACAGGCGAAGTGGGCAACGGCAAGACTTTGTTGTGCCGAAAATTTCTCGCCACGCTTAATCAGGGCAGGCAATCCACCACGCTGATCGGCACGCAGGATCAGGCGGCCAGCGCGCCGCCCGCGCCGCGATTCATCACCGCATATATTCCCAACCCCTATCTTGAACCCAAGAGTCTGCTGCTGGCGTTGGCGGAAGAATTCCGCTTGCCGCAGGAACCGAATACCGACCAGCATCTGCTGCTGAAAAGTCTGACGCAGGCGTTGCTGGAATGCGCCAGCAAAGGCCAGCGCGCGCTGGTGTGTCTGGATGAGGCGCAGGCGATGCCGCTGGAAAGTCTCGAAGTGTTGCGGCTGCTCACCAATCTTGAAACCGAGAAGCGCAAGTTGTTGCAGGTGGTGTTGTTCGGGCAGCCGGAACTGAACGAGCGGCTGCGGCACAACTCGATACGCCAATTGCGGCAGCGCATCAGCTTTCAATACGACCTGCAAGGTTTGCGCAAGGACGAACTGGAGCGTTATTTGCGCCATCGCCTGGGCGTGGCGGGCTTCGCCGGCGAAACGATGTTCAGCAAGGGAGCGGTGGGCAAACTGCACCGCATCACGCGCGGCACGCCGAGACTGGTCAACATTGTGGCGCACAAGGCGATGATGCTGGCCTTTGGCGAGGGCAGGCAGCAGGTGCTGGCCAGCCATATCCGCGATGCCGCGGCCGACACGCCGGAAGTCCGCCGCGATTGGCTGCCCTGGGCGGTGGCGCTCGCCTCGGTAACGATGCTCGCACTGATGGCGATCTCGTGGAGAGCGCTGCAATGAGCGTCATCAATCAGGTGCTCAACCAGCTCGAACAGCGCGGCGCGCACACCGCCGCAGAGCAAACCATGGTGCGCGTCGTGCACCATCCGCGGCGCGATTTTGTCATGCCCCTGCTGGCGGCCGGATTTGTGCTGGTAGCCGCGCTTGCCGCATGGCAATGGATGGCGACACGCAAGCCGGACGTGGTGGAGGCGAAGACTGCATCCAAAGCGGGCAATCCTGCGGGCGTTGCCGAGCCCGATCTGCTGGCGCTGCAAACGCGAGCGGCCGGGGCTGTGCCTGCGGCAAACGTTCCGGAAGGGGAGCCGCCGGTCGCCCCGATTGCGCCAGCCTCGCGCTTGAGTCTTGAGCTGGGTTCCCTGCCGCTGCCTGACAGCCTGCGCCAGAATTCCGGACTAGCCTTGAAGGGCGGCAATGTGGTGCCGGCTGAAAATGTGGCGTCAACTGCCGGGACCCGGGCAGGCACGCCGGCAATACCGGTGCGGGCAAAGCCCGCCGCAAAAGAAAAAGTCGCGGCTTCAGCATCCGATGGCGCTGCGCCGATGAAACGGGTCAGCGTTTCGCAGCAGGCCGACGCGGAGTTTCGCAGGGCAGCCGGGTTGATGCAGCTGGGCCGTATTGCCGACGCGATGGCCGGATACGAGGCGGCATTGCGACTGGACGCGGGGCACGATGCGGCGAGGCAGGCTTTGGTCGCCTTGCTGCTTGAAGGCAAGCGCAACGCGGACGCCGAAAAGGTGCTGTTCGACGGGCTGAACAGCAAACCCGAACATACCGGACTGACGATGCTGCTGGCACGCTTGCAGGTGGAGCGCGGCGCGCTTGAACAGGCCGTAATGACACTGGAAAAATCGCTGCCCTTTGCCGAAACCCAAGCCGATTACCGCGCGTTTCTGGCGGCACTATTGCAGCGCCAGAATCGCAACGAGGAGGCGATCGGGCATTACCAGGTCGTGTTGCAGCACGCTCCGGGCAACGGCATCTGGCTGATGGGCTACGGTATTTCCCTGCAGGCCGTGCAGCGCAATGCCGAAGCCAAAGATGCGTTCCAGCGCGCACTCGATACGCAGACGCTCAGCCCCGAGTTGCAGGCGTTCGTGCAGCAAAAGATCAAAGGGCTGTAGCGCCGCGCCCCTGCGCGTGCTGGTGTGGCAAGGTTCTGGCCACCACCCATGTGCTGATTTCTGCCGCGCCCTGTTTTAGCACTGCACCGGCGAGCGAGTTCAGACTGGCGCCGGTGGTCAGCACATCGTCCACCAGCGCAACCCGTTTGCCGGTCAAATCCATATCGCAGTGAAACGCGTTGCGCACATTCTTCTTGCGTTCCTTCCAGGGCAGCGCTGATTGGGGCGGCGTGTCGCGCACCCGCTGGCATGCGTCGGGCAACAGACTGAGCCCGTGTCTGCGCGCGATCCTCGCGGCCAGCAACAGCGACTGGTTGAAGCCGCGCTCGCGCAGCTTGGCGGGATGCAGCGGCATCGGGATCACATAATCGGGCAGCACGGTTTGATTGATGCGCTGCGCCAGCTTTTCGGCGAAGGCTGGCGCCAGCGCGAGCTGCTCGCCGTATTTCATTCCCTGTATCAGCTTGTCCAGCGGAAAGGCGTAACCGAATACTGCCGTGGTGCGGGCAAACAGCGGCGGATGCGACAGGCAGCGTCCGCACACTTCGCCGGTCGGTGTAGGCAACGCGCAGACCGGACAATGCGGGACATCCAGATAGGGCAAAGACGCGTCACAAGCCGCGCACCACAAGCCATCCCGGCTCATGCTGCCGCACAGTACACAGGGTTGTGCAGGCAGGATGTGCTCGATTATTGAGCCGATGTTCAGAAAATGACTGCGTGCAATTGACAAGGCGTTACCCTTTCAAGGATGATGCCGCGCTCCGATGATACCCGCAAGCCGATACCCGGTTAAGACCTTATGAACACCGAAACAGTCAAATTCATCCGCCCCGTCAAGACCAGTGACACTCCGCAACGCTGGAGCGTGCCGGATGTTGAAGCGTTGTTCAAACTGCCGTTCGCCGACCTGATGTTCCGCGCACAGCAGGTGCACCGCGAACATTTCGACCCGAACGCGGTGCAGCTCTCCACGCTGTTGTCGATCAAGACCGGCGGTTGCTCGGAAGATTGCGGCTATTGCCCGCAGTCCGCGTTCCACAATGCGGGGGTGGAGAACCGCAAGATGCTGGATGTGAGCGAAGTGGTCAAGGCCGCGAAAGCCGCGCAGCAGAGCGGCGCGGACCGTTTCTGCATGGGTGCTGCGTGGCGCGAACCCAGCGCAGAAGATATGTTGAGCGTAGTTGAGATGGTCAAGGCGGTGCGCGGATTGGGCATGGAGACCTGCGCGACACTGGGTATGCTCAATGATGAGCAGACCGAACAATTGCGTACTGCCGGTCTCGATTACTACAACCACAACCTCGACACCTCGCCGGAATTCTACGGCGATATCATCAGCACTCGCGATTACCAGGACAGGCTGGACACGCTGGAGCGCGTGCGCCGCGCGGGCATGCACGTGTGCAGCGGCGGCATCGTCGGCATGGGCGAGAACCTGACACAGCGCGCCGGGCTGGTTGCCCAGCTCGCCAACATGAACCCCTACCCCGAGAGCGTGCCGATCAACAATCTGGTGAAGGTGGAAGGCACGCCGCTGGCGCAAACCGAAGACCTCGACCCGCTGGATTTTGTGCGCACCATTGCGGTGGCGCGCATCACGATGCCGACTGCACGTGTACGTCTTTCCGCAGGACGCCAGCAGATGTCCGATGCGATACAAGCGCTATGCTTCCTCGCCGGCGCGAACTCGATCTTCTACGGCGAGCAACTGCTGACGACCGGCAATCCCGAGGCTGAGCGCGATCGCGCGTTGCTGGACAAGCTGGGGATGTATCCGTTTGCTGAAAAACACTAAAACCCTGATCCGCAGATTTCGCAGATTTACACAGATTGAGTCGGCGTTAATCTGTGTAATCTGCGGATGAAGATCGATTGTGCCATTCTCACAATTACAAACTGAACTCGACGAGCGTATGGCGCAAGGCCTGCTGCGGCAGCGCCGCACGCTGCAAAGTCCGCAGTCGCCCCACATCGTCGTCGACGGCAAGCCCTACCTGTCCTTCTGCAGCAACGACTATCTCGGCTTGGCCAATCATCCTGAATTGATAGATGCGATGCAGCGGGGCGCGGCGCAGTACGGTGCGGGTGCGGGTGCGGCGCATCTGGTGAGCGGGCATACGCGGGCGCATCACGAGCTGGAAGTTGCGCTCGCAGATTTTGTGAGCAAACCCGCCGCATTGCTGTTCTCTACCGGCTATATGGCGAATCTGGGCGCGGTGCAGGCGCTGGTCGGCAAGGGTGACACGGTATTCGCCGACAAGCTGAACCATGCATCGCTGAACGACGCGATGTTGCTGTCGCGCGCCGAGGTGCAACGCTACCGCCACAACGACATCGCGCAACTCGCGCAGCTGCTGGAGAAGCCCAGGAGCGGGCGCAAACTCGTCATTGCCGATGCGGTGTTCAGCATGGATGGCGACCTCGCACCGCTGCCGGAATTGCTGGCGCTGTGCGAGCGGCACGATGCCTGGATGCTGGTCGATGACGCGCACGGATTTGGCGTGCTGGGCGAACAGGGGCGAGGTTCACTGGCGCATTTCAAACTGGATTCGCCGCGCATCATCTATATGGCGACGCTGGGCAAGGCGGCGGGTGTGTTCGGCGCATTCGTCGCGGCGGAGCAAGTGGTCATCAATACGCTGGTCAACCACGCGCACAGCTATGTCTACACCACGGCCACGCCGCCCGCATTGTCGGTTGCGTTGCTGGATAGCATTAAACTTATTGAGCAGGGCGACGGGTTGCGCGCGCATTTGCAGTTGCTGCTCGCGCAATTGCGCAGCGGCCTGCACGATCTGCGCTGGAAGCTGATGCCGTCTTCGACCGCGATACAGCCGCTGCTGATCGGCGACAACAAGGCGGCACTGGAGCTGAGCAACGCCCTGCGCGAGCGCGGCATCTGGGTCGCGGCGATCCGTCCGCCCACGGTGCCGCAGGGCACCGCGCGGCTGCGCATCACCCTGTCTGCCGCGCATACCGCAGCGGACGTAACACGTTTGATCGGGGCATTGCATGAGCTTGCACGTTGACCGTTACGAACACCGTGGTTCAGACAGTGGTGCGCCGTTGCTGCTGATCCACGGCTGGGGCATGCACGGTGGCATGTGGCGCGGCGTTGCCGAACAGCTGGCGCAACACTGCGATGTGTATGCGGTGGATCTGCCGGGGCATGGATATAGCGAGCTCCCCTCGCCCGCAGGCGGGAGAGGGGGTGGGGGTGAGGGACGTTCTGCATCACTCTCGCTGGATTCCTTGGTCGATCAACTCTCCGCGCAATTCGATGAGCCGCTCGCCGTGTGCGGCTGGTCGCTGGGCGGGCAGGTGGCATTGCGCTGGGCGCTGCGACATCCGCAACAAGTGGAACGATTGGTGATGGTGGCGAGCACGCCGTGCTTCGTGCGGCTGGACGGCTGGAAGTATGCGTTGAGCGCCGAGATACTTGAGGAGTTTGCGGTCAATCTGCAGAAGAATTATGCAATGACGCTGAAGCGCTTCCTGTCGTTGCAGATGCGCGGCAGCGAGCAGGAGCGCGAAGTGCTGGCGGTGCTGCGCGACGGGTTGTTCAGCCGGGGCGAGCCAAATCTGGCCGCGTTGCAGGCCGGGCTGGAGATACTGCGCGGCAGCGACCAGCGCGCCGCGTTGCCCGAGTTGCGGCAGGCCACGCTGGTGCTGGCGGGCGAACGCGATACGCTGATCCCGCACCAGGCCACGCAGTATCTGGCGGACAGGATACCGGACGGGCGGCTGGCGACGATCAGGGGAGCTGCGCACGCGCCGTTTTTGTCGCACCCGGATGAGTTTGTCGGGCTGATAAAGGATTTCTTGAAAGGATGATCTGCAGATTACGCAGATTAAAAGCAAAGGCTGAGTTAAATCTGCGCAAATCTGCGTAATCTGCGGATAAAGGTTGTTATGAACGAATTCGAAATAGACAAAAAACAAGTGCGCCGTGCTTTCAGCAAGGCCGCGCCGGACTACGACGCGACTGCGGTGATGCAGCGCGAGGTGTGCTCGCGGATGCTGGAGCGGCTGGATTACATCAGGATGAAACCATTGAGCATCCTGGATGCAGGCAGCGGCACCGGCTGGGGGACGCGGCAGCTGGCGCAGCGCTATCCGGCTGCGCAGGTGGTCGCGCTGGACATCGCGATCGGCATGCTGCACACCGCGCGCGGGCGTTCCGGCTGGTGGCGCAAGCTGTTCGGCGGCGAAAAGCAGTTGCAGCTGTGCGCCGATATCGAGGCGCTTCCGGTGGCGGCGAATAGTGTCGAGATGGTGTGGTCTAACCTCGCGGTGCAGTGGTGCAACGACCTGCCTGCGACTTTCACCGAGTTGCATCGCGTTTTGAAGGTGGACGGGCTGCTGATGTTCAGCACCTTCGGGCCGGACACGCTGAAGGAGCTGCGCATCGCCTTCAACGGCGTCGACGAACACAACCATCTGAACCGCTTCGCCGACATGCACGACATCGGCGACATGCTGATGGCCAGCGGCTTCGCCGAACCGGTGATGGACATGGAGATGCTGACGCTGACCTACGGCGACGTGCGCGCCGTGTTGCAAGACCTCAAGACGATAGGCGCGCACAATGCCACGGCGGGCAGGAATCGCGGGTTGATGGGCAAGCAGGCCTGGGCGCGGCTGATCGAGAATTACGAACGCCTGCGCAACAACGGCAAGCTGCCCGCGACCTTCGAGGTGGTGTACGGCCACGCGTGGAAACCCCAGCCGCGCACCACCCGCGACGGAGCGGCGATCATCAAGACTTCGTTCAAGCTGAAATGAGCTATTTTGTTACCGGTACCGATACCGATGTCGGCAAGACGCTGGTCAGCTGCGCGCTGCTGCATGGTTTTGCCGCACAGGGCAGGCGGGTGGTCGGCATGAAGCCGGTTGCGGCGGGATGCGACGACAATGAGGTCAATGAGGACGTGCGCCAGTTGCGCGCGGCGAGCAACGTGGCGGCCAGCGTGGGGCAGGTCAACCCTTATTGTTTTGCGCAGGCTATAGCGCCGCACCTGGCCGCGCAATTCGTCGGTGTCATCATCAATCTGGAGCGTATCGTAGTATCGTTCAGGGAGTTGAATGGACAGGCCGATGTGGTGGTTGTGGAAGGTGCCGGCGGATTTCTGGTGCCGTTGAATGCGACGCAGGATGGCGCAGACATGGCTGCCCAGCTCGGCATTCCGGTCATATTGGTGGTGGGGATGCGTCTGGGATGCCTGAACCATGCGCTGCTGACGGTCGAAGCTATCAGTTCGCGGGGGCTGGTTCTGGCCGGCTGGGTGGCGAACGTGGTGGACGGTAACATGGCGATGCTGGGCGAGAATGTCGCGGCATTGCGGCAGCGCATCGCCGCGCCGTTGCTGGGTGTGGTGCCGAGGATGGAGGAGCCGGATGCGCGGGTGGCGGCGGGGTGTCTGGATTTGGGGTTGCTGGGGCGGGATTGATCCGCAGGTTTCTGCGGCGGATTAAACTCAGGTTGCATGGAAGCGAAGAGATTACCCCCATCCCACCCTTCCCCCTTGCAGGGGGAGGGTTAGGGTGGGGGTAGAAGCGTTGGGTCAATATTATTCATAATCGGTATCAATGAGCGAATTCAGTTTCATTGCGGTATTTTTCGTCGGGCTGCTCGGCGGCGTGCATTGCCTCGGCATGTGCGGCAGCATCGTCGGCATTCTGACAACGCAGCTGCCGCAAGACAGGGTGCGCTGGCCGTTCCATCTGGCCTATAACGGCGGGCGGCTGGCGAGCTATGCGGTCGCGGGCGCGCTGGCAGGAACCCTGGGGCAAGCCGGGATGCTGTTGCGCGACCAAGTGCCGGTGCAGCATCTGCTGTTTGCGTTGTCCAGCCTGATGCTGATCGCATTGGGCCTGTATCTTGCCGGTATCTGGGGCGTGGTGCGGCGCATCGAGCAGGTCGGCGGCATACTGTGGCGGCGCATACAGCCACTGACGCGCGGCCTGTTCCCGATTGCCACGCCGATTCGCGCTTTCCTGCTGGGAACGCTGTGGGGCTGGCTGCCGTGCGGACTGGTTTACAGCGTGCTGGTCACCGCATTGGCCAGCGGCCATGCGCAAAGCGGCGCGCTGATCATGCTGGCGTTCGGTCTGGGAACGCTGCCGAACCTGCTGGCGATCGGATTGTTCTGGGACAGCATCAAGCGCCATGTGCAGGCGCCGCGCGTGCGGATGGCGGCAGGCCTGCTGGTGACGGGCTTCGGGGTGTATGGCTTGTTCAAGGTGGGCTATACGTTTTATGTGCATGGCTGGGCGGGGGCGTGTCATGTGGCCGCTTGAAATGTTGATTTTCAGGAGCATGTTTCGCACCTTGCTGGTATTTTTTGCCGTGGGTTTTCTGGCGGCCTGCGAGCAGAAACTGCCCTCGCCATTCAAGGCCGGCGACGTCACTGCAAAATACGCGCAGGCCGATTTGCGATTGACCGACCACAACGGCAAGCCCCGTACGCTGGCGGATTTTCGCGGCAAGGTCGTGGTGCTGTTCTTCGGTTATACCCACTGTCCGGACGTGTGTCCGACCACGCTGGCCGATCTGGCGCAGGTGATGCGCCTGCTCGACAAGGATGCCGACAGAGTGCAGGTGTTGTTCGTTACGGTGGACCCGGAGCGCGACCAGCCGGAGATGCTGGGGCAATACGTTCCCGCGTTCCATCCTTCTTTCCTTGCGCTATACGGGGATAAGCAGGCCACGGAGCAGGTCGCGAAAACCTTCGACGTGACCTACCTGAAACAGCCGACCACGTCGGGCTACAACATCGACCACAGTGCGGGCACGTTTCTGATCGACCCGGCTGGCCGGGTGCGCCTGCTTGCACCTTACGGTCAGCAAGCCGAGATGCTGGCGGCAGATATTCGGCTGCTGCTGGCTGGGGTATGATTGCAAATTGTTGGCAACAGGCTTTTGAGCCGGGGGTGTTTTTGATGAGTCAAAATTTTTGGGTGCCATCCGGTAATTCATTTCGGGTACGTTATGTCTGAAGCGGTCAGCGATTCTCCAGCCGGAAAGTTGTTCATGATATTGCGCGAATCGCGCTGGCTGTTTCTGGTCGCCAGCGCGTTGTATGTCGCGATGGTGCTGTACGGTTACCACCCGGACGATCCTGCATGGTCGCATAGCGCCAGCGGTGCGTTGACGGGGAATCCCGGCGGGGTGTTGGGCGCGTATCTTTCCGATCTGCTGTTGTACCTGTTCGGGTTTTCCGCATGGTGGGTGGTGCTGTTCATGCTGCAACGCGTTTGGACGGGGTACCGGGAATTGCGCGCCGACAGTATTTTCACCAAGCGGACATGGTGGGTCTCGATCGCGGGATTCGTGGCGCTGCTGCTGGCCAGCAGCGCGCTCGAGGCGATCCGCCTGTACACGCTGAAGGTCGAGCTGCCGCTGGCGCCCGGCGGTATGCTGGGCGCGGTATTGGGCGACGCGTTGGCGCGCGTGTTCGGGTTTACCGGCGCGACCTTGCTGCTGCTGACGCTGATCGCCACCGGCTTCAGCGTGTTCAGCGGATTGTCCTGGTTGCGTTTTGTCGACTGGCTGGGTGAGCGGCTGGAAAACGCCTTCCGGCTGGCATACCTGGCCTGGCAGCGGCGACAGGACAGGCGCATCGGCGCGCAGGCGACCCATGAGCGCGTGGCCGTATTCGAGGAAGAAAAGAAAAAACGCGTCGAGGAACATCAACCCATCCATATCGAAATGCCGCTGGTCGAAGTGCCCAGGTCGGCCCGTATGATCGAGGAAAAGCAGGCGCCGCTGTTCGCCGACCTGCCGGACTCGCCGCTGCCGCCGCTGCATTTGCTGGATCAGGCCGCGCGCCATGTCGAGACTGTGTCTGCCGACACGCTGGAGTTCACCTCGCGCCTGATCGAGCGCAAGCTCAAGGATTTCGGCGTCGAGGTGAAGGTGGTCGCGGCCTATCCCGGCCCGGTGATCACCCGTTACGAGATCGACCCCGCCACCGGCGTGAAGGGCAGCCAGATCACCAATCTGGTGAAAGACCTGGCGCGCGCCTTGTCGGTGGTGAGCATACGCATGGTCGAGACGATACCCGGCAAGACCTATATGGCGCTGGAGCTGCCCAACCCCAAGCGGCAGATCGTGCAGCTTTCCGAGATCCTCGGCTCGCAGGTCTATGCCGACATGCATTCCGCGCTGACGATCGCGATGGGCAAGGATATCGCCGGCAAGCCGGTGGTCGCCGACTTGGCCAAGATGCCGCATGTGCTGGTCGCGGGCACCACCGGTTCCGGGAAATCGGTGGCGATCAACGCGATGATCCTGAGCCTGCTCTACAAGGCCACGCCGCAGCAGGTGCGGTTGATGCTGATCGATCCGAAGATGCTGGAGTTGTCCGTGTACCAGGATATCCCGCATCTGCTCGCGCCGGTGGTGACCGACATGCGTCAGGCCGCGTCAGGCCTGAACTGGTGCGTGCAGGAAATGGACAGGCGCTACCGTCTGATGTCCGCGCTCGGCGTGCGCAATATCGCCGGTTACAACCAGAAGCTGCGCGATGCCGAAAAAGCCGGGCAGCGCTTGACCAACCCGTTCACGCTGACGCCGGAAAGCCCGGAAACGCTCGAAGAATTGCCTTTGATCGTTGTGTTCATCGACGAGCTTGCGGACCTGATGATGGTGGTGGGCAAGAAGATCGAAGAGCTGATCGCGCGGCTGGCGCAGAAGGCGCGCGCCTCCGGCATTCATCTGGTGCTCGCGACGCAGCGCCCCTCGGTGGACGTGATCACCGGCCTGATCAAGGCCAACGTGCCGACGCGCGTGGCGTTCCAGGTGTCGAGCAAGATCGACTCGCGCACGATACTCGACCAGATGGGCGCGGAAGCCTTGCTCGGGCAGGGCGACATGCTGTACCTGCCGCCCGGCAGCGGCTACCCGCAGCGCGTGCACGGCGCGTTCGTGTCCGATCAGGAAGTGCACCGCGTTGCAGAATACCTCAAGTCTCAAGGTGCGCCGCAGTACATCGAAGGCGTGCTCAATTCGCTGGAGGAAGCCTCTGAAGAGGGCGGCGCAGGCGGCGCGACGCTGGATGCGGAAGCCGATCCGCTGTACGACCAGGCGGTCGAGATCGTGCTGAAAAACCGCCGCGCCTCGATTTCGCTGGTGCAGCGCCATCTGCGCATCGGCTACAACCGCGCCGCGCGGCTGGTCGAGCAGATGGAAGCGGCGGGTATCGTCTCGGCGATGCAGAGCAACGGCAACCGCGAAGTAATTGTTCCGGCACGGTCAGAGTAGGGGCACGGCGCGCCGTGCCCCTACTTTTTGGTTCTATCCTTCCGGTTTAGGAAATCGATGAAATATATTCTTACCGTTTTATTGTTGCTTGTTGCACCGTTGCCAGCTCACGCAGCAGCCATCGACAAACTCAAAACCTTCATTGCCGCGACACGGTCCGCGCAGGCGGACTTCACCCAGGAGGTGCTGGATCAGAACGGCAAGCGCATCCAGAGCGCTTCCGGCACGATGCAATTCCAGCGCCCCGGAAAATTCCGCTGGTCATACCGGAAACCTTACGAGCAATTGATCGTCGGCGACGGCGAAAGATTCTGGCTGTATGACGCGGACCTGAACCAGGTGACGGTCAGGAAGCTGGATGCCGCATTGGGAAGCAGCCCCGCCGCGCTGCTTTCCGGCAGCAACGAGATCGAGCGCGGTTTCACGCTGACGGAAAATGGCAGCAGGGAGGGGCTGGAATGGCTGCTGGCTACACCCCGTTCGCAGGACGGCAGCTTCTCCAGGATACTGATGGCCTTCGACGCGCAATCCGGGCTGGCCGCGATGGAGCTGAGCGATATGTTCGGCCATAAAACGGTGCTGCGTTTTTCCGCGATGCAGCGCAACCCCAAGCTGCCCGAACAGCAATTCCGCTTTGCGCCGCCCAAGGGCGCGGATGTTCTGAGCGAATAATGGGCGACCTGTTCGCCGCCAACCAGCCCGCCGCACCGCTCGCCGAGCGGCTGCGCCCCCGGCATATCGACGAGGTCATCGGGCAGTCGCATTTGCTGGGCGGGGGCAAGCCGCTGCGTCTGGCGTTCCAGTCCGGAAAATTGCACTCGATGATTTTGTGGGGGCCGCCGGGGGTGGGCAAGACCACGCTGGCGCGCTTGATGGCGTCGGCCTTCGATGCCGAGTTCGTGCCGCTGTCGGCGGTGCTGTCCGGCGTGAAGGATATCCGCGAAGCTATCGCGCAGGCCGAACTCACCTTGCAGCAAAGCGGACGACACACCATCCTGTTCGTCGATGAAGTGCACCGCTTCAACAAATCGCAGCAGGATGCGTTCCTGCCGTTCGTCGAGCAGGGGCTGGTCACCTTTATCGGTGCGACCACCGAGAATCCATCGTTCGAGTTGAACAACGCCTTGCTGTCGCGAGCGCAGGTCTATGTGCTGCAATCCTTGTCCGAAGCCGAGATGGGACAATTGTTTGAGCGCGTGCAGCGAGAAGCATTACCGGGCATCTCGTTCGATGCAGCTGCGAGGGAACGCATCATCGGTTACGCGGATGGCGATGCGCGGCGCTTGCTCAATGTGCTGGAGCAATTGCAGACCGCCGCCCAAGCGGCAGGCGTGAGCAACATCGACGTTGCCTTCCTCGATAACACACTGGCGCAGAAGCTGCGCCGTTTCGACAAAGGCGGCGAGGCGTTCTACGACCAGATCTCCGCATTGCACAAATCGGTGCGCGGCTCCAACCCGGATGCGGCGCTGTACTGGCTGGTGCGCATGCTGGACGGCGGTGCCGACCCGCGTTATCTGGCGCGGCGCATCGTGCGCATGGCCTGGGAGGACATCGGCCTCGCCGATCCGCGCGCCATGCAGTTGTGTAACGATGCTGCCGCAACCTACGAACGGCTCGGCTCGCCTGAGGGTGAACTGGCGCTGGCGCAGGCCGTGCTCTACCTCGCTGTCTCTGCCAAGTCCAATGCCGGATACGTCGCGTATAATGCCGCCCGCGCTTTCGTCAGCCAGGATGGTTCACGCGAGGTGCCGCTGCACCTGCGCAATGCGCCGACCAAATTGATGAAGCAACTCGATTACGGCAAGGACTACCGCTACGCGCACGACGAGGCGGGCGGTTATGCGGCGGGCGAGAACTATTTCCCGGACGGCATGCCGGAGGTGAGTTTTTACGAGCCGACCGGGCGCGGACTGGAAGCGAAAATTGCGGAGAAGTTGGCGCATTTGCGCGAGCTGGATGCGAAAGCAAAAAACAAAAAAGGATAAGCAGCATGTTGGATATTCAGGCATTGAGGAACGATCTGGACAGTGTGGCAAAGAGACTGGCCTCGCGAGGCTATGATTTGAATACCGCAGAACTTAAGGAGCTTGAGGCCGAGCGAAAAGAGGTTCAGGGCAAAAAAGAATATCTACAGTCCCAACGGAATTCTAAATCAAAAGAAATCGGCCAAGCAAAAGCGAAAGGTGATGAAAAGCTGGTTGCTGAGATTATGGCTGAAGTTGCTGAATTTGGTGATGAGCTGAAGCAGCTTGAAGTTGCTGACGCTATCGTTCAAGGAAAATTGAAAGAGTTTCTTTCTGTTATTCCAAATATGCCGCATGCGAGCGTGCCGGAAGGCAAGTCGGAGGCGGACAACGTCGAAGTGCGAAAAGTAGGCACGCCGACGAAATTCGAATTCGATGTCAAGGATCACGTCAGCATCGGCGAGGGACTGGGTGGACTAGATTTTGAAACTGCCACCAAAATTGCCGGTGCGCGCTTCTCGCTGCTGAAAGGACCGTTGGCACGGTTGCACCGCGCACTCGCGCAGTTCATGCTGGACACGCATACCGACAAGCATGGTTACACCGAGACCTATGTGCCTTATCTGGTGAACGCAGAATCGATGCGTGGCACAGGACAGCTGCCGAAGTTCGAGGATGATTTATTCAGGGTTCCCAGAGCTAAGTTCGAAATGAAAGAGGGCGCTGCAGAGCGCGCCCTGCAAGGGGAGATTTATCAGAGGGGTTCTTTCGAAGCGAAAGAGGAGAATTTCTATCTGATCCCTACCGCCGAAGTTCCCGTGACTAACATGGTGCGTGACGAGATCGTGTCGCTAGAGAAGCTGCCGATGAAATTCGTCGCACATACGCCGTGCTTCCGCAGCGAAGCGGGTTCCTATGGGCGCGACACGCGCGGCATGATCCGCCAGCACCAGTTCGACAAGGTGGAGCTGGTGCAGATCGTGCATCCGGAAAAATCATACGAAGGGCTGGAAGAATTGCTTGGCCATGCCGAGACGATATTGAAAAAACTCGGCCTGCCCTACCGCGTCGTCAAGCTGTGCACCGGCGACATGGGATTTTCAGCCGCGATGACTTACGACATCGAGGTATGGCTGCCCGCACAGAACACCTACCGCGAGATATCGTCCTGCTCCAATTTCGAGTCCTTTCAGGCGCGCCGCATGCAGGCGCGCTTCCGCAATGCGCAGGGCAAGCCGGAGTTGCTGCATACGCTGAACGGTTCCGGTCTGGCTGTGGGCCGTACGCTGGTGGCGGTGCTGGAGAACTACCAACAGGCTGACGGCAGCGTCATCGTTCCTGAAGTGCTGCGCCCTTACATGGGTGGAATGGAGAAAATCTCCAAGTGAGGGTCGTCCACCTGCTCGGTATCGCGGGTGTTGCCGAGCACGAGCGCGCGGGCGCGCGCCATTGGGCGCGCCGTCTCGAGTGGCCGATGGTGGGTGTCGCGTTGTGGATTGTGGTGCAGTGGTATCTGGAGGAGACGCTGGCGATCTCCCATGAATTCGCGCGTACCGCAGATTGGCTGGTCTGGCTGGCATTCCTGTTGGAAACGTCGGTGCTTGCCGCGCAGGTTGAGAACAGGCGAGCCTATCTGTTGGGCAACTGGTTGAATCTCGTCATCATCATCGGGGGGGTCCCGTGGTTCTGGGAATTCGCCCCGCTGGTCGGCCTGCTGCGCAGCTTCCGGCTGATTCTGGTGATTGCGTTGCTGGTGCGCATGTCGAAGTCCGCACGCAAACTGCTTTCCAAGCACAAACTCGGCGCAACTCTGATCGTCGCACTCATCACAATGATCCTGTCCGGCGTGATCGTTTCGCGTATTGATCCGTCTATCGGAACAGTGTGGGACGGTATGTGGTGGGCGTGGGTCACGATGGCCACGGTAGGTTACGGCGATGTGGTTCCGCACAGCGCGGCGGGGCGGCTGTTCGGTTCACTGCTGATCCTGTTCGGCGTGGTGCTGCTGTCGTTGCTGACCGCGAATCTTGCGGCATTCTTCATCGGCAGCGATGTCGAGAAGATCGAGGAGGATGAAAAAATGACCGAACGCATGCTTACGGATATTTCCGCCCGGCTGGAACGCGTCGAGCGACTTCTGGAACATCGCGACAAACGGGGCAGTTAGCGCAGCAGACGTTTCAAAGGCTTGATCAGCCGATAGGATATGGATTCGGAATCGATGGATGCGGGCCCGGGCTCTAGCCGTTTGAGCATGTCGTAGTAGTTGCGGATACTCTCCACCAATATCACCGCCTCGCCGCCGCGCGCATAACCCCGCTTCAACGTTTCGTAATAACCCGGCTGATTCAGCTTGGGCATCCATTTCTTTATGTCCGACCAGCTGTCCGGGTCAAGTCCTGCGCGCAGGGTCAGGATGCGCGCATCCTCGAGATGTCCGTAGCCCTGGTTGTAGGCGGCCAGAGCCATCCAGGTGCGGTCCGGTTCCGGAATGCGTTCCGGCATCTGCTTCTTGAGCAAAGCCAGATATTGCGCTCCAGCCAGTATGCTTTCGCGCGCATCAAGACGGTTGCTGACGCTCATCCGGTCGGCAGTGTCCTCGGTCAGCATCATCATGCCGCGCACATTGGTGGGAGAGCTGGCGAGCGGGTCCCACTGCGATTCCTGGTAGGCCAGCGCAGCCAGTAGTCGCCAGTCTTCGCCGGTTATCGAGGCGGCTTCTTCGAACAGGCGGCGATAATGCGGGAGTGTGGTTTTGACATTGGCAATGAAGGCGGCGGCATCCATTTTGTCCAGCCGATGATTGTGGCCGTAGTAGCGATCCAGCAAGCGGTTAAGGGTGCCGTCTTGCCGGATGCGGGTGAAGAAAATCCGCGCCTGGCTGAGCAATTCCGGATCCGCATCCCCGGGGAATCCCCAGGCGAGCCTGGAGGGGGTGGCAATCTCGAGCGCTTCGATCAGGTTGGGATGGTAATTGTGCGCATCGGCCAGTTGCAGTTCGTTGACTGCCGCGCAGTCCAGCGCGCCTGCTGCAACTTCGGCCAATAGTTCTGCCTGGGTGAGATTCTGGCGAGCCTGCCATTGCAACGACGGCATATTCTCCCGTGCCTCGCGCAACGTCGCTTCCTGGTCTGAGCCGGCCACTGCGGCAAATCTCTTTGCGCTCAGGTCGGCAAGCTTTCTGGGTGGCGGATGGTCGTGATTGCATACCACCAATTCGCGTACGTTCTGGTAGCTGGGGGCAAACTGTAGTGCGGCCATATCGGTTTCGCGGCGCAGCGAAACGGCGGCCAGATGCGCTTGATGTCTCTGCAATGCGGAGGCGGTTTCGTCTTGCGGTATCGTGATTGTTTCTAGTGTCACTTGCAGTTGCTCGGCGAACAGCTGTGCCAGTTCGCGCTCGAATTGCGCCCTTGCGCTCTGCGCGGTCTCCGGCATGATGACCACCAGTTTTCCTGCGTCCCATGCGGGTAACTGCTGGTTGCAGGCGGACAGCAGCAGGCTTAAGCCCGCAAATGCTGCCCTTGAACGCCAAATTGAATTTCGCATGCGAACATTCTGCCCGAAATCCGGGGTAGCTGGTAGAATGCGCGCCGCTGTTTGTCGACCCACACGGAGAGGTGGCAGAGTGGTCGAATGTACCTGACTCGAAATCAGGCGTAGCGTTTACGCTACCGTGGGTTCGAATCCCACCCTCTCCGCCAGATTTTCAGGTTGTTTCGAAATCTATCATCGCCAGTTTGATTTATATCAAACTCCCCCCCCTGCTTTTTTTACTATTATCGGCCCGTGCGGTCGGATGCCAAATCCCGAGCGTAAATGGGGGATATGGTCTTGCTTTGGCGCGTTTTCCCCTTTACGCATGCGGATAGGTATGCCATGATTGCGCAGCTTTAAAAGCTGTAATGAGGAGGTGTGTTGTTTGCCCTGTTTCGGCAAGTAATCATCTTGTTTTTAAACTTTGCTCTAGGAGGAGACTACTGTGGAAGCAACTCAAGCGACACCAGTAAAATACGACATGGACGTTGTCCGATGGTTCACCATCGCGGCAATCGTCTATGCGGTGGTAGGTACGCTGATCGGTGTGTATGTGGCATCGGAATTGGCGTGGCCGTTTTTGAACTTTGACATCCCTGAAATCACCTTTGGTCGTCTGCGTCCGCTGCACACCAATGCGGTGATTTTTGCGTTTGGCGGCTGCACGTTGATGGCTACCGGCTTCTATATCGTGCAACGTACCTGTTCTACCAAGTTGTGGAGCAACAGTCTGGCCTGGTTCACCTTTGTTGGCTGGAATCTGATCATCGTTTGCGCAGTTATTACTTTGCCTTTGGGGCTGTCGCAAGGTAAAGAGTATGCCGAGCTGCCATGGTGGGTGGATATCATGATAGCGGTTGTATGGTTGTCTTATGGCCTCAACTATTTCATGACCATAGGCATACGCAAAACTTCGCATATCTATGTGTCCAACTTCTTCACTGCCGGCATGATCGTGATGATCACTTACCTGCATGTGGTAAACAGCATGGCGATTCCGGTGGATTGGGCAACCTCCTATTCCATTTATTCGGGCGTGCAGGATGCGATGATTCAATGGTGGTGGGGCCATAATGCGGTGGGTTTCTACCTGACCGGCGGTTTCCTCGGCATCATGTATTACTTCATTCCCAAGCAATCAGGTCGTCCAGTGTTCTCGTATCGTTTGTCCGTGTTGCACTTCTGGACATTGACTTTCGGTTACGTTTGGCTGGGTGCCCACCATCTGCAATACACCGCTTTGCCTGACTGGACCGGTTCCTTGGGTGCGGCAGTTTCCCTGGCGATGATCATCCCGTCCTGGGGTGGTGCGATGAACGGTATGATGACGCTGTCCGGTGCATGGGACAAGTTGCGTACCGACTACATCCTGCGCTTCCTGGTGACTGCGATGGCGTTCTACGCGATGTCCACGTTCGACGGTCCGGTGATGGCGATCAAGTCTGTTAACGCATTGTCACACTACACTGACTGGACCGTGGGTCACGTACACGCTGGTGCTCTGGGCTGGATGTCGATGATCTCCTTCGGTGCGTTGTATCACATGGTGAAAAAGCTGTGGAATACCGAAATGTACTCCGACAAGCTGGTTAACGTTCACTTCTGGGTGGCGCTGATCGGTGCGACAACTTATGTTGTGGCGATGTGGGTATCCGGCATCATGCAGGGCCTGATGTGGCGTGATTATGATGAATACGGCACGTTGACCTACACTTTTGTTGAATCTGTATCGGCGATGCATCCGTACTACGTGATGCGTGCGGTCGGCGGTGCGATCTTCAATCTGGGCGCGTGGATCATGTTGTTCAACGTGGTAATGACTGTTCGTCAAGCGGGCGCTGTTCGCGGTACGAGTCCAGTTGCTGCACGTGCATAAAGGGAGAGATAAGATGTCTGATCACGATCATATTTATTCAACCAAGCTGCAGGACAAGATTGAACGCAACACGCTCCTGATGTTCATCCTGACCGCGCTTACCGTGGCGGTCGGTGGTATCGTGGAAATCGTGCCGTTGTTCTATCTGCCTAATACTGCGATGTCTGGCGGCGACGGTACTTACAACAACACGCAGCACAAGGACTTGCAAGGCAACGCCATTCCGATGGATAAAATCATCTGGAATCCAGCCACTTCCCAGCATAAAACGCTGGCAGAATGGCAGCCAGGCGATGGCGTGCGTCCTTACACTGCACTGGAAACGGCCGGACGCTACGTGTTTATCCGCGAAGGGTGTTTCCTGTGCCACTCGCAGATGATCCGCCCCTTCCGCGACGAGAAAGACCGCTATGGGCATTACTCGATCGCCGAGGAGTCCATGTACGACCACACCTACCAGTGGGGGTCCAAGCGCACCGGCCCGGATCTGGCCCGCGTGGGCGGCAAGTATTCGGACGAATGGCATCGCCGCCATTTGAAATATCCGCGCGAGGTGGTGCCCGAATCCGTCATGCCCAACTACTTCTTTCTGGACAAGGCGGCGGTTAACGCCGAGCAAACCGTCAAAACCATGCAGGTGATGACCAGGATGCCGTTTAACCCGGTGCCCAAGTCTATCTACAGCGATGCGTATATTGCTGGCGCCAAGGCGCAGGTTGATGGCAAAACTGAGATGGATGCGGTCATCGCCTACCTGCAATCCATGGGCAATCACGTGAAGTTCCAGGAAGGCGTGAACTACCGTGACTAGACTGATGGAATATCTGCACACCGACTGGGCTGCGATGTCGCGCAATGACTGGCTCGGAGTGGCTTTCACCGTTCTGGCTTTCGTGGCGATGGTCGTGGTCTACGTGCTGGTATTCAACCCCAGAAACAAGGAAGCGTTTAACTCGCAAGGCGACATGGCCCTGCGGGATGAAAGCGAACACAACAATTTCGGAGGTAAGAAATGAGCGACAACCGCAACGCCGACAGCGGCGAAACGACTACCGGGCACGTATGGGATGACGATCTGGCGGATTACACCAACCAGCCGCCGAGGTGGTGGATGATCGGGCTGACAGCCAGCGCGATCTGGGTGGTGGTGTATTTCCTGATGTACCCGGCCATCCCCATCGCCACTTCCGGTACTTTCACCAAGGGCATCGGTGTGCCGGGAACCGGGCAGTGGACCGCCGTCAAGGAGATGGAAGCCGACATGAAGGATGTGGATGACGTGCGCGGCAAGTTCGAGAAGAGGCTGAAGGATATGGCCCCGGCCGCGATCCTGGCTGACAAGGAACTGTCCGAATACGTGTCGCGTTCCGGCAAGGTACTGTTCAGCGACAACTGCGCGGCTTGTCACGGGCAGAACGGTATCGGCACCACAGACAAGCAGGGTTTGTTTGCGCCCATCCTGAATGACGACGACTGGCTGTATGGCGGCACCATAGAGCAGATATTCGAGAGCATAGCCAATGGCCGCCAGGGCATGATGATGGCGCACAAGACCAGCTTGTCCGCGCAGGAGATTGATGCCCTGGCCAGTGCGGTCGCGCAGGGCAATCCGACCTCCACCCCGTTGTTTACGGAAAAGGGTTGCGTCGCATGCCACGGTGCCAATGGCAAGGGGATGCAGGCCATGGGATCGGCCAACCTGGCCGACAAGGTCTGGCGTTTTTCCGGAACGCCGGAAGGCATCAAGTACACCATCACCCACGGCGTCAACGATGCGGGCGACAAGGAAACGCGCAATGCGGTCATGCCCAATTTCAGCGCGGCTGGAAAGCTGAGCCAATCCGACATCAAGAAGCTGGCCGTTTATGTATTTAAATTTGGCGGCGGAAAAGCGTCCGATCCGGCTCCGGCAGCCAATTGAAGCCAGGGTATTGCACGAAATATCCGTGCATGATTTATGAAAGGAAATTAAAATGTCGCGCGACTTTAACTTTTGGGGCCTGATGATTGCCGCCGCTTTGGCGTTTACGGTGGTAATTTCCGCGTTGGTTTGGTTGTACCGCAACTCGAGAAAGAGACCCGGCGAGAAATAACTGCCGTCAAGGTGTATTGAGGGTGAAGAAGAAGGAGGGGGCGAGTTCTCCTCCTTTTTCTTTCAGCAGGCAGTTTTTGGCAGAGTTAAGGATAGAGAGTGAATGATCCGCAGCAAATAAAGGATATGGAAGCGGGCGGGGTAACGGGGCTTTACCGCGAGCACGCGGAATGGCACGTCAATTCCGGTGAGAAAACCATACACGCGAAACGCATGCCGGGTTTTTTCCGCACCTTCAAAACCCTTAGCGAATCGCTCTGGCTGTTTTTCTTCGTCGGCGCCTATCTGCGCTGGAACGGCAGGCAGGCGATACTGCTGGACATAAACCATCGCCAGTTCCACTTTTTCAATCTCACCATCCTGCCGCAGGATATCTGGATGCTTTCCCTGCTGCTGCTGTTGCTGGCGATGGTGCTGTTTGCCGTAACCTCCGTCGCCTCGCGCGTATTCTGCGGCTATTTCTGTTTCCAGACCGCGTGGACGGACCTGTTTACCTGGATCGAAGAGAAAGTCGAGGGGCCGCCCGGCAAACGCCACAAACTGGATGCCGCGCCGTGGAGTGCCGAGAAGTTGCGGCTGAAAGCCATCAAGCACTTTCTCTGGCTGCTGGTTTCGGTGTTGACTGGAATCAGCTTCACCATCTGGTTCGAGGACGCCTTCCAGTATTGGCGCGACCTGCTGTCATTTAACCTCACTTTGCTCGAATGGGTCGTGCTGGTATTTTTTATCCTGACCACCTACTATTTTGCCGGATTCATGCGCGAGCAGGTGTGCATGTGGCTATGCCCCTACGCGCGCATTCAGGGGGTGATGTGCGATTCGCAGACCATCCTTCCCGCTTACGACGAAAAACGCGGCGAGCCGCGCGGAAAATTGCGCAAGGGTGATGTTACGGGCGACGCCAGGCAAGGGGATTGCATAGACTGCTTCCAGTGCGTGCAGGTCTGCCCTACCGGAGTGGATATCCGCCAGGGCCAGCAACTGGGCTGCATCACCTGCGGCTTGTGCCTGGACGCGTGCGATTCGGTGATGGACAAGATCGGCCGCCCGCGCGGCCTGATTCGCTATGCATCGCTGGACGAGCTGGGAGGAAAGCCGGTCAAGAAGCTCTATCAGCATCCGCGTACGCTGGTGTACGTGGCGATCCTGCTGCTGGCGTTCGCCGGCATCGTCTATGGGCTGACCCACCTGGGCTCGCTTACCCTGAGGGTTGCGCCGGAGCGCCAGCCGCTGTTCGTGCGTATGAGCGATGGCTCGATCCAGAACAAATACACCTTCAGGGTGCTGAACAAAACCGACAAGGATTTGACCGTCAGGGTTATCGCCGAAGGCGGAATAAAGGATCAGATTATCGTGGATAGCGGCCAGAAACAACTGGTCACGCACGGCAAGGCGTCTACCTTCACGGTATTCGTCAAAGCCAAGGAAGAGAATATCAAAAAGGAAGTGACCCGCATCGAGTTTCGCGTGGAAAACACTGAAGATCCTTCGATGGGAGCGGAATACCATACGGTATTCAATGGCCCCAAGCGCTAGCTTGCGGTGTTCATATTGAAAGGACAATGATGATTTCGCAAAGCAACAAGCAAGGCTGGCGCAACCCGTGGATGCTCGGCTTCGCGGCGATCGTGCTGTGCGGGGTGTTGGTAAACGTCTATCTGCTGTGGAGCGTCATGCGGACCCCGGTGCGTCTGCTGGACGATGTTTACAGCGTCAAGAACCACGACAAGCAGGACGCAAAATGGGTGCAACAGCAAGCCGGGCGCTCCACTTTGGGCTGGCAGGCCAGACTGCGCTCCCCTCAGCAATTGCAGGGTGAAAGCCAGGCGCCGGAAAGCGCGGCACGCTTTGTTCTGGCGGCGAGCCCGGCAACGATCCGGCTGGAGCTGAACGATCGCGACGGCAAGCCGGTGCAGGGCGGCCAGGTTGCCATGACTGCGCAATGGCCCGGAAACGCAGCGCACGATTTCAGTGCCACCCTGTACGAGATCGCCGGCGGGCTTTACGAGGGCAGGCTGGATTTTCCGCGCCCGGGAAACTGGGATGTGCTCATCAAGGTACAGCAGGATGGCCGCCTGTTTGAGATGGAACAGAAAGTTTCTGTCGGCCTTCCCAGGTAATTTCCGCGCTATAGCCAATGCCACAGACCGACACCAGCCACCCCGTGCATGCGGGGTGTTTTCATTGCGGTTTGCCGATTCCCGGGGACGCCCATTACCACAGCCAGATCGGGGGCGAAGCGCGCGCATTTTGCTGCTTTGCCTGCCAGCAGGTTTGCGAAGCGATCCATGATGCGGGTTTGCAGGGATATTATCAGCGCACCCCGCAAGGCGTGCTGCTCGGCCCGCCACCTGCCCCTCCCAGAGATATCGAGATCTATGACATGGACGAGGTGCAGCAGGATTTCGTCCACCGCGAGGGTGACATCCTGGATGCGCATCTGCTGGTCGAAGGCATACACTGCCCTGCTTGCGTGTGGCTGATCGAGCGCGCCATGATGCGGGTGCCGGGCGTGCTCGCGGCTAACGTCAACCTCGCCGGCAAGCGCCTGCACCTGCGTTGGGACAACCGGCGCGCGAAGCTTTCCGCCCTCATTGCAGAGCTTTCCAGAATCGGTTACGCCGGAACTCCTTATGACCCGGAAGCCGCCGAAGGGGCGGTGAAAAAAGCCAACCGGGCCATGCTGTTCCGGCTGTTCTTCGCCGGCTTTGCGATGATGAACCTCAACCTGATCTCGATCGCGCTCTACAGTGGCGCCGACAGCGGCCCGTTCCGGGACTTCTTCCACTGGATGGGCTGCGCCCTCGCCACCCCCACCCTGCTTTATTCCGCGGTCCCGTTCTACAAGGGGGCGTGGGGCGGTTTGCGCAACGCGCGCTTGACCATGGACTTGCCGATCGCGCTCGGGCTGTCGGTCACCTACGTGTACTCGCTCTACATCATCGTCAGCGGCAGCCAGGTCGGAGCGGTGTATTTCGATACGGTCACCAACCTCACTTTCGTGATATTGATCGGGCGCTATCTGGAAGGCATGTTCCGCCACCAGGCGGTGGCGGCGACCAACCGCCTGCTGGATTTGCAGCCGCGCGTGGCTACCTTGCTGCTGGATGGCGAGGAAAAACTTACCCCCGTCCGCGCGGTAAAGGTGGGTGACCGGGTGCTGGTCAAGCCCGGAAGCAAGATCGCGATGGATGGGGTGGTGGTCGAGGGGCGCAGCTCGGTGGACGAGTCCATGCTGAGCGGCGAATCGGCCCCGGTCGGCAAGCGCGAGGGGGATCGTGTGGCGGCCGGCACCCTGAATGGCGGCGGCGCGCTGGTAGTGGAAGTACAGGCCACATCCCGGGACTCCACCTTGTCCAGGATCATCCGCCTGGTGGAGGAAGCACAATCCTCCAAGGCGCCGATCCAGCGGCTGGCCGACCGCATCGTGCCGTGGTTCGTGCTGGTCACCCTGGTGTGCGCCGCGATCGCTTTCTTTGCCTGGTCCGAGCATTTCGAGGTGGCGCTGATGGCGGCCACTTCGGTGCTGATCATTACCTGCCCGTGCGCCCTCGGCATGGCGACGCCGATGTCCATTGCCGTTGCGTCCGGGCTCGGTGCCAAGCACGGCATCCTGGTGAAGAATGGCGCGGTGCTGGAAACCCTGTCCAGGGTAACGCATTTCGTGTTCGACAAGACCGGCACACTGACCGAGGGAAAAATGCGCGTGGAGCGCATGATTGCCGCAACGGGGCAAGAAGAAGATTCGCTGCTGAAACTGGCGGCGAGCGTGGAACGCTACTCCGAACACAGCGTGGCGCAGGCCGTCACAAGGGCGGCGGAAGAGCGCCAGTTGCCGTATCGCGACGCGGTAGTGGAGAGTTTTCACGCTACGCCGGGGGCGGGCGTGGAAGCGGTGCTGGGTGGGCAGCCTGTCGTGCTGGGCACGTTGCAATGGCTGGAGAGCAATCGTGTGGTTCTGAGCGATGAGCTGCATGCGCAGATTGCCGGGCTGGAAAGCCAGGCGAAAACCTGCGTCCACCTCGCCGTGGCCGGGCAACATGCCGCGATACTGGTGCTGGCGGATACATTGCGCGCCGATGCGCAGGGCCTGGTCAACACCTTGCGCGCGGCGGGGATCGGCATGACCCTGCTGAGCGGCGACCGCAGGCAGGTGGCTGAAGCGATCGCGCGCCAGCTTGGCGGCAGGGAGGTGATCGCCGAAGTGCTGCCGCAGGACAAGGACAAGGTGATCCGGCAACTGCAGCAGCGCGGCGAATGCGTGGCGATGGTCGGCGACGGCGTCAACGATGCGCCCGCACTGATCCGCGCCGATGTCGGCATTGCCCTGGGTTCGGGCACCGACGTTTCGGTGGAGAGCGCCGACATCGTGCTGATGCAAAGCGAGCTGGACAAGGTGCGCTTGGCAACGCTGCTGTCGCGGCGTACCCTTCGCACCATCAAGCAGAACATCGGGCTGTCGCTCGCCTACAACAGCATCATGGTGCCGCTGGCAGTGATGGCGCGGGTAACACCGCTGGTGGCGGCAATCACCATGCCGCTCAGCTCGCTGCTGGTAATCGGCAACGCGGCGCGCATCCGCAACACATTTAAGGAATAGCCTTTATGGAAGTCATCTACAGCCTCATCCCCGGCATGACCTTCTTCGGCTTGCTGTTTGTCGCCATCCTCATCTGGGCGGTGCGCAAGGGACAATACGAAGACATGGAAGGCAACGCCAGCCGCATTTTGCTGGATGACGATGAGGACGCACTGCTGGCCAGTTGCCCGGAGAAAAAGGTGCAACAGGAAAAAGCCCCATCCGCTCAGGATGGAAAACCACCCGCCGCAGCCCCCTGACAGCCGTATCAGCCTTGCTGCCGCGCCTTATAAGCGGGCGGCACCAGCACGGTGGGAACGGCTTGCGGCAGGGTATCGGGATAGTCCTTGCTGTAGTGCAAGCCCCGGCTTTCGTGGCGGGACAGCGCGCTCTGCACGATGAGGTCGGCGGAGAGCACCAGATTGCGCAGCTCCAGCAGGTCGGATGTGATGTGGAAGTTGGCGTAGTACTCGTTGATTTCCTCGTGCAGCAGCCGGATACGGTGCTGCGCGCGCTGCAGGCGCTTGGTGGTGCGCACGATGCCGACGTAATCCCACATGAAGCGGCGCAGTTCCGCCCAGTTGTGCGCGATGATGATTTCCTCGTCGGCGTCGGTCACGCGGCTTTCGTCCCACTGCGGCAGCGGGAGCTGTTCGCCGCACGGTCTGGACAGAATGTCGCGGGCGGCTGCCTCGGCGAACACCATGCATTCGAGCAGCGAGTTGCTGGCCAAACGGTTGGCGCCGTGCAGGCCGGTGTGCGAGGTCTCGCCGATGGCGTACAGGTTGTCCAGGTCGGCGCGGCCGGAAAGGTTGGCCACGATGCCGCCGCAGGTGTAGTGCGCGGCC
>JACRED010000020.1 GCA_016218415.1 Nitrosomonadales bacterium
ACGGTCACTACGCTGTTGTTCGAATGCAAATCAATTCCGCTATACTTCATGATGTCGGCCTCCTGTGGTTATCGCAAGTTCGCAAACTCACTTTAACCCCACCGCCACCGGCGGTGGGAGGTCGGCTAGATGATTTTCAGGGTCGAGATATTTTCTATCGTGAATAGCGTACACCGCTCGTTGCACTCGCGGCTGCGCCCCACTGGCCAGCTTGCATGCCAGGCTCGAAACCGTTTTTTACTCCATTGTCAGTCCTTCCGCTCGCCTGCCATAAACGCAAGCTGTCGGCGGGGGTGACGCTCAACTCCATTCGTTGGGCCCCTTAAAAACACGGCATGCATCTTGATTGACAATTGCATTTATTGTAGCTACAGTAAAACATGAAAATTGAGTTCGATCCAGCCAAAGACGCGACAAACCAGACGAAACATGGCGTCTCTCTTTCATTGGCAGATGAACTCGATTGGGAAGCTGCGCTGGTTTGGGTCGATGACCGCTTCGAGTACGGTGAGTTGCGCATGATCGCACTCGCACCGAAGACGGGCATTCTCTACTACGTGGCATTTGTGGAACGTGGCAAGATGCGAAGGATTATTAGCCTAAGACTAGCCAATCGTCGCGAGGTAACACACTATGTCAAAAACATCTAAACGCCCATCCGTTGTAATGCCTACTCTGCAAGAAGACAAGGTTATTACTGCTGCGGCCAAAGCCGATCCAGACGCTCAGCCGCTCACGCCGAAGCAGTTGAAATCCATGGTTCCAATACGAGCCGTGCGCGGTCGCCCCAAGTCCGAGAGCACGAAGCAACTCGTATCAGTGCGCTACAGCCCGGAGGTCTTGGAGTTTTTCAAATCCACCGGTGAAGGTTGGCAGTCACGCATGGACGGAGTGCTACGTAACTATGTCACGCGCCATTCACGTAGAGCATGAGGTTAAAGCCGAACCCGCCGTTCAACTCGGACGTTCCGCCAAAAAGCGTGGCGGAGCTCGCGTAAGGCGCACACGGTAGGGCGACAATAAGCGCAGCGCATTGCGCCGTATGAATCTTTCTGCATCCAACCATCCGGTGCAATGCGCTGCGCTTATGCACCCTACAAAAATCATAACCCGCTCAACACCTTGATATGTGCTGGCGCGCTGCGCGCCAGCACAGTCTCGGGGGGGCAGAATTGAATTCTGACCACCATCCCGTTCATGCACGCCGCTCAAGAATACGGCGTATCTCCGGCACGCATGATCCGCAATTTGTCCCCGCCTTCAGGCACGCGCCTACCGCCTCGACGCTATCCAACCCTTGTGACTGGATCGCGTTGGCGATCGTCTTTGCGCCGACGCTGAAGCAGGCGCACACGATGCGCCCGGTGTCCGACACCGCCCCCAGCGGCGGGCGCGCGGACAGCAGGCCGGCCAATTCAGCGGGTTGCAGCGCTGCCTGCGCGAACAGGCTGGCCAGCCATTCGCGGTCCGGCAGACGCTGATCCGGCGCCAAAAAGAACACTGCTTCGAGACGACCATCCATCAGACAGGCGGCACGATAACGGCCCATCTTGGCGTCGCGGTATTCGATCCAGTCGCCCGTTTCACCCAACGCAGTTTGCGCCCAGACAAGACTATCCTCCGGCATCGTTTCACCGGCGATCTCGTGACGCCAATATCCGGCCCCCAGTGTGCACGCGCAATAGCCGGCGTCCGAAAATTCCAGCCGTTTGCGGCTGAGCACGAAGCCCTGCCATGCCGGGCTGTACGGCGCAACGCGCACTGGCGCGTGTTTGGATTCCGGCTGGCCGGAGATCGGGTCGGTGATGGGTGCGACCAGCGCATCCACCCGTGCCGCTTTGGCATAGGCATCGTTCCAGTGCATAGGCACGAACACCGAACCGGGACGCTGATCTTCGCTGACCTGCACCCGCGCCAGCATGCTGCCGTGGCGGCTGGTCAAATTGGCCAGTGCGCCATCCTGTAACTGATATTTTTGCGCATCGCCGGCGTGCATTTGCACGAACGGTTCGAACAAGTGCGCATTCAGGCGCGGCACCTTGCCGGTGCGGGTCATCGTGTGCCACTGGTCGCGGATGCGGCCGGTATTGAGCACCAGCGGATAGGCCTCATCGACCGCCACCGCAGGCAATCTTGGCGCGACCGCGATCATGCGCGCCTTGCCGCCGGGCGTATAAAATTTCCCGTCGGCGAACAGGCGCTGCGTGCCTTGCGGTGCGTGGCTGTTGACCGGCCATTGCACAGGTTGCAATGCGTCGTATTCCGCGTCGTCCAGTTCGCCCAATGCGCTGATGTCGAAGGCACGCGCTCCATTGTTTTCAAAACCGGATAGCCGCGCATGTTCGCGAAATATCTGCGCAGGCTGCGTGTAACGAAATTGCTCGGCATAACCCATGCGTTGCGCCACCTGAGTGATGATCCACCAGTCCGGTTTGGCTTCCCCCGCTGCCGTGATGAACGCGCGCTGCCGCGAGATGCGCCGCTCCGAATTGGTGACCGTGCCGTCCTTCTCGCCCCAGCCCTGCGCCGGCAGCAGGATGTCGGCGCAGGCCGTGGTGTCGGTGTGCTGCATGCAATCGGATACAACCACCAGTTCGCATGCCATCAACGCGGCGCGCACCTTGTCCGCATCCGGCATGCTGACCGCCGGATTAGTGCCCATGATCCACACTGCCTTGATCTTGCCTGACCCTATCGACTGGAACATGTCCACGGCTTTCAGGCCGGGTTGCTGCGCAATGCCGGGTGCATTCCAGAATCGCGCGACCCGGTCCACACTCGCCGCATCGGCAAAATCCATGTGCGCCGCCAGCTGGTTGGCCAGACCGCCGACCTCGCGTCCGCCCATCGCATTCGGCTGACCGGTCACCGAGAACGGCCCCATGCCGGGCTTGCCAATACGCCCGGTGGCCAGATGCACGTTGATGATCGCGTTGGCCTTGTCCACGCCGGATGAAGACTGGTTGATGCCCTGCGAGAAAATCGTCACGGTGCGTTCGGTGCGCGCGAACATTCTGAAAAACTCGCTGACCTGCGCTTCCGGTACACCGCACACTTGCGCGACTTTTGGAATCGAACTGACTGCCCGCACCGCCTCGAAGGCTGCCGCAAAGCCTTCCACATGTGCCTCAACGTAGGCGAGGTCTAGTGCATCTTCGCGGCGCAGATGATGGAGCAGGCCGTTGAACAGGAACGCATCCGCGCCCGGCGCGATGGCCAGGTGCAGGTCGGCGATGTCGCAGGTGGCGGTGCGTCTCGGGTCGATCACGACCACCCGCATCTCCGGTCGCGCTTTCTTCGCCGCCACGAGGCGCTGGTACAGCACCGGATGCGCCCAGGCATAGTTGGAACCGGCGATCACCACCAGATCGGCTTGCTCGATGTCTTCGTAGCAGACCGGCACCGCATCCGCCCCGAACGCGCGCTTGTGCGCGGCGACTGCGGTGGACATGCACAACCGCGAATTGGTGTCGATGTTGGCGCTGCCGATAAAACCCTTCATCAGCTTGTTGGCGACGTAATAATCCTCGGTCAATATTTGCCCGGAGACATAGAACGCCACCGCGTCCGGCCCGTGCTGCGCGATGATGTTCTTGAAGCCGTCGGCGACACGATCCAGTGCGTCATCCCAGGATGTGCGCTGGCCATCGACGATGGGGTAAAGCAAGCGGCCTTCGTTATCCAGCGTCTCGGCCAGCGCCGAACCCTTGGAACACAGCCGCCCGAGGTTGGCCGGATGCTGCTTATCGCCGGACAGAGTCACAGCCGCAACATTCACCGCCACGCCGCAGCCGACTCCGCAATAGGGACAAGTCGTCAGGACTGGAGATTTAGAACCGGGGGTTGAGGACTGGGGGCCGGGGACTGGGGGCTGAGATTTCATGATTTGGGCTTTACTCGCGCCTAGCGCCTCAAACCTCGGCCCTGACTTCAAGGAACACCACGCCATGCGCTACCCGCACTTCATGACGATGCGCGCAGCCGACATCCGGCTCGACCGCGTTACCGGACTCCAGCTCGATCACCCAGCTGTGCAGCGGACAGGTGACGCGCTTGCCGTGCACGATGCCCTGCGACAATGGCCCGCCCTTGTGCGGACAGCGATTGTCCAGCGCAAACACCTGGTCGTCCACACTGCGGAACAGCGCGATCTCGCCAGCCGCCGTGTTAACCACACGCGAACCCTGGCGGGGGATGTCTTCCAGATTGCCGATTTGTGTCCAGTTCATTCTCATTTTCCTCTTTTGCATGGCCGCATATAAACCGTTCGCCCTGAGCTTGCCGAAGGGTGAATTGACTTGCAGGTAGCCATTCATGGTTCGACAAGCTCACCACGAACGGCTTTTAAAATTGATCCTTGTTTTTGTTGCCATGGTTAGATCGTCGCCAATGCCGCATACTCGTGCGCATCCTTGCCCTCGGCGCGTTCCTTCCACGGATCGTCCTGTGAATATTTTTGCGATTCGAGGAAGCGCGCATACAGTTCGGCACGGCCTGCCGCGTCCTCGACCACGCGCTGTTTCACATAGGCCAGGCCAACGCGCTCTATCCACGGCGCGGTGCGATCCAGGTAGTGCGCCTCTTCGCGGTACAGCTGCATGAACGCGCCGCAGTACTCCAGCACCTCGGCCTCGCTCGCGACCTTGCATAGGAAATCGGTGACGCGCACCTTGATGCCGCCGTTGCCGCCGACATGGATCTCGTAGCCGGAATCCACGCACACCACGCCGAAGTCCTTGATGGTCGCCTCGGCGCAATTGCGCGGGCAGCCGGACACGGCGATCTTGAATTTGTGCGGCGTCCAGGAACCCCAGGTCATCTTCTCGACCTTGATGCCCAGCCCGGTGGAGTCCTGAGTGCCAAAGCGGCACCACTCCGAACCGACGCAGGTCTTGACCGTGCGCAGCGATTTTCCGTAGGCGTGGCCGGAGACGAATCCCGCCTTGACCAGATCGCCCCACATCTTCGGCAGGTTTTCCTTGCTCACGCCGAGCAGGTCGATGCGCTGACCGCCGGTGATCTTCACGGTCGGGACTTTATATTTTTCGGCGATGTCGGCTATAGCGCGCAATTCGGACGGCGAGGTGACCCCGCCCCAGATGCGCGGCACCACCGAATAGCTGCCGTCCTTCTGGATGTTGGCGTGCACCCGTTCGTTGATGAAACGCGAGCGGCTGTCGTCCTGATATTCGCCGGGACTGGCCGACAGCAAATAATAGTTCAGCGCCGGGCGGCAGGAATGACAGCCATCCGGCGTCTTCCAGCCCAATGTCTGCATCAGTTCCGGCAAGCTCTTCAGGCTATGCTTGGCGATGGCCTCGCGAACCTCTTCATGGGTCAGCTCGGTACACGAGCACATCGGCTTTTTGCTCGGCTTGGCCGAGTAATCGCCACCCACGGTGTTGGCCAGTATCGCCTCGACCAGCCCGGTGCAGGAGCCGCAGGAACTGGAGGCCTTGGTATGCGCGCGCACCTCTTCCAGCGTGAACAGCTTCTTGTCCAGAATGGTCTTGACGATGGCGCCTTTGCACACGCCGTTGCAACCGCAGATCTCGGCGCTATCCGGCATGTTCGCGACGCTGGCCGCGCCGCCGCGACCCGAGTCGCCCAGATGCGCCTGGCCGAACAGGATGTGCTCGCGCATCTCGGTGATGTCGGTGCCATCGCGCATCATCTGGAAATACCACGGCCCGTCCACGGTGTCGCCGTACATCACCGCGCCGCGCAACTTGTTGTCGCGCAATACCAGCTTCTTGTACACGCCGCGCGCCGCATCCTGCAACAACAGCTCTTCATCATCCGGACCGGGATTGAAGTCCCCCGCCGAGAACAGGTCGATGCCGGTCACCTTGAGCTTGGTGGACACCGACGAACCTTCGTAACGCATCCGGCCATATTCGGCCAGATGGTTCGCCGCGACCTTGGCCTGCTCGAACAGCGGCGCGACCAGGCCATAGGTCTGTTTGCGATGCTGCACGCATTCGCCGACCGAATAGATTTTCGGGTCGTAAGTTTGCATCGTGTCGTTGACGACGATGCCGCGCTCGCAATAGATGCCGGCAGACTTGGCCAGGTCGATGTTGGGGCGTATGCCCGCCGCCATGATCACCAGATCGGCAGGAATCTCTTCGCCATCTTTGAAGCGCAGCCCGGTCACTTCGGTCTCGCCGAGGATCGCTTCGGTCTGACGCGACAGATAGAACTTCAGCCCGCGTTTCTCCAGCTCTTTCTTCAACAGCCCGCCGCCGACCTGATCCAGCTGGCGCTCCATCGGCCAGTCGCACAGGTGCACCACCGAAACTTCCATGCCTTGCAAAGACAGGCCGTTCGCCGCTTCCAGCCCGAGCAACCCGCCGCCGATGACCACGGCGCGTTTTTTTGTTCCATTGTTATCCCGCGCAGCGGTGAGCATCTTCTCGACATCGTCTATGCTGCGATAGGCCAGCACGCCGGGCAGATTGATGCCGGGTATAGGCAGCATGATCGGGTTGGAGCCAGTCGCAATCAGCAGGCGGTCATAGGGCACAGCCAATCCGGTGGCGGTTTCCACCATACAGCGCTGCCGGTCTATCTTGTTCACCACCTTGCCGGCATGCAGCGTGATGTTGTTTTCCTCGTACCAGCTCCAGTCGTTCAGCACGGTGTCCTGAAACTTCATTTCGCCGGACAGAACCGGAGAAAGCAGGATGCGGTTGTAGTTGGGCTGCGGCTCGGCGCCGAACACCGTGATGTCGAATTCGTCCGGCGACATCTTGAGCAGTTCTTCGATGGTGCGTATCCCCGCCATCCCGTTACCGATTACTACCAGCCGCATTTTATTTTTTGTCATCATGCATTCCTCAAAATTTATCGGGTGCCGCCAGTGTGCTGCCCGGCTTCACCGCTCATATCTCAAACACGGATCTGTTCGAAAGTATTTCTATCTCGTCACCCGCCGCGATGATGTCGGACAACCACGCAGCCTTGCCATTGACTGTGCAAACCACGCAGCTGTCATCCAGCTCATATGCCCATCTTTTTCCGCGCATACGCAATTTGTTCAGCATCTGCTCAAGCGTAAACTTCCCGTCCGGAACCGCCATA
Source organism: Nitrosomonadales bacterium (assembly GCA_016218415.1). GTDB lineage: Bacteria > Pseudomonadota > Gammaproteobacteria > Burkholderiales > Gallionellaceae > Gallionella. The sequence continues at coordinate 7,084 of JACRED010000020.1, forward strand.
CGTTCCGATGTCATCGCCAAATAGTCGCTGACCCGACCGAAGTACATGATGGCAATCTCATGTCTGCGCTCGAGTGACGCCGGGAAAAACGGTATTTTCATCTGGCACACCGGTGTTGTCTGGATATCCATTAAAACTTCGTTTCCGCCCACAACCACAGCTTGTTGGTATTGGCGCCTATGGCAGCATTTTGCGTTTTGTATATGGCGTATTTGGCGCCGATGACATAACTCTTGCCGAAGTTCTTGGCGGCCATCAGGTTCCATTCCGTCCCGTAGTCGCCGATGGTCGCCGTGGATTTATCCGCGCTGAAGTCGTGGTAGGCAGCCGCCATCTTGATGCCAGCCAACGTCGTTCCGGCCGACACATAGATGTCTTTCAGGCCTTGGGTAGGTGTGACCAGGAACATGTCAGCCCAACCATTGAAGGCATGCAGCGTGGCCAGCGGGGTCGAGAATGACTTGGTGGTCGCTGCGCTGCTTGCCTTGGTGGTGGCGCCGGTGTCGGCGCCCAACACCTCATACCCCAGCTTGAATACCGCGCTGGTGATATCCACGCCGCCTTCCACAAAGAGGTAGCTGGCCTTGAACTGGGTCGGATTGTTGTTGGCGTCGGACTGGCTCGCATATTCCGCCGTGTACAATAGTTTGTACTCATCGACCTGCGAGTTTCCGTTCATCCTCAAACCGTAGGTGTTTGTGGAACTGGCGGTAAATGCGGTGGAGGCATCGTAGTTCAGCATGTAGCCATAACCCACCAGCTCGGCGAAACCCCATCCCTTGTAGCTGACGTTCAGCAGGCGCGAACTCATCTTGTGATTGCCGGCAAACGCGCCGGAAGTTTTGCTGGCGGCGTTGTCGCTGAAGATGCGGTTTACATTGGCCAGGTAGGCAGCCGTGATCCGGGTGTCCGGCAACGATGCGTTCACCAGCGTCAGCGCATCGTAGGTCTGCTCGTTTTGGCGCCATCCCACGTTGCCGATAAAGCGCGCGTTATCGAGTATCAGGCGTTGCCGTCCCCATTTCACATTCGTGGATGCGGGGATGGAGCTGTAGCTCAGATAGGCCTGATTCATCTCGGTGGCTTCCGGATCAGGAGCGACCGCATAACCGTTCGCGGTGGCCCCGGTTGCCTTGCTGTCATAGCTCTTGCCGCCCAGCGCGGTCACCGACTCCGCCTCGACCATTGCGCTGAAGCCGCTAAATGTCCCGGTCTCATAACCCAGGCGCAAGCGCACGGTGGAAGCATCTGCGCTATTTGGCGCGGCCTTGCCGGGATTTTTGACGTTCTCGTGACGGAGCTGCACGTTGGCCGACGTTTTTCCGCCCGCCAGCGCTTCCGCGATATCTTCGGCGGCATGGGCTGCCGCGCTGCCTGCCAGCAAAGCGATGGCTATCAAGGATTGCTGCAAGTGTTTGTCGTTTCTGCGTTTCATTGCGATAACTCCCCAGGTTAAAGTTGGTTAAATCAGGCGGCTGCTTTTGCCTGCTTCTGGTACAAAAACTCCAGCACGGCACCGCGCAGGCTGTGGTAATGAGCATCGTTTGCCAGCGCCAGACGGTTGCGCGGCTTGGGCAGATCGACCGTCAGGATTTCTCCTATGGTTGCCGCCGGGCCGTTGGTCATCATCACGATGCGGTCGGACAGCAGCACTGCCTCATCCACATCGTGCGTGACCATCACCACCGTGCTGTTGGTTGCCGCGACGATCTTCATCAGCTCGTCCTGCAAGTGCGCGCGGGTCAATGCATCCAATGCGCCGAACGGCTCGTCCATCAGCAGCACTTTGGGTTGCATCGAAAGCGCGCGCGCAATGCCGACACGCTGTTTCATGCCGCCGGATATCTCGTGCGGATATTTATGCTCGGCGTGGCTCAGATGCACCAATGCGAGCGCATTGCTGGTGCGCTGCGCGAGTTGCGCTTTGCTTTCCGTCGCACCGAACACGCGTTCGACTGCAAGATAGACGTTCTCGAAGCAGGTCAGCCAGGGCAGCAGCGAATGGTTCTGGAACACCACGCCGCGATCCGGCCCCGGCCCGGCGATCTCGCGATCCGCGCAAAGCATCACGCCGTTGGTTGGCAGCAGCAACCCCGCGATCAGGTTGAGCAGCGTGGACTTGCCGCAGCCCGAGTGCCCGATCAGGGTGATGAATTCGCCGGGATTGATCTTGAGGTCTATGTCCTTGAGCGCGACGAACGGCCCCTGCCTGGTCTCGAACGACATCTGCACGTTTTCTATCTGCACATACTTTTTCATGGTGTTCCTGTTTGAAATCTAAATTGCAGGGTCAATAGCTGAATCGTTTGGCGATCTGGATCAGTATCATCTCCAGCAGCAAGCCGACGATACCGACCACGAAGATCGCGATGATGATGTGCTCGACGTTCAGGTTGTTCCACTCGTCCCACACCCAGAATCCGATGCCCACGCCGCCGGTCAGCATCTCTGCCGCGACGATCACTAGCCAGGCCGTGCCGATGGCCAGACGTATGCCGGTCAGCATGTAGGGCAGCGTTGCCGGGAACAATATCCTGGTGAATACCTTCCATTCGGACAGGTTGAGCACACGCGCCACGTTCAGATAATCCTGCGGCAACTGGCGCACGCCCATCGCGGTGTTGATGATCATCGGCCAGATGCTGGAGATGAAGATCACCCAGATGGCGGCGGGATTGGCTGCCTTGAACACCAGCAGACCGATGGGCAGCCAGGCGAGCGGCGATACCGGCCTCAACATGCTGACGATGGGCGATGTCATCCTGTCTAGAAAGCCGAAGCGGCCGATCATGAATCCGAGCGGGATGCCGATCAGCGCGGCCAGCCCGAAACCGATGCCGACCCGCCCCAGCGAATTCAGGATGTTCCAGCCTATGCCCTGATCGTTTGGCGTCTTCTGATAGAACGGATCGCTGAACAGCGTCACTGCGGAATCCCAGGTCTTGAGCGGTCCCGGCAGTGTCTCGCTGCCCTGCGCCAGCATCGCCCAGAGCAGGATGAATATCCCGATGCCGATGACAGGCGGAACCAGATGTTCCGCCAGATACTTTCGTATTTTCATCATGCCCGCACCTTGAAGCTGGCGGCGTATTTCCTGGGATCCTTGCCGTCCCATACCGTGCCGTCTATCAGCTTCGAACTGCGCATCACGTCCTTGGGTATGCTCACCTTGACCTGGGAGGCCGCCTGCTTGTACAACTCGATCTGGTTGATCTGCTTGGCAATCGCAAGATAATCAGGATCGGTCTTGAGCAGGCCCCAGCGCTTGTGCTGGGTCAGGAACCACATGCCATCCGACAGATAGGGGAAGTTCACGGCACCGTCGTTGCAGAACTTCATGTAGTTCGGGTCGTCCCACTTCTTGCCCAGACCGTCCTCGTATTTGCCTTCCAGACGCTGGTCGATCACCTCGACCGGGCAGTTCACATAGGATTTGTCGGCGATGATCTCGGCCACCTTGCGGCGGTTGGACATTTCATCAATGTACTTGGAGGCTTCCAGTACGGCCATCATCAGTGCGCGCGCGGTGTTGGGATATTTCTGCGTGAACTCGGCTGTGCTGCCCAGCACTTTTTCCGGGTGGTCCTGCCAGATGTCCTGGGTGGTCGCCGCAGTGAAGCCGATCTTGTCGTAGATCGCGCGGTTGCCCCACGGCTCGCCGACGCAGTATCCGTCCATGTTGCCGACACGCATGTTGGCGACCATTTGCGGCGGCGGCACGGTGATGGTCTTCACATCGCTCAGCGGATTGATGCCGTGGCTGGCCAGCCAGTAATACAACCACATCGCGTGAGTGCCGGTCGGGAAGGTATGCGCGAAGGTATAGTCGCGCTTTTCGATATCAACCAGTTTCTTCAGGGCCGCACCGGTGGTCACGCCCTTGTCCTTGAGCTGGTTGGAAAGCGTGATCGCCTGGCCATTGTTGTTCAGCGTCATCAGCACGGACATGTCTTTCTGCTGTCCGCCGATGCCGAGTTGCACGCCATAGACCAGACCGTACAGCACATGCGCCGCGTGCAGTTCGCCGTTTACCAGCTTGTCGCGCACCGCCGCCCAGGACGCTTCTTTGGAAGGCACGATCTTGATGCCGTATTTTTCGTCGAACTTCATCACCGAGGCGATCACCACCGAGGCGCAATCGGTCAACGGGATGAAGCCCACCTTGACCTCTTTCAACTCCGGCGCATCGGAACCGGCTGCCCAAGCGGCACTGCGCACGCCCGGCGGAACCATCGCCATCAGCGCCGCACCACCCAACAACCCCGCACCCTTTTTCATGAAATCCCTCCGGCTGTTTTTGAATTCGTCGTCCATCGCATCGCTCCTCAGTAAAAATTACAAAATAAAAAGGCGTCACACCCGCAGGAGACACAACTCCCGCGAATGGACGCCTTTGTCCGTTCAAACTGGTGCCGGATCGCCATTGACCCGGTTACTGCAAACTACTCCGCAAGACCTGTGCCAAAAATCATTGATTGGCTGAAACATCCGAAAATAAATGGATGCAGCCGAAGTTGTATTTGTTAATCAGCGAGCCTAACCGTTCCTGCCGCAACTGTTTGGTGCATTTCCTTGCGGCTGCGCACCCATATGGCAACATTCAGGCACTCAGCTCTTTGGCCATAATGATGGCCTCGGCGATCTCCGCCAAACGCTTTCCTTTGCTCATGGCCATATTGCGCATGCGCTTGTATGCCTCGGGTTCGCTGTAGCCGTGGTCGGCCATCAAAATGCCCTTGGCCCGATCCACCAGCTTGCGTTCGACGAGTTGGCTCTTCGCTTCCTTTAATTCGTCGCGCAGTTTTTTGTGTTCTGCAAAACGGGCGGCGGCCACATGAATGATGCCGCTCAGGTCCTCACCCTGTATGGTATGCGCTACATAGGCGCTGACCCCGGCGCGCATCGCTTCCCTGATACTCTGCTGGTCTTTCTGCGCCCCCAGCACGACCACCGGTTTTTCCAGCGTGGCGGACATCAGGCTGATCTGCTCCAGTGTGTCGCGCCCCGGCGCGTTGGCATCCACGATGATGACGTCTGCGGATGCGGCCTGTATCGAGTGCTCGTCCACCTGCTCCCAGGCCAATACCCCGGCGACATTGAATCCTGCCAACTCAAGACTGGCCTTCAGCCATGCGGCGCGATCTGTTGCATCATCAATAATCAGGATTCGTTTCAATCGCATCTCCTTGTACACTCACTGGGATACTGCAATAAGCGAGCCATGTCCGGAGATCGCGGCAACATTCACTCTTTCTGTCCGTCCGGATTGAAAATGTCGCACACGGACGGTGCACCGCGCTTGATTCTGGTGCAATCCGCGCGATGCATCCTTGACAAATCAGGCGCTGATATCAGGCCGAACAGGAACGGGATCGCCTCCGCATACGCATGCCAACCTGTCTCTTGCCGGCTTGGGCGCTGGCCGGGAGACGCATCGATGATATGGATTGCGGAGGTCAACGCAACCGCAAGGAAATGTCGATTTCCCTCCGGCATGCAACTTGCGAAGTCCAGGCCATAGGCATTGCACATACCGTGCGGCGCAAACCTTGCGTGATTGGGCGCTTTCGCAAGGCACACATTTTTGATGGGAGTAAAGCGATGAATTTACCCGACGGCCAACACAATTCTGCCACCCAACCCGGCAATGCTGCAGTAGCCATGCACATGATGGGCCACCTGATCACTCCCGATGAGCGCATATTGAGAGCCCTGCACAACAGCAGGCTGGCAGAAGGCTTGAGCGATCCGGAAATCAGCGTGCTGACCAGGCTGATTACCGTTCAAACCTTTGAGGTCAGGGAGCTTGCCGAACTGGACGATGATCCGTTAAAGGATGCGCTGATGGTACTGGTCGATGGCGAGGTCGAGATCAACGCCCTGGTGGGCAATGAGCCGGTGTCGCTGCATCTGGTATGGCCGGGCGATCTGGCCAGAATCGTCAGCTTTGTGGGCGGGAATATGATGAGCCTCAACTCCAGGATCATCGTCAGAAGGGATAGCACCGTTCTGTTGTTGCAGCGCTCCAGGCTCGAATCCCTGCTGCATACCCATCCTGCCATCGTGTATGGCGTGATGCGCAACCTGGTCCTGCATCTGCACGGCATGGCCAGACAAAGGAACGCCGAAAAAGAGGAACTGAAAAATTATTTTTTCAGCATGCACGGGCGCTATTGACGGATTCCAGCTCATCCAGGACAGGGCTGCAACACTGCCTGTGCAGGCTTTACACCGGGGGAACCATGAACAGGAAAGAACTCATCGCCGCTTTGGCCAACAAAACAGGCGGCAGTAAAGCGGATGCCGACCGTAACGTGCTGGCGCTGCTCGATGTCATCAGCAGCACGCTGAAAAAGGGCGACAAGATCACTTTATCCAGTTTCGGTATCTTCGAGGTTCGCGAGCGTGCCGCACGCATCGGTCGCAATCCAAGGTCGGGAGAGCGATTGAAGATCAAGGCCGCCAGGGTTCCTTCCTTCAGGGCCGGCGCCACGCTGAAAGAGGCGCTTAACGGCGTAAAGTAACCGGCATCGAATATTTTGTGTGCCTTGCCGGAATCATTGCGCGAACCGGGACCGCGCATCCGCCCGGTCACGGAAGGTGGTATCGACGCCAGTCTCCGGCTATGATGCGACGGATCGTTGGCCGGCACGCGGCGACATGTTCCTGTGCCGCACACAGAACATTCCGTTCGCGTTATGGCGACCCCCGTCAAATTCCGAGGTGATGCTTGATCAGATATTGTCGATGCGCGGTACTGCTCGTATCCGCCCTGCTGCCCATCCACGGCCTCTGTGCGGGCTGGTCGTTTGACGATGCGCGCCCCGAATGGGGAAGGTTTGCGCTCGGTCTTGCCGGCGGGGTTGTTGCCCACGAGCTCGGCCATTACGCGGTCGCCACCGCCAAGGGATACAGGGTCGGGCACGACGGTCTTTCCATCGTCTATCCCGGTGCGGCATTCACCGATGCGGATCATTTGCAGGTTGCCTCCGCCGGCTTTCAGACGCAGTGGTTGCTGGCCGAGCTGGTGCTGCGCGACAGCAACGGCAGGGAATCGAAAGAGCCGCCCGGCAACTTCGGCGCCGGCGTAGTCTGCGCCCATCTGGGCATCACCCTGGCTTATCTGGTCTACCTTAAAGACCATCGGCAGGGCGATGTTGTCGGCATGTCGGATGCGACCGGGCTATCCAACAACCAGCTCGCACTGGCACTGGCCGTGCCGGGAGCGCTGGATGCCTGGCGTTTGTTCGGGAACGAAGTGCCGGAATGGGTTCCGCAGCTTTCCCTGCTCGGCAAGGGGCTGGGCATGGCGTGGACCTGGGCTTATTGACCCGGTGCGGATTAATTACTTTTACGGACCATTGCATTATGAGACCCGTTTTTCATCTTCTTTATGCGCGTTTTGCCAGTAGCGGCCCGTCCTTCATTCGTGCTATAAATGTGCGCCCCTATCGCGGACACCCGACCTTATCAGACCCACTTATGATTCGCGCGCTCACCCTCTCTTTGCTCCTGTGCGTTCCGATGTTCGCCCATGGGGCCGAATGCGATCCGTCCGAGAACGAAAATTTTCTGACCTTCTTCTTCCGCTTTTCGAACGACAAGACTTTCGCAACCAGCCGAACCGCCTATCCGCTGAAAATGCTGGACCAGAAATATGGCATAGATGAAATGGGCGAAGACCTGTCCTCAACCACCCGCTCTCTCCGCACCAGGCAACAGGATGCAAAAAGACCCGGCCTTTCCGCATTGCTGCAGGAAAACAGCCTGATCGCAAAGGTGCACGAAAAATCGGCCAACGCCACCGTGGTGCAGGTGTTCGGCGAAAATTCGGAATGGGGACAGACCTACCACTTTGCGCGCAACAAAAATAAATGCTGGTTTTTGCGCGAACTGAGGGAGCACTCGATATCGAATCAGCACTGGGTGGAGAAGCAGGAATTCGCGCCGATGTCTCATCTGGTGCCGCACTTTTTCATCAAGCCCGACCTTCAATCCACGCGCATGATGTTAAGGGTGCTGGACCATCTTTCGTTCATCCAGGAAAACATGGCGCAGGGCGACCTGGAAGATGTCAAAACCGAATTGGGCAGGCTATTCGAGAGCTTGGAAGCCAATCCGGACTATGCGATCGAAGACCGGGACCAGCTTGCCAGGGAGTTGCGCGACATCCTGGCTCTGTACAACAAAGGACAGGACGTGGAAGGCACCTCCAGACTGGGAAAAATCAGCCGCGCGCTCTGGACAAAGGTCGAATAGACCGGCCTGCAGTCGTTGCATGCAACCGCCCCCCATACCGCTGCTCCCGTCTCCGCAGCCAATCGGGTTCTTGCGCAAGAATGCCGTTGGCGCTCGCAGGCAAAAGCGGCCCGGTGAAAATCATGAATATCATGGAGGCCATGCACAGATGAGACGCCTGGCATACGCAGCCATCCTCGGCTTAATCGTTTCCGCAACCCCGGCGCTGGCCGGTGCAGGGCCCGCCGTCATCTACTGGGATACGGCGGAAGGCAAGGCGTTGCGCGCCCGCATCCCGCCCGATGCGGATTACTGGCAACTGGCCCCGACGTTCGCCGTGCAGATCACCCAATCGTATTGTTCCGTGGCCAGCGCCGTCACGGTGCTCAATGCCATGCCGATACAGAAGCCCGTCGATCCCGATTACGCGCCCTACGCCTACTTCACCCAGCGCAACTTTTTCACCCCGGATGTCGCAAAAATCATCAGTCCGCAAACCGTGCTCGCCATCGGCATGACGCGCGAGGAGATGGCGGCCACCCTGTCGCGGCACCACGTCGCCGCCACCTCCATCGCCGGGGACACGTTCGACGACCACAATCTGCGCGCCCTGCTGCAAAAAGCGCTGGCGGACGACGGGCAATTTGTATTGGCCAATTACCTGCGGGCCAATCTCGGGCAAGTCGGAGGCGGGCACTGGTCGATACTGGCCGCCTATGACGCCCCGTCGGACAGCGTGCTGATACTCGATGTGGCCAAGTACAAATATCCCCCGGTATGGGTAGCTATCGGAACCCTGCGGCAGGCGATCGCCACGATCGATACGACCAGCAATAAAGCGCGCGGTCTGGTTATCGTCACCAACCGGTAAAGACACAACCGGCGGCCGTATCGTTCCGCTCACGAACAGGCTGTGGTATCAACTTACCGGCTCGGCTATGATGCGCAAGCCCCAGTGCAACGGCACGGGGCAGGATAATCCCAATATCGCCGAATCTCTCAGGACAGGAAGGACAGGCAAGCATGAATGCAGCAGACCGCGCCTTAACCGAACAAAACCAGCTGTTTCAGGGTATGGACTTCACCAGCGTCGAATACATGCTGGAGCACTGCTCCGTTCGCAACCTGGGCACAGGCGAAAATCTGCTGAGGCCGGATGTCCCCAATCACCATCTCTACCTGATATTCGAGGGCAAGCTGAGCGTGCATCTGGCCGCACAGGAATCCCTCGAACATACAACGCTGGGCGCCGGCGAATGCGTCGGCGAGATCTCGCTGGTGGACGGAAAGCACCCGTCGGCGCTGGTCGTCGCCACCGAGCCCACCCGCGTATTGTCGATACCCCACGACACGGTATGGTCGCTGGTCGACCACTCCCACGGCATCTCCCGCAATCTGCTCGGCATCGTGGCCGGCCGGATGCGCAACGACAATCGCGCGCTGATCACCTCGCAGGACAAAAAGAAGCTGTTTGAGCGCCAGGCCTATGTCGATGCTTTGACCGGCGTGCATAACCGCCACTGGATGATAGACGCCTTCCCGCGCGCCCTGCACCGCTGCGCGCTCAACCACAGCCCCTATGCCATCATGATGGCGGACATCGACCACTTCAAGCGCGTCAACGATACCCACGGGCACCTCGTCGGCGACATTACCCTGAAAACCGTGGCACGCTACATGACAGAACACCTGAGACCGCACGACCTGCTGGCGCGCTATGGCGGCGAGGAATTTGCGGTACTGTTGCCCGACACCGAGTTGCAGGAAGCGAAAAGCATCGCCGAGCGGCTGCGCGCCACGATCGCGGATGCATGGATACAACGCGACGATCTCTCCTTTCAGGTCACCATCTCGATAGGCATCTCGCCGACACAGCATGAAGACAAGCTTGAGAGCCTGATCGGCGCGGCGGATCAGGCGCTGTACCGCGCAAAGGGGCTGGGGCGAAATCGCGTGGAAATATCCTGACCTTTCCGGGTATCAGTCTTGAACTGAGAATAAAAAAGGGCACCTTGCGGTGCCCTTGAATGGGGAGCCGGGGAGGCTCCAGGAGGAGAGAGTTACAGGTTGTAAGCGCGCTCACCGTGGGCTGTGGTATCCAGACCTTCGCGTTCGTCTTCTTCCTTCACACGCAGGCCGATGGTCAGGTCCACGAGCTTGTAGCAGATGAAGGCAACCACACCGGACCAGATGATCGTGGTCAGCACGGCTTGTGCCTGTATCCACACCTGGCTGCTGATGGTGGTATCGACGATGGTGTTGTTGACGTAATCGACGATGCCGGTGCCGCCCATGCTCCAGGTGTTGAACACGCCGGTGAGCAGCGCGCCCAGGATACCGCCGATGCCGTGGATGCCGAACACGTCCAGCGCGTCATCCGCACCGAGCAGTTTCTTCAGACCGGTCACGCCCCAGAAGCAGGTGACGCCAGCCAGTGCACCGATAGCCAGACCGCCGCCGATACCGACCCAGCCGCAAGCCGGAGTGATCGCAACCAAACCGGCGACCGCACCGGAAGCCGCGCCCAACAGGCTGGGTTTGCCTTTCACGACCCATTCTGCGGCCAACCAGGTCAGCACCGCAGCAGCAGTCGCGATCAGGGTGTTGGCGAAAGCCAGGGTAGCCGTACCGCCCGCTTCCAGCGCGGAACCCGCGTTGAAACCGAACCAGCCCACCCACAGCAGCGAAGCGCCTATCATGGTCATCACCAAGCTGTGCGGCGCCATCGCTTCCTTGCCGTAGCCGATACGCTTGCCCACCAGGAACGCGCCGACCAGACCGGCGATCGCTGCGTTGATGTGCACAACTGTACCGCCCGCGAAGTCCAGCGCGCCTTTGGCAAACAACCAGCCGGCCGTCGCGGTTGCAGCATCAGCCGCAGCCTGGTCGGTGTAAGCATCGGGACCCGCCCAGAACCAGACCATGTGCGCGATCGGCAAGTAGGCGAAGGTGAACCACAGTGCCGAGAACAACAGCACGGCGGAGAACTTCATACGCTCGGCGAACGCACCCACGACCAGCGCCACAGTGATGGCGGCGAAGGTGGCCTGGAACGCGACGAACACGAACTCGGGGATGTACACGCCTTTGCTGAACGTGGCCGCATTGGCGACGCTACCCGTCACCGGATCGAAGATGCCTTTCAGCAACAGCCGGTCGAAACCGCCGATGAATGCGTTGCCGGTGGTGAACGCCAGCGAGTAGCCGTAGATCGCCCACAGCACGGTGATCAGCGCGAAGATGCTGAACACCTGCATCAGCATCGACAGCATGTTCTTGCTGCGCACCAGACCGCCGTAGAACAGGGCCAGTCCGGGGATCGACATCATGATCACCAGCAGGGTCGCGACCAGCATCCAGGACGTGTCGCCCTTGTTGGGAACGGGCGCGGCAACAGGAGCCGCTTCGGCCGGCTTGGCCGCATCAGCCGCCGGAGCCGCAGGTGCGGCAACTGCGCTAGCAGCGGCGGCAGGTGCGGCGACATCCTCGGCAAATGCCGGTGCCAGACCGCACAGCACCGCAAGCAGGGTGAATAGAGCTATCAGTTTGTTCATCTCATCGCTCCTTTACAAAGCTTCCGGACCGGTCTCGCCGGTACGGATGCGTATCACTTGTTCAAGCTCGGAGACGAAGATCTTGCCGTCGCCGATCTTGCCGGTATTGGCCGCCTTCTCGATCGCTTCCAGCACCTGATCGAGCATGTCGGCCTTGATGGCTGCCTCCAGTTTTACCTTGGGCAGAAAATCCACCACGTATTCCGCACCGCGATACAGCTCGGTGTGGCCCTTTTGCCGCCCGAAACCTTTGACTTCGGTGACGGTGATGCCCTGCACGCCGATGGCGGACAACGCTTCACGCACTTCGTCTAGCTTGAACGGCTTGATGATTGCTGTGACCATTTTCATGTCATTCTCCTAAATGTAGGGGTGCGATTAACCAATGACTTGGTTGGCGTTGTTTGCCAACTTGGTCAGATGGCTATGCAAAGCTATCGCGCCCCTGGTTAAATTACATCGCGCGGCTGAGCGACAATACGGCGGTGCCCTTGCCCAGGTCCTTGCCCAGAACGTGATAGAACTGGCCTGCACCCTTTTCCGCATTGGTGCTGCTGTAAGCCAGACCCAGCACATAACCGCTGAAATCCTTGCTGACGCTCAGCTTGTAGTCGGCGTAGGTCGGATCAGATCCGCCCGCCTTGAGTGCATCTGCGGTAGTGCCCTTGTAAGCCTGCCTTCCGTAGTGCGCGCCCAGTGAAACGCCGCTGTCGGCAACCGGATAGCTGACGTTGATTTCCGCATAGGTAGTGCCCTTCGCCTTGGAAACACCGAAGGTATCGCCCAGCGCATAGGACAACTTGGCGCTGACGATGGAGTAGCTGACCGCAGCGTAAACTTCATCGGTATCTGCCTTGACTGCGCCGACGGCATATTCGCCGGGATAGTTGTAACGCAGGTAACCCACGTCATAACCGACATCCCCCGCTGCACCTTTGTAACCGAGATAAGTGTCCAGCTCGGTGCCTGCATTGGGAACACCCGAGTCGCCCAGCCAGCTGATGCTGGAACCCCATACGCCCGCATACGCGCCGCTGGAATGCGCGACATCGAAACCGCCCTGGATCGCCGGACCGGCTCCTGTTTGCGAGATGCCGCGGTAAAGATAATTGCTCACCAGGCTCACGTTGGAGCTGGGCGTAAAACCTTCAGCCAGTACAGGCAATGAGAAAGAAGCGGCGAGTGCGGCAACAAGCAGTTTGTTCTTCAGCATGGTATTTCCTTTCGGTTAAGTAATGGAAGCGGGATAAATTCATCCACGCCACTCTTATCGCAGATTCCATGCCAAACGACACAAGCCAATAAATATGTGCCATGCCGGGCAGGGCGATGAATGCGGTCCGGGCATTTGCACCAACTCCAAGCGCGAAATATCCGCGATGCACCCAAGCGGTGCACGGGAATATATTTGCTACACTAGGCCTGTGCCGATCACATGAAAGGATGAACGCCGTGCTGAATCCGAAATTTTTTGACCAAAAGATTTTTGACGATCTGTCCGCCAAACTGAACGAGGTCGCCTCCAGCGGCCCGGCCAAGGATTTTGAAAGGAACGCCCGCGCCCTGCTGGCCCAGGGCTTCGCCAAACTCGATCTGGTGACGCGCGAAGAATTCGACGTGCAGACCCAGGTGCTGGCGCGGGCACGCGAACAGCTGAACGCGCTGGAAGCGCGCATCGCGGAACTGGAAACACAACGCAACAAAACCGCCTCATAAACATGAGCCTCGCGGTACTTTACAGCCGTGCGCTTTCAGGAATGGAAGCGGCGCTCGTCACCGTCGAGGTGCACATCGCCAACGGCCTGCCCAACTTCACGATCGTCGGCCTGCCGGAAACCGAGGTAAAGGAAAGCAAGGACCGCGTGCGCGCCGCGCTGCAAAACTGCCAGTTCGAATTCCCCGCCCGCCGCATCACCGTCAACCTCGCGCCCGCCGACCTGCCCAAGGAAAGCGGGCGTTTTGATTTGCCCATCGCGCTGGGCATACTCGCCGCCACCGGACAGATACCCGCCGACCGCCTGAACGATTATGAGTTTGCCGGAGAGCTCGCGCTGACCGGCGAGCTGCGCCCGATACGCGGCGCGCTGGCGATGACCTACCGTGCGGTGAACAGCGGGCGCGCTTTCATGCTGCCGCAGGCGAATGCCGCCGAAGCCGCGCTGGTGGAAGATGCCACGGTGTATGCGGCGCAATCGCTGTTGCAGGTGGCGGCGCATCTCACCGGACGGGAACTGATCGCACCATTCGTCAGCCAGCCGCAAACCATCCAGCCGCATTACCCCGACATGCGCGAGGTGAAAGGACAGGCGCAGGCCAAGCGCGCGCTGGAGATCGCCGCAGCGGGCGGGCACAGCGTGCTGATGATGGGGCCGCCGGGCACCGGCAAGTCCATGCTCGCGGCGCGCTTCCCCGGCATCCTGCCGCAGATGACCGAGGCCGAAGCGTTGCAGAGCGCGGCGCTGCAATCGCTGGACGGCAACTTCGATGTGAAGAAGTGGAAGACCCGCCCCTATCGCGCACCGCACCACACCGCTTCGGGCGTGGCGTTGGTTGGCGGCGGCAGCAATCCGCGTCCCGGCGAGATTTCGATGGCCTTGCACGGCGTGCTGTTCCTCGATGAGTTGCCGGAATTCGACCGCAGCGTGCTGGAAGTGCTGCGCGAACCGATGGAGTCGGGACGCATCACGATCTCGCGCGCCGCACGGCGCGCGGATTTCCCCGCGCAGTTCCAGCTGATCGCGGCGATGAACCCCTGTCCCTGCGGCTATCACGGCCACTACAACGGCAAATGCCGCTGCACGCCCGACCAGATCTCGCGCTATCGCAGCAAGATCTCCGGCCCGCTGCTGGACCGTATCGACATCCAGATCGAAGTGCCCGCCGTGCCTCAGGATGACCTGCTCAACAAGGCGGATGGCGAGGCCAGCGGCGACCTGCAAGCGCGCGTCGAGATCGCGCGGCAGCGCCAGTTGGCCCGCCAGGACAAAGCCAATGCGCAACTCTCGGTGACCGAGATCGATGCGTTATGCGCCCCGGATGCGCAGGGTGCCGCCCTGCTGCAACAGGCCATTGCCCGCCTCAACCTCTCCGCGCGCGCCTATCACCGCGTGCTCAAGGTGGCGCGCACGATCGCCGATCTGGGTGGAGACAATGTCGTTTCAACCAGGCACATTGCCGAGGCGGTGCAGTACCGCAGGCTGAATCTCTGATCTGCAAACATACCCGACGACGAATGCACGCATGGTAAAATCCGCGCTCATTTATTGAGTCGCATGACCATGAGCCATAAGCCACACCTCATCGAAAAACTTTTACAGCAGCGCATCCTGATCCTGGACGGTGCGATGGGCACGATGATCCAGCGCTACAAACTGACCGAGGCGCATTATCGCGGCACGGAGTTGTACGGTGATTACCCCAGGTATTACGCTGATAAAAACATCCCGCGCAAGACCTTTGAGGATCACCCGATCGATGTGAAAGGCAACAACGACCTGCTGTTGCTGACCCAGCCGCACGTTATCGGCAGCATCCATCGCGAGTATCTGGAAGCGGGCGCGGACATACTGGAGACCTGTACCTTCAACTCCAATTCTGTGTCGATGGCGGATTACGAGATGCAGCATCTGGTGTACGAGCTGAACGTGGCCGGAGCAAAACTGGCGCGCGGGCTGTGCGATGAATTTTCCACTCCGGCCAAGCCGCGCTTTGTCGCCGGCGTGCTCGGACCGACCGGACGCACCGCATCGATCTCGCCGGACGTGAACGATCCCGGTGCGCGCAACGTCACCTTCGACGAACTGGTGGAAAGCTACACCGAGTCGGTGAGCGGCTTGCTGGACGGCGGCGCGGATATTTTGATGGTCGAAACCATTTTCGACACGCTCAACGCCAAGGCCGCACTGTTCGCCATCGAGCAGTATTTCGAGCAGCACAAAGTGCGCGTGCCCATCATGATCTCCGGCACCATCACCGATGCTTCCGGACGCACGCTGTCGGGACAGACCACCGAGGCGTTCTGGAATTCGCTGAGCCATGCGCGCCCGCTCTCGATCGGCCTGAACTGCGCGCTGGGTGCGGAACTGATGCGTCCGTATGTGGAAGAGCTGTCGCGCGTGGCAAGCTGCTACGTGAGCGCGCATCCCAATGCCGGCCTGCCCAATCCATTGTCGGAAACCGGCTACGATGAATTGCCGGAAAAAACCGCGCGTCTGGTGAAAGAGTTCGCCACCAGCGGCTTCCTCAATATTGCAGGCGGCTGCTGCGGCACTTCGCCCGCGCACATCAAGGCCATCGCCGAGGCGCTGAAAGATGTGCCGCCGCGCAAATTGCCGAATCTGGAAAAACGTTGCCGCCTCTCGGGACTCGAGCCGTTCAACATCGGCGACGACTCGCTGTTCGTCAACGTCGGCGAGCGCGCCAACGTCACCGGCTCGGCCAGGTTCAAGCGCCTGATCCTCGAAGGCAAATATGAAGAAGCGCTGGAAGTCGCCAAGCAGCAGGTGGAAACCGGTGCGCAGGTCATCGACGTGAACATGGACGAGGCGATGCTGGACGGCGAAGCCGCGATGGTGAAGTTCCTCAACCTGATCGCCTCGGAACCGGACATTTCCAGAGTGCCGCTGATGATTGACTCCTCAAAGTGGAACATCATCGAGGCCGGGCTGAAATGCGTGCAGGGCAAGCCCATCGTCAACTCGATCTCGTTGAAGGAAGGCGAAGAATTGTTCATCAAGTACGCCACGCTGGTGCGCCGCTACGGTGCGGCGGCGGTGGTGATGGCGTTCGACGAGCAGGGCCAGGCCGACACCTACAAACGCAAGACCGAGATCTGCAAGCGCAGCTACGACATCCTGGTGAACAGGGTCGGCTTCCCGCCCGAGGACATCATCTTCGACCCGAATATCTTCGCGATCGCCACCGGCATCGAGGAACACAACAACTACGCGGTGGACTTCATCGAGGCGACCGCGTGGATACGCAAGAACCTGCCTTACGCAAAAATATCCGGCGGCGTATCCAATGTATCGTTCTCGTTCCGTGGCAACGATCCGGTGCGCGAAGCGATCCACACGGTGTTCCTGTATCACGCGATCAAGGCCGGCATGGGCATGGGCATCGTCAACGCCGGACAGCTCGGCGTGTACGAGGAAATCCCGCGTGACCTGCGCGACGCGGTCGAAGACGTGGTGCTGAATCGCAATCCAGACGCCGGCGAAAAGCTGGTCAAGATGGCCGAGAGCGTCAAGGGCGGCGGCAAAGAGCAGGTCGAAGATCTGGAATGGCGCAAAGGCACGGTGCAGGAGCGTCTGACCCATGCGCTGGTGCGCGGCATTACCACCTTCATCATCGAAGATACCGAAGAAGCGCGCTTGCAGGCCAAATTCCCGGTCGAAGTGATCGAAGGCCCACTGATGACCGGCATGAACGTGGTCGGCGACCTGTTCGGCGCGGGCAAGATGTTTTTGCCGCAGGTGGTTAAATCCGCGCGCGTAATGAAGCAGGCGGTTGCGCATCTGATCCCGTACATCGAGGCGGAAAAACTGCGCTCCGGCGACACCAGTACCAAGGGCAAGATCGTGATGGCCACGGTCAAGGGCGACGTGCATGACATCGGCAAGAACATCGTCACCGTGGTGCTGCAGTGCAACAACTTCGAGGTGGTGAACATGGGCGTGATGGTGCCCTGCCAGCAAATCCTCGACACCGCGCGCGAACACAACGCCGACATCATCGGCCTGTCGGGCCTGATCACGCCCTCGCTGGAAGAGATGGCGCATGTCGCCAAAGAGATGGAACGCCAGGGCTTCAAGATTCCGCTGCTGATCGGCGGCGCGACCACCTCGCGCGTGCACACCGCCGTGAAAATCGAACCGAACTACCCGAGCGGCGCTACCGTGTACGTCAACGATGCCTCGCGCGCGGTGGGCGTGTGCAGCAATCTGCTTTCCAGCACGCTGCGCGATAACTATGTCGCGGAGATCAAGGCCGACTACGCCGCAGCGCGTGAACAGCACGAAGGCAAGAAGGGCAAGGCAGTCTACGTCACGCTGGAAGAGGCGAGGGCGCATGGCGTAAAGACCGACTGGACCAAGTACACGCCGCCCAGGCCCTGGCTGCTCGGCGTACACAAGTTCGAATCCTATCCGCTGGACAAGATCGCCGAATACATAGACTGGTCGCCGTTCTTCAATGCATGGGAGCTGGCCGGACGCTACCCGAAAATATTGCAGGACGAAGTGGTGGGCGGCGAGGCGCGCAAGCTGTTCGCCGATGCGCAATCGATGCTGAAGAAGATCATCAAGGAAAAATGGCTGACCGCCAATGCGGTGTTCGGCCTGTTCCCGGCCAATACGGTCAACAACGACGACATCGAGATCTACACCGACGAGACCCGCAGCAAAGTAGCGATGACCTGGCACAACCTGCGCCAGCAAACCAAGAAGCCTGCCGACATTCCGAACTACTGCCTGGCTGACTACGTCGCGCCCAAGGAATCCGGCGTAGCGGATTTCATCGGCGGCTTCGCGGTTACCACCGGCATCGGCATCGACGCACGCGTTGCGGAATTCGAGAAGCACCACGACGACTACAACGCGATCCTGCTCAAGTCATTGGCCGACCGCCTTGCAGAAGCCTTCGCCGAACACCTGCACGCCCGCGTGCGCCGCGAGTTCTGGGGCTATGCAACGGATGAGGCGCTGGACAACGACGACCTGATCGCCGAAAAATACCGCGGCATCCGCCCCGCGCCCGGCTATCCGGCCTGCCCCGAGCACAGCGAGAAGGGGCCGCTGTTCGAACTGTTACAGGCTCCGCTGAATGCCGGCATCACGATCACCGACAGCTTTGCGATGCTGCCCACCGCCGCAGTCAGCGGCTTCTACTTCTCACATCCCGAGGCGAAGTACTTCGCGACCGGCAAGATCGACCAGGAACAGGTCACAGACTATGCCAAGCGCAAGGGTTGGACTATCGAACAGGCCGAACGCTGGCTGGCGCCGGTGTTGAGTTACTAGCAATACATTTCTATGGATAGTCTATTGAATTATCTCGGTTCTGATATCACCCATGTCTGGATAGTTGGGGTTGGAATTGCCATTGCCATTCTTCCCTACAACAAGAGGCTATTTGGTCAAGATGCGAATATGTATCTTGTTGCTATCGGAGTCGCATTGATATGGCCAATCTTCGCGTTATTTGCTGCGAAAGAAATAGTTGGCGAGTATCTGTGGGCATGGATCGAATTTCTTTCAAAGGGCCGTTACCGATCCGAAAAAAGCTGGAGAAATATTAATCGTGTAGATAGAGATAACTAATAAGAGTGTGGCTCGCGAAGCAAGCGTAGCCCGGTAGGGCGCAATAACCAACGGGCATTGCGCCGTAGGAATCAAGAACATTCGGTGCAATGCGCTGCGCTTATTGCACCCTACGATAATTAACCACAAAGGAAATACGCAACATGACCACCCTCATCAAAACCGACACCAAACTAGGCGAAGGCGCAGAAGCGCAGGCCGGACAGACCGTGATCGTGCATTACACCGGCTGGCTCTACGACGAAAGCGCACCGGACAACAAGGGCGCGAAGTTTGACAGCTCGCTGGACCGCAACGAGCCGTTCGATTTCCCCCTCGGTGCGGGGCATGTGATCCGGGGTTGGGACGAGGGTGTGCAGGGTATGAAGGAAGGCGGTCACCGGACGCTCGTTATCCCGTCCGAGATGGGTTATGGCGCAAGCGGTGCAGGCGACGACATTCCGCCGCATGCGAAGTTGGTATTCGATGTGAAGCTGCTCAAGGTGATCAAGACCGACATGGTCGATACCAAGGTCGGCGAAGGCGCAGCGGCACAGGCCGGGCAGCACGTGACCGTGCATTACACCGGATGGCTGTTCGACAAGAATGCGCCGGATAACAAGGGCCGCAAGTTCGACAGCTCGCGCGACCGCAACCAGCCGTTCGAATTTCCGCTCGGGATGGGCCATGTGATCCAGGGCTGGGACGCCGGTGTGCAGGGCATGAAGGTCGGCGGACAACGCACGCTGACGATCCCGCCGGAGATGGGCTACGGCAAGCGCGGCGCGGGCGGGGTGATTCCGCCAAATGCCACGCTGGTGTTCGATGTCGAATTGCTTGGAATCATCTGACACCCAATTACGAAATTTATCGACCGGAGAGGATCAAATGAAACGCACCCCCTTACTGCCGCTGGCGCTGATATTATCTGCCAGTCTGTTTTCAACCACCGCCTGCTCTGAGCAGGCTGCACCACCCAAGACGGAGACGAGCAACATGAGCAAACTGATCACGACCGACGTAAAGCTTGGAGAGGGCGATCTGGCAACAGCCGGCAAAAGCGTTTCGGTACATTACACCGGCTGGCTGTTCGATGCGGCCGCAAAGGAATACAAGGGCAAGAAGTTCGACAGCTCGCGCGACCGCAATGAGCCGTTCGTGTTCCCGCTCGGCGGCGGGCGCGTAATCAAGGGCTGGGACGCGGGTGTCGAGGGCATGAAGGTGGGCGGACAGCGCACGCTGATCATTCCGGCAAGCATGGGCTATGGCACACGCGGCGCAGGCGGGGTGATTCCGCCGAATGCGACGCTGGTGTTTGATGTGGAGCTGCTGGGCGTTCACTAGCCGTTCGTGGTGAGCTTGTCGAACCATGAGCGGCTCAATTAACCGCACACCCTTCGACAGGCTCAGGGCGAACGGTTATTTATTATCAACCGAACGATGAACCTGATCTCGCACCCGCTGCTGGTCACCGCGCTGATGCTGGCGGTGTCCAATCTGTTCATGACTTTCGCGTGGTACGGGCACCTGAAGAATCTGGCGACATCGCCCTGGTACATCGCGGCGCTGGTCAGCTGGGGCATCGCGCTGTTCGAATATCTGATCCAGGTTCCGGCGAACCGCATCGGCTACACCGCGATGGATCTTGGGCAGTTGAAAATATTGCAGGAGGTCATCACGCTGTCGGTGTTCGTGCCCTTCGCGGTGTTGTACATGGGCCAGCCGCTAAAGTGGGACTATCTGTATGCGGGACTGTGCCTGATGGGCGCGGTGTATTTTATTTTCAGGACATAAACCTTTCCCTCACCCGCCCTGCCGGGCACCCTCTCCCGCAGGCGGGAGAGGGGAAGGGGAGAGGGTGTTGTAAATAGGACAAGAAATGCACATCCACATCCTCGGCATCTGCGGCACTTTCATGGGCGGCATCGCGGCCATCGCGAAGCAATCGGGTTATCGCGTCACCGGCTGCGACGCTAACGTCTACCCGCCGATGAGCACGCAACTGATGGCGCAGGGTATCGAGCTGATCGAGGGCTGGGGTATCGAACAACTTGATCTCAAGCCGGATGTGTTCGTCATCGGCAACGTGGTGTCGCGCGGCAATCCGCTGATGGAGGAAATACTCAACCGCAACCTGCCCTATGCCTCCGGCCCGCAGTGGCTGGCGGAAACGCTGTTGCGCGACAAGTGGGTATTGGCAGTGGCGGGCACGCACGGCAAGACGACGACCAGTTCTATGCTGGCGTGGATACTGGAATACGCCGGGCTGAATCCGGGCTTTCTGATCGGCGGCGTGCCGCAGAACTTTGGCATCTCGGCGCGGATCACCGAGTCGCCGTTCTTCGTGATCGAAGCCGACGAATACGACACCGCGTTCTTCGACAAGCGTTCCAAATTCGTGCACTACCGCCCGCGCACTGCGATCCTCAACAATCTGGAATTCGATCACGCCGACATCTTCGCCGACCTCGCTGCGATCGAGTTGCAGTTCCACCATCTGGTGCGCACCGTGCCCAGCAACGGCCTGATCGTGTGCAACGGGCGCGAGGATTCGTTGCGGCGCGTCATCCAGCGCGGCGGCTGGACGCCGGTGGAGAAGTTCGGCAGCGACGACGGCTGGAACATAGCCGCCGATAACCGCGTGACCTTCAACGGTGTCACGCAGGGCATGCTGCAATGGGAATTGATGGGCGAACACAACCGTATGAATGCGCTCGCGGCACTGGCCGCTGCACGCCATGCCGGTGTGCCCGTCGCACAGGGACTGGCGGCGCTGGCCGAATTCAGCAACGTGAAGCGCCGCATGGAAGTGCGCGGGGTCGTGAACGGCATCACCGTGTACGACGACTTCGCGCATCACCCCACCGCGATCGATACGACCGTCGCCGGGCTGCGCCACAGGGTCGGCAAGGCAAGGATATTAGCCGTGCTGGAGCCGCGCTCCAACACGATGAAGCTGGGCGTGATGAAAGACGCGCTGCCCGGCAGCCTGAAAGATGCCGACCTGGTGTTCTGCTACGCCGGCAATCTCGGCTGGGATGCGCGCGGTGCGCTCGCGCCGCTGGGCGATAAAGCTGTAGTGAAGGACGATCTCGACGAACTCATCGCAGCCATCGCTGCCGCCGCGAAATCAGGCGACCACATTCTGGTAATGAGCAACGGCGGGTTCGGCGGGATACACGAGAAGCTGCTGAAGCGCTTGTAGGGGCACGGCGCGCCGTGCCCCTACGGCTCCTGATTATCCAGCCCCAGATCCTGGATCTTGCGCGTCAGGGTGTTGCGCCCGATGCCGAGCAGCGTGGCGGCTTCGATGCGGCGGCCGCCGGTATGATGCAGGGCTTGCAGGATCAGGGTGCGCTCGAACTGCGCGGTGAGCGTGTCCATGATGCGTTCGTCGCCGCGCTGCAATGCCAGGGCCGCATGCTGTCCCAGCGCCGCGCTCCAATCGCCGTTGCCGGCAGCACCCGCACCGCTCTCATCGCGCCATTCAGGCGGCAGGTCGGCGATCTCCACCATCTGCGACGGCGTCATCACAGTCAGCCAGTGACAGAGATTTTCCAGCTGGCGCACATTGCCCGGAAAATCCTGCGTACTGAGATGCTGCAGTGTCGCGTCGCTGAAGCGCTTCTGCTCGACATTCAGTTCGCGCGCGCTCTTCTGCAGGAAATATTTCGCCAGCAGCGGGATGTCCTCGCGCCGTTCGCGCAACGGCGGCAGGCGCAACCGGATCACGTTCAGCCGGTGGAACAGGTCTTCGCGGAAAAGTCCCTGTTTGACGCGCTCGTCCAGATTCTGGTGCGTCGCGGTGATGATGCGCACGTTGGCCTTGATCGGCTGATGGCCTCCGACACGGTAGAAGTTGCCGTCCGACAGCACGCGCAGCAGGCGGGTTTGCAGATCGGCGGGCATGTCGCCGATCTCGTCGAGGAACAGTGTGCCGCCCTCGGCCTGCTCGAAACGTCCGTGCCGTGTCGCCGCCGCGCCGGTGAACGCGCCGCGCTCGTGGCCGAACAGTTCCGATTCGAGCAGATCCTTGGGTATCGCGGCGGTGTTGATCGCGATGAACGGCTTGTCTGCGCGCGGGCTGTGGCGGTGCAGCGCGCGCGCCACCAGTTCCTTGCCGGTGCCCGATTCGCCGTTGATCAGCACGGTGGCATGGGACTGCGATAGGCGACCAATGGCGCGAAACACTTCCTGCATCGACGGTGCCTGGCCCAGTATGTCGGTCGCCACTTCCACATCTTCGGCACCACCCGATTTGCGTTTGCTTTGTTCGATCGCGCGCCGGATCAGTTCGATCGCGTGGTTGATATCGAACGGTTTGGGCAGGTATTCGAATGCGCCGCCCTGAAATGCCGAGACGGCGCTTTCCAGATCGGAATAGGCGGTCATGATGATGACCGGGATGTGCGGATAGCGCTGGTGCAGCGCATGCAGAAAATCCAGTCCTGAGCTGCCGGGCATACGGATGTCGCTGACCACGACTTGCGGTGTCTCGTGGCCCAGCGCGCGCAATGCGTCATCGGCGCTGGCAAAACTCTTGAACTCGATGTCCTCGCGGGTCAGGGCTTTTTCCAGCACCCAGCGTATGGAACGGTCGTCGTCGATAATCCAGACAGATTTCATGATATTCACCTAAGGAAGCGGAAGCAGCACAGTGAAGCAGGTGCGCCCCGGCTCGCTGTCAAATTCAATCGTGCCGTGGTGCTGGTTGACGAAATCCTGCGCCAGCGTCAGCCCCAAACCATGCCCGTCGGCGCGGCCCGACACCAGCGGATAAAAGACCTTGTCGCGCAATTCCGGCGGGATGCCGGGACCATTGTCGATGATCTGCACCATCACCGCCAGCCGGTGGCGGCGTTTGATCAGCGTCACCTGCCTGGCGATACGGGTGCGCAGAACGATCACGCCGCTGCCCTGCATCGCCTGCGCCGCGTTGCGCACGATGTTGAGCATGGCCTGGATCAACTGCTCCTTGTCGCCGACCAACGCGGGCAGGCTGATGTCGTAATCGCGCTGTATTCTCAGGCCTTCCGGCATCTCTGCCAGCACCACGCTGCGTACCCGTTCCAGCACTTCGTGGATATTGAGCGCGCTGTAGTGTGTGGCATTTTGCGGGGAGAGCAATTTTTCCATCAGCGAGCGCAGCCGGTCCGCCTCCTGCACGATGACCTGGGTGTATTCGCGCAGAGCCGGTTTTTCCAGCTCCTGCTCGAGCAACTGCGCCGCGCCGCGTATCCCGCCGAGCGGATTCTTGATCTCGTGCGCGAGATTGCGCAACAACAGGCGGCTGGCCTGGGTCTGGTCGAGCATCTGCTCCTCGCGCGCCAGCTTCAGCGGCCGGTCCATCGCATGGAATTCCAGCAGCAAATAACGTTTGCCCAAAGGCAGCGGGGTTGCGGCGCAGCGCAGTTGCAGCTTGCCATGCGCGTGGGTGCCCAGGATCAGGTCATGCTCGATATAGCAGGCATTGTTGTGCACCGCCTGCTGCATCGCGCTGGCCAGCTGCTCGGTATTTGTAAACACCTGCTGCAAGGGATGGGCGAGCAGATTCTTGCCGCTCACGTCGAACAGTTGTTCCGCCGCCGGATTCAGATAGACGATGCGCGACTCGTCATCCAGCAGGATGACGGCCGTTGAAAGATGCTCGAGGGTCAGGTAGGAAAAGTCTGGCATATTATCTACACAGCAGAAAACATGCCAAATGCAGAATTCATTGTTGCTTGAGTTTGGACAGCTCGGTTTTAAGCGCGACTATGTTTTGTTCGTGCAACTCAACCTCTTCGTCCAATAATTTGATCTTGGCTTCGTATCTTTCGACATTCCGGTAAGTCTTGCCGTCCTGCCCGGTGAACACTTCAGGACTTGCCTCCTTCAGGTTCTGCCGTGCTTCCGCGAGCAACTTCTCTTCGGCATCCAGTTCGTCCTGGAGGATCTTCCGGCGCATGTCATCCCGATTTTTCTGTGTTTCCCTGTTCACCCTCGGGAATTCTTCGGGCGACTTCGCTTTGGCGGGAGGAACCATCGTGGGCAACGGCTCCAGATTGAGCTTTTTGCCGCCCTTGATCGGCGCGCTGGAATAGGTGACATGTCCATCCGCATCGATGGCCTTGTAAATTTCAGCCTGCGCCAATACCGGACAGGCCAGCAGCATGTACATCAGCACATATTCGAGTTTCATGATCGTGTTCCCGGAATCAACGCGGCAAGTATAGGGCAAGCTTACTACCCAGACAAACAATTACCACGCAAAGAAAACGGGGCTTGCGCCCCGTTTTCTTTGCTGTCAGAACTACCGGCTTAGATGCTGTAGTACATATCGAACTCGACCGGGTGAGTGGTCATGCGAATGCGGTTCACCTCCTCCATCTTCAATGCGATGTAAGCATCGATGAAGTCGCTGGAGAACACGCCGCCGCGGGTCAGGAACTCGCGATCCTTGTCCAGATGAGCCAGGGCTTCATCCAGCGAGGCACACACGGTCGGGATCTTTGCGTCTTCTTCCGGCGGCAGGTCGTACAGATTCTTGTCGGCAGGATCGCCGGGGTGAATCTTGTTCTGGATGCCGTCCAGACCCGCCATCATCAATGCCGCAAAACACATGTACGGGTTCGCGGTCGGATCAGGGAAGCGTGTCTCGATGCGGCGCGCCTTGTCGCTGGCCACATGCGGGATGCGGATCGACGCGGAACGGTTCTTCGCCGAATAAGCCAGCTTCACCGGAGCCTCATAGTGAGGAACCAGACGCTTGTAGGAGTTGGTGCCCGGGTTGCAGATCGCGTTCAATGCCTTGGCGTGCTTGATGATACCGCCGATGTAGAACAGCGCGGTCTCGGACAGGCCGGCATAGCCGTTACCCGCGAACAGGTTCTTGCCGCCCTTCCAGATCGACTGGTGCACGTGCATGCCGGAGCCGTTGTCGCCGACGATGGGTTTGGGCATGAATGTCGCGGTCTTGCCGTACTGGTGAGCGACGTTGTGCACAACATATTTCAATGCCTGTGTCTGGTCGGCGCGACGCACCAGCGTGTTGAACTTGGTGCCGATCTCGCATTGGCCCGCGGTCGCCACTTCATGGTGATGCACTTCGACTTCGATGCCGATGTCTTCGAGCGCCAAACACATCGCGGCGCGAATGTCGTTCAGGCTGTCGACCGGCGGAACAGGGAAGTAACCACCCTTGACCATCGGGCGATGGCCGGTATTGCCGCCCTCGAATTTCTCGCCCGTTGCCCAGGCAGCTTCTTCGGAGTTGATCTTCAGCGAGCAGCCGGACATATCAACCGACCAGTTAACCGAATCAAATATGAAGAATTCCGGCTCCGGGCCGAAGTAGGCGGTATCACCGATGCCGCTGGATTTGAGGTAAGCCTCGGCACGCTTGGCGATGGATCGCGGATCGCGGTCATAGCCCTTGCCGTCGGTCGGCTCGATCACGTCGCAGGTGATCACCAGCGTGTTCTCGTCCATGAACGGATCAAGGTAAGCGGTCTCGGGATCCGGCATCAGCAGCATGTCAGAAGCCTGGATACCCTTCCAGCCGGCGATCGAGGAGCCGTCAAAAGCATGGCCTTCCTCGAACTTTTCCATCCCGACATATTTGGCGGGCACACCTACGTGCTGCTCTTTACCGCGCGTGTCGGTAAAACGGAAATCCACGAATTTGACATCGCGGTCTTTGATCATCTTCAACACATCATTTGCCGACATCGACATAACTTTCTCCCAAAACAATTAATAATTGAACAGCAAACCAACAAACCCGAAATTCCAAATGCAGAAAATGTGCCAAACCTGTCCGCATAACAGGGCAGCATTGTGCCACAAGCACATCATATGGCGCACAAAAACTTCGCACCAAAAACGAGCGTCACCCGGAAGATTTTGCACTAATTTTGTGCATGATTGCGATGCACATGCACTGCTCGAAATATATCATCGTTATGCACCCATTCATCACAGCTTGCCTGTAGCGCATCGGCTTGTGCGGCAACTTGCCGATTTGCGGGCAAATATATCTCCGCATCAACCTTGCCATCCAGATAATGAAACACCACCCGGTGGTCCGACAGTTTGAAATCCCCGATGCGTTCAGACAAGCGGGCCAGCAGAACGGGACGACTGGGCAGGTGCGCGTTCGGTTTGGCCTGCATGTCGTCTTCCGGATCGATATGCACCATCACATCCAGCACGTGGTGGTTCTTGAGTACCGCGTGGCGCGCCAATTCGGCGATGTAATGTCCTTCCGAAACGCTGATTTTGGGATCGACCATGATGTGCGCATCGACCAGCGCATTGTCGGCCATCTTGCGGGTGCGCAATTCATGCAGGCCGCGCACCCCGTGCGTATTGAGCAGGGTTTGCCGGATCGCCTCGACTTCCTCTTCATCCAGCCCCGTATCGATGAGTTCCGCCATTGCTTCCAGCGCCAATTTGCCGCCCATGTGCGCGATCATCACGCCCACTACCGCGGCGGCAAGCAGATCGAAGAATGTATAGCCGAGCAGGTTGCCGATCACACCGACGATGACCACCAGCGAGGAGGCGGCGTCTGAACGCGCATGCCACGCGTTCGCCACCAGCATCTGCGAACGCACCCGTTTCGCCACCGCCAGCATGTAGCGGAACATGCCTTCCTTGGCTATCAACGCGAGCACCGCAATGGCGAGCGCCAGAGGATTGACCGCCTGCAGCGCCTCCGGATGCTGCAATCTCATCGCTGCCGCCACCAGCAATATCACGCCGAGCACCGCCAGGAATGTCCCCAGAATCAGCGTCGCGGCGGTTTCCACCCGTGCGTGACCGTAGGGATGATTGGCATCGGCGTGTTTGTTCCCGTGCCGGTTGGCATACAGCACCAGCACATCGGACAACAGATCAGACAGCGAGTGCAAGCCGTCAGCCATCAGCGCTTGCGAGTGCGCAAAAAATCCGCCAATAACCTGGAAGAACGTCAGCATTACATTGATCGCGATGCTCACCCAGGTGCTCTTCTGCGCGGCGGCATAGCGCTCCGGATGGGTCGGTTCGAATGCCCCGATGGCGGCTTGGGTTTGTCCTGGATGGGTGTGCTTTTTCATGGCGATTGCGCTAGTATACGTCCGTGTTGCGGCACTGATTCTACACTCACTGTGCGCTGCCTGCGGCCGGGAATCGGATGCGGCGTTGATTGCTTTCGCGCAGCATAGCATCCGCTGCAACTCCTTAACATCTCGCTATTGAAGAAAGAGCCACCATGGGAAAAATTACCGCCATCCTACAAGCCGCGCAGGAACGCGGAAAGGAAATGAACCTGTCTTATGAGGGCGCGCTATACCCCCAGGAGGCTTGGGAAATACTGCAATCCGCGCCCGGCGCCAAGTTGGTCGATGTGCGCAGCCGTGCCGAACTGGACTGGGTAGGCGGCGTGCCGGGCGCCATATCGATAGAATGGGCAAACTACCCGGGGATGAAACCTAACCCGCACTTCCTTGCGCAACTGGAACAGCTGGTAGACAAGGAATCACTGGTCATCTTCCTGTGCCGCAGCGGAGTGCGCTCGCACCACGCAGCAGTGGCTGCCACAAAAGCCGGCTACAGCGATTGCTACAATATTCTGGAAGGTTTTGAAGGCGACAGGGATGCCGAGAATCATCGTAACGTCCTTGGCGGTTGGCGTGCAGCAGGGCTGCCCTGGGAACAGGGTTAATGCCGTACCGGCAGGAGCACGGCCCTACGAATAATCGATTATAAGCGGCGCGTGATCCGAAAAACGCTGCTCCTTGTAGATACTGGCCGCCTGCGCGCGCGCCGCGATCCCCGGCGTGGCAATCTGATAATCAATCCGCCAGCCGACATCCTTGGCCCACGCCTGACCGCGATTCGACCACCATGTGTAGGCTTCCAGCTCGGGATGAACCTGACGGAACACATCGACAAAGCCGACTTCGTCGAATAAATGAGTCAACCAGGCGCGCTCTTCGGGCAGGAAACCGGAATTCTTTTTGTTGCCGCGCCAATTCTTCAGGTCGATCTCCTTGTGCGCGATATTCCAGTCGCCGCAGATCACCACCTCGCGTCCGCTGGCCCGCAGTTCCCGCAAATGCGGCAAAAATGCTTCCATAAATTTGAACTTCACCGCCTGGCGCTCATCGCCGCTGGATCCGGATGGCAGATACAGCGATACCACGCTGAATCCGGCAAAATCGGCGCACAAATAACGCCCTTCGGCATCGAACTCCGCGATGCCTAATCCTGCGATGACGGCATCCGGTTTGTGTCTGGTATAAATGCCCACACCGCTATAGCCCTTTTTTTCCGCGTAGTGGAAATAACCCAGATACTCAAGCGGCGCGAGCATCTGACCGGTCATGTCCGCGCCCTGCGCCTTGAGTTCCTGCATACAAACGATATCGGCATCCTGGAGCGCGAGCCATTCATAGAAGCCCTTGCCGGCAGCAGAGCGAATGCCGTTCAAATTAAGCGTGATAATGCGCATGAAAATTTCAATGCCTGTGAATAAGGTCGCGCCATTATAATGGCACCATATTGACCCGGCTCATTTCCTTCTCCATGACCAACTTCAGACTAGATTTCATCCGCTTTGCAGTAGAACAAAAAGTGTTGTGCTTCGGTGAATTTCAAACCAAGGCCGGTCGTTTATCGCCGTATTTTTTCAATGCCGGGTTGTTCAACGACGGCATTTCTTTGCGCAGCCTGTCGCAGTTTTATGCCCAGGCAATTCTCGCCTCGGGAATACCGTTCGACATGTTGTTCGGCCCGGCTTACAAAGGCATCCCCTTGGCGGCGGGCACCGCCATCGCGCTGGCCGAGCAGGGACGCAACACGCCGTATTGCTACAACCGCAAGGAAACCAAGGATCATGGCGAAGGCGGCGCGACGGTGGGCGCCAGGTTGCAGGGCAGGGTGCTGATCATCGATGACGTCATTTCGGCCGGAACTTCGGTGCGCGAATCCGTTGAGCTGATACGCGCTGCCGGAGCCGAGCCCTGCGGCGTGGTCATCGCGCTGGATCGCATGGAGCGCGGACAGGGCGAACTTTCTGCCGCGCAGGAGGTACAGCGGAACTTTTCCATTCCGGTGGTCCCCATCGCCACGCTGGATGACTTGCTCGGCTATTTGCAGGACAGGGGCGAGATGAGGCAGAATCTGGCTGCCGTTCAATCGTACCGTGATCGTTATGGAGTAAAAAATGACTGATAAATTCACCCACCATCCCACCAAATTGCCGAAAGGCGAACGTCAGGCGGCTGGTTACAAGTCCGGATTGCTGGTCGCGCTGGCGATCGTCGGCGTTACTTTCAGCTTGCCCGCTGCGGCGAAAATGTACAAATGGGTGGATGACCAAGGCGTGACGCACTACGGAGAAACCGTTCCGCCCGAGTACGCCAACAAGAACCGTACCGAGCTGAACCAGTCCGGCCGGGTAGTCAAAACCCAGGATGTGCTGACCCCCGAGGAGCGCCGCGCAGAACGTGATGCCAAGGAACAGGCCGAAGCAAAAAAACGCGAGGAAGAAAAAGCCGATCTTGAAAGGGAGCGGCGCGACAAGATGCTGGTCAACACCTACAGCAACGTCGCCGAAATAGATCTGGCACGCAAACGCAATCTGCAGCAGATAGAGTTGCGCATCAGCGGCATTAACGCCCAGATCAAATTAACCGGCGACAACCTGCTGGGCTTGCAAAAGGAAGCCGACGGCTACACCGCGACAAACCGGAAGATCCCACCGTCCTTGCAGGAGGACTTGCAACAAACCCAGGCGCGTTTGGACAAGCTGCAAAAGGACCTGGAAAAACCTGCGGCTGAAAAAGCTGCTCTGGAAGCCCGCTACGACGCCGACAAGGCGCGCTACCGTGAGCTGACCGGGAAATAGTTACAGTGTCTCGAACTGGCGGTTGATCGGGTTATAGCCCAGCAGCTCACCCTGCTCGATATCAAAATACCAGCCATGCAGCGCCAGTGTTCCCTGCTCGACGCGGTCGCGTATCCAGGAAAAAGTCATCAGGTTGTCCAGAGAGACCAGTATCGCCCGTTGTTCACAGATGCGATGACGCGCTTTGCTGTCGGCGCCCGCATGCTCCAGTTCCACATGTTTCCGCGCGATATCCGCTATCCCCATCCATTCGGCAATGAATGATTCGTCTTTGGGCACTCCGCCCTCCAGCAGGGCGTGGATACCGCCGCACTGCGCGTGCCCAAGCACGATGATGTGCTGCACCCCCAGATTCCGCACGCCAAACTCCAGCGCAGCGCTGGTGCCGTGGTAATGCCCCTGATTTTCGGCCGGAGGAACCAGATTGGCGACGTTCCGAATGACGAACAGATCGCCCGGAGCACAGTCGAGTATCAGCGCCGGATCGACGCGTGAATCACAGCAGGCCACCACGAGCGTAGAGGGAGTCTGGCCGAGCTGCACCAGCGTATGGAACTGCGCATCATCCCCCGCGAGGGACTGTTCGCGAAAACGTTTGAACCCTTCGATGAGTTGTCGCGGCGAACTCATGAACCGATCAGCTTGAACTGCGCCTCGCGGTACTTGTCGGCGGTTTTTTGCAGCACGTCCCGCGGAATATGCGGAGCGGGGGCACGCTTGTTCCAGCCCGACGATTCGAGCCAGTCGCGCACGAACTGTTTGTCGAAACTCGGCGGATTGCTGCCGACGCGATATTGGTCGGCGGGCCAGAAGCGCGATGAATCGGGTGTCAGCGCCTCGTCGATCAAATATAACTTGCCCGCCTGATCCACGCCGAACTCGAACTTGGTGTCGGCGATGATGATGCCACGGGTCAGCGCGTAATCTGCGGCTTGGCTGTAAAGCGCCAGCGTGGCGTTCCTTACTTCTTCGGCGCGTGCATCGCCCAGCAGTTTTCTGGCTTCGTCGAACGAGATGTTCTCATCGTGTTCGCCTACCGCCGCCTTGGTGGAAGGCGTGAACAACGGTTGCGGCAATTTCTGCGCCTCCTGCAAACCTGCGGGCAACCGGATGCCGCACACCGCCCCGGTTTTCTGGTAATCCTTCCACCCGGAACCGACCAGATAACCGCGCACAATGGCTTCTATCGGCAATGGCTGGAGTTTTTTTACCACGAACGAACGCCCGCGTACTTGCGCACGATCGGCATCGGTCTTGACCACGGACTCCGGCGCGATGCCGGTGAGGTGGTTAGCAATAACGTGGCCGAGTTTGTTGAACCAGAAATTCGATACCGTAGTGAGCACTTCGCCCTTGCCCGGAATCGGGTCGGGCAAAATCACGTCGAATGCGGACAGCCGGTCGGTCTGCACCACCAGCAGTTTGTCATCGTCTACCGCGTAGATGTCGCGAACCTTGCCGCGATGCAGGAAGCTCAGGCTCTGGATATCCGATTGCAGCAGCGCAACGCTCATGGGTTCACCCCGAAGGAAACGGCAATCTCCTGCTGCACGCTGCCGGCAGTTTGCGGCGCCTTCAGCACTTTGACGAATTTACCGTTCGCGTCCAGCAACACCAGGGTTGCCCGCGCAGCGCTGTTGGCCTCGATAAATGCCCGCCCTTGCGGAGTATCGAAATCGGTCAGGAGAAACTCGACCCTGCCTGCATACTGTGCCCGCACGCTATCCAGCACGTCGATCAGCTCAAAGCTTTGCACCGCGTTCTTGTCGCGTATCAGCACGACCGCCGCTTTGCCCTTGCCTATGCGCGATAGATCGTCACTGTATCCTCGCGGCAAATTCATCGCCGCAGCCGCTGCGAACAGCAGGAAAAGCCCCCCCACGATCCATTTGATTTTCCCGGAGCGTTTCGATGGGGCTGAGACTTCAGTTTGTTTATCGGATTGACTCATATCTTTCTCCTCGATCCCGCTGTTACAGGGCCGGCAAAGTTGTCGCTGCAATCTGCGCGGCCTGTTGCTTGCGGTAGTCGGCCAGTTTTTGCGCCAGTTGCCTGTCGTTCAGCGCCAGCATGGCGACCGCAAACAATCCCGCATTCGCAGCTCCCGCTTCACCGATCGCAAAGGTGGCGACCGGAATGCCCTTGGGCATCTGCACGATGGACAGCAGCGAATCCATGCCCTTCAGATACTTTGAAGGGATGGGCACGCCCAGCACCGGCAGCGTGGTTTTCCCGGCGATCACGCCTGCCAGGTGCGCCGCGCCGCCGGCGCCTGCGATGAAGCACTGCACGCTCTGTGCGGTCACATCCTTGATGTATTCAAACAGCAGATCGGGCGAACGGTGCGCGGAGATCACTCGCGCATCGAAAGCCACACCGAAGTCCTGCAACTGCTGCGCGGCCTGCTGCATGATCTCCCAGTCGTTCGAACTGCCCATCACGATGGACACGAGCGGCTTGGACATGGCTTAAGCCCCCTTGTGGTAACCCACCACGCGCTCGACTTCGTTCTTCGAGCCGAGGATGACCGGCACGCGCTGATGCAAGCCGGTGGGCTTCAGTTCCATGATGCGCTCGCGGCCGGTGGAACTCGCGCCGCCCGCCTGTTCGACGATGAACGACATCGGGTTGGCCTCATACATCAGGCGCAGCTTGCCCGGCTTGGTCGGATCCTTGGTGTCGAACGGGTACATGAAGATGCCGCCGCGCGTCAGGATGCGGTGCACTTCGGCTACCATCGAGGCCACCCAGCGCATGTTGAAATTCTTCTCGCGACCGCCGTCCTTGCCTTTGACGCATTCTTCGACATAACGCTGCACAGGCTTTTCCCAGAAACGCTGGTTGGACATGTTGATCGCAAATTCGGCAGTGTCGACAGGAATCGTCATTTTCGGATGGGTCAGGAAGAATTCACCCACATCGCGGTCCAGCGTGAAGCCGTTCACGCCGTGGCCGGTGGTCAGCACCATCATGGTGTTCGGGCCGTACAGCGCATAGCCCGCGCAGACCTGCTTGGTGCCGGGCTGCATGAAATCGGCTGCGGTGGGGTTGGTCACGCCTTCCGGGCAACGCAGGATCGAGAAGATGGTGCCGACGGAGATATTCACGTCGATGTTGGAAGAGCCGTCCAGCGGATCGAAAGTGATCAGGTATTTGCCTTTGGGATAGCGGGCCGGGATCGGGTAGATGTCGTCCATCTCTTCCGAAGCCATCGCCGCAAGATGGCCGCTCCACTCGTTGGCCTTGATGAACACCTCGTTGGTGATGACGTCCAGTTTTTTCTGGGTTTCGCCCTGCACGTTTTCGCTGCCCGCGCTGCCGAGCACGCCGATCAGCGCGCCCTTGTTCACGTCATGCGCGATCTGTTTGCAGGCGGAAATGACATCGCTGAGCAAACCGGTGAAATCGCCGCTCGCGCCGATTGCGCGCTGTTCTTCGATGATGAACTGGATCAGACTTTTACTCATGACGCTTTCCTTTAATAAAAAGTGATTGACCGGTAATTTTACCGCTTTTCTGTCCGGCTCTCTACGGCTATTTGATAACAGTCCTGAAACAACAAAAAAGCCACGGCTGCAAAACCGTGGCTTTTTGACTTTTCAGTTGCGAACCGTGGATGAACTTTAGCGCAGCGCCTGATTGACTTTGCCCAGGTCTTCCTCGCTCAACGAACCCACCGCCGCTTTCAGACGCAGCTGGCTGACCAGATAGTTATATTGCGCCTGGTACAGGTCGCGGCGGGTTGAATACAACTGTTGTTGCGCATTCAGCACATCAAGGTTGGTGCGCACGCCGACCTCCTGCCCCAGCTTGCTGGCTTCCAGAACGCTTTCGCTGGAAGTTAGCGCTTGCTGGAGCGCCTGCACCTGGGCGATGCCGCTGACCACGCCCAGATAGGCCTGCCGGGTCTGCGTTGCAACGCTGCGGCGCGCATTTTCCAGCTCCTGCTGGGCGCGTTCGCGATTGGCTCCCGCTTCACGCCACCTGGAATTCACCGCGCCGCCCTGAAACAACGGCATGTTCAATTGCACACCGACGCTCTTGCTGGTGCTGTCGCTGCCCAGGCCGAAGCTGCCGCCGTTCGCCGAGTTTTTCGAATAGTTTGCCACCAGGTCCACTGTCGGGTAATGGCCGCCGCGATTGCGCGCCACCTCTTTTTCCGCCAGCTCCGCGCCCGCCTGGGCTATTGCCAGTTGCAGACTGTTCATCTGCGCGGCATCCACCCATTTCTCCATATCTGCTGGCTGCGGTCCCTCGAGCTTGAATTCCCTGCCGAGCGGCTTGAGCTCCTGCGGCATCGCATTGATCAGTTGCTGCAGGGCGCGGCGCCTGATTTCCAGATTGTTCTGTGCGGCGATCTCCTGCGCGCCGGTCAGGTCATATCGCGCCTGCGCTTCCAGCGTGTCGGTTATCGTGGCGCTGCCCACCTCAAAGTTGCGTTTGGCCTGCCCCAGCTGCTCGGAGATGGCGTTCTTTTGTGCCGAGACAAGCTGCAGGCTGTCCTGCGCGATCAGCACATCGAAATAGGCCTGCGCGACGCGCAGGATCAGATCCTGCTCGGCGATCTTGAACTGTGCCTCAGCCTGCGCGACCAGCAAATCG
This sequence comes from Nitrosomonadales bacterium, assembly GCA_016218415.1. Taxonomy (GTDB): domain Bacteria; phylum Pseudomonadota; class Gammaproteobacteria; order Burkholderiales; family Gallionellaceae; genus Gallionella. Next base: position 42,651 of record JACRED010000020.1, read on the forward strand.
GATTCTGTATAGACTTGCCAGTTTTGCTGGCGGAACAACGGCTGCACCAGCGTCACGCCAAAACCGCTGCTGTTATAGCGGGCGGTGCCGCCGGTAAACAACGGGGGCGTTGCCGGACGATAATCTATGGTCTGATCATTGAAGGTGCTGCTCGCGCTGAGATTGACGGTGGGCATCAGCACGGAACGTCCCTGCGACAGTTTTTCCTGACCGGCCTGCAGTGACGCACGGGCGGCCGCGAACACCGGATCGTTGCTCTGCGCAGCGTGAAAGGTTTCCAGCAGATCGGCGGCCTGGGCGGCGGCGCTTGCGCCCAGCGTAGCTGCCAGCAAAAGGCGGAGCGGGATTAATCTCATCATGTTGCGCACCTCGTATATTAGATTTTTCTAATACTACAGATTTTCACCGCGTTGCGCAACACCCGCCATCAAAGACTCAAAACACGAAGCGCTTGGGCTGTTGCGCGTTCTGCAGCGGGGCGACACTGGTTTCCATGATATTGACCGTCTCGAATATATCCGGCGCGACCCGGGTGATCAGCCTGGCTTCCATCGCAGGAGCATCGCCGACGATGGCAAATAGCCGGCCGCCGATATTCAGGCTGTTCTGAAACGCTGTGGGCAACACGGGAGTTGAGCCGGTCAACACGATAACATCATACTTTGCGCCCTGCCCCCATCCCTGTGCAGCATCGCCGATTTCCAGCGTGATTTTGTCGAGGCGACAGATCTCGAGGTTCTTTCTGGCCTGCGCGCTCAATTCCGGCACGATTTCGACCGAAGTGACATGCCCGGCGAGCACGGACATCAAGGCTGTCAGGTAGCCGCTGCCGGTGCCCACTTCCAGCACCTTGTCGTTATATTTGAGATGCAGCTCCTGCAAGGCGCGCGCTTCCAGTTTGGGCGGCCACATCAATACGCCCTGGCCAAGCGGAATCTCCATATCCACAAAGGCCAGTTCCTTTTTGTCATTCGGCACGAAATGCTCGCGGCGGACCTGTTTGAGCAGATCCAGAATGCGTATCTCCAGCACATCGCAAGGACGGATCTGCTGCTCGATCATATTGAAGCGCGCTTGTTCCATGTTCTGCATCTCCCTCTCCATATCAATTTATTCAGGCGTTTAACAGTATAACATCGCCTCCATCCTGCTCAACAACCCCGCCTCTGCACGCCGTTAACCGGGCGCTGTACTGTGCTTCCGCCTGAAGCGGCTCGTTATCCACTGCACGATGTCATCCACATAGGTGAACACCACCGGAATCACCAGCAGGCTGAGGAAGGTGGAGGTGATCAACCCGCCGATCACGACGATGGCCATGGGCGAACGGAAACTGCCGTCGCCCATCCCCATATCCAGCGCCACCGGCAGCATGCCCGCGCCCATCGCCATCGTCGTCATCACGATGGGTCGCACGCGCTTGCTGCACGCGTCGAGCAGCGCTTCGGCGCGGTTCATGCCGCGCTCGCGGCGCGATGCGATGGCGTATTCCACCAGCAGGATGGAGTTCTTGGTCGCGATGCCCATCAGCATGATGATGCCTATCATCGACGGCATCGAGATCGCGGTGCGGGTCAGAAACAGCGCCAGGAATGCGCCGGGGATCGACAATATCAGCGCCCACAGGATAGTCGCGGGCTGCATGAAGTCCTTGAACAGCAGCACCAGCACGATATAGATGCACAGCACGCCGGTGAACATCGCCAGACCGAAGCTTGCAAACAACTCCTTCATCATCTCGGCGTCGCCTATGGGCGCGATTTCGATGCCTTCCGGCAAGCTTTTAAGGGACGGCAATGCCAGCGCGGCTGCTTGCACCTTGCCCAACGGCTGTCCCGCCAACTCGACCTCAAACGTGATGTTGCGTTGCCGGTCATAACGGTCGATCTGGTCCGGGCCGCTTTCCAGACTCATCGTTGCGACGTTGCCCAGCATCACCGGCCCGTGCGAACCGGGCACTACCAGACGCGACAACAGTTCGATATCCTGCCGCGCGTCGTCGCGCAGCTTCACGATGATGGGTAGCTGGCGGTCCGGCAGGTTGAGCTTGGCCAGTGACTGGTCGTAATCCCCGTTCGTCGCCACGCGCAGCGTCTCGGCGATCGCGTTGGAAGTCACCCCCAGATCGGCGGCGCGCGCGAAATCCGGACGCACCACCACTTCCGGGCGCAGCACGCTGGAGTTGGACACCACATTGCCTATACCCGGTATCGTGCGCAGTTCCTGCCCCACTTTCAGCGCCTGCTCGCTCAACAGCTCGCCGTTCTCGCTGGTCAGCACCAGCTGGTATTTGTCGGCGGACGAACCCAGCCCGACCTTGACGCGCACGCCGGGCAACACCGTCATCGCTTCGCGCAGCTCGTCCTCGATCTGCTGCTTGCGCAATTTCCGCGCCTCGCGAGGCTTCAGCTGGATAGACAGCGTCGCCTTGCGCGCTTCCGGCACACCGCTGGGCTCGAACGCGTTGCCCCCGGTCGCCCCGCCGCCGATCGCCGTATAGACCAGCGTCACGTTCGGGTTCTGTATCACCAGGTTGCGTGCCTGTTCGGCGATCGCATAGGTCTGTTCGAACTTGGTGCCCGGCGGAAGCGTCAATGTCACCTGTGTCTGCGACAGATTGTCCTTGGGCTGGAAAGCAGTCTGCAATGTCCCGGCAAGAAAGAATGAACCGAAGAAAAAGACTGCCGTCAGCGCCAGCGTGCTTTTGCGGTTTGCCAGGCACCACTGCGCCCACTTCAGGTAGATCTCGATCCACCTGGGCGTCGCGTGCGCGGCGCGCGGACGCAGGATATAGGCGGACATCATCGGCGTCAGCAGCCGCGCGACGACCAGCGAGAACAGCACCGCCACGGCCGCCGTCCAGCCGAATTGCACGAAGAATTTCCCCGGTATGCCGCTCATGAACGCGGTCGGCAGGAACACAGCCACCAGCGTGAACGTCGTCGCGATCACCGCCATGCCGATCTCATCGGCGGCCTCCATCGCCGCCTGGTAGGGCGTCTTGCCCATCTCAAGGTGGCGCATGATGTTCTCGATCTCCACAATCGCATCGTCCACCAGCACACCGACCACCAGCGACAACGCCAGCAAAGTCACCAGATTGATCGTAAAACCGAACAGGTAGATCACCGCAAAGGTGGGGATCACCGCCAGCGGCAATGCGGTAGCCGCGACCAGTGTGGCGCGCGCATTGCGCAGGAAGAAAATCACCACGATCACCGCCAGCAACGAGCCCTCGAAGATCATCTCCATCGAGCCCTTGTAAGTCTCGTACACCTGATCGACGGTGTTGAACACTTTTTCGACGGTGATGTCCGGATGCGTTTGCTTCAGATTCTCCAGCGCAATAGTTACGCCGTCACCCACGGCGACATCGCCCGCCCCCAGCGAGCGCACGACCTCGAAGCCGACCACCGGTTTGCCGTTGTGCAATGCCGCGCTGCGCCGCTCCGCGATGGTGTCGCTCACGTGCGCCACCTGGTTCAGCCGCACGCGCCGCCCATCGCGCATGCTGATCTCCATCTGCGCAAGTTGCTCCGCGGTCTGCACCGTCGCCACGGTGCGCACGGATTGCTCCATGCCGCCCAGATCGGTGCGTCCGCCCGGCGCTTCCTGCTGGATCTGCCGCAACTGGCTGGAAACTTCGGCGGCGGTCAGGTTCAGCGCCAGCATCCGGGTCGGATCCAGCTCCACATGCACTTGACGCGTCACGCCGCCAACGCGGTTGACCGCGCCGACGCCTTTCACGCCCAGCAACAGCTTGGTCATATTGTTGTCCACAAACCATGACAGCTCTTCCTCGCTCATGTTCGGCGACGATATGGTGTAGGTCAGGATGGGTTTGCCGCTCAGCTCTACCTTGTTGATCACCGGGTCGAGCATCTCGCGCGGCAGATCGCTGCGGATACGCGTCACCGCCGAGCGCACATCTTCCAACGCCAGTCGCGAATCGCGCTCCAGCCGGAATTCGGCCGACACGGTGACGCTGCCTTCCTTGATCTGGGCATACAGGTGCTTCAGTCCCTGCGCGCTGGCAAGCGCATTCTCGATCTTGCGCGCCACCTCGGTTTCCATCTGGTCGGGCGAGGCACCCGGCATCGTGGCAGTCACAGTGATCATCGGCAGATCGATGTCGGGGAACAACTGGATCTTCATCGCCTTGAAGGCCATGAAACCCAGGAAGGTGAGCATGGCGAAACCGAGTACCGCCGGAATCGGGTTGCGTATGGACCAGGCCGAGACGTTCATGTCATTCAACCCTTAACGATCCGGACGACATCGCCTTCGGTCAGGAACGAACCGCCGCTTTCCACGACCTGCTCGTTCGGCTTGAGGCCCTGCCTGATCTCGATGTGGTCGCCAAAGCGTTGCCCCGTCTTCACCGGGCGTTCGCGCACACGGCTATCCGCGCCCACGACCAGCACGTAGGCCATCACCCCGCGCCGCATCACCGCGGATTGCGGCAGCGACTGCAACGTCCTCCTGCCGCCGCTGATATCGAAGGTGCCGCGCGCGAAAGCGCCCGCGATGACTCCGGCGCTGTCCGGCAACGTGACCAGCGCATAGCCATAGCGTGTCTGCATGTTCACCGACGGCGAGATCGCGCGCACCGCGCCCCTGATCACGCGGCTCTCACCTACAGTCACTTCCGCCGGCATGCCCTTGCGCAGCAACATCAGCTCTTCCGCCGTCAGTTCGGCGCGCCATTCGAGTCGCCCTTTGCGGATCAGCCGGAACAGCTCCGTCCCGGATTGCAGCATGGAGCCCGAGTTGGCATTGGCCGCCGAGATCACGCCGTCGTCCGGCGCCACGATGCGGCCCTGTGCCGAGCGGGTCGAGCCGTCTTCGCTGCTGCTCGCAAAATTATCCAGCGTCACCAGCACATCGCCCTGCTGCACATGGTCGCCGATGCTGACCTTCACATCCGCGATGCGCAGTCCCTGCACTTGCGCGCTGATAATGGCTTCCTGCCACGGCACGATGCTGCCGTTCACCGTCAGGGTGCGCGCCCACTTTTCCTCGTGCAGCATCGTGGTGCGCACCGTCAGCGCGGGGCGGCTGACAGCGGGCGCGGCCTGCTCCGCCTTGCTGTTGCCTATCAACCAGACTGAACCGCCCGCCAGCATCAATCCGGATAAAGCGATCTTGAAGATCAGCCTGTTATTCAAGCTCGGGGTCGTCTTAGTACGCATGGTGCCGATTCCTTTCAAAGCGTTGTTCTGTTTCACTTGGGTGATTTATTTCTTCGCGCGCCCGGCTGCCGCACGGCGCGCGCGTTCCGATTCGATCATCGCAAGGGCGTAGCCCACCAGCTTTTCCACCATCGCCTGCTTGGCGTGCTTGCCGTTGACCAGATGCGGCGCAAGCTCCTCGACGATAGACCGCCCGCCGTGAAAATACACGCTGGCCAGACCGGCCAGGCTAAAGGACAGGCGATCCACTTCCGCATCGGGCTTTTTCAGGTTGAACTCGCGGCATAACAGCGCCTGCAACTTCTCGTGATTCGGCCTGAAAGCCTGCGCCAGCGCATCGCCCAGCACACCGCTGGGCTCAGCCTCCTCGCGCGCATGCAGACGCATGAAGAGCTGCATCATCGGGTCTTCTTCCGCAGAGGGCGGGAACAGCCAGTTGTAAAATGATTGCAGCGCTTCCGGCAGCGTAGCCTGAGCGATGTCAAGCTTCGCAAACGTGTTGCAATCGTTGAGGAACGGCAGTCGGAACACCTCGCGGTACAGCTCCGCCTTGTCGCCAAAATGATAATGGATGGATGCGAGGTTGACCTCGGCGCGCTTACTTATCTCGCGCGTGGTCGCTGCATGGTAGCCGACAGCAGCGAACACTTCCGTCGCCGCCTGAAGCAGGCGCCAGCGCGTCTCTTCCTGCGTGCCCGGCTGGTGGCCGAGCAGACGCTGCGCCATTTGCATCAGCGGGCAGCCCGCTTCTTTCTTTGCGATCACATTCGCCCCGGAACCGGTAAATCGGACGCAAAGAATAATTCAGTCATTTGATTAAGTCAACCGACTGAATGATCGCGCCTGGCGTCTTGAAAAATCAATCCGGTCTGCGAACGCCCCTATCTCGGCCGGTAGCGAATAAATGCAATCACGGGCTGATATCGAGTTTTCTCAATATCTGCGTGATCTTGCCGCCGCCTGCATCGGTGACGATCATCTTGCACGGCAGATTGTGGTACTGCGTGGCCAGCCATAACTCGGTACGCTCTTTCGCCCCCTGCGCCCTGTTATCCAGATACATCGTGGCGAATTCCCCGGCGGGCGTTTTGAGCAACGGACCCGGCGAGATCGCAAAATCAAAGTTCAGCAGGTAGCCGCCGTTGATCATCTGAAAAGATAGCATCGGCGATTGCAGCGGCAGAAACATGAACTGGTACATCGCGCTTAAACGATCCTGGGTGCCCTCCGGCAATGCGACCACCGTGCGCTGCGCCTGATGGATCAGCGTGAGCTTTTTTGCGTTCCAGTCGAGTTCCGCGCTACGGTTGTCCTGCGCTTCGCCTTCATGCTCGGCAGAAGAGATTTGCGGCTTCAGACCATGGTCGTCTATCAGGCCGCTGCTGCGGACAATAATCTTACCCGGCCTGAATAACGAGAACAGGCCGGTGGCGCCCGTGGTACTGATCAGCGTATAGCGGTCCTTTTCGCGCCGGTAAACCTCTTCGATCTGGCCGATCCGGATACCGGCTTTGTAAATATCATAGGTAGCCCGGATGCCGCCTGGTGCATCGGCGCACGCAGCTCCGGCAGCACACAACATGAGCCACAGGACAAATCCCAACAGATGCTTCATGTTTATTCCAGACCTGGGAAAATCAGCGCGTGACCGGACTGCTTGCGTGACCGGAACAGCACTTTGCCATGCTTGTCGAGCCGGATCTCGTTGCTGCACAGCCAGCGAACCGCCTGGGGATAGATGCGGTGCTCTTCGTGCAGCACGCGTGCCGCAAGTGATTTTTCGGTGTCGTCGCACAGCACCGGCACCGCAGCCTGGATAATGACAGGGCCGTGGTCGAGGTCTGGCGTGACGAAATGCACCGTGCAGCCGTGTATCCTCACGCCGTCGTGCAGCGCGCGCGCATGGGTATCCAGTCCGCCGTAAGCCGGCAGCAGCGACGGGTGGATATTGACCAGCCTGCCGTGGTAGTGCTTTACGAAATCTTCGGTGAGGATGCGCATGAATCCCGCCAGCACCACAAAATCCGGCTTGAACCCATCTATGGTCTGCGCCAGCGCGGCGTCAAAGGCGGCGCGGTCCGGATAGTCACGATGCGCCACGACTGCGGTGGGGACGCCGTGTTCCTGGGCGATCGCCAACCCCCCGGCATCCGCGCGATTGCTGATCACCGCCGCGATGCGGCAGGGCAATTGCGCTTCCAGCAACGCCTGCATGTTGCTGCCGCGACCGGAAATGAGGATGACGATTTTTTTCATTGGAATAAACCGGAAAGTGGTGAGTGGGAAGTGGTTAGTAGGAAAAACCGTCCCCCACTTCCTACTTCCTACTCACCACTCACTTTCGTTTGATGTTCAGCGCCGATGCGCGCGCGGATTGCGCCGATGCGCGACACGGTTTCGCCGGAAGCTTGGAGATGCCTGATCGCCGCATCCGCATCCGCCGCGCTGACGATTACCACCATGCCGATGCCGCAATTGAAAGTGCGGAACATCTCCTGTGCCTCGACGTTGCCACCTGCTCTTAGCCACTCGAAAAGTTTGGGCATCTGCCAGGTCTTGCTGTCGATGTCGGCAACGACGTTGGCGGGCAACACACGCGGCACGTTCTCGGTGATGCCGCCGCCGGTGATGTGCGCCATGCCCTTGACAGTGATCTTCTCCATCAGCGACAGCATCGGCTTCACGTACAAACGCGTCGGCGCCATGATGCAGTCGGCCAGCGAACGGTCGCCGTCAAACTTGGCGTTCAGGTCGGGCTTGCTGCGTTCGATGATCTTGCGCACCAGCGAATAGCCGTTGGAATGCGCACCGTTGGACGCGAGTCCCAGCACCACGTCGCCTGCCTTGATGTGTTCGCCGGTGATGATCTTGCTCTTTTCCACGACGCCGACCGCAAAGCCCGCGAGGTCGTATTCGCCCACCGGGTACATGCCCGGCATCTCGGCAGTCTCGCCGCCGATCAGCGCGCAGCCAGATTGCTCGCAGCCGTAAGCGATGCCCTTAATGACTTCGGTGGCGGCGGGCACATCCAGCTTGCCGCAGGCGAAATAGTCGAGGAAGAACAGCGGCTCGGCACCCTGCACCAGGATGTCGTTGACGCTCATGGCGACCAGGTCGATGCCGACGGTATCGTGGCGATTCAATTCAAACGCCAGTTTGAGCTTGGTGCCCACGCCGTCGGTGCCGGACACCAGCACCGGCTCCTTGAACTTCTTCGATATTTCGACCAGACCGCCGAAACCGCCGATGCCGCTCAATACTTCGGGGCGCATCGTGCGCTTGGCGAACGGCTTGATGTTCTCGACCAGTTGGTCGCCCGCGTCGATATCGACACCGGCATCGCGGTAGGAAAGGCTGTTGGATGGGGTACTCATGTTGAGTTCTCGCTTTCTAAAAGGTAAATTCCAATCCCATTTCTTCGGTGAAACTGCGTTGCCTAGCCATTTGACTAGGCTGTCAAAAGACAACAGCCAAGTCACTGGTTATCGCTCACTCCTAGTCGTGCTTATATGCACTGCCTGCGTCGTTCGCTCGTTGTCGCCTTGTTTGACCTTCGAAATGGAAATGGAATACAGTGCGGCACGTTTTGACTGCGAATTTTACCCGAAATGCCCTTATCCCGCTTTGCCGCCTTGCAGTGGCTGTCGTTCGCCGCAGTCGCCGGATTGCTGTTGTACCTGCTCGGCCCTATCCTGACGCCCTTCGTTGCGGCGGCCATCCTCGCCTACATCTGCAACCCGCTGGTGAACCGCCTGTGCGCCTGGAAGATACGCCGCACGCTGGCGGTGGTGCTGGTGATGAGCGGATTACTGCTACTGTTTGTCATCCTGCTGCTGATCATGCTGCCGCTGCTGGAAAAAGAGATCGCCCTGTTCGTGGCACGCCTGCCGAACTGGATAGAGTCGGCGCGCGTCCGCTTCCTGCCGCTGTTGCAGCAATGGTTCGGGGCAGAGCTGCAATGGGACAGCGCAGCGCTCAAGCAAATGCTGCAAAACCATTGGCAAAGCGCGGGCGGTATCGCCGCGAAATTGCTGCCCTGGCTGGGCAATAGCGGCGGCGCGCTGCTCGCGCTGCTGGTCAACCTGCTGTTGATCCCTGTGGCGATGTTCTACCTGCTGCGCGACTGGAACGAACTGGTGGCGCATATCGATCAGATCATTCCGCGCCACTGGCACGCCAAGGTGCGCGAGATCACCGCCGAAGTGGACGCCATCCTCGCCGAATTCCTGCGCGGGCAGATATCGGTGATGCTGCTGATGAGCGTGTTCTACGTGGTGGTGGTGTGGCTGGTCGGGCTGGAATTCGCATTGCCGATCGGCATTGTCGCCGGCATGCTGGTGTTCGTGCCATATCTGGGCATGGTGCTCGGCCTGCTGCTGGCGACACTGGCGGCGGCGATGCAGTTCACCTCGTTCGGCAGCGTGGTGATGGTGTGGGCGGTGTTCGGTGCAGGGCAATTGATCGAAGGCATGGTGGTCACGCCCTGGCTGGTCGGCGACCGCATCGGCCTGCACCCGCTCGCGGTAGTGTTCGCGCTGATGGCCTTCGGCCAGCTGTTCGGCTTCTTCGGCGTGCTGCTGGCCCTGCCGCTGGCCGCGATGTTGCTGGTAGGGTTGCGCCACGCAAAACAGGTATATCTGGCCAGCGAGATGTATACCAAGCCATGAGTCAGCTTCTTTTAGACATCTCCCATAAAAGCGTTTGTACGCTGGACAACTTCGTCGCGGGGCACAATCCCGAATTGTTGTCGGCGCTGAGCCACGCGCTGTCGGGCAGCAGCAACGAGCGCAATTTCTACCTGTGGGGTGAACACGGCAGCGGCAAGAGCCATTTGCTGCAAGCCTGCGTGCATGCGGCAAAACAGGCGAAACGCAATACCGTCTATGCCTGCGGCAGCGTTCCCCGAATGGAGGACGGGCTGGCCGATGTGGTTGCCGTGGACGATGTCGAACAGCTCGACGATGCGGCGCAGGTCGCGCTGTTCGATCTGTACAACCGGATGCGCGACAGCGGCGGCATGCTGCTGGTGAGCGGTATGGAATCCCCGCTGAACCTCAAGCTGCGCGACGACCTGCGCACCCGACTAGGCTGGGGACTGGTGTACCAGGTGCACAGCCTCAGCGACGAGGAAAAAGCGCAGGCACTGGCGCAGCACGCGATGCAAAAAGGCTTCATCCTGCCGCCTGAAATAACCCAGTATTTATTGCGCCACGGGCGGCGCGACCTGCCCAGCCTGATGGTGGCACTGGATGCGCTGGACCGGCATTCGCTGCGTCTGCACCGCGCGCCATCGGTTCCGCTGCTTAAGGAAGTGCTGCAACATGAATTGAAATAAACATACATGTAGGGGCGGGCCATGCCCGCGAACAACAAGACAATCGCGGGCATGGCCCGCCCCTACAAAATCAAATCCGCGTCTGTGCGGTAATTGACTTGAAATGGAATATTTAGATGAATTTAGCCCTATTCGATTTGGACAACACCCTGCTCAACGGCGACAGCGACTTCGAGTGGTCGCAATTCCTGATCCGCATCGGCGTGCTGGACCGCGAGCTGTTCGAGGCGAAGAACCTCGAGTTCTACGAACACTACAAGGCCGGGACGCTGGACATCAATGCTTTCCTGGATTTCCAGCTCAAGCCGCTGTCGCGCCACTCGCGCAAGACGCTGGACGAATGGCACAGGCAGTTCATGCGCGAACAGGTGGCGGGCATGATCACGCAGCCTGCGCGCGAACTGGTGGATAAGCATCGTGCGGCTGGCGATACCTGCGTCATCATCACCGCGACCAACAGCTTCGTCACCGCGCCGATTGCGCGCGAGTTCCGCGTCGAACACCTGATCGCGACCGAGCCGGAACACAGGGACGGCGAATTCACCGGCAACGTCGCCGGCGTGCCCTCCTTCCGCGAAGGCAAGATCACCCGCTTGGACAGCTGGCTGACCGAACGCGGCTGGATGCTGGACAGCTTTGAGGACACCACCTTCTACAGCGATTCGCTGAACGACTTGCCGCTGCTATGCAAGGTAAAACATCCGGTCGCGGCGAATCCGGATGCGACGTTGCGGGCGCATGCGGAGCAGCATGGGTGGCGGATTATTAGTTTGCGTTAGTTATCAGGCAGTTCGTCCTGCAGCTTGTCGAAGGGTAGGCGTCATTCCCGCGAAAGCGGGAATCCAGTCAAAACCAAAAACCGCCGGGCAACCCCCGCCGGCGTTGATTTTTGTCATTCATTCTTCGATACACTGCGCTGTGCGCAGCACTCGGGACGAACGGCCCCAATAATTCAACTAACCATTCGCCCCAAACATCATCCGCTTCGCCACAAACTTCTTCGCAAACGGCAAACAATCCAGAGCGGTCAGTGCGCCAGCACGCCCCGCGCTTAACCCCGGCAGGTCATTGGAAAACAGCCGCACCAGCCCATCGGTGAATCGTATTCCCGCTTCCCTGTCGGTACGACGCCGGCTGCGGTAGTCGGCCAGCATCGCTTCTATGCCCGGCGCTTCCGGCGCGGCATCGAGTATCTCCTGCGCCAGTTCCCACGCGTCGCGCAGCCCCATGTTGAAGCCCTGCCCGGCGACCGGGTGCATGGTTTGCGCGGCGTTGCCGAGCAGCACGGTGTGCGGCATCGGGAAAAGATTCGTGGCGCGTTTCAGGCCCAGGGGGAAGGTGGTGCGTTTGCCGACGTGGGTGAATTCCCCGACGCGGTCGCCGAAATGTTGCTGCAATTCGCGCAGAAAGGTTGCGTCGTCCCACATCAGCATTTCCTGCGCGCGCCGGTGCGGCGCGGTCCACACCAGTTCGTAACCTTCCTTGAACGGCAGCAGCGCGAGCGGGCCTTGCGGGGTGAAGCGTTCGAATGCGGTGTCAGGTTTTGGCGCGGTGCAGGTGATATGAGTGATCAGCGCGGTCTGTCCATAGTCATGCACTTCTGGCGGGTGTTGTTGCGCCAGCAATTTTCCGCCGTCGGCGACGACCGCGAGACGGGTGTTCAGCGAACGTTCGGCGCCATCCTGTTGATAGACGATTGCGGCATGATGCGCGCCATTTTGTAATTGCGTCACGCTTGCGCCGTAGATGGACGCAACATCGCTATGTTGCAGCGCATCGGTCAATGCGTCTTGCAGCGCGGGGTAGGGCAGCACGTAGCCGAGTTCCGGCACGTTCATCTCGGCGGCATGCAGCAGCGTGCGGCCAAAACTGTGCTTCTGCGAGATGTGGATGGTGCGGATAGCCGAGACATCGCGCAGCGCATCCCACACGCCGAGTCTACCCAGCAGCAAGCGGCTGCCGTAGGACAAGGCCAGCGCACGCGCGTCGTTGCTGGCGGCATGGGCCGGGCGCGCTTCCAGCACGCAGACGCTCAGCTGACTTTTGCTTAAAGCCAATGCAAGCGCGGCGCCGACCGGGCCGCCGCCGATGATGGCGATGTCACAGGTTGCAGTCATGGTTTTTCATCCCGGATCATCAGTGCTCTATCAAGTGGTTCGATACCTCACCACGAACGGCATGTTTAGCGTTGGTCTTTCCTCATCAGCTCTTCGATATCCGCCACCGTTTTCGGCGCGGCGTCGGTCAGCATTTCGTTCCCGTGTTCGGTGATGACCACATCATCCTCGATGCGGATGCCGATGTTCCACAGATACAGCGGCACGTCGGCGGCGGGGCGGATGTAGCAGCCCGGCTCGACGGTCAGCACCATGCCGGGTTGCAGCGGGCGCCAGTTGCCGGCTATCTTGTAATCGCCGACATCGTGCACGTCCATGCCCAGCCAGTGGCCGGTGCGGTGCATGTAGAACTTCTTGTAGCTTTCTTTTTCCAGCACTTCATCGACGCTGCCGTGGCACAGCTTGAGGTCGATGAAACCCTGCGTCAGCACGCGCAGCGCGGCATTGTGCGGCTCGTCCCATTTGCGGTTCGGCTGTGCGGCGGCGATCGCGGCGGTCTGCGCGGCGAGCACGATCTCGTACACGTCTTTTTGCGCGGCGCTGAATTTGCCGTTGACCGGGAAGGTGCGCGTGATGTCGGAGGCGTAGCCGCCCAGTTCGCAGCCCGCGTCTATCAGCAACAGATCGGCATCGCGGAGTTGCGCGTTGTTGTCCACATAGTGCAGCACGCAGGCATTCGCGCCGCCGGCGACGATGGAGGTGTAGGCGGGGTGGCGCGCGCCGTGGCGGCAGAATTCATGCAGCAACTCCGCTTCGACCTGGTATTCGAACTGGTCGGGGCGGGTGAACTGCATCGCGCGCCGGTGCGCAGCGGTGGAGATCGCGGCGGCGCGGCGCATGATGTCCAGTTCATGCGCATCCTTGAACAAGCGCATTTCGTTGAGCAGCGCGCGCACGTCGTGTATCTCGTCCGGCGCGCATATGCCGCTGCGCACCTTGGCTTGCACTTCGCCGCGCAATTTGAGGATGCGGCCATCCCATGTGGCATCGCCGCCCAGCGGATAGAACAGCGCCGGCTGGTTGCCGATCAGCTCGGCCAGTTTTTCGTCCAGTTGCGCGATGGGATAAGCTGCGTCGAAGCCGAATCGTTCCGGTGCGGCGTCCGGGCCGACGCGGTAGCCGTCCCAGATTTCGCGTTCCATATCCTTGTCGCGGCAGAACAGGATGGACTGCGGCGCGTCTCCGGCAATTAAAACGACTACGGCTTCCGGCTCGGTGAATCCGCTCAGGTAATAAAAATTGCTGTCGTGGCGATAGCCGTAATGCGTGTCGGCATTGCGCGCCACCTCCGGCGCGGTGGGGATGATGGCGATGCCGCGCTGCATCTTTTCCAGCAGGCGGGCGCGGCGACGGGCGTAAATGGAGGGATCAAAGTTCATGGCGCATTGTGCTATGTACGCAGTTGACTGTCGAGTTCGGCGAGGCGCTGCGGCGTACCGACGTCCATCCAACGGCCGGTGTGGTGTTCGCCGCTGACACGGCCTGCCGCGATTTGTTCGCGCAGCAGCGGGGCGAGCGGCGCTTTGGTTCCGCGCGGGATATCGGCGAACAATGCGGGTTTATACAGGCCGATGCCGCTGAAAGTGAGAGAGCCGGGAAGGGGGAAGGGGGAAGGGGGAAGGGCCGATACGCGGTCTTCGTGCAGGATGAAATCGCCATTGGGATGTTGTGGCGGATTGTTCACCAGCACGAGGTGGGCGGTATCGTTGCCCGCCCGGAGTGCGGCGGCATGTTTCGGCAACTGCGCAAGATCGTAGTCGCACCAGATGTCGCCGTTGACGACAGCGAACGGCACATCGCCAAGCAGGTGCAGCGCATAGGCAATGCCACCCGCGGTTTCCAGTGCGGTGCCTTCATCGGAATAGCGGATACGGACGCCGTAGCGGCTGCCGTCGCCCAGAGCATTTTCAATTTTTGCGCCGAGATGGGCGTGGTTGATGACCAGATCGGAGATCCCGGCACGCGCCAGGTTTTCGATGTGCCAGACGATCAGCGGTTTTCCGCCGACTTCGAGCAGCGGCTTGGGCGTGTGGTCGGTGAGCGGCCTCATGCGCTCGCCGCGACCGGCAGCGAGGATCATGGCTTTCATAATTCGAGCCCGACCCCTTTAATTTTCGAAATTCTGCGGGCTGACTCCATCTCACTGGGGCTTTAATTCAAATCGTGCTAGAAATGGACCCGCCTTTCTGTCAAATCGGAGAAATGAGCCACCAACATATAAAAAATTTTCTGATGCAACCATGGTGCCTATGCTTCCATTGCTTGTTGCGCCAAGGGTTACGGTTTCACCAGTCGTTTTGTTTCTTGAGGAAATGATATTTCTGCCCTCGTTATAGTTCTCTCTTGTAATGTTGAAATAATTACCGCGCCACTCTGTATATGAACCAAAACTTGGATGCGGATTTATTTTTAACCATGTGGCGCCATCCCATTTCCAGTAATTTTCTCCAGTTGAAGCATATAGCTCATCGGATTTCCCGAGTCTAAATTTGCATCTATATCCCGCAACTTTGAAGGCATTCTCTGGCAGGCGCGTCCATACTTTCCCATCCCACATGTCAACGCCATGCAACGTAGTGTCGCCATAGTGATCGCTTTCATCACCTGTGTATCCGCAGGTATAAATCTTCCCCTGACTATCGACAACAAAACTGTTGATTAGATAATTGATTCCAGAGATTTTTTTCCAGTTCGTGCCATCCCATTTTGAAATACTACTGATCCCACCATCATTGTATTGGTCGGTATGGTGCCCAGTGGCCACATACAAACTGCCTTTCTGATCTGTTTCCATATTGAATATGGGGTCGTCTGTCGCCTTTAGTGCGCTCCATTTATTTTCATCCCATTTGGCGATCTGATTTTTTTTGATGACAACATCGTCAACCCGGGTGAAAGCGCCGCGTACATAAAGGGCTCCTGCGTTATCAACTGCCATACCGTAAACAATATCGTTTACTCCAACATTTCTCCCAAAACTTTCCCACTTATTTCCATTCCATTTGGCAATATTCCTTGCTCCAGAGGTCGCTTCGGTAAAGGCACCACCAACAACTAGATTGCCTGCCTCATCTTGTGCTAACAAATTGACCGATCCGCCGTTAGCACAGCCTGGATTGATGCCACTATTTCTTCCTTCAAATGGGAAGATGCCCCATTTTGAGCCATTCCAATACTGGATTGGGTGCTCAGTACCTACGCTAGGCCCACCTTCAACATTGCACGTGCTGAATAGACCGACATAAATCGCGTCGTTTTTATCGATCAGTAGGCTACTTACTTGTGCGCTTGTTTTGATATCTATTCTTTCCCATTTCTTCCCATTCCATTTCTCAACCCCCCTTGAACTGGTTAAATATGGAACACCTCTCGAATCAAAAGCGATCGACGAGGCATAAGCATCCTGTGTAATTCCTCCTTCTTCATATGAAAAGCCACCAGCATCTGTCCCTACAGCATTCCATTTCTTGCCATCCCAATAAGCTATATTGTGGGCTTTTATATCACCCACACCTTCGTCCAAATCACTCATACGGATACTTTCGAAAGATCCCACTACATAAACATATCCGCGGCTATCAATGGATATGGCAGCACCATGTTCAGAGCCACCTTTTAGAAAACCTCCACCCAATTTACTCCAGGTTTTTCCATCCCACTTCATGACGAAACCACTGTAGATATATCCCTCGCCTGGCTTCATACCTTGAAGGCTTCCGCCAGTGGCATAAACATTCCCCTCTTTATCAATTGCCAACGAATAGACATCTCCAGTAATTCCATCACCCAAGAGCTGCCAACTCTTTCCATTCCATTTGCGAGTTTTGCTTGGGCTACTACTTCCGACACCGTTTATGCAGCCACTCGCATATAAGTTTCCTTTCTCATCAATTGCAAGACTTCGCACCTCATGACAATCTTCTTCGACTTCTAGCAATACATTCCAAGATAACCCATCCCATACTGCAACTGAGGCTGATCCTGCACCATTGGAGATATTGGATGTAATTAGCCCGGCCACATATATTTTGTTTCCACTGGTGACTATGCTGTTCACTTGTTGGACACCGGGGACACCTCCCATACCGATCCAAGTAACATTGTTTGTCTTTAGAGGTGTTGCTTCCGGCCCTGTATCTTCGATAGTGAGAGAGTTAGCGTCCTGTGGGCTCGAGGCAATAACAGGTTCTGATTGCTGTACTACCGATAGATTGGCCGGAGGTACGGCATCTCGATTGACTGGAGCAGTAACAGAAGAATCGTTTGGTGAACATGCCGACAACAGTGCAACAATGCAGAGCGTGATTCCGATGTAACTGTTAGCAGTCTTCACGTCTTCCTCCCTTGGTGGTTTAGGCAGAATGTCCAATCTTAAAACGTATAACCTTCCTGCACTGCATTCGGATGCAATTCGTCCAGCAGATTGAGCAGCGGCTTGAGGTCGATGTAGCGCGCGCAGGCGCGGCGCAGGTAGTCCATCACCAGCGGCATGTCCTTCAGGTAACCTTCCTTGCCATCGCGGTGGTACAGGCGCGCGAAGATACCCAGCACCTTGATGTGGCGCTGCACGCCCATCATCTCGTAGTCGCGGTAGAACTCGCCGAAATCGTCGCGTACGGGCAGCCCGGCCTTGCGCGCATTTTCCCAGTAGCGGATCAGCCAGTCCATGATCTGTTCTTCCTCCCAGCGGATGTAGGCATCCTTGAACAGCGAGGCAAGGTCATAGGTGATCGGGCCGTATACGGCGTCCTGGAAATCCAGTATCCCCGGCGAGAATTGAAAAGTGCTTTTTTCGTTTGCTCCCTCACCCGCTTGCGGGAGAGGGTTGGGGAGAGGGGGAGCGATGTGCATCAGGTTGCGGGAGTGGTAGTCGCGGTGCACATACACGCACGGCTGCGCGAGGTTGTTGGCGAGGATGCGCTGGAAGGCGCGTTCCAGATCGGCGCTCTGCTTTTCGGTGAGCGTCACGCCCAGATGCTTCGCGATGTACCACTCCGGGAACAGGTTCAGTTCGCGGCGCAGCAGTGCTTCGTTGTATGGCGGCAGTTCGTTCTGTTTTGAGGCGAGCTGGATGCGGATCAGCGCGTCGGTGGCCGTGCCATAGAGTTGCTTCGCGATAGCGCCGCCGCCTTTGGTCAGGGCCTGCAGATAAGTGGTATTGCCCAGATCGGACAGCAGCAGGAAACCCTGTGCCAGGTCCTGCGCATAGACATGCGGCACGTGGGTGCCGGCGTCCTCGAATAATTTTCCGATGTGCAGGAACGGACGGCAGTCCTCGTGTTGCGGCGGCGCGTCCATGACGACCTTCGTGCTGCCGTCGGCAAAGGTGGCGCGGAAGTAGCGGCGGAAGCTGGCATCGGCGGAGGCCGGCGCGAGCGTAAATTTTTCGTTGGGAAACAGGCTGTGCAGCCATTCGGTAAGCTGTTGCTGGCGTTGCATATCGGGTTCTCGAGGGTACTTGATGTTAAACTGGCGGAAGTTTAACACCTTACTATTTGCTGCGCGTTATGCGGTTTCGATTCAACCCCATCCTGTTCCTGTTGTGTTCCTTTGCGCATTGCACGTACGCGGCCGACGGTCTGTCTGTCACGCCGGCGGACACGGTTCCGCCGGCAGTGGCGGGGGCCGGCGCGGAAGGAGCAGCCGTGATCGAGGCGGATAGCCTGGAGGGGAAGAAGGGCAATCAAATCGAGGCGACCGGCGATGCGACGCTGAGCCAGGACGGGAAGTCGATCCAGGCGGACCGTTTGCTCTATCAGCAGGACACCCACGAACTCGAGGCGGACGGGGGGGTGGTGCTGAAGCAGGACGGCAACATCATGAGCGGGCCGCACCTGCAGATCAATCTGGACAGCAGCGCCGGGACGATGGAACAACCCCGGTATTATTTCAGGGATAACGACGCGCGCGGCTCGGCGGATGTGCTGCATATCCAGGATCGCCTGCATTTCAGTCTGGATAATGCCACCTACACCACCTGCCCGGCGGGGAATCAGGACTGGCTGATGCGCATGGGTGAGCTGGAGATGGATCGCGAAGAACAGATCGGTGTGGCGCGCAATGCTTCTGTCGAGTTCAAGCGCGTGCCTATCCTGTATTCGCCGTGGATGGATTTCCCGATAGGCAACCAGCGCAAATCGGGCCTGCTGGCGCCGAGCTTCGGCAGCACCAGCAAGGGCGGCAGCGAGATGACGCTGCCGTTCTACTGGAATATTGCGCCGAACTATGACGCGACGATCTCGCCGCGCAAGATCAGCAAGCGCGGCTTGATGCTCAACAACGATTTTCGCTACCTCGCGCCCACTTATGGCGGCGAGATGAATCTCGATGTGCTGCCCGGCGACGCGCTGGCCAGGCGCAACCGCACGCGCTTTTCGTTGCAACATGACCAGGCGCTGACGAGCCGTTTGCGGGGCCACGTGGATTACACGCGCGTCGCCGACAACGACCATTTCCGCGATCTGGCCGATGCGGTTAATACCACCTCGCGGGTCAATCTGGTGCAGGAAGGCGTGCTGAATTATTACGCGGACTGGTGGACTGCCAGCGCGCGGGCGCAACGCTACCAGACCTTGCAGGATATCGCGGCGCCGATTGCGGTGCCTTATGCACGCCTGCCGCAAATGACGCTGGGCGTGCGCAGGAGTCTGGCCGGGGCGAACCTTTCCGTTGACGGGGAGTATGTGGCTTTCAGCCATCCCACCGCAGTGAACGCCAGGCGGACGGTATTCAGTTCCGGCCTCGGTTATCCGCTGGTGAGCCAGCCCGCCTATTACGTCACGCCCAAGGTCACGCTGCACGGCACCTATTACGCGATCGGGGCAAACAACGTCGCGGCATTGCCGGATGCTTCGCGCATACTGCCCATATTCAGTATCGACAGCGGCTTCGCGCTGGAGCGCGGTTCCAGCCTGTTTGGCGGGGACTACCTGCAAACGCTGGAGCCACGGGCGTTTTATGTCTACGTGCCGTACCGGAACCAGGATTTATTGCCGAATTTCGATACCGCGCTGGCCGATTTCAGTTTCACCCAGATGTTTGCCGAGAATCGCTTTCTGGGCAGCGACCGCATCGGCGACGCCAACCAGGTCACGCTGGCAATGACTTCGCGCCTGCTGGACAAAAACAGCGGGGCCGAAAGGCTGAAGGTCATGCTGGGGGAACGTTTCAGTTTTCAGTCGCAGCGGGTCAATCTGGGCACGGCCGCAGCCAGCACAGGCAAGTCGGATATTCTGCTGGCGGCATCGGGACAGGTGGCGAATTTTCTGCTGGACAGCGAGTTTCAATACGATCCCAACCAGTCGCATACGCAGCGCTACAACGTTGCTGCGCATTACCGCCCCGAGCCTGGCAAGGTGCTCAATTGGGGTTATCGCTTCCAGCGCGATACGTTGCGCCAGGTCGATGTTTCGACGCAATGGCCGTTGTTGCGCCGCTGGCACGGCGTGGGGCGCTGGAATTACTCGTTCCCGGACAGCCGGATTTTGGATTCGAGTGCCGGGCTTGAGTACAATCAGGATTGCTGGACGCTGCGCATGGTGGTGCAGCATTTCGCCACTGCGACGAAACAGACCAATACCAGTTTCTTCGTGCAACTCGAACTGAATGACTTTGTTAAAGTGGGGTCGGACCCGCTCGGGTTGCTGAAGCAAAGTGTGCCCGGGTATACGAAATTGAACGACAAGTCGGCCTATCCATCCGGTCAGGTCTTGCAGTGATGAAAGAGAGACGATGAAAAAATTAATTTCCATGGCGGGTTGCGCGCTGCTTGCGCTGCACGCCGCGTACGCCGCGCCGCAGATCAAGGCCGAAAAATCCGCATTGCCGTCCGCCGATCAGCGGCAATCCGATCCGCAACAGCAGCTTGCCCTGATCGATGCGGTGATCGCCGTGGTCAACGACGACGTGATCACGCGTTACGAGCTGGCGGAACGCGTCAGCATGGTGGCCAGCCAGTTGCGCAAGCAGAATACCCCGCTGCCCCCGGCTGACGTGCTGGAAAAACAAATACTCGAACGCATGATCACGGACCTGCTGCAGGTGCAGTTTGCCGGGGAAAGCGGCATCAGGGTGGACGATACGCAGTTGAATCTGGCGATCACGCGCATTGCCCAGCAGAACGGCTACGCTTCATCGCTCGAATTCCGCGCCAAGCTGGAAGCGGACGGGATCGATTACAAACAGTTCCGCGAGGAGATCCGCAACGAGATCATTTTCACCCGGTTGCGCGAGCGCGAAGTGGAAAGCAAGCTCGTGATCAGCGATAGCGAGGTGGATAATTACCTTGCCAACAAAGCCAGGCTGGGCAGCGCCGGGGAGGAATTCCATCTGGCGCATATTCTGGTGGTGGTGCCGGAGCAGGCCAGCGCGGACAAGATACAGGCCGCGCGCGAACGCGCCGAGCAGGCATTGGGCCAATTGAACGGCGGCGCGGATTTCGCGCAGGTGGCGGCGAGCTTTTCAGATGCCGGGGATGCGCTCAAGGGCGGCGATCTCGGCTGGCGCGCCAGCGACCGCATTCCGCCGCTGTTCATGAACGAGCTGCAAACCCTGAAAGCCGGACGGACTACCGAGGTGTTGCGCAGTCCGAGCGGCTTTCACATCCTCAAGCTGGTCGAGAAGCGCAGCGGCAATGCGCCGGTGGTCATCACACAGACCCATGCGCGGCATATCCTGATCAAAACCAGCGAGATCGTTTCCGAAAGCCAGGCCAGGGAGCGCCTGATGGAGATCAGGCAGCGCATCGAAAACGGCGCGGATTTCGCCGAGCAGGCCAGACGCTATTCCCAGGACGGCAGCGCGCAGCAGGGCGGCGACCTGGACTGGTTGTCTCCGGGCCAGACCGTGCCTGAGTTCGAGGAGGCGATGAACAAGCTGCAACCCAATGAGATCGGCGCGGTGCAAAGCCAGTTCGGCTGGCATCTGATCCAGGTGCTGGAGCGGCGCAACACCGATGTCAGCGAACTGCAGAAGCGCCAGCAGGCGCGTGCCGCGATAGGCACATTCAAATCGGACGAGCAGTATCAGGACTGGCTGCGCCAGTTGCGCGACCGGGCATTCGTCGAATACCGCAGCGCGGACAAGTGATGCAACGACCGCTGGCCATCACCCCGGGGGAGCCGGCGGGCATAGGTCCCGATCTGTGTGTGCAGCTTGCCGTTGCGCGGCCCGATATTCCCTTCGTCGTCATTGCCGATAAGAACCTGCTGCTGCAACGCGCCGCACAACTTGGCATTGATTTGCAGGTGCGCGAAGCGGTAAGTGGGGAAAAGCCGGTGCAGCTCCACTCACCACTATCCCCCCCCCACTTGCTATCAGTAATCCATGTGCCGCTCGCCGCCCCCTGTCGTGCCGGTGTGTTGAATGCGGCCAATAGCGAATACGTGCTGGAGACTCTGCGCCGCGCGGTGCGGGGCTGTCAGTCCGGCGAATTCTCCGGCATGGTCACGGCACCGGTGCACAAGGGCATCATCAACGATGCGGGCATCCCGTTCACCGGCCACACCGAATTCCTTGCCGAGCAGACGCATGCAGGGTTGGTGGTCATGATGCTGGTCGGCGGGGGGATGCGCGTGGCACTCGCAACCACGCATCTGGCGCTGAAGGATGTGCCTGCCGCGATCACCGCGCCCCTGCTGGAAAACGTGCTGCGCATCATCCAGCGCGATTTGCAGCGCCGCTTCGGCATCGCGCAGCCGCGCATACTGGTGGCGGGCCTGAACCCGCATGCAGGCGAGGGCGGCTATCTGGGGCGCGAGGAAATCGAGGTGATGATCCCGGTGCTGGATAAATTGCGCGCCGGGGGCATCAACGTCAGCGCGCCGCTGCCTGCCGACACGCTGTTCACACCGCACAAGCTGGCGCAGTGCGACTGCGTGTTGAGCATGTATCACGACCAGGGCTTGCCGGTGCTGAAACACGCCAGCTTCGGCCAGGGCGTGAACGTCACGCTGGGCCTGCCGATTATTCGCACCTCGGTGGATCACGGCACGGCGCTGGATCTGTCGGGAACCGGGAATGCCGACAGCGGCAGCCTCCTGGAAGCGATCAGGCTTGCCGGGCAGATGGTGCAATGCGAGCGCCCCGCGTAGGGGCACGATTCATCGTGCCCCTGTCTTTGGAATAAATCGAATGAGCCATCAAGCCAAAAAGCGTTTTAGTTACGGCATCACACGCTGCGCGTATGAGCCTGCACTGAAACGTGTTTTTAATATCAAATGAGCCATAAAGCTAAAAAACGTTTTGGGCAGAACTTTCTGGTCGATCAGCAAATCATCGCCGACATCGTTGCGGCGATTCGTCCCGAACCGGAAGACAACATGGTCGAGATCGGCCCCGGCCTGGGCGCGCTGACCCGTCCGCTGCTGAAGAGATTGGATCGTCTGCATGTGGTCGAGATCGACCGCGACATCATCGCGCGGCTGGAGAGCGACTACCCGCAGGACAACCCGAAATCGAAACTGACCATACATGCCGGCGATGCGCTGGAGTTCGATTTTGCGACGCTGCCCGCACCGCTGCGCATCGTCGGCAACCTGCCGTACAACATCTCATCGCCGTTGCTGTTTCACTTTGCTTCTTATGCGGAGCGGATCAGGGACATGCACTTCATGCTGCAGAACGAAGTGGTTGAGCGCATGGTTGCAGAGCCTTCCACGCCGGAATACGGGCGGTTGTCGGTGATGCTGCAATACCGTTTTTATATGGAAAAGCTGCTCGACGTGCCGCCGGAATCGTTCCGCCCCGCGCCCAAGGTGGACTCGGCAATCGTGCGGATGATCCCGCTGCCCGTCAGCGAAATCGCGGTGCGCAACGAGAAGCTGTTTGCGGCAATTGTCAGGATGGCGTTCGGGCAGCGCCGCAAGACCTTGCGCAACACCTTGCGTGCTTATCTGGATGAGGCGGATTTCGGGAAGCTGGCGATTGATGCGCAACTGCGTGCCGAGAATCTGGCGGTGGCGGACTTTATCAGGGTGGCGAATTATCTGGATACGCGTGCAGGGTGAGTTGCCGCGGTGGCGAATCAGGCTTTATCCGTTTTCGTCTGTATCAACTCGATCCGATACCCATCCGGGTCTTCGACAAACGCAATCACCGTCGTGCCGTGTTTCATCGGCCCCGCGTCCCGCACCACCTTGCCACCGCGTTGCCTGATTTTGTCGCAGGCAGCATAAGCGTCTGTCACTTCAATCGCGATGTGGCCGTAGGCATTGCCAAGCTCATATCTTTCCACACCCCAGTTATGGGTGAGCTCGATCACCGCACCGCTGGCCTCGTCGGTGTAGCCGACAAAGGCCAGCGTGAACTTCCCGTCCGGGTAGTCGTTGCGACGCAGCAATTTCATGCCGAGCACGCCGGTATAGAAGGCGAGCGATTTTTCCAGATCGACAACTCGCAGCATGGTGTGCAGGATACGCATTGGTGGCTCTCCGGTTCAAAATTGGTGTTCGGTAGTCTAGCCTATATGGGGTAAAATGCGGACTTGTCGCACATTTTACCCCTGTCCTCACCATGATCGAACCGTTCCCGTTAGTAATGAGTTTTGCCGCAACCGACCCCAGCGGCGGCGCCGGTTTGCAGGCTGATCTGCTGACCATAGCCAGCATGGGCTGCCATCCGTTGTCGGTGGTCACGGCTATCACGGTGCAGGATACCAGCGGGGTGGACGATATCCTGCCGATCGATACGGAATGGGTCGTCGATCAGGCGCGCGCAATGCTCGAGGATGTGCCGGTGGCGGCATTCAAGATCGGCCTGCTGGGCAGCGTTGAAAATATTGCGGGCATCGCCGAGGTGCTGGCGGACTATCCCGATGTTCCGCTGGTGCTCGATCCGGTGCTGGCGTCGGGGCGGGGCGACGAGCTGGCAAACGACGACATGCTGGACGCTATGCGCGAGTTGCTGATCCCTCAGGCGACGATCATCACGCCGAACAGTATGGAAGCGCGCCGTTTGGCAATGGACGAGGACAACGAAGAGGACGACCCGACACTGGAGGAGTGCGCCAAACGCATCCTGCGCATGGGTTGCGAATACGTGCTGATCACCGGCACGCACGAACAGACACCCAAGGTCACCAACACACTGTACAGCGAGCGCGGGGTCATCAGCAGCGATAGCTGGGCGCGTCTGCCGGGGATTTATCACGGTTCCGGCTGCACACTGGCGTCGGCGATTGCGGCATTGCTGGCGCAGGGTGTGGAGGTGACGGAGGCGGTCAAGGAGGCGCAGGAATACACCTGGCAAACCTTGAATGCGGGTTTCCGTCCCGGTATGGGGCAGCATATTCCCGACCGCCTGTTCTGGGCGCGCGGTGACGAGGAAGATGAGCTCCAGCCTGAACGCCCGAATTAATGGCAGAATCAAAAAAATCCCATCCCTTCAAGGGGCGGCGTTTGCTTCCTCTCCCGCTTGCGGGGGAGGATTGGGGAGGGGGTAAGCCGTGAGTTTTATCCACGGCTTGTATGCGATCACGCCGGACGAAACAGACACGACGGAATTGTTGCGCAAAGTGCGGCTGGCTTTGCTGGGCGGCGCGAGTGTTTTGCAATACCGCAACAAGGCTGCCGATGAGGCATTGCGCCTTGAGCAAGCACGGGCATTGCGCGAGCTGACACATGAATTTTCAGTGCCGTTGATCATCAATGACAATGCCGCGCTGGCGCAGCAGGCAGATGCGGACGGCGTGCACCTGGGCGGCGAGGATGGCAGTGTGGCTGCCGCACGCTCAGTGTTGGGCAAGGGCAAACTCATCGGGGTATCTTGCTATAATCGCGTTTCGCTGGCGCATGAAGCCGTGCGGCAGGGCGCGGATTACGTGGCTTTCGGCAGCTTTTTTGCATCGGCGGTGAAGCCGGATGCGGTGGCGGCAACGCCAGATCTGTTGCGTCAGGCGCGATCCGAAATATCGGTTCCGCTGGTGGCGATAGGCGGCATCACGGTACAGAACGGCGCGCAATTGCTGGAAGCGGGGGCGGATGCGCTGGCGGTGATTTCAGCGGTATTCGGCGCGACGGATATTCGGGGTGCGGCACGACAGTTTTCAGATTTAATATTACTTCGACAGAGAGAAATAACATGACTTCACACAATCAGCAGCTGTTCGACCAA
Source organism: Nitrosomonadales bacterium (assembly GCA_016218415.1). GTDB lineage: Bacteria > Pseudomonadota > Gammaproteobacteria > Burkholderiales > Gallionellaceae > Gallionella. The sequence goes on from JACRED010000020.1 coordinate 68,405, forward strand.
TCCCAGAAAGTCATTCCGGGCGGCGTGAATTCGCCGGTGCGCGCCTTCAAGTCGGTGGGCGGCACGCCGCTGTTCTTCAAGCGCGGCAAGGGTGCATACGTGTGGGATGCGGACGACAGGCGCTACATCGACTACGTCAATTCGTGGGGGCCGATGATCGTCGGCCATTGTCATCCTGTGGTAGTCAAGGCGGTGCAGGATGCGGCTGCTGAGGGGCTGGGTTTCGGCGCGCCGACCGCAAGCGAACTGGAAATCGCCGAGCTGCTGTGCAAGATTTTACCCTCTCTGGAAATGGTGCGTCTGGTCAGCTCGGGCACCGAGGCGACGATGACCGCGATACGTCTGGCGCGCGGTTTCACCGGACGTTCGCGCATCATCAAGTTCGAGGGCTGCTACCACGGTCATTCCGACGGCCTGCTGGTCAAGGCGGGTTCCGGCGCGCTGACATTCGGCCAACCCAGCTCTTCGGGTGTGCCTGCCGAGATCGCCGCGCTGACCACGGTGCTGGATTACAACGATGCGGCCGGGCTGGAAAAGGCTTTCGCCGAATACGGCAATGAGATCGCTGCGGTGATTGTCGAGCCGGTTGCGGGCAACATGAATCTGATCCTGCCCAAGCGCGAGTTTCTGGATGCGATGCGCAAGCTGTGCACCAAACATGGCGCAGTGTTGATCCTGGATGAAGTGATGTCGGGATTCCGCGTCGGTCTGCAGGGCGCCCATGGCCACTTTGGCATCAAGCCCGACCTGATTACGCTGGGCAAGGTGATGGGGGGCGGTTTGCCTGCCGCTGCGTTCGGCGGACGGCGCGACATCATGCAATGTCTGGCTCCGCTCGGCGCGGTGTACCAGGCCGGTACGCTATCCGGCAATCCGGTGGCGGTCGCCGCCGGTATGGCTACGCTCAAACTGGTGCAGGCACCGGGTTTCTATGAGCACTTGACCAAGATCGCCAGGCAAATGACCGAAGGTATCAGCGCCAGCGCGAAGAAGCACGGCATTCCGTTCAGCGCGCAATCCATAGGCAGCATGTTCGGTCTTTATTTCAGCAGTGCCATACCGACGTCCTATGCCGAGGTGATGGCCAGCGACAAGGAGGCGTTCAACCGATTCTTCCACGCGATGCTGGACGAGGGTGTGTACCTTGCACCTTCAGCGTTCGAGGCGGGCTTTGTTTCCGCCGCACATACCGATGCCGACATCGCCGCGACCATTGCCGCTGCGGACAAGATTTTCGCGAACTGGAAGTAATGGGCCTTTTCTCTCAAGCGGCCTTTTTTACAACCGTCAATCACATCAGGGATTTGCCGCTGCATGGCGGCAAGGAAGTCGCGTTCGTCGGGCGTTCCAATGCGGGCAAGTCGAGCGCGATCAACACGCTGGCGAACCATGTGCGTCTGGCCTACACCAGCAAGACGCCGGGGCGCACCCAGCACCTGAATTATTTTTCGCTGGGCAACAACAACTTTCTGGTGGACTTGCCCGGCTACGGTTATGCCAAGGTTCCGCCCGAAAGCAAGCGTCATTGGGAAGCCTTGCTCAGTGAGTATTTGCAAACGCGTGATGAGTTATGCGGCCTGGTGGTGATCATGGATTCCCGTCATCCGCTGACCGAGCTGGACGAAACGATGCTGGACTGGTTTGCGCCCACCGGCAAGCCTGTGCACATCCTGCTGACCAAGTCTGACAAGCTCAGCCGGCAACAAGCCACAATGACATTAAATCGCGTAAAATCGCACCTCTCGGAACATTTTCCGCAATGCACTGTGCAGTTATTTTCCAGCTTGAAGAAGCTGGGGATGGAAGAGGCAGAAGCGGTGATTGCAGGTTGGTTCAAAAAACAGTAGGTAAAAAAATGCCCCCAACCAAGGGGAGAGAGGTCGGGGGCAAAGTCTTAACAAGAGTTAAGACGCACGCTCAGGGAGGAGAAACGTGGAATGATTCATCATCATTCACTGCATCAGATTAGCGGATTCTAAATTAGTTCCAGAAAATTCATTTTTTGTAGGAAAAATCATGCAAACACTCGGACAATACCCACACAAAAGAATGCGTCGTATGCGTCGCGATGCCTTTTCACGAGACTTAATGAGAGAGCATGTGCTCACACCGGCAGATTTTATCTATCCGGTTTTCGTGCTGGAGGGCACGAAAAAAGTCGAGGATGTGAAGTCCATGCCGGGGGTGCAGCGCAAAACTCTGGACTTGTTGCTCAAGGATGCAGAGCAATGCGTGAAGCTGGGCATACCGGTGATGGCGATTTTCCCGGTGATAGACGCGCCGTTGAAAAGCCTGGATGCACGGGAAGCCTATAACCCGAAAGGACTCGTGCCACGCGTAGTTGCCGAACTGAAAAAGAACTTTCCGGATCTGGGCGTGATGACCGACATCGCGCTCGATCCCTACACCAGTCACGGGCAGGATGGTCTGCTCGACGATAGCGGCTACGTGCTCAACGACGAGACCATCGCGGTGCTGACCCGGCAGGCGCAGGCGCACGCTGCCGCCGGGGCCGACATCGTCGCCCCTTCCGACATGATGGACGGGCGCATCGGTGCGGTGCGCGCGGCACTGGATGAACACAAGCACATACACACTCGCATCATGGCTTACTCCGCCAAATACGCATCGAGTTTTTACGGTCCGTTCCGCGACGCCGTCGGTTCCAGCGGCAACTTGGGCAAGGGCAACAAATACACCTATCAGATGGATCCGGCCAACTCCGACGAAGCACTGTGGGAAGTCGGCCTGGATTTGCAGGAAGGCGCCGACATGGTGATGGTCAAACCCGGCATGCCGTATCTGGACATCGTGCGCCGCGTGAAGGATGAGTTCAAGGCGCCCACCTTCGTCTACCAGGTCAGCGGTGAATACGCGATGCTCAAGGCCGCCGCGCAGAACGGCTGGCTGAATGAGGAGGCCTGTGTGCTGGAATCCTTGCTGTCGTTCAAGCGCGCGGGTGCCGACGGAATATTGACCTACTTTGCGCTGGATGCGGCGCGGTGGTTAAAGGGATAAGAGTTTCAGATGAATTACGCTTCGCGCGCTGAGTGTAAGCGCAGCCTTGCTAAACCGCTAACAATGCCTCGACTGCCGCAATGTCAGCATGGGTCTCCGGGTGGCGGCTGCCGCTAAAGCGGGCGTTTTCCGGCAGGACGATGATGTGCGTCTGCATGCCGGTTTCGCCAGTCACTGTATAGCTCGGCACGGTTTCCTGGCGTCCTCCAACCTGGACTTTCCATTCCCCATCGTCAAATTCGATGCTGTTTTTGAGCAGAAACAGCAACACGGCTTTCGCGTCATCTGAAAACAGCATCAGATTAATGTCCGATTGCTTGCCGGCTGTGCCGCTCAGCACCGAGCCGGTCAGGTAGGGGTGGAACTCCGCCAGCCGCCGCATCATGCTTAAAGCGTCTTCGCGCAATTGGCGCAGAATGACTGGGTGGCTGTCGCGCTGGTAGAGGGCGCGATAGCTGTGCAGCGCCTCATCTATTTCCTGATTGCTGGGGAGGTGCTGGGTGTCTGCTGCACCGAGCTGCCGGGCAGCTTTGCGCTTGGCAAAAGCGTGGTCGGTGACGCCGTCTTCGGCCATCAGTTTCGCGGTTTGATGCGCCAGTTGTTCGCGCATCAAATCGCGTTTGGGCGGGTGTTCTCTGGACATGGGAATTAGAGCAACTGGTCCTTGATGATGTCGGTTGGTTTTGATTCCTCGCTGGGCAATGGCATGGCCTGTTCGGAGGGTACGTTTTCCTGATAGAAATATTCGATGCGGTCGGAATTTTCATCGCGGAAGCCCTCTTCATTGATGCGCACTGCAACCATGTTCTCGGGCATCGTGTAAACGGCCTGCGGCACGTCTTTGAGTACCTTTTCCATATAGCTCATCCAGATCGGCAAGGCCGCGCCACCGCCTGTTTCCTTGTCGCCCAGCGTGCGCGGTTGATCGTAGCCTATCCATGAGATCCCGACCACGGTCGGGTGGAAGCCGCAAAACCAGGCATCCATCGAGTCATTGGTGGTGCCGGTTTTTCCTGCAAGATCCTGGCGTCCAAGTTGCATGGCGCGGAAAGCCGTGCCGTGCTTGACCACATCCTGCAACATGCTGACCATGGTGTAGGCGTTGCGCGCATCAATGACCTGCTCCGCTCCGTTGCCTGCCGAAACCGGGCTGGCTTTGCTGAGCACATTGCCATTTGCATCCTCGATACGTTCGATGAAATAGGGAGGAGCGAGGAAGCCGCCGTTGGCGAACACTGAATAACCGGTCAGCATTTGCAGCGGGGTAACCGAGCCGGCGCCCAGCGCCATGGTCAGGTAGGCAGGATACTTGGTCGGGTCAAAGCCGAATTTGGCGGTGTAATCGCGCGCATATTGCGGGGTGATAGATTGCAGAATGCGTATCGATACCAGATTCTTGGATTTCAGCAATGCCTGGCGCATGCGCATCGGGCCTTCGAACTTGCCGTCATAGTTTTTGGGTTGCCAGGGTTCGTTGCCGGTTTCCTCTGCATCAAAAAGCAGCGGCGCGTCATTGATCACGGTCGCGGGTGTAAAACCTTTTTCGAGCGCGGCGGAATAGACGAAGGGCTTGAAGCTAGAGCCGGGTTGGCGCCATGCCTGAGTGATGTGGTTGAACTGGTTGCGGTTGAAATCAAAGCCGCCGACCAGCGCATAGATGGCGCCGTTGCGCGGGTTGCCGGAAACAAAAGCGGCCTCGACCTCTGGGAGTTGCACTACCTGCCATGTATTATTCGCATCCTTTTGCAAGCGTATCAGCGAGCCAACGTTGATACGCTGTTTCAGCGGAACCTTCTTGCTCAAAGCCTGCTGCACGAAAAGCAGGGCATCGCCGCCGACCTCGATAATTTCCCCGCCTTTGCAATATGCCCTGATCATCTTGGGCGACGCTTCGAGAACGACGGCGGGTACCAAATCATCGCTATCGGCGACATCCTGCAATGCTTCATCCAGTTGCTCGGCACTGTAGCTGGCGCTGGCGGCGTCCTTGGGGATTTCAATAAAACCCTCAGGGCCCCGGTAACCATGGCGACGGTCATATTCCAGGACGCCCGAGCGGACGGCACGGTACGCGGCAAGCTGGTCTTGTTGCCGTATCGTGGTGTAAACCTTGAATCCCTGGGTATACGTATCATCCTGGTATTTTTCAAAAACAGCCTGACGTACCATTTCCGCAAAATAATCCGCCTTAAGGAAACCTGAATTCTGGTTGTCGCGTTTGGTCATGATGGCTTCCTGCTGAGCAAGCAAAAGCTGTTCATCGTTGATCAAATGCAATTCATGCATGCGGCGCAGAACGTATTGCTGACGGAGCTTTGCGCGCTTAGGGTTAACTATCGGGTTGTAAAGTGAGGGTGCTTTGGGCAAGCCTGCGAGCATCGCGGCTTCGGCAACGCTAACCTGACTGAGGGGCTTGCCGAAATAAACCTGTGCCGCAGCAGCAAAACCAAAGGAACGTTGGCCAAGATAAATCTGGTTGATGTAAAGCTGCAATATCTCGTCTTTACTCAAGTAATGCTCGATTTTGAAAGCGAGCAGTACCTCGTTGAACTTGCGCGAGATGGTTTTTTCTTTGGTAAGAAAAAAGTTTCTCGCCAATTGCATGGTGATGGTGCTGGCGCCTTGCTTTACACCGCCGGAAGTCACGTTGGATATTGCCGCACGCAACACGCCCATGTAATCGACGCCGCCATGTTCGTAGAACCGGTCATCTTCTGCGGCAAGGATGGCTTGCTTCATTACCTCCGGCACCTCTGCGATGGTGACCAGCGCACGTCGCTCCTCGCCGAATTCTCCGAGCAATGCACCCTCGGCGCTGTATATGCGCAATGGAATTTTCGGACGGTAATCCGTGAGTATTTCCAGCGAAGGTAAAGTCGGATAAGCCAACATGACCGCCAAGCCGAGCAAGATGGTCGGGAGCAACAACAGGGCTGAGATGATAAGAGCGGGAAGAAGCCAGCGACGGGAAGGCATGTACGGTTGTCCAAAAATAAGTAACGATGGTATTGTGTCAGGAATTATATCGGCTCCACTGATATATATATAGCGCTGCTTATATAGACAGCCGCAAAAATAGCTTTACATGGTTTATAGTTATTGCTAGGATTTAAACCACTTTATATAGATAAAGCTCTAACCGGCATATGGCTAAGGTAAATTTCGACATCCCGTTGGACTTTTTGTGGGCCAGTACACCCCCCCTGATAGGGGTGGATGTCAGTTCTTCGTCCGTTAAGATGGTCGAGTTGAGCGCGACGCCCAAGCAAGGTGGCTACACTCTCGAGCGATATGCAATCGAGCTGCTGCCTAAAGATGCCATTACGGATGGCAACATCAACAATCTCGATGCGGTTTCGGAAACTATACAGCGCGCCTGGAAGCGTATGGGTACGCGCATCAAGAATGTGAGTATGGCGTTGCCGGCAGCCGCTGTTATTACCAAGAAAATCCTGTTGCCAGCAGGCATGGGCGAAGAAGATCTGGAATATCAGGTCGAATCCGAGGCCAATCAATACATCCCCTTTGCGTTGGAAGAAGTCAATCTCGATTTTCAGGTAATTGGACCGGCACCCGATAATAGCGAAGAGCTGGAGATTCTGTTGGCGGCTTCCCGCAAGGCGAATGTTGAAGATCGTACTGCGGCAGCGCAATTGGCTGGCCTGAAAACAGTGGTCATGGACGTCGAGCCCTATGCGGCAGAGATGGCTTTTGAGCAGATCAGCGCACAGTTGCCAGACGGTGCGGTAGATAAATGCGTGGCGCTGATCGATATCGGCGCTGGAGTAATGAACGTTAACGTATTGCGTAATGGTCAGTCGGTATATTCTAGGGATCAGCAGGTCGGTGGCGATCAACTGACCCAGCAGATCCAGAGCGCGTTTGGTTTATCTGCCGAGGAGGCGGAAGCGGCCAAACGGAGTGGCGGATTGCCGGATAACTACGAAAGCGATGTCTTGTCGCCATTCCTTGAAAACGTGGTGGCCGAAATCGCGCGCGCTTTGCAATTTTTCTTTACTTCCACGCAATACCATGAAGTCGATTACATCGTGCTGGCGGGTGGCTGCGCGTCATTGCCCGGATTGGATGATGCGGTGGCGACCAAAACACAGGTAAGCACCATGGTGGCGAATCCGTTTGCATTGATGACACTGTCAGGCCGCATCAAGCCGCGACAATTGCAGGCTGATGCGCCTTCATTGATTATCGCGTGTGGTCTGGCGATGCGGAGGTTCGATCCATCATGATAAGAGTGAATCTACTGCCACACCGTGCTGAAAAGCGCCGTGCCCGCCATATTCAATTTATTGCGCTGAGCGTGGTTTCCATTGTGCTGGGCGGATTGCTGGTGGGAAGTGTGCAGGTTGCGATTAATACCCAGATAGCCTATCAGGAAAGGCGTAACGCATATCTGAAGGATGAAATAGCCATTCTGGATAAGCAAATTGAAGAGATCAACAAACTTCGTGAACAGACCAAAGCCCTGCTGGCGCGCAAGAGTGTGGTGGAGGACCTGCAAAGCACACGTTCCGACGTGGTGCATCTGCTGGATCAGATGCTGCGTATCCTGCCGGAAGGCGTGTACCTCAAAACACTCAAGCAAACGGGCAACAAAATCAATCTGGTTGGCTATGCCCAGTCCAATGCGCGTGTTTCTACGCTGATGCGCGCGATTGAGGATTCGCCTTGGCTGGATTCAGCCATACTGGGTGAAATTCATGCCGTGACTCTCAGCGGCGGGCGGGACAAAACCGGAGGCGATCGCGTGAGCGAATTTACGTTGAGTTTCAATCTGACCAAGTCGCAGGTCGAGCCCGCTGTGTCGTCAACCAAACCTGCCGGCAAACCTGCCGGTGCCAAGAGTTAGGTGCCGCGATGAAATTAGCCGAACTTAAGAATCTCAACCCCAAGAAGCCCGGATCATGGCCTTGGCCGGCGAAAATTATTGCATTTGTAGTGATGTTCGTCGGCGTGGTTGTGGCGGGCGCGCTGCTTCTCTGGCAGGACCAGTGGGAAACACTGGGCAAGGCCAAGGAAGAAGAGGGGCAGTTGAAGGAAACTTTTCTGACCAAAAAGAGGCAGGCGATTAACCTTGATCTGATCAAGAAGCAGTTGAACGAAACCCAGGAATCCCTGGGCGCGTTGCTCAAGCAGCTACCCAGCAAGTCGGAAATGGATGCGCTGTTGACCGACATCAATCAGGCTGGTTTGGGGCGCGGGCTGCAGTTCGAGTTATTTCGCCCGGGGGTGGAAACGGTGAACGGTTCATTTACCGAGCAGCCTATCGTTATCAAGGTGACGGGAAATTACGATGACATCGGGAAGTTCTCCAGCGACATTGCGATGTTACCGCGTATTGTCACCCTCAACGACATCGCAATCGCCAATGTCGCAAGTGGCGGCCTGTCCATGGATGCGGTGGCCAAGACCTATCGTTATCTGGATGAGGCCGAAATTGCCGCACAGAACGCGCAGAAGAAAGCCAAATCTGCAGTCAAACCTGGTGAGCCGGCGCAATCCGGCGGTCACGGGGGGGGCGCCAAATGAAGCTGATTTATCTTGCATTAACCACGATGCTGCTGGTCGGCTGCGGGGGTGAAGAGTTCCAGGATTTGCGCGATTTCGTAAAAAATTCCGGTGCTGACATGCGCGGCAAGATAGAGCCTCCACCCGAAGTGAAGCCCTATGAGTATTTCGCCTATGTCAACGATACGGACTTGCCCGATCCGTTCAAACCGCGCAAGGAATCACGTTCCGGCGGCGGCACCGGTGGAGCGAATCAGCCGGATGTCGATCGTCCCAAAGAAGCACTGGAAGAGTATCCGCTCGAGAGCCTCAAAATGGTCGGTTATCTTTATCGGAATAAAGTGGGGTATGCGGTGATACGCGCTACGGACGGCAAATTGCATCGGGTGCAAGTCGGCAACCATATCGGTATGAACTTCGGTCTGATTAAAGAAGTGAATGAGACGGAAATAATAATCAAAGAAATGGTGCAGGATAGTGCCGGTGCCTGGACTGAGCGCGACAGCAGCATGCAATTACTTGAATGATTCGGGAGTGGACAATGAGACAACTTGGTAACGAAGTTATCAGCACGGTTCGATTGCTGGGTTTGTTCCTTGCTTTCGGTGTGTTTGGCATACAAGCGCAAGCAGGTGGACAGAACAACATAACCGCGCTAAACGCCAGCAATGTCGGCGACGGGAAAATCATCATCAAGGTCGAATTGACGGAACCGCTGATCAATCCGCCGGCCGGCTTCACGGTCAATACTCCGCCGCGTATTGCATTTGACTTCCCTAATACCGCGAACAATCTTGGCAAATCCGTCCAGGATTTTACCGAGGGGGATTTGCGTAGCGCCAATATCGTTCAGGCCGGAAACCGTACGCGACTGGTGGTCAATCTTAATCAAATGCTGACCTACGACACTAGGATTGACGGCAACAGTCTGCTGATCACCCTGTATAACAAGCCCAAGGGCAAGGCCATCAGCGCCACTACGCGTTTTGCCGAGGCAAAAAAGGATACGCAACACGAGTTGCGCGACATTGATTTCCGTCGCGGCAAAAATGGCGAGGGGCGCATTCAGGTCGACCTTTCCGATTCAGGCGTTGGAATCGACATGCGGCAACAGGGCGCTAATTTGATCGTGGATTTCTTCAAGACCAGCCTGCCGCGCAATTTGCAGCGCAAACTGGACGTGGTCGATTTTGCAACACCGGTGCATGGCGTGGACACTTTTGTGCAGGGCGAAAACGTGCGTATGGTGATTGAGCCCAGCGGGTCCTGGGAGCATGCCGCCTATCAAACCGACAACAAATTCATCATCGAGGTGAAGAAGGTCAGCGAAGATCCAAACAAATTGGTCTCGGGCGGGAAACCGGGCTATAACGGCGAGAAACTCACGCTGAATTTCCAGAAGATCGATGTGCGCGAAGCGTTGAACGTGATCGCCGACTTTACCGAGCTGAACATGGTGATCAGCGACACGGTCAGCGGCAACCTCACGCTGCGGCTGAAAGATGTGCCGTGGGATCAGGCGCTCGACATTATCCTGCAGAGCCGCGGTTTGGATATGCGCAAAAGCGGCAATGTGATTCAGGTCGCGCCCCGCGATGAGATTGCCGCCAAGGAAAAAATCGATATGACCGCGCGTCAGGAGATATCCGAACTGGAAGAGATGCATACCGAAAGTTTCCAGTTGAGCTATCAGAAAGGCGACGCGATAGTTGCGCTGCTGTCCGGGAAAGACCAGCGTATCCTCTCCAAGCGCGGCAGCGCGGTGGTCGATGCGCGTACCAATACCGTGTTCATCCAGGACACACCCTCGCATCTTGACGAGGCGCGCAAGCTGATCAAGCAGATCGATGTGCCGATACGCCAGGTGATGATAGAAGCGCGTGTGGTTGAGGCATCTGACGGGTTTGGCAAAAACTTGGGGGTCAGGCTGGGTTACAACTCGCTGGACCAATTCAAGTTGGGCAGTACCGGTGTCTCGGGTAATGTTGGCGCCAATACAATAACCGGCGGACCACTGGCTGGTACGACCATGCCCGCCAACACGCCCAATGTCAACTTGCCGTTGACGGGGGATGCCGCCGGTCAATTTTCCATGCTGCTGTTTAACAGCACGCTGAGCAAGGTGCTTTCTGTAGAGTTGAGTGCGCTCGAAACCGACAGCAAAGGGAAAATTATTTCCAGCCCGCGTGTAGTGACATCAGATCAAACGGAAGCCACGATTGCTACCGGCACTGAAATTCCCTACCAGGAGAAAAGCTCCAGCGGGGCAACATCCACGGTGTTTAAACCGGCCAACTTGAGCTTGGCGGTAAAGCCGCAGATCACACCGGATGACAATATCATCATGGATATCAAGGTAAATAAAGACTCTATTGGCGATGTGTTTGCAGGCGTTCCCAGCATCAAAACAAATAAGGTAACCACACAGGTGCTGGTGGAAAATGGTGGAACGGTAGTGATCGGTGGCGTGTACTCGCAGGAAGAAATCAGCAGCATTCGCAAGGTGCCATTGTTGGGAGATATTCCGGTGCTGGGATATTTGTTCAGAAATACCGAAAAACGCGACAACAAAAATGAATTGTTGATTTTCATTACGCCAAAGATCATGCAGGATGCAATGAACTTGCGCTAATCCTGAATTTTTTGTTGGCGAGTTAAATTCGTTGTAATGAAGGGCTGTAACTGTTTGATGAACGAATCACTCACGGAGATCGTGAACGGGAGATATAAATGCGGGATATTTTATTCGGGAAGGCAATGAACAAATTCTCAACCCTATTTTTGTTGTCGGCAGTGCTGACAATTCTTTCCGGGTGCGGTGATAGCACTTCCGCAAACAGCACAGGTACCACAGGTACTACAGGTACTACAGGTACTACAGGTACTACAGGTACTACAGGTACCGCTGCGCCGAGTCTGACGATTTCGCTTGCCAACAACACGATTGCCAGCGGAGGTTCAACCACAGTAAGTGCGGCTGTGAAAGATGGGACTGGGGCAGCTGTCCCCAATGCTGTTGTGACATTTAGCACCAACACTGCAATGGCCTCCATGACTCCCGCCAGCGGGACGGCTCTGACCAATGCGTCGGGTGTCGCCACAATCACATTGACTGGTGGGGCGGCAGCCGGCGCAACAACCATCACAGCAGATGCACAAGTTGGTGCTACGGCAGTTACAGGATCGGTAGGCTATACCGTGGGTGCCGCTACTGTAACAATTTCTACTCCGGTCATTGGGGTTGCTACGTTGTCTGCGTTTGGTACGACAAGCGTAACAGTGACAATAAGCGGGACTAATTCTCAAACTATAGACTTTTCTTCCGTATGCGGCAGTACTGGTAAGGCAATATTGTCAACTGGTGTAGCTACACAGGCCATCGCGGGGGTTCAGACAGCGGTAGCTTCATACAGAGATAACGGCTGCGCCACAACCGACACAATCACAGCAGCAGTAAGCGGGCTTTCGACCAGTTCTTCGGCTACTCTGGTTGTCACTCCACCCGTTATAGGTTCCATCCAGTATGTTTCATCCGTTCCTGACAATATTTCCTTGATGGGGACTGGAGGCATTGAAACATCTCAAGTAACTTTCAAGGTGGTTGATTCCGGCGGCAATCCGCTAGGAGGAAAACAAGTCAATTTCGGTTTGAGCACCACAGTAGGCGGGATTACCCTGACTCCTGGGGGCACGGCAACCTCCGATTCGAACGGTTTGGTTGTGACCAATGTAAACGCGGGCACTATAAGCACCCCGGTACGTGTGACCGCGAGCACTTGTACCACTGCTAGCAGCCCATGCACCGGCACCACGCTGACAACTCAATCGAATCAGTTGTCAATCACCACCGGCATTCCGGATCAGTTCGGATTCTCATTGGCTGCAACTATCTCGAATATCGAAGGGCTCACTGTTGATGGAGAAACTTCGGTACTAACAGCGCGCTTGGCAGATCATTTCAAGAATCCCGTGCCTGACGGCACATCCGTAGTTTTCACTTCAGAAGCTGGATCGGTGGTTGGCACATGCACAACAAGTGGTAATGCGACAAATGGCGCTGCATGTTCTTCCACGTATACCAGTCAAGGAACACGCCCTACCAACGGAAGGGCAACGGTGCTGGCATACACGGTGGGGGAAGAAACCTTTACCGACATGAATGCCAGCGGCTGGGCGGACCTTACGCCAACAAACGAAATGATAGATCCCAACGGTTCGCCTACGGACCTGCCCGAAGCCTTTGTCGATTACAACGAGAATGGCACGCGTGATGCCAGCGAACCGTATATCGATTTCAACATGGACGGTGCTTACAATCCCGCAGACTCAAAATTCAATGGGGTGCTGTGCGATGACGTTACCGCCGGCAGAAGTGCCGCCGGGTCATGCAGTGCAAACCACACCCTGCACGTGAGACAGTCGCACGTAATGGTGCTGTCTGGTTCAGATGCCACCATTACCATTAACGGTGGTGCGGCCGTCGCGCTGCCTCCTTGTAGTGTTACTACGGGAATTACGGCACAGCAGTTCACGGTCACGGTCGTTGATCAGAACGGCAATGCGATGCCGGCGGGTTCAGAAATAAGATTTACAGCAGATAATGGCATTATCACATCACCGGTTAGCTATATAGTGCCGAATACTATTGGCTGTCGCACAGGGTATTCAGGTTGTCCTGCGTCTGCTGCGTCAACAACATTTGGAAATTATTCGGTCACGATGAAAAGTGATGCCACCTATACTCCATCAACTCCCACTACTCCTGCGTCATGTACCAATACAACATCTAACGGATCAATATTCGTGACGGTGACTACGCCAAATCTAGTTAAAACAATTGTATCTGCGACCGTGACCGATTGACGATTGCGGCACGACACGTCGTACGTTTTGCATATTGAAGGAAGGGCAGCCATCGGGGTTGCCCTTCCTTTTTATTTGATTTGGAGATTATTCCCGGTTGAAAATGAAGTGCTGCCTGGGCAGAGAGATGTAACCTTGGGTTGACAACAGCGCACCGCGTTTGAGGACGTATTTGTTTTATCGTTTACAATGTCCGACATGCAGAGCAACCTGAAAAATGAATGCGCAAATCATCGCCCGGAAGGCGGAGAAGCTGATAGCGTCCGAAAATTCCAGTCCGGCAACCTGATCCTGGTGGGCATGATGGGCTCCGGCAAAACCACGATGGGCCGAACACTGGCCAAGCATCTGGGCAAGGTGTTCGTGGACAGCGACGAGGAAATCACCAAGCGTACCGGCGTGACGATCCCGCACATATTCGATATTGAGGGTGAAGCCGGATTCCGACAGCGCGAGACGGGCGCCATCCGCGAGCTGGTCGGGCGTGACAATATGGTACTGGCAACCGGTGGAGGGGTCGTGTTGTCAGAACAGAATCGCGAGTTATTGCAACATAACGGTATCGTCATTTACCTGAAGGCGAGCGTCCACGATTTATGGCAGCGTACCCGGCATGATCGCAATCGCCCGTTGTTGCAAACCGCCGATCCGCATGCCAAATTGAAGAACTTGCTGGTGCAGCGCGACCCGCTTTACCAGCAAGTATCGGACATCGTGATGCACAGCGGCAAACAAAGCGCGCATGCGCTGATGCTGCAGTTAGTCGAAGAAATCGAGACTTTCAGAAAATCTGGCCAATTAATGATGAGCGGAACATGATGCAAATACTCACGGTAGGTCTGGGAGAACGCAGCTACCCTATCCACATCGGCAGCGGACTGCTCAGCCAGCCCGAATTGTTGATTAACCACCTGCCGCGCAAACGCGCCGCCATTGTTTCCAATATCACGGTCGCGCCGCTGTACCTGGAAAAGTTGCAGCACACCCTGCAAGAGATAGGTGTCAGCAGCGTGCCGATCATTTTGCCGGATGGTGAAGAGTACAAAGATAGCGACACACTGAATTCGATTTACGATGCGCTGCTGACCCATCGCTGCGAACGCAGTACGCCACTGATCGCGCTGGGCGGCGGCGTGGTCGGCGATATGACCGGCTATGCTGCCGCAACATATCTGCGCGGGGTGCCGTTCATCCAGATACCGACCACTTTGCTTGCGCAAGTCGATTCATCGGTGGGCGGCAAGACCGGCATCAACCATCCGCTGGGCAAGAACATGATAGGCGCGTTCTATCAGCCGCAACTGGTGCTGGCGGATACCGACACGCTGAATACCCTGCCGGACAACGAACTGTCCGCGGGCCTCGCCGAAGTCATCAAGTACGGCCTGATCCGCGACCTGCCGTTCCTTGAGTGGCTGGAGCAGAATATCGAAAAGCTGCTGGCGCGCGACACCGCCGCGCTGCAATATGCGATCGCGCGCAGTTGCCGGAACAAGGCGGACGTCGTGGCGGCAGACGAGCGCGAGAGCGGCGAACGCGCGCTGTTGAATCTGGGACACACCTTCGGTCATGCGATCGAATCCGGCATGGGTTACGGCAACTGGCTGCACGGCGAAGGTGTTGCGGCGGGCACCATCATGGCGGCGGATTTGTCGCAACGCCTGGGCTGGATCGGCGTGCAGGACGTGGCGCGGGTCCGCAAGCTGTTCGAGCGCGCCGGGCTGCCGGTGGTCGCGCCCGATCTGGGCGTGGAGAAATATCTCGATCTGATGGGCATGGACAAGAAGGTCGAGGGCGGCAAGATACGTTTCGTGCTGCTCAAGGAAATCGGGCGCGCTGTGGTTTACGGCGATGCGCCTGCGGAGCTGTTGCGGCAGACGCTGCAGGCGTGCGCGCATGACTGACCTTGCGCCTTATGCCGTCTCCGAGCGCAACTCGCGCGGCAGAAAGATCGCGGAAGCGGCGCCGGCGGGCCGCAGCGAATTCCAGCGCGACCGCGACCGCATCATCCATTCCGGCGCGTTCCGCCGCCTTGAATACAAGACCCAGGTATTCGTGAATCACGAGGGCGACCTGTTCCGCACCCGGCTCACCCACAGTATTGAAGTCGCGCAGATCGCGCGCTCCATCGCGCGACGCCTGCGTCTGAACGAAGATCTCGCCGAGGCGATCTCGCTGGCGCATGATCTGGGGCACACGCCGTTCGGCCATGCCGGACAGGACGCGCTGAATGCCTGCATGAAAGCCTATGGCGGATTCGAGCACAACCTGCAATCGCTGCGCGTGGTGGACATGCTCGAAGAGCGCTATGCCGCATTCGACGGGTTGAATCTGACCTTCGAAACCCGCGAGGGCATCCTCAAGCATTGCTCGACAGAAAATGCAAAGCAACTCGGCGAGTTGGGCGAGCGTTTCATCAGCAATCGGCGCCCTTCGCTGGAAGCGCAGATCGCCAATCTGGCCGACGAGATCGCCTACAACAATCACGATGTGGACGATGGTCTGCGTTCCGGCCTGATCACGCTGGATCAGTTTGAAGCGGTGCCGCTGGTGGCGGCGCATTTGCACGAAGTGCGCCGCGCCCATCCCGATCTGCCCGAGCGGCGCGTGGTGCATGAAACGGTGCGGCGCATGATCAACACGCTGGTGACCGATCTGATCCGGCAGAGCGAGCGCAACATCGCTGCGCAGGGACTCACCTCGCTGGAAGAAGTGCGCAATGCCCCGGCGCTGATTGCCTACAGCCCGGAGATGAACGAGCAGCAGCGCGCACTGAAGAACTTCTTGCGCACCCATTTGTACCGGCACTACAAGGTGTTGCGCATGAGCGCCAAGGCGCAGCGCATCGTCAGCGACCTGTTCGGCATATTCATGGCGGATAGCCGTTTGTTGCCCCCCCAATTCCAGAGTCTTGCCGAGCAAGACCGCGCCCGCGCGGTCGCCGACTATATCGCCGGCATGACCGACCGTTATGCGATCCGCGAGCATCGCCGTATCTTTGCAGTGGAGGAAGTGGTGTAGTGCAGGGTCGCAGGTATTGCGCCGACAGGCTAACCTGTCCGGGCCCGGGGGGTACGGGGAGAATGGCAAAACCAAGGGAGGGTGGCAATGCAGCAGAGAATATTATCCGTTCCGCAATTGCTCAATGGCGACCCGCGCCGACGCCTGGTAGCGAAGCTCAAAGCCCGCCCGCCAGAAGTGGCGGCCGCGTTGCTTGCGAAGACCGAAGCACGGCTCTCCTGCGAGGCGCTCGCTGATCTGAATCCTTCATTCGCCCAGTCTATTCTGGCAGCGTTGCCTGAAGCGCGACGCCGGGCGATCATTCAATGTGCCTCGGCGGAGCGGGCGTGCCAGTGGGAACGCAACCAGTCGTTCGAGAAAGGCAGCATCGGGCGTTTCATGGAACCGGCGTACGCGATGTTCCATCCCGGCATGACGGTGGACGACGCAATCGAAAAGCTGCGTGTGCTGGTCAAGACAGTGTTCGTCACTTACGGCTATGTGACGGATGATAATGGCAAGCTGCTGGGTCTGGTCACGATGCGCGACCTGCTGTTTGCGGAAAGACAGGCAAGGCTCGCCGACATCATGCTGCGCGAAGTGTTCGTCCTCCGGCCGGGTATGGCCGTGTCGGAAGCGATGAAACTTTCGCTCAGCCGCCATTTCCCGGTCTATCCGGTATGCGACGAGAACGGGAAGCTGTTGGGGCTGGTGCGCGGACAGGCGATTTTCGAGGCCGAGGCCTTCGAGATCACCGCTCAGCCCGGCAGCATGGTCGGTGTAGACAAGGAGGAACGCGTCTCGACACCGATGGTGCGCAGCTTCATGTTCCGTCATCCGTGGTTGCAGCTTAACCTGTTGACCGCTTTTCTGGCGGGCGGTGTGGTGGCGATCTTTCAGGGAACGATAGACCAGCTGGTGATACTCGCGATGTTCCTCCCGGTGCTGGCAGGACAGTCCGGCAACACGGGGTGCCAGGCGCTGGCGGTGACGCTGCGCGGCATCACGCTGGGGGAGATCACCAACGGCGATGCGCGCAGGCTGGTCGCCAAGGAGGGATTGCTGGGCGCGATGAATGGCGCGCCGGTCGGCATCATCACCGGTATCGCGATGTACATCATTGCGACCGCGCAACACTCTGCACATGCACTGGTGCTGGCACTGGTGGTCTTTCTGGCGATGGTCGGCGCCTGTACCATCAGCGGCATCTGCGGCGCGCTGGTTCCGCTCGCGCTCAAGCGTTTCGGTACCGATCCTGCGACCGCATCGAGCATCTTTCTGACCACCGCCACCGATGTCGTGAGCATGGGCATGTTGCTCGGCCTGGCGACGATGCTGGTAATTTGAAGCGGAAGACTGAAAGAGGGAAATTGCAAGGTGACGTAGCCTGGTTCTGGCGTTGCTTTTCACACGGAGGCATCTACAATGTGCCTATCAAGATACCCAAGGGTAATTTGCCGGGATGATCATCCATCCCGGACGCGGAGAAATAATCGATGACGCTTTTATTGAAACAGCTGTTTGCGCTGATCAACCTGCTTAATTCCGATACCGGCACCAACCAGATCGCGGCGGGGTTCGCGTGCGGTCTGATACTCGGCTTTGCGCCTATGCTGTCGTTGCAGGCGCTGCTGGTGTTCGTCTGCCTGTTCCTGTTCCGTATCCAGGTCGGCGCGGCGCTGGTGTCGGCTTTTTTCTTTGCTTTCGTCGCCTGGCTGTTCGATCCCGTTTCCGACAGGGTGGGTGCCGCGATTCTTGAAACAGAAGCGTTGCGGCCCATGTTCACCGCGATGTACAACATGCCGCTGGTTCCGCTGACGCGCTTCTACAACAGCATCACGATGGGGGCCGGGGTGGTGAGCCTGCTGCTGGCGCCGCTGGTGTTCTTCGGCAGCAAACGCCTGATTCTGGTTTATCGCGCCACTGTCGTCGCGCGGTTCAAGAGCAGTCGCTGGTGGAAGATGTGGACCGGCACCGTGTTTTTCAAATGGTATGCGACCTATGACAAACTCCGTGGATAAGGCTGCTTCCGCGGCGCAGCCGGCACCGAAAAAGCAGGGGCCGATCCGCTTCGAGGCGATTATCCCATTGGCGATCATCGCGGCTCTGGTCGCGCTCTATTTCATGCTGTTCTTCGATGCGCATCTGCGGCGCGGTCTCGAATACGTTGCGACGCAGGCAAACGGGGCCGAGGTGAACATCGGCAAGCTGGATACCAGCGTGTGGAAAGCATCGGTGGTGGTCGGCGAAATCGAGATGACGAATCCCGAACTGCCCGCCCGCAACCGCTTGCAGGTTGGCACCGTCACCTTTCGCATGTTGTGGGATGCGCTGCTGCGCGGCAAGATCCTGATAGACGAGGCATCCATTGTCGATGTGCAGGTCGACACGCTGCGCAAAAAGGCCGGAAGGGTGTTGCCGGTCGAGAAGCCCAGGGAGGGAGAGGGCTTTAGCGACAAGGTGCTGGCGCAGTTGCAGGAAGAATTCTCCGGGAATGTGCTGGGCGATCTGGCCGCGATCGCGGCCGGAGCGGATCCCGGCAAGCAATTGGCATCGATGGGGGTTGACCTCAAAAGCGGGGCATATCTGGACGGGCTGCAGAAGTCGCTGGAAGAAAAGAAACAGCAGTGGCAATCCCGCATGGCGGCCATGCCCGGGACTGAGGATTTTTCCGCGCTGCAGCGCCGACTGGCCAGTGTGAAGCTGGATAACCTGCAGGATGTTGCCCAGCTCCAGGCCTCGCTGCGGGAGCTTGATGCGATCCGCAGCGATTTCGAAGCGAAGACGAAGACGCTGCGCGAAGCCGGTGCGGCGCTCACCGGCGATCTGGACGCATTCAAAGGCTCGTATTCCGAGCTGGATAAAATCGTGAAAGAGGATGTGCGCAGCATGCAGGCGCAGATGCATTTGCCCGCGCTGGATGTCAGGACCTTGTCGCGCGCGCTGTTCGGCATGGATGTGCTGGGCAAGATGCAGCAGGCGCGCGGTTATATGGATCAGGCGCGCAGCTACATGCCGGAGAAGAGCGAAAAAAAGCAGGCGGTTGCCGCGCCGGAGAGGAGGAGAGGGCGCAATTATGCGTTCGGTAAACCCAACAGCTATCCGCGCTTCTGGCTGCGCAAGGCGCTGATCAGTTCGCGGCTGTCAGGAAGCGATCTTTCCGGTCAGATACTCGACGCGAGTACCGATCCCTCCATGACAGGGCGTCCTCTGGTGGCGACGATCAAGGGCAACTTCCCGCAGCAGGGTATCTCCGGCATCAAGGCGGAGCTGGTGATCGATCACACCACGTCGGTACCGGTCGAGCGCATGGTGATGGAAGTGGGGCGATACGGGGTGGCAGGGCGCGCGCTGGTTAACAGCCCGAATGTCGGTCTGGGATTTTCCAAGGCCGAAGGCGCGGTGAAATTCACCGCCGAGCTGCGCGAGGATAATGTCGATGTGCGCCTGAACAACCGGTTCACCAAGGTATCGCTTGAGACCCGAGCGCAGTCCGAAGTGGTGCGCGAGATGATCAATGCCTCCGTGATCGGTCTCGACACGGTCAATCTCGATGCGCATGTGACCGGAACCTGGGCCAGGCTGGACTGGCAACTCTCCACCAATCTCGCCGCAGAGCTGGAGCGCGGGATGCGCCGCTACCTGCAGGGCAAGATGGACGAAGCCAGGGCGCGCATCGAAACCATGGTGAACGGCAGGATAGCCGGGCAACGCAAGCAGCTGCAGGCGCGGCAGGGCGAGATCGAGGCCTCGTTGAAATCCGCACTGGCCGAGCGCCAGGCACAGATCGACAAGGTGCGCGCCGAGCTGGATGGCGCGCGCAACAAGCTGGAAGAGCGCAAGAAGGCCTTGCTGGGCGCGCAGCAGCAGAAGCTCAAACAGGGAACGGACAAGCTGCTCGATAATTTGCGCAAGAAATTCTAGCTGCGCGTGGTTCCGGCAGATGTGTTTTGCGCGCGCAACGGGAGCATCAGCGCGAGAGCGGTGAAGCCGAGATAAACGAGGTAGCTGGCCAGATAGAGCAGCGCGGTCCGCTCCAGAGTCATCCCGTCGGCGAACAGCCACAGCAACAGCGCATACAGCGGCAGCGACAGGACTTCCGACGCGACGATGAGCTTGGTGCGGTGCGCGGCATACAGCCCGAACAGGAACACCCAGGAGGCGATGCGCACCCAGCTGCCCAGCATGAACAGCGCGGCAGTCTCATCGCTGACCATGAAGCGTGCATCGTACAAAGCTGCCAGCATGGCGCGCTGGTTCAGGTAGATCAGCAACAGCAAACATGCCGACGGAATCAGCACCATTACGGCGGTCCGCGTCATCTCGCAGTTGAATTGCCCCGAGCCGCGTGTGCTGCTCAGGCGCGGCAGGAACACCAGCGACAACACGCCGGCTGCTGTCGCGGTCACCCATTCGGTGGAGCGCCATAGCGCCTGGATGAATCCCACTTCATCCCAGGAGAGCGTGCCGGACAACATGCCGCGCACCAGCAGCACCGAGACCGGACTCATGATGCCGATAGCCAGACCAACCGGCACGAACTTCACCAGCGCGTCGAAATATTCCTTGCGCTCGCTTGCCGGAGCGCGGTCGCCCGACAGCTTCCCCAAATATCTCCAGATCGAGCCGCCGATCAGCAACAGCGCCAGACACTGGGTCAGCATCAGCCCGCGCAAGGACATGCCGAGCCACGCGCCTGCCGCGGCCAGCAGCAATACCGAACTGGTCAGCAGCGCCAGCCCCAGCATGCGCTGTTGCCGGTGTTTGCCCAGCCAGTAAGCGCTGAGCGTGGCGGGAACGACCATGATGCAACCCGACAACGCTGCATACCAGAACAGATCCGCGTCGAGCTCCCCGCCGGTGAGCCAGTGCCCCAGCAGCGGAGCGAACAGCGCCGCTGCCAGCGAGGAGGCCAGCCCCAGCCTGAGCGCCTCGCGCAGCAGGCCGCGTTCGGCGCGAGGTCCGCCTGCCTGTGAAATCAGCACCGTCAATCCCTGCAATACTCCGGTTAGTGCCACCGTGCTGACCAGTTCAACCACCGACTGCAACTGCGCCCACAACGCGACCACAGCAGGGCCGCCGGTTAATGCCAGCGCCTTGTCCAGCCCGGCTCTTCCCAGCAGGTCGATCAGGATGATGGCGAACGCGGCCAGTACGCTTTGGATGGAAGTCAAGGCGGTCCCTTGTTCGTTCTGTTCGGATTTAATTTCAAGGATTGGCATCCCGGTAGGGCGCGATTTATCGCGCCCTTAATTACGATACAAGAATAAAACAGGGCGCGATAAATCGCGCCCCTACGATAATACCCTTGCTGACGAAATTACAGCGATTGCATCTTCCCGCCCGGCATAGGCTTTCCGCTGTGCAACAACGGCATCGCGTCAAAATATTCCTGGCGCGTCACCTTGCCGTCCTTGTTGGCATCCACTTCCTTGAAGTACTGGAGCAACATCGGCATGTCCTTCGCTTCCTTGCGGTCCAGCCCGCCGCTGTGGTCGGCATCGGCCGCAGCGAATCGCTGGTCGAGGTGGGTGGTCCCGTTGCCGCTGGCCGCCGGTTGCTGCTGGGCGCCGTGCATTTCATCGGGAGTCAGTTTGCCGTCCTTGTTGGCGTCGATCTCCATGAAATGTTTGGCATTGTGCCGGGCGTAATAGGCATCGAATTCGGTTTTCGAGATCGCGCCGTCGCTGTCGGTATCGACAGCATTGAACATGATCCCCTCTTTGGAGCCAAGGGACTGGTTGTGCATAGGCGAATCGCATTTTTCACCGTCGGCATGCGCCAGCGTCGCGCCCAGCACCAGAACAGAGGCGGCAGCGAGGTAATTGATCGTTTTTTTCATCGGGATATCCTTTCAAGAAATCTGGGTAATGTGTGTGGACCAGTCAAACTCTAACACGTTGACTGCCACATACGAAGCGGGGCAGTACAGCAAGAAGGGGCAAAGTGCAGATCCCCGTTTTGCACGGCGAGTAAGGCAGCGCGGACAACAAAAGGTTCCAATCGGCAGGGCTGCATAATGTTTTATTGTCCAGCCAGCATCGCCGCGCGCGATTCCGGGGTTTCCAGACTGATGCGGCCGAGCTTTCCGCTGCGATACTCGGTCAGCAATATCATCGCGGCTTTTTCCATATCCGGTTCGCCGCCCTTGCCCTGCCGCAGGCAACCGCGCTTTTTTGCGATGGCCTCGACCACGCCTATGCCATCGATATGCTTTTCATCCACGCCGTAGCGCGCGGCAAGCAGGCCGGGATAGCGTGCGAGCAACTTGGCGGCGAGGTGTTCGGCGATCTCCTCGTCTATCGTCGCATTGCGCCCGATCGCGTGGATCGCGGCCAGCATGTAGCCGTCCTCGTCGTGGGCTATCTTCGGCCACATCAGGCCGGGCGAATCGGTCAGCGTCATGTGGTCGTTGAGGTTGTGGCACTGCTGCGACTTGGTCACCGCAGGTTCGTCGCCCACGTTGGCAACGCGGCGCTTGAGCAGCATGTTCATCAGCGTGGACTTGCCGACGTTGGGGATGCCCATGATCATCATGCGTAGCGGCTTGTGCGTGCTGTTGCGATGCAGCGCCAGCGGCTGGCACAGCCTGGGCACTTTGGCGGCATCGCCGGCGCTCTTGCAGCTGAGCGCCACCGCCTTGACGCCATTCTGTTTGTTGTAGAAATCCAGCCATGCCTGCGTGACGGCAGGATCGGCGAGATCGGACTTGTTGAGTATCTTCAGGCAGGGGCGCTGGCGATGCTCGCGCAACTCCCTGATCATCGGATTGCTGCTCGCTTCCGGCAGGCGCGCATCCAGCACCTCGATGACGACATCGATGAACTCCATCGCCTCCGCGGCCTTGCGGCGCGCGGAGGTCATGTGACCGGGGAACCACTGTATGCTCATTATGTTGATGGACAACTAAATCAAAAGTGGATTTTACCCCGCGACGCTCGCGCGCAACGGATGAATTTGACACCGCCGCTTTTATTGCCCGATAATCCAAGTATGAATTCCCTGCACACCCTCAAACATATTCGAGCCAACGCCCGCGTCAACCTGCGCGCGGTGTGGCTGCGCGCACATGGTTCGCGCAAGGTGTGGTCTGGAGAGTTAGCGATTTAGTCGATTGATTCAGGTAGTTTCCAAAAGGCCACAGAAACCCTCTGTGGCCTTTTTGTTTTTGTGCCGTTCCCCTTCGACAGGCTCAGGGCGAACGGCGGCTTTGAATTTGAGCCCAGGAGAAAAACATGTCGCTTCCTGCCGCATTTGTTTCGGTCATCATGATCTGGTCCACCACGCCGCTGGCGATCAAGTGGAGCTCGTCCGGCGTCGCGCCGAGTTTCGCGGTGCTGTCGCGCATGGCCATCGGCACGCTGCTGTGCGGCGTGCTGCTGGTGCTGCTGCGCGAGCGCTTCCCGCTGCACCGCAGGGCGTGGCAGGCCTATCTGGTCAGCGGCGTGAGCATGTTCGGCGCGATGGCGCTCACTTACTGGTCGGCGCAATTCGTCAGCTCGGGCATGATCTCGGTGATGTTCGGCCTGTCGCCGCTGCTCACCAGCTTTGCCGCGATGTGGTGGCTCAAGGAAGAAGCGCTCACCCCGGCCAAGCTGGCCGGCATGCTGCTGGGCATCGCCGGATTGGCGCTGGTGTTCCAGGGCGGACTGGGACTGGGCGATGGCGCGCTGTTGGGTTTGGCCGCACTGCTGATCGCGGTGACATCGCAATCGCTGGGGCTGGTGTGGCTCAAGAAAATCGGTGACGACAGCCCGCCGCTGGCAACCACGCTGGGCTCCTTGATTGTGGGATTGCCGCTATTCTTCATCGCGTGGTGGCTGGCCGACGGGCACCTGCCTGCCGCAATTCCCGAGCGTGCACTCGCCGCCACGCTGTATCTCGCGACCTTCGGCTCGGTGCTGGGCTTCGTGCTGTATTACTACATGATCAAGCACATGGAAGCCGGCCACGTCGCCCTGATCGCGCTGATCACGCCGGTGATGGCCCTGCTGCTCGGCCATGGCCTGAACCACGAGGAAGTGCTGCTGCACGTGTGGTTAGGCACTGCGTTCATCCTGCTCGGGCTGTGCATGCACCGCTGGGGGGCGCAGTGGCTGGCGTATTTGCCGGTGAGACGATAGCTGGGATTGAGATTTTGTAGGTCGGGTTGAAACCCGACCTACGAAGGATTGCTCTCCGCTGTTAGCAGCGCCAACTGCGCCTTATCGAGATAACACCACTCGCCTTCGGCCAGGTTTAGCGACTCAAGCCTCAGCCCGCCGATCTGCGAGCGGTTCAGCGCGACGCAGTGGTTGCCTGCCGCCGCGAGCATGCGTTTGACCTGGTGGTATTTGCCCTGCTCCAGCACGATCTCGATCCGGTGACTTTCGATCATCCGGCAGGTCACTGCCGCGAGCGGCGCGGGTTCATCGTGCAGCTTGACGCCGGACAGCAGCTGCGCGACCAGTTGCGGGGTGACCGGGTCATGGGTGGCGGCGACGTAGACCTTGGGGACGTGATGCTTGGGCGAGGACTGCTGGTGGATGAACGGGCCGTCGTCGGACATCAGCAGCAGGCCGGTGGTGTCGTGGTCCAGCCGCCCCACCGGCTGCACGTCGCGGCGGATGAACTGTTCGGGCAGCAGCGTGTGCACGCCGGGGTGGTGGCTGGCCTTGCGCGAACACTCAAAATTGGCCGGCTTGTTCAGCGCGATGTAGATATGCTTGCGGTAAGTCCACACTTCATCGAACAGCGTGAATTCCAGCCCGTCGGTCTCGATCGCGGTGCGGGTGTCGGTAAACGGCACGCCGTTGATGCTCACCTCGCCATCGGCGACCAGTTCGCTGCACCATTTGCGGGTGCCGAAGCCCTGCGATTGCAGGATGCGGTCCAAAGTCAGTTTGCTCATGCGCGGACTTTACCAGAAGGGGCGTGCGGTGGTCAGCCTGATGAATGCTTGCGCGTTGAAATGGTGCGGGCGATTCGTGAATCGCCCCTACGGAATTGTGATCGGGCGTCGGGGCAATTCACGAATTGCCCTTTTACAAACCATGCGCGCGCCCATAAGATGCACCCATGAGCCACTTCCTCCCCCTTTCGCGCGTCCTCAGGCTGGCTGGCATTTCGCGCCATGCCTTGCAGGAGATGGTACGTGCCGGCAAGCTGGACACATTCGACGGCATGGTCGAGTTGAATGAATTCCTGCGCGCGTTTCCCGATACATGCTGGGAGGACGACGGCGAGTACCGCCGCATCACCGAGATCAAGGAGAAGGCTTTCGGCAAACGGGTATTCGAGCGCGCACTGCCGGACAAGGAGGTGCTGGCGGCGCGGCTGTTCGAGCTGGGCAACGAGTATGCGGCCGCCAGGGCGCTGCTGATGCATTACAGCCAGGTGCTGTCCTGGCTGGACGAGAAGATCGACGAGATCGAGGAAGACAAGAGCGCGGAGACGCGGCATGCGCTGCATACCCTGCGTGCGTTCGTCGTGCGCCATCTGGCCGAGCTGCCACCCGATGCAGAAAAAATACAAAAATTGATTGCACAGGAAAGGATACTCAAAATCATGTCGGCTCATGTCACGCTCCATCCCAGCGGATTGGAATTTTCTGTCGAGGGCAGTGACACCTTGCTGGAGGCCGCGCTGCGCGCCGGTGTGTCGCTCAATTACGGATGCAGCAACGGCAATTGCGGCGACTGCAAGGCGCGGCTGGTTTCCGGCGAAATCAAAAAAATTCATGCGCACGACTATGTGCTGAGCCAGGCCGAAAAAGATAACGGTGTATTCCTGCTGTGTTCGTGCGCGGCGGTGAACGATGTGGTGATCGAAGCCAGTGTGGCTGGCGCGCGCGACATCCATGAGCAGCGGCTGGCGGCCAAGGTCAAGTCGGTGGAAGTGTTCAATTCGCAAGTGGCCTCGCTGCATCTGCTTGCGCCGCGCAGCCAGCGCCTGCGTTATCTTGCGGGGCAGTCGGTGCGGTTATCGGCGCAGGGCGTCAGCGGGCGTTACGCCATCGCTTCCTGTCCGTGCGAGGAAAGACACATCGAGATCCAGATATCGCGCAATGCCGACGATGCATTCTCCGAATTGCTGTGGGGAGGTTTGAAGGCGCATGACAGCGTCGAGGTGCAGGGTCCCTACGGCGAGTTTGTGCTGGAGGATACCTCCACGCGCCCTGTCATTTTTGTCGCATTCGGCAAGGGTTTCTCCCCGATCAAAAGCCTGATCCAGCACGCCATGTCGCTGGATCAGGCGGAGTCGCTCGATTTGCATTGGCTGGCGGACGGGGCGGGGCACTATCAGAATAACCTGTGCCGGGCCTGGGCCGATGCGCTGGACAATTTCAGTTACGTCCCGCACACGCAAGCGGCGGATGTGGAGTCCACGCTGGCCGGGATCGTCGGCGATTATCCCGACCTGCATCGCTTCGATGTCTACGCGGCAGGCACGCCGGCGCAACTGCAAATCGCCAGGCTTCTGTTCCTCAGTTCGGGTCTGCCGGTGCAACATTGGCATGCGGACGCGGATTGAGCCTATCCGGCAAATTCGCCATCCACATAGAACCATCGCCCGCCCTCGCGCACGAAGCGGCTGATCTCGTGCAGCCGCGCTGCGCGGCCGCCGGTCTTGTAGCGGGCGACGAATTCCACGGCCGCGCGATCCGCCGATTCCGGGATTTGTTTCCTGACCTCAAGCCCCAACCATTTTGTATGGTCCGTGGCGAGATCGAGCGCGGCAGGGCGGGTGCCGGCATGCCAGGTGGCGAGCAGGTAGTCTTCCAGCCTGAGCGCATAGGCGCTGTAGCGCGAACGCATCAGGGATATGGCGTCCGGTGCGGGAGTGCCGCCGTGATAGCGGCCGCAGCAGGTGGCGTAGTCCGCGCCGCCGCAGGGGCAAGGTTGGGCGATCATGCGTGTGCCGGGCGGAAATCGCCGTGCAATACTTCCGGCTCGATCTCTATCATGCCGGCATCGCTGGTCATCATGATGTGTCCTTCCTGTATCGTGCATTGCAGCTGCATCGTGCGGCTGGCCAGTGCCGCGAGCGCCAGCGTGGTCTCGCTGTTCAGCTTGAGCACGGTGAGCTTGTCCAGCTGTTGCAGTTTGCTGCGGTTCTCATTCCACCAGATGTCGGCAGGCCGCCCGTAGATGACCACCACGACCCGGCTGGCGCGGCCGCTGGCCTTGCGCAGGACGCGTTCGTCGGGCAGGCCGACCTCTATCCAGCGTTCGATCGCGCCGGTCAGGTCTTTTTGCCACAGGTCGGGCTCGTCGTCGCTGCTCAAGCCTTTGCCGAAGGTCAGCGCCTCGTCGGCATACAGCGCAAAAGCCAGCAGGCGCACCATCATGCGCTCGTCGGTCTCCGAGGGATGCCGCGCCAGCGTCAGCGCATGGTCTGCGTAATAGTGGCGGTCCATGTCTGCGATCTGCAGGGAGGCCTTGAAAACGGTTGCCTTGATAGCCATAGGGTGTCGATTGGATAGTGTGTTTTGCAGCCGCGCATTCTATGCGAGTTGACCAAGTCGGGGCGGATGGCATTGCGGCGCCGTTCCGACTATAATCCGAGCCAACTTTTTGAACTCATTGTTCGATACACATCAAAATGCAACTGTACACTTTTGGCATCAACCATCAGACCGCGCCGCTTGCCGTGCGCGAACAGGTCGCGTTCAATGCGGACGGGATGGAGAACGCCCTGCGCGATCTCGTGGAAAACGGCGCGGTGAAAGAGGCGGCGATCCTGTCCACCTGCAACCGCATGGAGTTGTACTGCAACGCCGAGCATCCCGAGCATGCCATCGACTGGCTGGCCCAGTATCACCATCTGCCGCGCAAAGACATCGACCCTTACCTCTACCTGCTGCCGAACGAACAGGCGGTGAAGCATTCGTTCCGCGTCGCCAGCGGCCTGGATTCGATGGTGCTGGGCGAACCGCAGATCCTCGGGCAGATGAAGCAGGCGGTGCGCCAGGCCGAGCAGGCCGGCACGCTGGGGTTCCTGCTGCACAAGCTGTTCCAGCGCACCTTCTCGGTCGCCAAGGACGTGCGCACCCAGACCGAGATCGGCGCGAATCTGGTCTCGATGGCCGCTGCCGCAGTCAAGCTCGCCGAACGCATCTTCCCTAGCATTGCCGAGCAGAACATACTGTTCATCGGCGCGGGAGAGATGATCGAGCTCAACGCGGTGCATTTCGCGGCGCGCACGCCCAAGCGCATCACCGTTGCCAACCGCACGCTGGAGCGCGCCCAGGTATTGGCGCGCCGCATCAACGGCCACGCGATCACGCTGACCGACCTGCCCGAGCAATTGGCGCACCACGACATCATCGTCACCTGCACCGCCAGCCCGCTGCCGATACTCGGCAAGGGCATGGTGGAGCGCGCGCTCAAGGCGCGCAAACACCGCCCGATGTTCATCGTCGATCTGGCCGTGCCGCGCGACGTGGAAGAGGAAGTGGCCGAGCTGGACGACGTGTTCCTGTATTCCGTGGACGACATCGCCGAAGTGGTGAAAGAAGGCGTCGATGCCCGCCAGAGCGCGGTGAAGGAAGCAGAGGTCATCATCGATTCCAGCGTGTCCGATTTCCTGCACTGGATGGAATCGCGCGAAGTCGTGCCGACGATACGCGCGCTGCGCGACCATGCCGAGCGCAGCCGCCGCAACGAACTGGAAAAGGCCTTGCGCCTGTTGGCCAAAGGAGATAATCCCGAGAAGGTGCTGGAAGCCATGAGCAGTAGCCTGACCAATAAATTCCTGCATGCACCGACTCACGCGCTGAACCAGGTGCAGGGCAATGACCGCGAGAAATTCCTCGACGTGATCCATCGGCTGTATCACCTGCACACTGAAGAATAATTTCCGGTTCCGTTCGCCCTGAGCTTGTCGAAGGGCCGCTCATGGTTCGACAAGCTCGCCACGAACGGCCTTTTGCACCCGACTCCGCATAATGGACAATTACGAATGAACCCCAGTATCGCCGCCAAGCTCGCTCGATTGAGCGAGCGTCTGCTTGAAGTCAATCAGCTGCTGAGTACCGAAGAAGCCACCAAAAGCATGGACACGTTCCGCAAGCTGAACCGCGAGCGTGCCGAGCTGGATCCGGTGGTCGAGCTTTATCACGCCTACCAATCCTGCCAGGCCGACATCGACGCCGCGCGGGAGATGGCGGGCGACCCGGAAATGAAAGAGTTCGCCGATGCCGAGATCAAGCAGGGCGAAGCGCGCCTCGCCGAACTCAACAAGGAATTGCAGGTGCAACTGCTGCCCAAGGATCCCAATGACGAGCGTAGCGTGTTCCTCGAAGTGCGCGCGGGTACCGGCGGCGACGAGGCGGCATTGTTCGCGGGCGATCTGTTCCGCATGTATACACGCTTTGCCGAACGCAGGCGCTGGCAGGTCGAGATCATTTCAGAGAGTCCGGGCGAGATGGGCGGCTACAAGGAGATCATCGCGCGCATCGTGGGCCACGGGGCCTACTCGGTGCTGAAGTTCGAGTCCGGCGCGCACCGCGTGCAGCGCGTGCCCGCCACCGAGACGCAGGGCCGGGTGCACACCTCGGCCTGCACCGTGGCGATCATGCCGGAGGTGGATGAGGTCAACGATGTGGTGCTGAATTCCGCCGACCTGCGCATCGACACGTTCCGCGCCAGCGGTGCGGGCGGACAGCACATCAACAAGACCGATTCGGCGGTGCGCATCACCCATTTGCCGACCGGCGTGGTGGTCGAATGCCAGGACGGTCGCTCACAGCACCAGAACAAGGCGCAGGCGATGCGGGTGCTGGCAGCGCGCATCAAGGACGCGCAGGTGCGCGAACAGAACGCCGCCACTGCCGCGACGCGCAAGAGTCTGGTCGGCAGCGGCGACCGCTCCGAACGTATCCGCACTTACAATTACCCGCAGGGTCGGGTCACCGACCACCGCATCAACCTGACGCTGTACAAGATGGATGCGATCATGGACGGTGACATCGAAGAGCTCACCGGTGCGCTGATGGCCGAGCACCAGGCCGAACAACTTGCCGCAATGGCGGAAGATGTCATCTAGCCTGACAGCAATCCTTCGTAACGATAGCCGGCGATTGGAAACGGCGCTCGGACTGGATGCCGGCAGCGCGCGTATCGAAGTCCAGTGCCTGCTGCAGGCCGCGTTGCAGGTGAACCGAGCCTGGCTGCTGACCCACCCCGAGATGTTGCCAGACGGCGACCAGTTTGCGCGATACAGTTCGCTGTTCGAGCGGCGCATGAACGGCGAACCGGTGGCCTACATACTGGGCTCGCGCGAGTTCTACGGGCTGGATTTCAAGGTGTCGCCCGCAACGCTGATCCCGCGTCCCGAAACCGAACTGCTGGTTGACCGGGCATTGCAATGCATACCGCAGCAGGGCGTGTTCCGCGTGCTGGACCTTGGTACTGGCAGCGGCGCGATCGCGTTGAGCATCGCGCACGCACGCGCGAATGCCGAGGTGGTCGCGGTGGATGCGTCGCCCGGGGCACTGAAGGTGGCGACACTCAACCTGCAGCACCACAATCTGGGCAACGTGCGCCTGTTGCGCAGCGACTGGTATGCCGGGCTGCAAGGCGAACGCTTCGATCTGATCGTTTCCAACCCGCCCTACATCGCCGAAAGCGATACGCATCTGGCGCAGGGCGATTTGCGCTACGAACCGCATGGCGCCCTGGCTTCCGGCACCGACGGACTGGACGACATTCGCCGCATCGTCGCGCAGGCGCAAGCGCATCTCAATCCCGGCGGCAGTTTGCTGCTCGAACATGGTTACGACCAGGCGGAGCAGGTGCGTGCGCTGTTGCAGCAAGCGGGGTTCGCTGCGGTGTTCTCCGCGCGCGACTTGGCGGGAATCGAACGGGTCAGCGGCGGATCGTGGTCCGCCGCGCAAGATGAAACCTCCATCCTCGATACCCTGCATCGCCCGTTGCGCGATTTGCGCATCTCTGTCACCGACCGCTGCAACCTGCGCTGCACCTACTGCATGCCGCGCGAGATGTTCGACCGTCATCATGTGTTCCTGCCGCGCGCCGAGCTGCTCAGCTTCGAGGAGATCGTCCGGCTGGCCCGGTCGTTCGTCGGCATGGGTGTGCAGAAGATACGCCTGACCGGCGGCGAGCCGCTGCTGCGCCGCGGCATCGAACACCTCGTCGCAAGCCTGGCCGGATTGCGCACCGCACAGGGCCGGCCTGTCGAGATCGCGATGACCACCAATGGCGTGCTGCTCGGTGAAAAGGCGCAGGCGCTCAGGGATGCCGGCCTGACGCGCATCACTGTCAGCCTGGATAGCCTGAACGATGAAACCTTCCGACGCATCAGCGACTCGGACGTGCCGGTGCAAAAGGTGCTGGATGGCATTGCTGCCGCACAGCGCGCCGGATTCGCGCCGGTCAAGGTCAACATGGTGGTGCAGCGCGGGGTGAACGACCACGAAGTTATGGCAATGGCCGAACATTTTCGCGGCAGCGGCATCGTGCTGCGTTTCATCGAATACATGGATGTGGGCAACAGCAATGGCTGGCGGCTCGACGAAGTGGTCACCGCACGGCAGATACTGGAACAGATCGCCAGCCGACACGCCATTCAGCCGATAGACCCGGATTACCCGGGAGAGGTGGCGGAGCGCTGGCGCTACGCGGATGGCGGCGGCGAGATCGGTGTGATCGCCGCCATCACCCAGGCGTTCTGCCACAGTTGCACCCGCGCCCGGCTTTCCACCGACGGCAAGCTCTATACCTGTTTGTTCGCCAGCAACGGCCTCGACTTGCGCGCACCGTTGAGGCAAGGCGTAACCGATCAGACCTTGAGCAAATTGATCGAGGAGTGCTGGCAGCAGCGCAATGACCGTTATTCACAACTGCGCCATGCAGCGGCGGAAGCCACCACCTTCCAAAAAATCGAGATGTCATACATAGGCGGGTAAGGATTTCTGAGTGTTGCAAAAAAACAACATGCGCGCCAAAAGTAGCAGATTAGCTTGCCCTTCCCAAGTTGTTATGGATAATACGATCCTGAATTCTCTGAGTCATGAGGATTTTCAAGGGGTCGCTGGTCCAATCCGAAGAAACAACCGGGCCGACGAAACAAACGAAAAACTTAATAAGGAGTTTTACATGCAAAAGAAAATTATCGCTCTGGCAATCGCTTCTGCAATGACCATGCCCGCTTTGGCGCTGGCCGAAGTCACCGTGTACGGCAAAGCCAACGTGGCTTACGAGATGACCAATGATGGCGGCGACGTCACCACTGGCGCGGGCGCGGGCAATACCGACGCCAAGCGCAATCAGGTGTCGAGCAATACATCGATTCTTGGCTTGAAAGGCTCCGAAGATCTGGGCAACGGCCTGACCGCAGTCTGGCAGATGGAAGGCACGGTAGGCATGGATAACGGTGCAACCGCATCCAGCGCCGCCACGGGCAGCGCTGTTCCTTCCAAAGGCACAGCAACCTCATTGTTTAACCGCAACACTTTTGTGGGTGTGGCTGGCGGTTTCGGTACCGTGGTGTTGGGTCAGCATGACACGCCCTACAAATTAGCTACCCGCAAACTGGATGTGTTTGCCGACAGTATCGCCGACAACCGCTCCATCATGGGCGGCGGTCATGACGCGCGCGGTACCGATGTATTGGCTTACATCAGCCCGAACTTCAGCGGCTTCACGGCAGCAGTGGCCTATGTCGGTTCAACCGATAACACGCTGCTCGTAGGTGCGGCAGTTCCTGGCAATTCCACTGCTGGCTTGACTTCGATCTCCGGTAACTATGCGCGTGACAACTGGACGGTCGCCTTGGCCAACCAGTCGATCAACGTCAAAAATGCCAATCCCGGCGCAAGCAAGACTGATATGACTGCAACCAAGCTGGCCGGCACTTTTGCAATGAACGTTTTCACGGTCGGTCTGGCTTATGAGATGCTTTCGACCAAGACCACGGTCAAGAATGAGCAGAACAACATCTACCTCGCCGGCACTTTCAAAGCAAGCGATGCGGGTACGGTGAAGTTGGCTTACACGATGGCCGGCGAGAAGAAATCGGGCGGTGTTGCTGTCAAGAAATCTGAAGCCAGCCAGGTTTCCCTGGGCTATGACCACGCAATGACCAAGAACACCACGCTGTTCGCGTTGTACACCAGCATCGGCAACAACTACGATAAAGCGGCTGCTACCGGTTCAAGCTATGGTCTGACCAGCGGTTCTTCTACCGGTGATACGGCAGCTGGTACATTGGTTGCCGGCGGCAAAGGCAATCCAAGCGCCATCGCTTTCGGCGTGCGTCACTCGTTCTAACGTAACCGCGGCCATCAGGCCGCTGTAGCGTAAGCAACACTAACGGGCATTCCCTTGGCTATTAGGGGGTGCCCGTTTTCATTGGCCCCATTTTTATTTGGGGTGCTTTCGGCTATCCTTGCCGCTGTGATCAACGCGGATTTCCTGCATGAACGACCAACAACTGCTGCGTTACAGTCGCCATATCCTGCTGGACGAGATCGGCATCGAGGGGCAGCAACATCTGCTGGATGCCAGGGTGCTAATCATCGGGCTGGGCGGGCTGGGTTCGCCCGCCGCGCTGTATCTGGCCGCCAGCGGGGTCGGGCACCTGACCCTGTGCGACCACGACACGGTGGATTTCAGCAACCTGCAACGCCAGATCATCCACCGCACCGCGACAGTCGGGCAAAGCAAGGTTTCCTCGGCGCGGGCGACGCTATATGACATCAATCCCGAAGTTGAGTGCGTTGCGCTGAATATCCGTGCCGATGAGGCGCAATTGCTTGAGTTGGTCGGCAAGGCGGATGCGGTGCTGGATTGCAGCGACAACTTCGCGACACGCTATGCGATCAACCGTGCCTGCCTGGCGCAGCGCAAGCCGCTGGTGTCGGGTGCGGCAATCCGTTTTGACGGGCAGATCGAGGTGTTCGATTTCCGCAGGGATGATGGGCCCTGTTACAACTGCCTGTTCCCCGAGGACAGCATAGCCGCCGAATTGCGTTGTGCGACTACCGGCGTGTTCGCGCCGCTGACAGGTATGATCGGAAGTTTACAGGCGGCGGAGGCGCTCAAGTTGCTGATGGGCATAGAGCGCGGCTTGAGCGGAAAATTGCTGACGATCAATGCGCTGGACATGAATATCATGCGCAGCAATCTGAGCAGGGACGCCGCTTGCAGCGTCTGCGGAATTATCCCATCCCCCTTGCAGGGTGGGAGGGGCTGTGGTTATGAATCGCTTTCAGGGGTGGATAACGAATGAACGAATTGACTCATTTTTCCGATGCGGGGCGCGCGCGGATGGTGGATGTCTCGGACAAACCCGATACCGCTCGCGTCGCCGTTGCCAGCGGCATCCTGCGCATGCAGCCGGAAACGTTGTCGAAAATCCGGGCCGGACGGATCGCCAAGGGGGACGTGCTGACGGTGGCGGATGTCGGTGCGGTGATGGCGGCGAAGCATACGCCGGACATGATTCCTATGTGCCATTCGATCGCGCTCACCGGCGTGGAGGTGGCGTTCAGCGATGTGCTGGAGCCGGACGCCAGCGGTAGTATAGGCATCAGGGTAGTCGCGACTACCCGATGTGTCGGTCAGACCGGGGTCGAGATGGAGGCCTTGTGTGCGGCGAGCGTGGCGCTGCTGACCATCTACGACATGTGCAAGGCGATCGACCGTGGCATGCGCATCGAGTGTATCCAGCTGGAGGAGAAACGCGGCGGCAAGAGCGGGGTGTGGAAGCGAACGAAGGATGCCGCATGATCAGGGTATTGTTCTTCGGGCCGGTCGCGGAGCGTGTGGGGAGTAGCGAAATCCAGGTGACGTTTGCCACCGGGATGCGTCTGCAAGACCTGCATCGGCAGATGCAGGGCATGTATCCGGCCGCATTCGAGATCGTTTGTTTCACTGCAATGAACGGCGAGCATGTCAGGGACATGCAGTTGCCAGTCTCGGACAACAGCGAAGTGGTATTCATGTCGAAATTTTCGGGGGGCTGAATGAACGGTCGTACAACAAAAGCTGAGGTGCGCATCCAGCAGGAGGATTTTTCACAGGATGAGGAGATCAGCGCGCTGCGGGCCAGTTCGAAACGGATGGGCGGGATCGCGACATTCATCGGTTGCGCGCGGGATTTTTCCGAGGGGCGCAGCGTTGCAAAGATCAGTTTCGATGCCTACGGCAGCATGGCCGAGGCGGAGATGAAAAAATTGCGCGCCGAGGCGATCGCCAGATTCACGCTGCTGGATGCGCGCATCGTGCACAGGGTCGGGGTAGTCGGCGCGGGCGAGCAGATCGTGTTCATCGCCGCCGGTGCCGAACACCGCGCGCCCGCGCTGCAGGCATGCCACTGGCTGATCGATGAGTTGAAGCTGCGCGTACCGATCTGGAAAAAAGAGATCACGCCGGAAGGTGAATCGTGGGTCACCTCCCACCCATGAGTCCGCCGGTATTTTCCTTTGTCGGACATTCCGGCTCCGGCAAGACCACGCTGATCGAGAAGCTGGTGCGCGAGCTGAGTGGCAGGGCGCTGCGTGTCGCCGTCATCAAGCATGCACATCACAAAGTGCGGCTGGATACACCCGGCAAGGACAGCTGGCGCTACAAGCAGGCCGGTGCCGCGATCAGCATGCTGGTCACGTCCAGCGAGTTGCAACTGGTCGCCGATGCGGTGGACAGGCGCGAGCCAGCGCAACTGGCGCAGCGTTTTCTGGGCGAGGCTGATCTGGTGCTGGCGGAGGGCTTTTCCCACGCAGCCGGGACTAAGATCGAAGTGTTGCGCCGCGAGTGCTCCACTGTTCCGCGCTGCGCCATCGAAGACGGGCTGATCGCTATCGTGACGGATATCAATGAGGTATATCCGCAACTGCCGCATTTCGCCCTGGACGATATCGGC
Organism: Nitrosomonadales bacterium; assembly: GCA_016218415.1. Classification (GTDB taxonomy): domain Bacteria; phylum Pseudomonadota; class Gammaproteobacteria; order Burkholderiales; family Gallionellaceae; genus Gallionella. Next base: position 104,678 of record JACRED010000020.1, read on the forward strand.
GGCATCGTGCAGTTCATGCTGAAAAACAAATGATCGCAGATTGCACGGCCATCATTCTTGCGGGCGGCGACTCGCAGCGCATGGGAAGCGACAAGGCGAACCTGTTGCTGGGTGGCAGATCGCTGCTGCAAAGAGTGACAGCCACGATGCAGCAGGTGTTCCCAAAAGTCATGCTCAGTGTCCGCGAACCCCGCACGGGAATCGAATTGCCGCAAGTGTGTGATGATCCATCCTGTGCGGGGCCACTGGCTGGCCTGTTATCCGGCTTCACTCGTGTTGACACCCCATGGGTGTTTGCGGTCGCCTGCGATATGCCGTTCGTTGTGCCGGAAGTGGTTGAGCTGCTCGCACAGCGGCGCGCGGGATTCCAGGTGGTCGTGCCGATCGTGCGAGAATATCCGCAGCCCTTGGCGGCATTCTATGCGCGCAGCTGTCTGGATGTGATGCGCGCACATCTGGAATCCGGCGGCAAGAACAGCTTGCGTGCGGTGCTGGAAAAACTGGATGTGTGCTATGTGGATGAGGCTGAGATATTGGCGGCTGATCCCGGCCTGCGCAGTTTCTTCGATCTGGATACGCCGCAGGATGTGGCACGCGCAAGGCGCGAACGGGAGATGGGTTAGATGGAACATTTATCAGTGGCGGATGCACAACAGTGCGTCCTTGAATCTGTGGCTGTGCTAGGTGCGGAACCGGTAAAGCTCGAACAATCTCTGGGGCGCGTGCTGGCCGAGGATGTTCGCGCCAACCGCGATCTGCCGCCTTACGACGTGTCCGCGATGGATGGTTATGCAGTCCGCAGTGCAGACCTGGAGCAGGTTCCCGCGATACTGACTATCATCGAGGACATCAGGGCGGGCGACATGCCGGCCAAGGCGGTTCAGGACGGCCAGTGCGCGCGCATCATGACCGGCGCACCGGTACCGGACGGTGCGGATGCGGTGATACGGGTCGAGGATACCCAGCTTGTTTCGATAGGAGGCCCTCTCCTCAATCCTCTGATGAAACAACTAGCCAATCGACTAAGTCCGCAAGCGGACAAGTCGCTGGTTGTTCCGCACACGGAGGAGGAGGCAAACGGGAAAAGCAATTCTTTATTGGAGGCGGTGCAAATCAATGTGGCGGTGAAGCCCGGCAACGACATACGCCCGCAGGGCGAGGGTATGCGTAACGGTGACGTGGTTCTGGCAGCGGGCACAGAGATCACGCCGGGCGTGATCGGCGTGCTGGCGACGGTGAAATGCGCGCAGGTGCAGGTGGTTCGCCATCCGCGCGTGGCGATCCTGTCCACCGGCAACGAACTGGAAGACATGGATGATCCGGTCGATCCGAACAAGATACCCGACTCCAACAGCTACGCGCTGATGGCGCAGGTGCAGGCGCTGGGCATAGAGCCGGCGCTGCTCGGCATCGCGCGCGACGATCCCGTCGAGCTGGCGGAGTATCTGCAGCGCGGCCTGAGATTCGACGTGCTGCTGGTCTCGGGCGGCACCTCGGTCGGCGTGCATGATTACGTGCGGCCGACCATAGAGGCGCTGGGTGTGCAGATGAAGTTCTGGCGTGTCGCGATGAAGCCTGGGCATCCGGTGGCGTTTGGCAGCACTGCGGATACTTTTGTTTTTGGGCTACCCGGTAATCCGGTCTCCAGCATGGTCTGTTTCGAAGAGTTCGTCGCGCCGGCGTTACGCCGCATGATGGGACATGCGCGCTTATATCGGCGCACCATAGCGGCGCGGCTGACCCATAACGTCAGGCAGCAGGCAGGGCGCACCGAGTTCATCCGGGTGACGCTGGTTAAAGAAGGGGGCGGCTACGCGGCGACTTCCACCGGCGCGCAAGGCAGCGGCATGTTGCTGTCTATGGCCAGGGCGGACGGCCTGATGGTGGTGCCCGCCGAGAGCACCGGAGTTGCGGCGGGTGAACAGGTGACCGTGCAGTTGCTGGACGGCACGGTGTTTCAGGATGATGCAGGTTTCAGGGAATGAATATGAGTGTTGCACGTATTGGAATATTAACTGTCTCAGACCGCGCCAGCCGGGGCGAATATGAAGACAAGAGCGGCCCGGCGATCCACGCGTGGTTCACGCGCGTGCTGACCAGCCCGTGGCAGGCGGTGGCGAAAGTGATACCCGACGAGCAGCCGCTGATCGAGGCGGCGTTGCGCGAATTGAGCGATGTGCAAGGCTGCTGCCTGATCGTCACCACCGGAGGCACCGGCCCGGCGTTGCGCGATGTCACGCCGGAGGCCACCGAAGCGGTGTGCAGCAAGATGATGCCGGGTTTTGGAGAGTTGATGCGCAGCGCCTCGCTGAAATTTGTGCCCACCGCGATCCTGTCGCGGCAGACCGCCGGGATACGCGGCGACAGCCTGATCGTCAATCTGCCCGGCAAGCCTTCCGCGATCGACGATTGCCTGAATGCGGTGTTCCCGGCGATCCCTTATTGCATCGACCTGATAGAAGGTGCGTACCTAGAATCCGATCCGGAACAATGCAAGGCATTCCGTCCGGTGCACGCACAGACCAAGCCGAGATGAATGCACGGTGCTGTTGATGCCACCTGAAACCCTGTTGCTGTTGGCTGCGGGCATCCTTGTCATTGCGGTTCTGTATTCTTCGGTCGGCCATGCAGGGGCTTCCGGGTACATTGCGGTGATGTCGCTGCTCTCATTGGCACCGGATTTCATCAAACCAATGGCGCTGGCATTGAACGTGCTGGTGGCGGCGATCGCCACCTGGCAGTTCCACCGGGCGGGACATTTTTCGTGGCGCTTGTTCTGGCCTTTTGCCGTGCTTGCGGTGCCGTTCGCGTTTCTCGGCGGTTACGTGAATCTGCCGACCCGCGCCTTCAAGGTCATGATCGGTTTGGTCCTGCTGTTTTCGGCGGTGCGGTTTGTATTCGATGCGCAGCGCAGTAAACAGATTTCAGAGCCGCCACGCTTGCCGGCGATAGGTGCGGGTGCGGGCATAGGCCTGCTTTCCGGCCTGACCGGTACCGGCGGCGGGATATTCCTCACGCCGCTGCTGCTGTTCATGGGCTGGGCCGAAGCGAAGCCGGCCGCCGCGGTTTCGGCTTTGTTCATCCTGGTCAATTCCATAGCCGGGCTTGCCGGCTATCTTTCGAATACCCATACCTTGCCGCCGTTGATCGTACCGCTATTTGTTGTCGCCGCATTGGGTGGCGGCATCGGTTCTTATCTGGGCAGCCGCCGCTTCGAGTCCGCAGTGATCAAACGTTTCCTGGCGGTGGTCCTGCTGATCGCCGGAACCAAGCTCATTTTTACCTGACCGCTATTCTTGTGTGTCAGCACGGCAGGAGCGGTGTTAACGGAATGAATATCCAGCGCCGAAGATAGTCTGCTTGATGGCAGAGCGCGGCGCTGGCAGCGTAATATAATGGGGCTTGCCCGTGCGCTGCACGGGTTATTCAATATTAACTTTGGGGAGTGTGCTCACATGGCTCGTCTGTTATTCCTGATTGCGATCGTTGTTGTGATTTACCTGCTGTTCCGGTCGTATCGCGGCAGCGCTCCCCGCAAGCCGGAAAGCCCGGACGCCGAAGACATGGTGCGCTGCGCGCATTGTGGCGTGCATTTGCCGAAGAGCGAGAGCGTTCAGTCCGAGGGGCGATTTTTTTGCGGCATCGGGCATCGTGATGCCTATCGCAAATAAACTGTGCTACGCAAGTAGCCGCCGGAGGTTTCTGTGTCGGGGGTGACGGCGAACAATGATGCCGGGGAGTCGCAGAGCGCCGATTTGTGGCGTTCCCTGCGGTATTTCAATCTGTATCGGCTGACGCTGGCCAGCCTTTTCGTATTCCTCTCCGGAACTTTCGGTTCATCATTGTCACTGGGCGCGCGCAACTGGACGCTGTTCTTTGTGACGAGCCTGATCTACGCGGCCGTAGTGATGGTTTCGTTCGTCACGCTGCGGTTGCGCTGGCCGAGATTCACCTGGCAACAGGCCATTCAGATCAGCGGCGACATAGTCTGTTTGTCGGTACTTTCCAATGCCAGCGGCGGAATACAGAGTAGCGTGGGTTTGCTGCTGCTGGTTTCGCTGACTGCGACCGGAATGATCAGCCGTGGCAGGACCACCCTGTTCTTTGCAGCATTGACCAGTATTGCGGCGCTGCTGGAACACTCCTACGCTGTGCTGTATGACGATGGCGATGCGGCGCGGTATATCCAGGTCGGTTTGCTGTGCATGGCTTATTTTGCGGTGGCTTGGCTGGCGCACACGCTGGCGAAATATGCCGTGGACAGCCAGCAATTGGCGCAGCGCAGGGGGCGCGATCTGGTCAGTCTGTCCGAGGCGAACCGTCTGGTGATGCGCGATATGCTGGATGGTGTGCTGGTGGTGGACGGGACGGGCGTGATCATGCAAATGAATCAGCGTGCCGAGCGCTTGTTGCGCAAAAGCGTCAGCATGGGAAGCCCGCTGTCGGAAACTTTCCCTATCCTGTTCGAGCAGTATGCGATGTGGCGAAGATCAGGGAGTGCGAACCGGGATATCCTGCAACTGGATGTGGGACTGCAGGCCAGGTTGCGTTTTGTCGCGATCGAGCAGGATGCGGCGCACGGCGCGGTGATCTTTCTGGAGGATATGCAGCGTGTCCGGGCCGAGGCGCAACAAATCAAGCTGGCTGCCTTGGGGCGTTTGACCGCGAATATCGCCCACGAGGTGCGCAATCCTTTGTCGGCAATCAGTTATGCGGCGGAATTGCTGAGCGAAGAACACGGCGATGCAAAACAGCAGCGGTTGCTGCAAATCGTGCTGGATAATACCCGGCGCATCAATCAGATCGTGCAGGACGTGATGCAATTGAACAGGCGCGATCGTGTGCAGCCCGAAAAGTTTGAGCTGGATCCGATGTTGCGTGCTTTTGCCGAGGAGTTCTGCATGGCGGAGCATATCCGGCCGGATGTGGTCGTATTGGCGGGAATGGCCGGTACGGCCGTGCTTTTTGATCGCGGTCATTTGCGCCAGGTGTTGTGGAATTTATGCCGCAATGCGTTGCGCTATGGCCGGCGATCACCGGGCAGCCTGAGGCTGGCGATTCGCGTTGAGGACGGGCGTGGGGTGCTGGATGTGCAGGATGACGGTCCGGGTGTTCCCGCCGAGCAGCAGGGAAAATTGTTCGAGCCGTTCTTTACCACGGCATCCGATGGTACCGGCTTGGGCCTGTATATCGCCAAGGAGCTGTGCGAGGCGAACGGCGCGCGGCTGGAATACCGCGATGCGGGAGGCGAGCTGCCGGGCGCCTGTTTCCGTATAACATTTGGCGAGCATGATCATGATGGCGGGGGGCGTGAAGATGGCGGATAGTTACCGGGAGAAAAGCAGGACTGTGCTGCTGGTGGATGATGAGCCGGATATTCTGGAGTTGCTGGAATTGACATTGCTCAAGATGGGGCTGGAGGTGGACCGTGCTGCCAATGTGCGCGAGGCGCTGAAGAAATTGGCGGAGCGCCGGTACGACCTGTGCCTGACCGATATGCGCATGCCCGACGGCGACGGTCTGCAGGTGGTGCAATATATCGCTCAACACAATCTGGATGTGCCGGTGGCGGTGATTACCGCGCATGGCAATACCGAAAATGCCGTTACCGCGCTCAAGTCCGGCGCGTTCGATTACCTGAGCAAGCCGGTTTCGCTGGATCAGCTGCGCGCCCTGGTGAAATCCGCGCTCAATCTGCCGCAGGCGGGTAGCGTGAGTGAGGGGGGGGGCGACAAGATTCTGCTGGGCCATTCCCCTGTGATGCAGAAGGTGCGCGACCTGATCGAGCGCGTGGCGCGCAGCCAGGCGCCGGTGCATATCAGCGGCGAATCGGGTAGCGGCAAGGAGTTGGCGGCCCGGCTGATTGTGCAGAGCGGTGCGCGCCGCGACCAGGCTATGGTGTCGGTGAACTGCGGCGCGATACCCGAGAACCTGATGGAGAGCGAGTTCTTTGGCTACAAGAAAGGCGCGTTTACCGGCGCCGACAAGGATCGCGAAGGGTTCTTCCAGGCGGCGCACGGCGGGACATTGTTTCTGGACGAGGTTGCCGACCTGCCGTTGAACATGCAGGTCAAGCTGTTGCGCGCCATCCAGGAAAAGCGGGTGCGCAAGGTGGGCGCGATTGCCGAGGAGGCGGTGGACGTGCGCATCATCAGCGCGACCCATAACGATCTGGCCGAGCGGGTGCGGAGCGGAAAATTCCGCCAGGACCTGTATTACCGGTTGAACGTCATCCAGATCCAGATGCCGGCGTTGCGAGAGTTGCGCGGCGATATTGCGGCGATTGCGCAAAAAATTCTGGATCGTTTGCGCGGCGGATCACCGGCCCGGTTTTCTCCGGAAGCGTTGTCCGCGCTGCAGGGTTACGATTTTCCGGGCAATGTGCGCGAGCTGGAAAATATCATCGAGCGAGCCCTGGCGCTGTGCTCGAATGGTGTTATCACAGTGCAGGATTTGCAGCTTGCGCCAGCAGAGCCGCGCCATGACGGCCAGACCGTGCTGGGCGAAAAATGCCCGTTGCCCGAATATCTGGATCGGGTCGAGCGGCAGGCGCTGCTGGAAGCGCTGGAGCGGACCGGCTTTAATCGCACGGCGGCCGCAAAACTGCTGGGATTGACTTTCCGCACGATGCGCTACCGTATGGAAAGGCTGGGCATCAAGGATCCGCATGGAAACGGCGATGAGGACTGACGCGCTCATGTGCATTGATGCCGAAGGCCTGCTGGTCGGCGGAGACTACATCCCGTCGCCGAACTGTGACGACCGTCCCGAGGGCGCCATCGAATTGCTGGTGATACACAATATCAGCCTGCCGCCGGGCGAGTTTGGCGGCGACGGCGTGCAACGTTTGTTCACCAATACGCTGGATGCGGGCGCCCACCCTTATTACGCAACCATTGCCGGATTGAGGGTGTCGGCGCATTTTTTTATACGCCGCGGGGGCCATATCGTGCAGTTCGTTCCCTGCCTTAAACGGGCCTGGCATGCGGGCGAATCCTGCTGGCAGGGTGCGGCGCGCTGCAATGATTTTTCTATCGGTATCGAACTGGAGGGCAGCGATGAGGTGCCGTTCACCGACGCCCAATATGCGGCGCTTGGCCGTTTGACTGTGTCGCTGCGAGCCGCCTATCCGTTGCGCGGCATTGCCGGACACAGCCATATCGCCCCGCAGCGCAAAACCGATCCCGGCCCCTGTTTTGACTGGGGGCGCTACCTGACGGAGTGCGCGATATAGGGCGGTGCCGCGCCTTGCCCCTGACATTGAGTCAGGCCGCGATGCATGGAGGCATTTTTCACTTGCAATATTCTGGCTAGCTACTACAATTAGCCCCGCCGCTAAAAAAAAATACTAGATGTAGTGGTTTCGGGTTTTTTGGGTTAACCGGGTTTACAAGGGAGTAAGTGTATGTTGCATGCCGCTACCGATAGCGTTTCAATCTCTCCGGCGCTTGTTGCCAGTGATGTTTCAAATCCCGCTTCACCTTCCTCCTCCGCATCCAATTCACTCGATCAATACAAGGTAGTACGCCGCAATGGTTCGGTGGTTGCCTTCGAGCCGTCCAAGATTTCGATCGCGCTGACCAAGGCGTTCATCGCGGTGAACGGCGGTCAGGGCGCGGCATCTGCGCGGGTGCGCGAGATCGTCGAGCAATTGACCAATGGCGTTGTCTCCGCATTGATGCGCCGCCAGCCGCATGGCGGGACGCTGCACATCGAGGACATCCAGGATCAGGTCGAGCTGGGATTGATGCGCTCCGGCGAGCATGACGTCGCGCGCACTTACGTGCTTTACCGCGAAGAGCGTGCGCGTTCCCGCGCCAAGTCCAAGATCAAAGAGCCGGTGCATGTGATCAATGTCACCGGGGATGACGGGGTGGCTCGCCCGCTTGACCTGGATCGTTTTTCAGCTTTGGTGCAGGATGCCTGCGCCGGCCTCGGCGATGTGGTCAGTGCGGATGCTGTCATCAAGCTGACGCTCAAGGATCTGTACGACGGCGTGGCGCTGCATGAGGTGCGCAAGTGCCTGGTGCTTTCCGCGCGTTCACTGATCGAAAAGGAGCCTGCTTACAATTTTGTCACAGCGCGTTTGCTGCTGAACACGATCTGCAGCGAGACGCTGGGCGAGGAGATCGCGCCGGGGGATATGGCGACGCGCTATGCGACCTATTTCCCCAAGTTCATCAAGCAGGGGATCGCGGCGGAATTGCTGGATGCCCGGTTGGCGCAGTTCGACCTGAAGCGTCTGGCCAAGGAGCTGGATGCCAAGCGCGATTTCCAGTTTGGCTATCTCGGTTTGCAAACCCTGTATGACCGTTATTTCCTGCACATCGAAAACCATCGCATCGAGTTGCCGCAGGCGTTCTTTATGCGCGTCGCAATGGGATTGTCGCTGAACGAGATCGACCGCGATGCGCGCGCGATCGAGTTCTATCGGCTGCTGTCCAGCTTCGATTTCATGAGCTCGACGCCGACGCTGTTCAATTCCGGCACGCAGCGCTCGCAGTTGTCTTCCTGCTACCTGACCACGGTGGCGGACGATCTGGACGGGATCTATGAAGCGATCAAGGAAAACGCGCTGCTCGCCAAATATGCCGGCGGTCTGGGCAACGACTGGACGCCGGTGCGCGCGCTCGGGGCGCACATCAAGGGCACCAATGGTCAGTCTCAGGGCGTGGTGCCTTTCCTGAAGGTGGTGAACGATACCGCAGTGGCGGTGAATCAGGGCGGCAAGCGCAAGGGCGCGGTGTGCGCCTATCTGGAAACCTGGCATCTGGACATCGAGGAATTCCTGGATCTGCGCAAGAACACCGGCGACGACCGCCGCCGCACCCACGACATGAATACCGCGAACTGGATCCCCGATCTGTTCATGAAGCGCGTGATGGAGGGTGGCGAATGGACGCTATTCTCGCCGTCCAATGTGCCCGACCTGCACGATAAGTTCGGCGCCGAATTCGAGCGCGCCTATACCGCTTACGAGGCGAAGACGGTCACCGGCGAACTCAAGCTGTTCAAGCGCGTTCCTGCTGCCAGTCTGTGGCGCAAGATGCTGACCATGCTGTTCGAGACCGGTCATCCGTGGATCACCTTCAAGGATCCGTGCAACATCCGCTCGCCGCAGCAGCACGCGGGTGTGGTGCACAGCTCCAATCTCTGCACCGAGATCACGCTGAACACCAGCGATGAAGAGATCGCCGTGTGCAATCTGGGTTCGATCAACCTGGCCGCGCATCTGTACCCGAAAGATCATGACAAGGCCGGCCAGATCGACCATGACAAGTTGCGCCGCACGGTCAACACCGCGATGCGCATGCTGGACAACGTGATCGATATCAATTACTACGCGGTGGGCAAGGCGCGCAATTCCAACCTGAAGCACCGTCCGGTGGGTCTGGGCATCATGGGCTTCCAGGATTGCCTCCACGATCTGCGCATCGCCTATTCTTCGCCGGAGGCGGTCGAGTTCGCCGATCGTTCGATGGAGGCGGTGTGCTACTACGCATACTGGGCCTCGACCGAGCTGGCAGAGGAGCGCGGTCGTTATGCGACCTATCGCGGCAGCCTGTGGGATCGCGGCATCCTGCCGCAGGACACGCTGGAGATGCTGCGCCAGGAGCGCGGCGGCTATGTCGAGGTGGATACTTCGGTGAGCATGGACTGGGACGCGTTGCGCGCACGCATCCGGCAATACGGCATGCGCAATTCCAACTGCATCGCGATCGCGCCGACCGCGACCATCTCCAACATCATCGGCGTGTCGGCCTGCATCGAGCCGACCTACCAGAACATCTTCGTGAAATCCAACCTGTCCGGCGAGTTCACCGTGATCAACGAGCATCTGGTCGCCGACCTGAAACAGCTCGGTCTGTGGGACGAGGTGATGATCGCCGACCTGAAATATTTCGACGGCAGTCTGGCGAAGATAGACCGCATACCGGCGGAGTTGCGCAATCTGTACGCGACCGCGTTCGAGGTCGAGCCGGGCTGGCTGATCGAGGCCGCTTCACGCCGCCAGAAATGGATAGACCAGGCGCAATCGCTGAATATCTACATGGCCGGTGTGTCGGGCCGCAAACTGGATGAGACGTATAAGTTAGCCTGGCTACGCGGCCTGAAGACCACCTATTACCTGCGCACTATGGGTGCGACCTCGGCGGAAAAATCCACCGGGCGTGCCGGTGCGCTGAATGCGGTGCCGACCACCGGTGGCGTGGTAGAAGAAGCCAAGTTCTGCTCGATTGACAACCCTGACTGCGAAGCCTGCCAATAGGCGGGTTCGCGGTCAGGGTTGCGGCGAAAGCTAACTTGCGCAGCAAGTTAAGCCCCGCAGGGGCGGCTGTAGCCACAATCCTTTTTGAATGTTCTGCGCACACGGTGCGCAGGCAAAATAGATAAGGCTCAGAGAGCCGCGGAGGAGAAAACGATGTTGTCATTTGATGAAAATATAAAAACGGCTGCCATGCCGTTGGGTATGTTGCGCAGTGCCGCATTTGGTGAAGCTCCCATTCTTAAGGGGGCTTCAGTGCATGTGGAGGATGTGAAGCGTGCGGACGCGCCGGTTCAGAAAGCGCCCGCCCCGACCGGCCGCGTGCGTGTCGAAGACAAGGCGATCATCAATTCGCGTGCCGACGTGAACCAGCTGGTGCCGTTCAAGTACAAGTGGGCGTGGGAGAAGTATATCGCCGCCTGTGCCAATCACTGGATGCCTCAGGAAGTGAACATGACGGCCGACATCGCCCTGTGGAAGAGCGACAAGCTGAGCGAGGATGAGCGCCGCCTGATCAAGCGCAATCTGGGTTTCTTCACCACCGCGGATAGTCTTGCCGCGAACAACATCGTGCTCGGCACCTACCGTCACATCAGCAACCCGGAATGCCGCCAGTTCCTGTTGCGTCAGGCTTTTGAAGAGGCGATCCACACCCACGCATACCAGTACATCGTGGAGAGTCTCGGCCTGGACGAAGGTGAAGTGTTCAACATGTACCACGAGGTGCCCAGCATCCGCGCCAAGGATGAGTTCCTGATCCCGTACATCGATGTGTTGACCAATCCGTCGTTCAAGACCGGCACGCCCGAGGCCGACCAGGCTTTGCTGCGCAGCCTGATCGTGTTCGCCTGCATCATGGAGGGTCTGTTCTTCTATGTGGGTTTCGTGCAGATACTCGCGCTGGGTCGCCAGAACAAGATGACCGGCGCGGCAGAACAATACCAGTACATTCTGCGCGACGAATCCATGCACCTGAATTTCGGCGTGGACGTGATCAACCAGATCAAGATGGAAAACCCGCACCTGTGGACCGCCGCCTTCAAGGAAGAGATACGCGGCCTGATCCAGAAGGGCGTGGAGCTGGAGTATGCCTATGCCGAAGACACCATGCCGCGCGGCGTGCTCGGCCTGAATGCCAGCATGTTCAAGGAATATCTGCGCTTCATCGCCAATCGTCGTTGCCAGCAGATCGGTATCGACGTGCTGTATCAGGGCGCGAGCAATCCGTTCCCGTGGATGGCTGAAATGATAGACCTGAAAAAAGAAAAGAACTTTTTTGAAACTCGCGTCACCGAATATCAAACCGGTGGTGCGTTATCCTGGGATTAGCGAGTTTGAAGATGCTGTTCTTTCGGTGGAGGCTAACCCGTGTGCGGGTTAAGGGCTGCGCAGGCAGTCCGTGCCATAACCAAAAGAACTTCTTTGAAACCCGAGTCACCGAGTACCAGACAGGCGGAGCACTGTCCTGGGACTAGCGGGTCGGGGGCAAGCTTTGGTTCACGCTCGAAACTGGGCGGGATCCGGAGGTGTAGGTGTAGTAATCGCAGGTGTTGTGTTTTTTAACTTTCATTATTGAAGGAGAAACAAAATGGCAGCAGCAAAGAAAGCTAAACCAGCAGCAAAGAAGGCTACGGCAGCTAAAAAGCCGGCAGCGAAAAAAGCAGTAGCGGCGAAGAAGCCGGCAGCAAAGAAAGTCGCTGCTAAAAAGCCAGCTGCGAAAAAAGCAGTAGCGGCGAAGAAACCGGCAGCAAAGAAGGTCGCTGCTAAAAAGCCAGCTGCGAAAAAAGCAGTAGCGGCGAAGAAACCGGCAGCAAAGAAGGTCGCTGCTAAAAAGCCAGCTGCGAAAAAAGCAGTAGCGGCGAAGAAACCGGCAGCAAAGAAAGTCGCTGCTAAAAAGCCAGCTGCGAAAAAAGCAGTAGCGGCGAAGAAACCGGCAGCAAAGAAAGTCGCTGCTA
>JACRED010000022.1 GCA_016218415.1 Nitrosomonadales bacterium
AAGTTGTCGCGTATGGGTGTCACGATCATGCCGCCGATGCCGGCCTTCTACAACCATCCACAAAGTATTGACGACATCGTGAACCACGTTGTCGCTCGAGTCCTCGACCAATTCGGTATTCCAACCGATTTCGCGCGGCGCTGGGAGGGGCAGATGCGGGCTAGGGTTGCGCATCTTCAGCCGCAAAAGTAACAACGGACTCTCAATTCATTAACTGACAACAGTGGAGATAACGCATATGAAGAATGTATCGAGCAAAACTGCGGGAAAAGTAGGAAACAAGGATCTGCGCGAAGCACTGGAATGGTTCCGGACCAAGGGATACCTGGTCGAAACGAACAAGGAGGTCAATCCGGACTTGGAGATTACCGGGTTGCAGAAGATTTTTGATGGCAGCCTGCCTATGCTGTTCAACAATGTGAAGGGTATGCCGCATGCCCGCGCGATTACCAACCTGTTTGGTGACATTCGCGTCGTCGAGGAGCTGTTCGGCTGGGAGAATTCCCTTGATCGGGTGAAGAAGGTGGCTCGCGCCATTGATCATCCCCTTAAGCCGGTGATCATCGAGCAGGATGAGGCGCCGGTACAGGAAGAGGTGATTACCGACGACTTGGACGTCAACAAGTGGATTACCGCGATCAAGCACACGCCGCTGGAGTCCGAGCTCACTATCGGTTCTGGCATTTCGTGCGTAGTCGGACCTTACTTCGATGGTGGTAGTCATATTGGCTACAACCGCATGAACTTTCGCTGGGGCAATGTCGGCACATTCCAGATCTCTCCGGGATCACATATGTGGCAGGTGATGACCGAGCATTACAAAGACGAAGAGCCGATCCCTCTCACCATGTGCTTCGGTGTGCCTCCGTCGTGCACCTACGTCGCCGGCTCCGGCTTTGACTATGCGATCCTGCCGAAGGGTTGCGACGAGATTGGCATCGCCGGTGCTATCCAAGGCTCGCCGGTGCGTCTCGTCAAGTGCCGCACTATCGACGCCTACACCCTGGCCGATGCCGAATATGTGTTGGAAGGGTATCTGCACCCACGCGATAAGCGATACGAGACCGCTGAGTCCGAGAAGGCCGACATCCAGGGCCGTTTCCATTTTCATCCGGAATGGGCTGGCTACATGGGTAAGGCCTACAAGGCGCCGACTTTCCACGTCACGGCAATCACCATGCGTAAGCGCGAGAGCAAACCCATTATTTTCCCCTTGGGCGTACACACCGCGGACGACTCCAACATCGACACTTCAGTACGCGAGTCGGCGATTTTCGCCCTGTGCGAGCGCCTGCAACCGGGCATCGTTCAGAACGTCCATATTCCCTACTGCATGACCGACTGGGGCGGTTGCATCATTCAGGTGAAAAAGCGTAACCAGATCGAGGAAGGCTGGCAGCGCAACTTCCTGGGGGCCATCCTTTCATGCTCACAAGGTATGCGGCTAGCCATCGCAATCAGTGAGGACTGCGATATCTATTCGATGGACGATATCATGTGGTGTCTGACTACACGCGTGAATCCGAAGACTGACATCCTTAATCCGATCCCCGGTGGTCGTGGCCAAACCTTCATGCCGGCCGAGCGGATGACCTCAGGTGACAAACAGTGGACTGCCTCGAATACCCTGTTTGAAGGAGGCATGGGCATTGATGCCACGGTTCCCTATGGCTACGAGAGTGACTTCCATCGTCCGGTTTACGGAGTTGATTTGGTCAAGCCGGAGAACTTCTTTAACGAGAAGGACATCGACAAGATGAAGTCGCGGATGGAGGGCTGGGTTTTGTCACTGGCCAGGACCGGACGCTAGTAAATCGGACCTTGAGAGGAAAATTGCCATGCTAAATGGCTACACTATCCTCGATCTCAGCAACCGTGTCGGCTGGTTGGCCGGCCGGTTGCTGGCCGATCTAGGTGCCGATGTGATTCGTGTCGAGGCACCAGGTGTCAGCATCGCAGGTGCTGACTGGCAGGCCTATCACGTCAACAAGCGACTTCTGCGGCTGGATATTCAAACGGTTGATGGGAAACGTACTTTTGATCAGCTTATTCCCGATATTGATATCCTGATCGATTCGGCGCAACCGGGTGATGCCTTCGTTCAGCACTTGGATTGGGCAAGACTGAAGCAGCTGAATCCACGCTTGATTAAGGTGTCGGTCACGCCCTTCGGTTGCGAAGGACCCCGTGCAGGGTGGCTTGCCTCCGACATTGAGTTGATGGCGGCAGGTGGAGCAATGTCGCTTGCCGGCGAGCCCGATGGCGCGCCTATGCGAGTTACGGTGCCGCAATCCTACGGATGGGCTGGGGCGCAAGCGGCAGTCGGGGCGCTCACTGCAGTGGTACACCGCACCGCCACGGGAATCGGACAGCACGTAGACGTATCGGCACAGGCAGCGGTTATTTTGGCATCGTCTCATGCTGCCGCCTTCTGGGATATGGATGGAAAGAATCCCACCCGCTGTGGTGCGTATCTCACTGGGCGTTCCATGAAGGGGGCACGCTACCGTGCGTTCTGGCCTTGTTTGGATGGCTATCTTAATTTCATGCTCTACGGTGGCCCTGCGGGACGGCGTACCAATACACAGCTGGTGGCATGGATGCGCGAGCTGAATTCACCACTCGGGGTGCTGGAAAATATCGATTGGAAACGCTTCGACCCCAAACTCGCCACGCAGGACGAGGTGGACGAGTTGGAGCGGCCCATCGCCAACTTTTTCCTTGGCCTCACAAAACGGAAGTTCTTGGATGAGGCGAGCCGGCGGGAAATGCTGGGCTACCCGGTGTCGACCATGGCCGACATTGCGGCCGACCCGCAATTAGAGGCGCGGGATTTCTGGTATGACTTAACAGGGCCGGACGGGCATCAGCAAAGGCACTGCGGTAGTTTCGCCATAGTTGATGGCGTGCGTCCACCTCTTCGTCATGCGCCAGGTGAGGAAGTCAATATTGACAGGCTACTGGCCGAGTTGAAAACTGACTCAACATCGGGAAACGCGTAAAGGCAATTTATATGAGTGCGATTTCGCAAGCACTATCGGGAGTGAAGGTTGCTGAATTCGGGGCCTATGCCGCTGGACCACATATAGGCAAAATGTTGGCCACGTTCGGTGCGACGGTGGTTCATGTGGAGTCGCGCAGCCGTCCGGATGGGTTCCGCGCCGAATATCCTCCCTACAAGGATGGCAAGCCCGGGTTGGATCGGGGAGGGTGTTTCGCAATCTTTAACGATTCAAAGTACGCGGTGACGCTCGACCTCAAGAATGAGTCCGGCGTCGATATGGCCAAGCGTCTCATTGGCTGGGCTGACATCGTCATCGAAAATATGCGGCCAGAGGTGATGTCGCGCCTCGGCCTCGGATACGAATCCGCAAGGGAATTAAATCCCGGTGTAGTGATGATCTCGAGTTGCAACATGGGGCAGACTGGCCCGCGCGCGTACACGCCCGGCTTCGGTTCGCAGCTGTCGGCGCTAGCTGGATTTTGTGGCTTGACCGGAAGCCCGGAGGGCCCGCCCCAGCTGCTTTACGGACCCTATATCGATTTCATCGCATCCTCGCTGGGAGCCGCAGCAGTCCTTGCCGGGCTCGACCGACAGCGTCGAATCGGACAAGGTGCATTGATCGATCTGGCTCAATATGAAAGTGGGCTCATGTTTGTGGCGAGCGCTTTGTTTGACTACCATAAAATCGGTGTGGTGGCAGAGCGGGCGGGCAACAGCGATCCCAATGCCGCGCCGCATGATGCCTATCCCTGCCGTGCGGGAGGTTGGTTGGTGCTCTCCTGCTGGTCGGATGATGAGTTCGGACGTCTGGCCGGCATGCTTGGTCAGCCCGGCTTGGCCGCGGATCTACGCTTCGCCACAATTGAAGCACGCAAGATCAATGAAAAGGATTTGAGCGCCATTATTAGCCAATGGTCATTGAGTCAGGATGCGGAAGAAGCCGCTACGTTGCTGCAAACGGCTCGGGTACACGCTTATCCAGTCAACACCATCGCTGATTTGTTCCGGGATCCTCAACTTCTGTATCGGCATGTATGGCGTCGTCGTCGCCACGGGGTTATCGGCGACCTCGCCTGCTACTTCTCTTCATTTGACCTTTCGGAAGTGCCGGGAGATGTAACCGGAGCAGCACCACTACTAGGTGAGCACAACTCGATGGTATTTCAAGACTTCCTCGGCGTGAGCGACGACGAGTACGTAGAGTACCAGGCGAAGGGCGCATTCGACTAGGATGTTTGTAGTATGCGTGCTCTCGTCTGCCACCGATTCGGCGACTACCATGGCCTTAGGGTCGAGAATTTCCCGGAGCCGCTGTTGGTTTCACGTGGCGTCCGCATTGCCGTCGAGTTTGCAAGCCTGAGTTTTTCGATCAGTCTGTTGATTGCCGGAAAATATCAAGTCAAGCCCCCTCTACCTTTTGTTCCCGGTGCTGAGGTTGTCGGTCGCGTGCTGGAAACGGCTCCCGGAGTAACCGCTTATCGTCCCGGTCAGCGCGTCCTAGCGTTTCTAGGCTGGGGAGGCTATGCCGAGCAGGCAGTCTGTCACGAGTCCACGGTGTACCCGTTGCCCGATGGGATTGATCCGGCAGCCGCTCTGTGCCTTGGCATCTCCTACTGTACTGCATATGCTGGTCTGGTCTGGCGAGCGCAGCTTGATGCGGGTGAAACCTTGTTGGTGTTGGCTGCGGCAGGCGGGGTCGGGCTCGCAGCGGTTGAAGTAGGGCGTGCAATCGGGGCCTTTGTCATTGCTGCCGCCGGGGGAAAGGAAAAATGTAGGCTGGCTTTTGAGCACGGAGCGAACGCCGTGATCGACTATCGTGACGAAGATCTGCGTGGCAGGATACGCGACCTGACACCACACCCGGGGCTCGATGTGGTCTTCGACCCCGTCGGTGGCGAATTGTCGGAAGCTGCTTTACGAAGTTTGCATCCGGGTGGACGCTTTGTGAGTATCGGCTTTGCTAGCGGCTCGATGCCACAGATCCAACCGAACATGCTGCTGGTAAAGAATACTTCGTTGCTCGGCTTCAACTTTGGAGCTTACATCGGTTGGTCACCGGTGGACGAGCGCGAGTACTACGAACCGAAAGTGCGGGCCGTAGTCGAGCACTTGTTCGAGTGGTACGAGCAAGGCAGGATTCGACCGTTTGTGGCCGCAATCTACCCGTTTGAACGCTTCGCTGAGGCCCAAGATTTGCTACTTGGGCGCAGTACGGTAGGAAAGATCATGCTTGTGCCTAGTGAGTCTTAATCAGAGTATTGAAGGGACAATAGATCATGAAATTGACCAGTAGTTGTTTTGACGACAATGGAACCATCCCGAGCGAATGCGCCTTTGGGGTGATAGATCCTCAGACTCGTATAGCTCTCTCAAGCAATATCAATCCCGACTTGGAATGGAGCCACGTTCCTGTAGCTACGAAGTCTCTTGCCCTGATCTGCTATGACCCTGATGTCCCTTCTGCTATGGATGAGATAAACAAAGAGAGTCGGTTGATTCCTGTCAGCGCTGAGCGAGTAGATTTTTACCATTGGGTTCTGGTCGATATTGTGCCGAGTCTTGGGCGTATCGCCAAAGGGCAGTTCTCGAATGCCATCATACCGCGCGGCAAACCCGGCCCCGACGCACCGAATGGTACGCGTCAGGGTCTCAACGGGTATACCAACTGGTTTCACGATGATGAAAACATGGCGGGAAATTATTTTGGTTACGATGGTCCCTGTCCACCGTGGAATGATGAGTTGTCTCATCGCTACATTTTCAAGTTATATGCGCTCGATGTTGCCAAGTGCCCATTGACCGGAATTTTTTCTGCTCCCGCAGTGCTTAAGGCGATCCGCAGCCACATTCTCAGCACGGCTGAACTAACCGGCCACTACACGTTGAACCCGGACATCGCGAATCCGGCGACGCCATAGCGTGGTAATGGGGCGATCAAAAGATCCAGATGGCCTCAGGTAAATTTGGTCAAGGAGAAACAAGATGGGTAGTCGTACCATACTGAAGGGAAAGCTGCATCGCGTGACAACGACGCACTCGGAGCTCCACTACGAGGGGTCCTGCGCCATTGATGAAGACTTGTTGAACGCGGCCGATATCCGCGAATATGAGCAGATTGATATCTACAACGTCACGAATGGTGAGCGTTTTACTACCTACGCCATTCGGGGTGAGCGGGGCTCGGGCACCGTTTCAGTCAATGGTGCGGCAGCACGCAAAGCAGCACCGGGCGATCTCCTGATCGTCGTCAGCTATGGTGTCTTGACTGAAGATGAAGTGAGCCATTTCCAGCCTCGGCTCGTCTATGTGGATGCACGAAACCGGATTCTTTCGGAGCGTGCCGCGATTCCAGTCCAACTAGCGGCTTGAAGCCGACAGTCAGGATTCAGTTCGGCTAGAGTGGCGACATCGACCATGTCTAGAACGATGCCAGACCCGCGTGGCCATTATGTGCAGAGCATCGTGGGTCCATTCCCCGTCACCGGTCTTGACTACAGCAGGCGAATCACCCCGTCGGCGCCAAGGCGTTGCCACGGCAGGCCAAGGACCAGCGCGTCAATTTGGTCACGACTGAGTAACACGGTGGCACCCTCTTTGGGCCAAGCGAATGGGCCCTGGTCCAGGCGACGGTGGCCATGCGCTACATTGGAAAAACTAGAGCCACTTGCCTCAACAGCGAGATTGACTCGCTGTTTCCACTGCTTTCATTTTGACGGAACGAACCAGGGGGCGAATGCCGCCCCCCGTCTTGGCTCGCAACAGATCAGCTCTGATTGATCGCCTTGACGTCGCGCCTGGCCGCGCCGGTGTACAACTGGCGCGGACGGCCGATCTTGTATTCCGGATCGGTGATCATCTCCTCCCACTGCGTCATCCAGCCGACGGTACGCGCCAGCGCGAAGATGCAGGTGAACATCGAGGTCGGGATGCCGAGCGCCTTCTGCACGATGCCCGAGTAGAAATCGACGTTCGGGTACAGCTTCTTCTCGACGAAATACGGATCTTCCAGCGCGATCTTTTCCAGTTCCTTGGCCAGCTTGAACAGGCGATCGTTCTCCAGTCCCAGTTCACCCAGCACGTCGGCGCAGACCTTGCCCATCAGCTTGGCGCGCGGGTCGAAGTTCTTGTACACGCGGTGACCGAAACCCATCAGCTTGAAGCTGTCGTTCTTGTCCTTGGCGCGCTTGATGTACTCGCCAACGCGCGAGACGTCGCCGATTTCTTCCAGCATTTCCAGGCAGGCTTCGTTGGCGCCGCCGTGGGCCGGACCCCACAGGCAGGCGATGCCGGCCGAGATGCAGGCGAAGGGGTTGGCGCCGGAGGAGCCGGCCAGGCGCACGGTCGAGGTGGAGGCATTCTGCTCGTGGTCGGCGTGCAGCGTGAAGATGATGTCCAGTGCGCGCGTAAGAACGGGGTTCGGCTTGTACTCCTCGCAAGGCGTGCCGAACATCATGTGCATGAAGTTCGCCGTGTAGTCGAGGTCGTTGCGCGGATACATGAAAGGCTGGCCGGTGTTGTACTTGTAGGCCATGGCGACGATGGTCGGCAACTTGGCGATCAGGCGGTTGAAGGAAATGCCGCGATCGGCAGGATCGGCGAAATCGGTGACATCGTGGTAGAAGGCCGACAGCGCGCCGACCACGCCGACCATCACGGCCATCGGATGCGCGTCGCGGCGGAAGCCCTGGTAGAACTTCACCAGTTGCTCATGCACCATGGTGTGCTTCTTGATGGTGGTCTCGAAACTGACCTTCTGCGTGGCATTCGGCAACTCGCCGTTCTTCAGCAGGTAGGCGACTTCGAGGAAGTTGCAATTTTCCGCAAGCTGTTCGATCGGGTAGCCGCGATACAGCAACTCGCCCTTGTCGCCATCGATGAAGGTGACTTTGGACTGGCAACTCGCCGTCGACAGGAAGCCGGAGTCGTAGGTGAACAGGCCCGTCTTGGCGCCGAGCGTGCGAATGTCGATCACATCGTTGCCGTGAACTCCGGTCATCACCGGGAATTCGACGGTCTTGCCATCTATGGTCAGGCTTGCTGTGCGAGTGGTGCTCATGATCAGATCCTCTTTATGTTCCGCTTATTGCCGCTGCTACTCGAATTCAGATGAATTCCAAGTGCGCTTTGTTTCATTTCATGTTGTCTATGTTTGAATCGACGGATGCTGCGAGCTATTAGCACAGCTAGTCGCTAAGAGTTGTGATTGTCGACCCAATCGGCCAGACCTTGGACGTTGAGCTCAATATCCGCAGCCAGAAGTTTCCACAGTGCAGCGCCACGAAGCCCCCAGTTTTGTCGACGTGCTTCCTCTTCGAGCAGTTCACTGAGTGCAACACGAAGTTGCTCGTTTCGCCGCTGACCATTACCAGAGACGGAACGCGCTGTTGAGACGAAGCTGTCGATAAGCCGGTGCAGATCAGAAGCGAGACGAGGAATGTCGCGAAGCTGCCCGAAATGGGTGACATACACGGCCTCCGGTTTCAGAGCCGCTATACGTGCGACCGACTCATGCAGGGCATCGGGCTCAAACTGTGTGGGCGTGGTCACAGGCAAAACGAAGGCACGCCCAGCGTTGTCAAGTTCGCGATAAGACAAACCGAATGTGTCACCGGTGAAGATATGTCCAGTCGTTTCATCTACGTAACAAACGTGATGGCGTGCATGACCTGGTGTGTCGAGCACTCGAATCGTGCGCGCACCCAGCTTCAGAACGCTGCCTTCGGTAACCTCAATGATGCGTTCGGGTGGGATCGGAAGAACTTCTCCATATCTTTCGCGCACCAGTTCTTCGCCATACACCGAAACAGTACCCGCCATTAACCGCGATGGATCAGCCATGTGGCGCGCTCCCCGTTGATGCACAGCCACTCGCGCGTTAGGTAGAACACGCGCCAGAACTCCCGCCGCGCCAGCATGGTCGAGATGGATGTGGGTGAGCAAAATCCAGTCTACCTGTGTCGGCCGGACACCATGAGCAGCCAGCGCAGCCAGTACTTTCGTCGAATTGGGATTGGTTGCGGTATCCACAAGAGCCACGTGGTCTTCCTCGATAATACAGTGGACCGCAGCAAGCCCTGGTCGAATGAATCCGCTGTCAATTGCAGCAATTCCGTCGCCGTAGTTGATTATTGATTCCATGAGTTGTCGCGCTGCCTAGATAAGTTGGAATGATGGCCTATAGGTAGTGCCAATCGAGAAGTTGACGAGTTTCAGTCTTTCCACGCTACACATCGATTGCAGTACTTTCCGAAATCGCTGGGGCATCCAAACGGAATGACACCTATATCTGGATTACCTGTCCTTATTTACATTTCCGAATGCCCCTACCAAATAGTCCATATGGTGATCCGTCATTTAAACCATGCTAATAGTACTTGTGTAGCAGTACCTGCTATAGTTTGCCTCAGTAACATATACTGTTTACAGTTAGCTACGACTTTTATGTCCATAATATGGCCTTCTTAATATTATTAATGCCGCCGGTCACGAAACGGGTCAATGAAGTAACGCTAGCCCTGACACAGAGGCCTACACACAGAATTAGGGCTCCGCTATTCGGTTTTGACTTGGCCGAGAGACCTGAATCCCTGACATCGAATGGGAGTGAAACGGTCAATTGCTGAATCATTTCTCTGTTAGTAAGAGGTACTGGAACATGCGGCTGACGTACGGTTGATTTCAAAGCAAAGGGAGAACTCCCAGCGAGTGCAATATTGGGGTGACTCATGCCGGAACTTGCATCGGCCTCACAAGCCACCACAACCGCGACCTGACATGGCGCGATCTGATCAAGCGAGCCCAACTCCTCAAGGAATATGCCTAAAATGATTCCTGCTTCAGAACTCCTTCTCACCGTACGCACGGCCCTCCAAGAGGATATTGGATCCGGCGATTTAACGGCCATGCTGGTTTCAGCCGATCACTCAGCCATCGCCACTGTAACCAGCCGCGAAGCGGCCGTCCTTTGTGGCATCCCGTGGTTCGAGGAATGCTTTCGAGAGTTGGACTCTGCTGTTGAATTCCGTTGGTTGGCGCATGAAGGTGAGCGTCTAGAGCCGGCCCAGATGGTTTGTGAAATCAGGGGCAATGCGCGTGCTCTACTTAGCGCGGAGCGTACCGCACTCAATTTTCTTCAGACGCTTTCCGCCACAGCAACCGCGACTCGCCAATATGTAGATGCAGTCGCAGATACCAGTACGCTTGTCTACGACACCCGAAAAACTCTGCCGTGTTTGCGCGTCGCTCAAAAGTATGCCGTGCGCGTGGGAGGCGGTACCAATCATCGGATGGGGCTCTACGCTGGAGTATTGATCAAGGAGAACCATATTGCTGCTGCCGGTGGCATTCCAGAAGTACTCCGCGCGGCGGCAGCGCTTGTTCCGCTGGACCTGCCGGTACAGATCGAGGTAGAAACCTGCGACGAGCTTAAAGCAGCAATCGCTGCCGGTGCGAAACTTATACTGCTCGATAATTTCACTATCGAGCAGATGCGTGAGGCAGTGGCAATTACCGCCGGGTGCGCAGAACTAGAAGCCTCGGGCGGAATCACTTTGGCAAACCTGCGCGAAGTGGCGGAGACCGGTGTGAGCCGAATTTCAATTGGATGCATCACCAAAAATATCAAGGCGGTCGATCTTTCGATGTGCGTCGTCTGCTGATCTCTGAAACCCAAAAGACTCCGATAGCAAGCATGAAACATGAAATTCGCCAACGAATCGAGCCGGGCCGATGTAGTACTCTGTACTCCTTCCTGGCACGGTCCCAACATGGCCGTGAATGATGTCCGTTTTGTGGCGTCAAGCCGACTTCCCACGCGCTGGGGATTGTTTACGGCCTATGCCTTCGTCGATTCCACGGGCAAAGAACATTTGGTATTGGCAATGGGCAACGTCAGTTGCGGCGAACCAATACTAGCCCGTATCCATTCCGAGTGTCTGACTGGTGATGCCCTCTTCAGCCTGCGTTGTGATTGCGGATTTCAGTTGCGCACTGCCCTGAAGATAATCGGCAAGGAGAAACGGGGCGTATTGCTTTACCTGCGCCAAGAGGGACGTGGGATCGGCTTGCATAACAAGATCAAGGCATATGACTTGCAGGATAAGGGTGCAGATACTGTGGACGCCAATGTGCACCTAGGATTCGAAGCTGATGCTCGTAGTTACGATATCTGCAAGCCGATGCTCGATCACATCGGTGTGTGTCGCCTAAGCCTACTGACTAACAACCCAAGCAAGGTCACCGCGATGCGCGAGCTTGGCTTCGAGGTAGTCAAACGTATGGGTTTTGCATCGCCCAGAACTCCCCACAATGAGGCGTATCTGGACACTAAAGCGCACCGCATGGGTCATCTGATAGAACCTGATGCGAGTTGATCTGCCAATGTGTTGATGGCTTTTTCGAATCACCATTAGAGCCGTTCGCTCTCAAAATGCCGAACACCAGTTTCATGCCCTGCGTCCTGTCAAAGTATGTCGTATGCCCATGGTACGTGTTTCCATCCGGGCGTGCTTTCGAAGGCCGCATAAGACCGGCGGCAGGACGGACGACGAAAGGAGTGTCCGAATGAAAACGACCTTGCCGCTCGCGGTGACGGACTACCTCGCCGACCACAATGTGATGACGTTGGCCACGCAAGGCCCCGAGGGGCCGTGGGCCGCCGCCGTGTTCTACGCCAGCGAGAGCGGCTCGCTGGTTTTCCTCTCGTCACCGAGCAGCCGTCATTGCCGCAACTTGGCGCAGGATGCGCGCTGCGCCGCGACCATCCAGGATGACTGTTCCGACTGGGCGCAAATCAAGGGCATCCAGCTCGAAGGCCGGGTCGTGGAACTCGAGGGTGAGGAACGGGAATCCGCTCGTCAGCTCTACGGCGGGAAGTTTCCCATCGCGGCGCCGCTGGCCATGGTATCGCCGGCCATCTTCGAGGCGCTGGCGAAGGTGCGCTGGTATCGCCTCCTGGCGAATCACGTCCACTTCGTCGACAACAGCAAGGGCTTCGGCCACCGCGAGGAATTTGCACCGGGATAGAGGCGGCGAAAGCTGGCGCGCCCAGCGCAGGCCAACGGATCGGAGTGCTCCTCAGCTCCGTACACCCGGAATACCATAAGCGCGCTATTGACAACGCACTTGGCGCCGTGACATGTCGGCGCCGTCAAACTGGCGGTCAATTTAGGAAGCGGCCTGAGCCAGGCGTCGGGGTAACAGCGACTCGAAATCGTCTGCCGACCACGCGAGTGGAAACGAGCAGAACAAGGCGACCCAGTAGCCGTAGGGATCGACATGATTGGCCTTGCAGGTCTCAATCAGCGAGTAGCCTCTGAAATTATGCAAATTCGAGTGCGCGGCCCACCACACAGGTGGCCGCTCTCGGCCCCGAACCTTGCTCTGCCGCCCGAAATCGAACGACGCTAGGATCGTTTGGCGGTGATTCAGGCGGCATGCGAACGTCTGGATGCGCTCCAGCGAGAGGTCGGCGCGGTACGCGAATGATCCGCCGACAATGGCCGCAGGCTGTGTGATGACGGCGGCAAGCCAAAGAAGGGTCTCAGATATCCGTGGGAATTCGGCGACCCCAAGCCCAAGGCCCAGGATAACTTTACCGACCCGGATAGTCCGATCATGAAACGCGCTGGCGGCGGGTTCGACTACTGCTACAACGCCCAGACGGCAATGGATGATGCTGCGCATATCATGCGTGGCGGCCGAACTGACCCAAAGCGGTGCGGACAGCCGTCAGTAACCGGGATGTTTGAGGCGGTGCGGCAGACGACGGGCGAAGACCCACGGCAGGTACTGGCCGATTCGGGCTATCGTTCCGAAGCGGTATTTGAAGTGCTCCAGGGTCATCCAACCGACCTGGTGGCAGCGTCAGCCATCAGCGCATTGACGATCGCATCTTATTTTTTGCCGCCTCTGAGGTTTCCAGTTTCGCTCTGCCGCACCGACTCCTAGGAAAATCGGACGGGCGGCTATCTTTATGACATTGTCGCCGATCGACAGTGCACCGTTGCCGGCGCACCATGTCGGTACGTCGACATTTGTACTGGTATCTCTCCGCGCCGCAACTGGGTTTTTGTTAGTCCGGATAATGGAATCTTAAATTGCGACACGGAGCGACGAAACCTTGTAGCTGGATAGCCATGATGCTATTCTGACTAGGCGATAACATTGTTTTGGCCGAAAAATAATACTAAGTATTCCATAATATGGAATATTAATCTCGGTCCGTGATGGGTTTGTCCATAACTAATATAAGGAGGCTGTCCGTGAATATTTTTCGCACAATCGTGCTTGGATTTCTGCTGTCTCTATTTTGTCTCGGGGCTACAGCTCAGACATATAAGATGACACTTTCCGGGGCCAGTCCCAGTGGCTTGTGGACAGTGCTCGGCATCGGTATCGACGGGGCGGTGAAGGCGTCCTACCCGGGTTCGCACGTTACATACCAGACCTCCGGCGGCGGGCTGGCCAACATTGCGCTGTTGGATCAGGGTAAGGTCGAGCTGGGCATTGCCCACGACGCCGAGTTGCGCATCGCCACCGAGGGCGGCAAACCCTTCGCCAAACCGGTCACCAGTCTGCGTGCGATTGCCCTGCTCTATAACTGGGCGCCGATGCAGATGGTTATTACCAAGGCTTTTGCCCAAAAGCACGGCATCCGCAATTTTGACGATATCGCGCTCAAGAAGCCGCCCCTGCGGATCGCCTTCAACAAGCGAGGCAACATCACCGAGCACGTGGCGGTGAAGATGTTCAAGGCCATCGGCGTCGACTTGGAGGACTTCAAAAAATGGGGCGGCGACGTAATTTATGCTGCTTCTGACGAGCAGGGCGATCTGATGAAAGACAAGCGTATTGACATGTTCGCCAACGGTGTATTCGTCCGCACCAGCTTCATCGTCCAGGCCGGCGACGCCGTCGAACTTGTCCTCCTGCCGGTTTCGGAAGGGGTCGTCAAAAAAGTGTCACAAGAACTGAGCGTTGCACCTTTTGTAGTCAAGGGCGGTACCTATCCTTGGCAGCCGGAGGATGTGCTGACGGTGGCACTAGGTGCGGCCCTGGTCGTGAATAGCAAAATGGAAGAGAAGGCAGCCTACGATCTGGCGAAAGCACTGCACATGCACATCGATAAACTCCAAGGCGCGCACGGCACCATGAAATCCATCACGCCCGAGCTCCTGGCGAGTCAGCGTCTCATTCCCTACCACAAGGGGGCTGAAAAATATTACCGGGAAACCGGTTTGCTGAGGTAGTCGGCATGAGCCTCACATTCGTCGAAAAACTTCTCTCGACCGGTGCGCGGCGGGATCCCGATGGGCTGGTTGGGCAGTTGCTAAAGCCCTTCTCGGCGCTGATCGCACTCGGCATTGTGTGGGTGACGACGGTACAGATCGTACAGATCTACGCCATGACCATCGTCTTCCTCGGCCTGATGCTGTCACTGGTGTTCCTGACCACGGGCGTTACCGCGAGTTCTAGCCGCACACGTGTACCATCTTGGGACTTGATGCTGGCGACAGCGAGCATCGGTATTTCCGCCTACTTCTGGTATCACAACGAACGCATCGTCACCCGCATCACCCTGCTCGACGAACTGAGCATCTGGGACGTCGTCTGCGGCAGCGGGCTGATGCTCGCCGTCCTCGAGGCCACCCGGCGCACGGTCGGGGCTGGACTCACCTCGGTTGTGCTGCTGTTTCTTGCCTATAACCTGTGGGGTGATGCCATGCCCGGCATCCTCGGTCATGGGGCGATCGACTACCAGCACTTCCTCGATATCATGGCATTCACCACCGACGGCATCTTCGGTGCGCCGATCAGGGTGGCGCTGACTTACGTCTTCCTGTTTGGCCTCTTCGGAACCTTTCTCTCACGCACCGGCGGCGGTGAATTCTTCTTCGATGCTGCTGCCGCGGTGAGCGGCAAGAGCCCGGGCGGACCAGCCAAGATCGCAGTGGTGTCCTCGGGGCTCTACGGCACTATTTCCGGAAGTCCGACGGCAGACGTGGTGACCACCGGTTCGATCACCATCCCGATGATGAAAAAGCTCGGCTACCCGGCGGCGGTTGCTGGCGGCATCGAGGTGGCGGCGTCCACCGGCGGTAGCATCTTGCCGCCGGTGATGGGCTCGGCTGCTTTCATTATGGCCGAATTCACCGGCATCCGTTACGCCGAAATCGCGGTGGCGGCAATCGTTCCCGCCTTCCTCTACTATTTCTGCGTTTACCTGCAGGTGCATTTGCGTTCGTTAAAGCTGGGGATTACAGGGCTTCAGGACGTGCCAGGGTTTCTCGATACCATGCGCCGTGGTGGCATGTTTCTGGTGCCGCTATTGGCTCTGGTCATCGCGTTGCTGATCGGCTACTCGCCCAACTTCGTCGCCGTTTTTGGCACCTTGGCGGTCATCGCCGTGGCGATGCTGAAGCGTGAAACGCGCCTGGGTCTAAAGGCACTCTATGAGATTCTTGCCGAATCGACCCTGCGCGTGGTGCCGGTGGTCGCCGCTTGCGCTGCAGCTGGGTTGGTGGTGGGAGGGCTGTCGATGACAGGGCTGGGCGCCAAAGTGACCGAGCTCATCTTCATCCTGGCCGGCGCCGATATGTTCCTCTCGCTGGTGGTCGCCGCCGCCATCACGCTGCTGCTTGGAATGGGCATGCCCACCCCAAGCGTGTATATCTTGGCGGCGGTGCTGGTTGCTCCCGCTCTTACCCAGTTGGGCGTCTCCCTGATGGCCGCTCACCTCTTCTTGGTCTATTACGCGAGCCTCTCCGCCATGACGCCGCCGATAGCGGTCGCCGCCTTTGCGGCTGCACCCATCGCGCTGGCCAACCCGCTGGCGATCGGCTTGGCTGCGGTGAGAATTTCCCTCACCGCCTTCGTCGTTCCGTTCGCCTTCGTGTACAACAACGGCATACTTCTGTCCGGAAGCGCTTGGCATGTAGCCTTGGCCTGCATTGCCGTCACGATGGCAGTGGGCTGTCTGTGCTTGGCCGCAGAAGGATTTTGGAAAAATCAGATTGGAACTGCGGGTCGCTTGCTGCTCCTCTTCGCAGGGGTCGGACTCATGGCTCCATCACTGGCGCTACAGGGCGGGGCCGGCGCGATCGCGGTCGTCACCCTGATGGCCCACGGGTGGCGGCAGCGGTCGGCGGTGGTTGATACCGAAGGAAACCTGCCCCGCTAACTCGGTCTCCCTGCTGCCGATCCGGCAACGGCTTCGATCCAATAGCAAGACGGCATTAACTTTACTGGATTTGGCAACTCATATGTGGAATGCGTTTTCTTTCGACTCGAATAGTAAAGAAATGTCATTGATAGGCAGAGTCGGTTGCGTGCTTGGGTGGACGTACCTTCATCAGTTACAGAGTGGGGTCTCGTAACTGCCTCAAATTGATTGCTCTAACGACTCCGTGGCGGTCGAATAGGACTGTTCATTTCCCACGGTAGCGGATACGCACGTGTGCGTATGTAATCGCTATGTTTAAAGGCTCTCCTCGCTCCTATTTTGGGAGCTTCGCCCCGATGGCTTTGGGGCTTCTTTTTTCTGATTGGCATGGGGAATGTTCCATATCATCGCCGTCCCATCAATTTGTGAGCAAAACTAAGTTGTTCGTATTTAATTATTCCGCCTTAGTCACCATGATTTCAGCTGAGGTTCATCGACAATCAGGTCCAGTTTTTCTGTTGCGTCTCTTGGGGTGGCTTTGCGGGAGACCATCATGAGCTATCCCGTTCGCAAATTCGATGCGGTCATCGT
>JACRED010000021.1 GCA_016218415.1 Nitrosomonadales bacterium
CAGAATGCCACCTGCGAAATTTGCAGCGCTGCACCGGCAAAACGAAGATGGAGCAATACAACCGAGCTATGAAATAGTTTAAGCTCGCAACCCAAGGGCTTTACTATTGATTGATGGTAGGGCTACGGGGGGCAGGTCAGTCTCATTTGACCCTCCGGATAATCGTGGTTATATAGCTAACGGTGCTGGCCATGATGATGCGGGCGTTATTTTTCAGCTTCAGGGAGACGTGGTGAAGAAGATTCTGTTGCATGTTGCATTGGTCGCGGCGCTGTTGTGCTCGACCGCCACATATGCCGCCAATGAAGTTGAAGAATTCCTGGGCGCATACTACGGCGGCAGGATTGGGATAAACAATTCCAAAGCCACCGGAGCAATCAGCGCACCGGGTGAAAGCACGATCGCGTACATCATGCAGGGTGGATATCTGCAGGGCGGATATAACTGGAAATTCGGCAAGAGCGTGATCGGTGCGGGCGGTTACGCAGACCTCCACGGTTTTGAGAAGCATTCCAATGACGTGGCATATGGAGGTCATGCATGGGGTCTGGATGCCAGGTGGGCTATGCCCATTGGCCCTTGGCTCCCCTATGCCAAGCTTGGCTTTGGCTACAGTGCGGCTACCGGCGACCTTCGCGCTGTCAGTCAATTTGGACTGAATAAGGCTGTCGGTGGCGAGTACAAATACAGCGCCCATTGGAGCGCGGTTGCCGAGTACAAGATTAACCGCTTCCAGGGCAATTCGACTGTCATCGAAAACAAAACGTTTTTGCTCGGGGTCAACTACTACATGGATGAACCCGCAGTTGTTGCCGAGGTTGTTAAGGAAGAAGAGTTTGTGCCTCTTCCGGTCGTCCCGGAGACCCCGCCCGAATTCGCACCGCCACCCTGATCCGTTGCAAAACCACCTTGCAAGCCCCGCAGACCGGGCTGAAATGGCAATGCGGTTGCGTTGTGAACTAACTAGTACTAAAATAGTCCCACTTCGGCGAGGTGATGGATGCTACGTTTAAGCAAGTTTGCGGATTACGGCACACAGGTTATGGCCTATATGGCCAAGGATGGGGCTGTACACAGCGCGAGCGAAGTTGCGGCGGGGGTCGGGATGGGCGTGTCTACCGTGAGCAAGATACTCAAGATGCTGGCACGCGAGAATCTGGTTGCTTCCGTGATGGGCGCGAAAGGCGGTTACATGCTGGCGCGCCATCCTAGGGATATCTCGATGGCCGAGGTCATCTATGCGATGGATGGACCGATCTCGATCACCGAATGCAGCGGCACATCGGCTTGCGAGCGTGAATCCATCTGTTCGACCCGCGTGAACTGGCAGGGGATCAATTTCATCATCCAGGATGCGCTCGCGAAAGTCAGCCTTGCGGAAATGATCGCCCCTAAGCCGCAGGTCGTGAATGTGAGCGGTTTGCGCTCACGGAGAGCTTCGGCATGAACCCTATATTGGAGAGTGAGCATGGCAATTACATTAACTGAAGCGGCAGCAGGCCATATCAGCAGCCAGATCGAAAAGAGCGGCAAGGGTATAGGGCTGCGGGTGGGCGTCAAGAAATCAGGGTGCAGCGGATTCGCCTATACCCTCGATATTGCCCAGGATGCCGGGGAATCCGACAGGATTTTCGAGAGCCATGGCGCAAAGGTGGTGGTCGATGTCGAAAGCTTGCCTTTCCTCGAGGGAACCGAGATCGAATATGCCAAACAGGGTTTGGGCTATGCCTTCAAATTTAACAATCCCAATGTCAAAAACCAGTGCGGTTGCGGCGAGAGCTTCGCCGTCTAGGAAATCAACATGAGCACAGCGTTGCAAAATCTGGTCAATCAGCCCTATAAGCACGGCTTTGTGACCGACATCGAAACCGAGTCGGTTCCCAAAGGCCTGAGCGAGGATGTGATACGGCTGATCTCGAAGAAAAAAAACGAGCCCGAATGGCTGCTCGAGTTCCGTTTGTCCGCATACCGGCACTGGCTGACGATGGAAGAGCCGGCCTGGGCGAACGTGAGTTATCCCAGGATAGACTTTCAGGACATCATCTATTTCACGCAGCCCAAGCCCAAGAAGCAGTTGGCCAGCATGGACGAGGTCGATCCCGAATTGCGGCGCACCTTTGAAAAACTCGGCGTGCCTTTGCATGAGCAAAAAATGATGACGGGGGTCGCGGTTGACGTGATCTTTGACAGTGTATCGGTGACCACAACCTACAAGGCGAAGCTGGCCGAAGTCGGGGTCATATTCTGCTCATTTTCGGAAGCGGTGCACGAGTACCCCGAGCTGGTGAAGCAATATCTGGGCAGCGTGGTGCCGAGCGGCGATAACTTTTATGCGGCGCTGAATTCGGCGGTGTTCACCGACGGCTCGTTCTGTTTCATCCCCAAAGGGACGAAATGCCCGATGGATCTGTCCACCTATTTCAGGATCAACACCGAAGGTTCCGGGCAGTTCGAGCGCACGCTGATTGTGGCCGAAGAGGGCGCCTCGGTGTGTTATCTGGAAGGCTGCACCGCGCCGCAGTTCGACACCAACCAGCTGCACGCGGCGGTGGTCGAACTGGTCGCGCTGGACAACGCGGACATAAAGTATTCGACGGTGCAGAACTGGTATGCCGGGGACGAGAACGGCAAGGGCGGGATATTCAACTTTGTCACCAAGCGCGGCTTGTGCAAGGGCGTTAACTCGAAGATCTCGTGGACGCAGGTCGAGACCGGTTCCGCGATCACCTGGAAGTATCCGAGCTGCGTGCTGCTGGGCGACAACTCGACCGGAGAATTCTATTCGGTGGCACTGACCAACCACCTGCAACAGGCCGACACCGGCACGAAGATGATCCACATCGGCAAAAACACCCGCAGCAAGATCATTTCGAAAGGGATATCCGCCGGGCGTTCCAGCAACAGCTACCGCGGTCAGGTAAAGGTCGGCAGTCGCGCGAGCGGCGCAAGAAATTATTCGCAGTGCGACTCGATGCTGATCGGCGACCGCTGCGAAGCGAGCACCTTCCCGACCATAGACGTGCAGAACACCACGGCAACGATAGAACACGAGGCATCGACCTCCAAGATCGGCGAAGACCAGATGTTCTTTTTTGCGCAGCGCGGCATCGGTTCAGAGGAAGCGATCTCGATGATCATCAACGGTTTTTGCAAGGACGTGTTCGTGCATCTGCCTATGGAATTTGCGGTCGAGGCAACCAAGCTGCTCGGCCTGAAACTGGAAGGAAGCGTAGGATGATTAGCAAGAATAGCAAGGTGTTGCTGGAAGTCAGGAATCTCAAGGCGGCAGTTGACGGTATTGAGATATTGAAGGGCGTCGATCTCACTGTACGTGCGGGAGAGGTGCACGCCATCATGGGTATCAACGGCTCGGGCAAGAGCACCTTTTCCAAGGTGCTGACGGGACATCCGGACTACACCGTGACCGGTGGAACGGCGCTGTTCGAAGGCAGGGATCTGTTCGAGCTGGAGCCGGAACAGCGCGCCCGCGCCGGGTTGTTTCTGGCATTCCAGTATCCGGTGGAGATTCCGGGTGTATCGAACAGCGCTTTGCTGCGTCTTGCCTACAACACGTTACAGACCGAACGCGGTCTGGAAGAACTCGACCCGCTGGAGTTCGACGATCTGGTGCAGGAGAAGCTCAAGGTCGTCGAAATGGATCCGAGTTTTCTCGGACGCAGCGTGAACGAAGGTTTTTCCGGCGGCGAGAAGAAGCGCAATGAGATCCTGCAAATGGCCGTACTCGAACCCAGGTTGGCGATCCTGGACGAGACCGATTCCGGCCTGGACATCGATGCGTTGCGCATCGTTGCCAACGGCGTGAACAGTCTGCTCACGCCGGACAACGCGGTGGTGATGGTGACGCACTATCAACGCCTGTTGAATTACATCGTGCCCGATTACGTGCACGTGATGGACGGCGGGCGCATCGTCAGGACCGGCGGCAAGGAGCTTGCGCTGGAACTGGAAGAGCGGGGCTACGACTGGCTCAGGGTGGCAGCGTGACCCCGAATAATATGACTGGGACGAAAGCACAATGCTTCGAGCGACTGCTGCTCGGCAACCCCGGCAACCCCGAGAGCGGGAGCTGGCTGGAGGCCATACGCGCTGCCGCGCTGGATACCGCCAAAGCGTTGAACTTTCCTTCCGAGCGGCACGACGACTGGCGCTTCACCGACTTGTCGCCGCTGTTCCAGCACGACTTTCATCCGGTCGATTCCTATGCCGGATTGGCGCGGGCCGACATCGAAGCGTTTTTGATTCCCGGTTCGGCAAGGCTGGTTTTTGTCGATGGTTGTTTTGCGCCCGAACTGTCCGATTTGTCGCAAGCCGGGCAGGGTGTCATCGTGAAGTCGCTGGCCGAATGCCTCGGCGACAAGCGGGTTGAAGCGCATTTTGCGCAGCATGTTTCTTTTGAAAAAGATGCGTTTTCGGCACTGAATACGCGCTTCTTCGAGGATGGCGCCTTTGTCCATGTGTCCGGCGAGGCTGCCGCGCCTGTCCATATTCTGCACGTCGCAACCAGGCGCGATACGCCTTCCGCGATCTATCCGAGAAGTCTGGTGGTGATGGAGGCGAACAGCCGCGCGACCGTGATCGAGGATTACGTTGGCCTGGGTGACGGCATTAATTTATCGAATGCGGTGACCGAGGTGGTACTGAAGGAATATGCGCAGTTGCAGCATGTGCGCGTGCAGCGCGAAGCAAAGAGCGCGTTCCATATCGGGCGCTGTTCGGTCGCGGCAGCGCAGGGCAGTGTCTATACCTCAACCTCGCTGGCATTCGGCGCGCGCGTGTCGCGCCTTGCCCTGCACGTCACACAGCGAGGTGAAGGGGCAGAAATACACCTCAACGGGCTGGCCCTGATAGGCGGGCGGCAGATCGCCGACACGCACACCCGAATCGACCATGCCGCTCCGCGCGGCAAGAGCGTGCAGCTGCACAAATGCATCGCCGACGGTGCTGCTCATGCGGTATTCAGCGGCAAGATCATCGTGCATGAAGGCGCGACAGGGACAGACTCCGCGCAAAGCAGCCGCAACCTGCTGCTCTCCGGCAAGGCGCATATCGACACCCAGCCGCAGCTGGAGATATTCAACGACGACGTGAGCTGCAAGCACGGCGCAACGGTCGGGCAGATCGATGCCGATGCGCTGTTCTTCCTCAAGAGCCGCGGGTTGACCGGGGAGCGCGCGCGCAATCTGCTCACCCATGCTTTTGCGGCAGAAATCATAGACAGGATTCCCGTGCCTGCCCTGGTTGAATCATTGGGCAGGACGATGCTCGATGAACGTATGAAGGTGAGCGCATGAGTATAGCCGGCAAAAACATAGACAGTATCCGCGCCGATTTTCCCATCCTGAATTTGCAGGTTTCCGGCAAGCCGCTGGTCTATCTGGACAATGCAGCCAGCAGCCAGATGCCGCAGCAGGTCATAGACCGCATCGTGCGTTACCAGAAAGCGGAGCACTCCAACATTCACCGCGCGGTGCACTACCTGAGCGAACTGGCCACCAGGGAATTCGAGGAAGCGCGCGTCAAGGTGCAACACTTCCTGAAGGCGAAGGAATCGCGCGAGATCATCTTCACGCGCGGCACGACCGAGGCGATCAATCTGGTGATGCACGGTTACGGGCGCTCCTTCATCGGCAAGGGCGACGAGATCATCCTGTCCGGCCTTGAACATCACGCGAACATCGTTCCCTGGCAGATGCTGGCAGAAGAAAAGGGCGCGGTGATACGCGTCATCCCGATGAACGACCAGGGCGAACTGCTGATAGCCGAATTCGAAGCGCTGTTCAATGAGAAGACAAAGTTCCTGGCGCTGACCCATGTGTCTAACGCGCTGGGCACGATCAACCCGGTGAAGG
Source organism: Nitrosomonadales bacterium (assembly GCA_016218415.1). GTDB lineage: Bacteria > Pseudomonadota > Gammaproteobacteria > Burkholderiales > Gallionellaceae > Gallionella. The sequence continues at coordinate 5,871 of JACRED010000021.1, forward strand.
AGATGGTCGCCTTTGCGCACAGCAAGGGCGTGCCGGTGTTGCTGGACGGTGCGCAGGCCGCGCCGCATCAGGCCATCGATGTGCAGGATCTGGATTGCGATTTCTATGCGTTCTCCGGCCACAAGATGTGCGGGCCTACAGGGATCGGTGTGCTGTACGGCAAGGCGCAGTTGCTGGAAAAGATGCAGCCCTTCATGGGCGGCGGCGACATGATTTTGTCGGTGACTTTCGAGAAGACCAGCTACAACGTGATTCCCGCCAAATTCGAGGCGGGCACGCCGCCCATCATGGCGGCGATCGCGCTGGGTACGGCGATCGATTACCTGAACGGCATCGGCCTGGACAATATCGCGGCCTGCGAACATGAACTGCTGGCCTATGCGACCAAGCGGGTTTCCGCGATTCCGGGTGTCCGTATCATCGGTACAGCCGCGAAAAAAGCCGCCGTGCTGTCGTTCGAGATCGACGGGGTGCACCCGCACGATGTGGGCACGATACTCAATGCCGACGGCATCGCGATCCGCACCGGCCACCATTGCGCGCAGCCGGTGATGCAGCGCTTCCATGTGCCCGCCACCGCGCGCGCCTCGTTCGCCTTCTATAACACCGAGGAAGAGATCGATAAGCTGGTCGAGGGGATACGCAAGGTGCAGGAGATGTTCTCATGAGCGACATGCGCCAGTTGTATCAGGAGGTGATCCTCGACCACAACCGCAAGCCGAGGAACTGGGGCGCGATCGCGGATGCGAACCGACACGCCGAGGGGCACAACCCGCTGTGCGGCGACCACATCAAACTGTCGATGAATGTGCTGAACGACAAGATAGACGCTATCGCCTTCGAAGGCCACGGCTGCGCGATCTGCAAGGCATCGTCGTCGATGATGACCAGCGCGGTCAAAGGGAAAACGGTTCGGGAGGCGGAGATGATGGTCGAGGAATTTCGCGGCATGACCACCGGCACGCTCAATCCGGAGACCAGGGAAAATCATCTGGGCAGGCTGAAGGTATTCGCCGGAGTCAAGGACCTGCCTTCGCGCGTCAAGTGCGCGATCCTGCCCTGGCACACGCTGCATGCCGCGCTGACTAGCGTAGTGTCAGTTTCGACCGAAGGCGAAGCCGATCCCATCCCCGGTTCTGAAATAGGCGGACAATAATGCCAAAAATTGCTGACATAGAAGATACGCCGAATCCGAATGCGGTGAAGTTCGTGCTCAAGGACAGACTGACCTGGGGCACGGCGCGTTCCTTCAACAGTGCCGATTCGGCAGCTGGCGATCCGCTCGCCGCCAAACTGTTTGCGATCCCGCATGTCGTCAATGTGTATTACATGGACAAATGGATCACGGTGACCCAGGACGGCGCAGCGGACTGGCCGTCACTGCTGCGCGAAGTCGCCATGCCGATCAGGGAGGCGGAAGCCGCCGAGAAGCCGGAGCAAACGACAGCAGACAGTTTCGATGACGAGCCCAGATTGGCCGCGATCCGCAAATTGCTGGACGAGCAGGTTCGTCCAGCCCTGGTATCGGACGGCGGCGACCTGCAGATTGTCGGGCTGGACGGGAATGTGCTGACGATACGTTATTTCGGCGCATGCGGCAGCTGCCCGAGTTCACTTGCCGGTACGCTATCGGCGATCGGCAATCTGGCGCGTACCATCGAACCCGACATCGAGGTGGAAGTGGTATGAGCGGGTGGGTGGATGTCGGCAAGCCGGAAGAGATTGTTGCAGGGCATCCCATCCATGTCGAAGTGGACGGCACCGCGATCGCCGTATTCAGGCTGGATCAGTCGTTCTACGCGATCGAAGATGTCTGCACCCATGACGGCGGACGCCTGACCGGGGGCTGTGTCGAACATGACCAGATCGTCTGCCCGCGCCACGGCGCGCGTTTCTCGATCAAGACCGGCGAGGCGCTGACCGCACCGGCCTACGAGCCGACCGCGACCTTTCCCGTCAGAATCGAAAACGGCATCGTCCAGGTCAGGGACGAGCGCTGGGATTGACGCGATACTTCATGCCGGCAGGCATCCCGGCCGCGATGTGAAATTGACCGTAACGCGCCGGACGCGGCGTGTAGAATGCCGCGAAAATAAGCGGATTACTTTTCTGATATTCAAATGGCCAAATCACGCAACTTTTGCCAGGGCCTGCCTGGCTTCCCCCGATACCTGTTCGGCTTGTTGATTGCGCTGGCGCTTTCCGCATGCGGGAGCAATTCCCCATCGACAGACCCGGTCGCGCTGGCCGTGCCGACCGGAGTATCCGCCACGCCCCGCGATGCTAACAACCTCATCAGCTGGGCAGCGGTCAGCGGTGCGACTTCCTACAATATCTACTGGTCTACCGTGACCGGCGTGAGCAAAGCGAACGGCACGAAAATCAGCCTGGCGAACAATCCGCAGGCGCATACCGGACTGATCAACGGCACTGCCTACTATTATGTGGTCACCGCCGTGGCCGCCGGCAGCGAGAGCGGGGAATCGGCGCAAGTCAGCGCAACGCCGGTCGCCGCAGGCGCCGCAGAAGACCCCTTATATTTTAATGGAGATCAATGGCACCTGAAAAACACCGGACAGTCGGGCGCGATGACAGGGGAGGACATCAATGTCGAACCGGCATGGCTGGCCGCCACGCCACATAAGGGTAACGGCATACGCATCGCCGTGGTGGACGACGGGCTGGAGATCGGCCATGAGGATCTGGCAGCAAATGTCGCCGCGACTGGCCTGAGTTACAACTATGTCACCGGCAGCGCCGATCCCACCAACGATACTGCGGATATGATTTCCGGCCACGGTACCGCCGTCGCCGGCATTGCCGCGGCGCGCGACCTGAATGGTCTGGGTGTGCGGGGTGTCGCGCCGCGCGCCAATCTGGTGGGTTACAACCTGCTGCAAAACTCGACCGCATCGAACGAGGCGGATGCCGTGACGCGCGGTTCGCCCAATGTGCATATTTCCAGCAACAGCTGGGGCGCGCCGGACGGCAACGGCACACTGGATGCGCCTCTCCTCAGTTGGCGCACCGCCATCGATAGCGGATTGGCCAACGGGCGGGGCGGGCTGGGCACCCTCTATATCTGGGCGGCAGGGAATGGCGCGCCTACAGACAACTCCAACTATGACGGCTATGCCAATTACCACGGCGTCATCGCGGTGGCGGCAGTCAACGATCAGGGCAAGCAGGCCACCTACTCCGAACCGGGCGCCAACGTGTGGATCAGCGCGCCGGGCGGCGAGTATTGCAGCACCCGTGCCATCACCACGACGGATCGCAGCGGTGCGGTCGGGGATAATCCCTCCCTGGGCTATGCCACGGATTATGCCAACCAGAATTACACCCGCTGCATGAACGGCACTTCGGCGGCGACGCCCGCCGTTGCAGGCGCGATTGCCCTGATGCTGGAAGCCAGGCCGAATCTGGGTTGGCGCGATGTGCAGCTGATCCTAGCGGAAACCGCGCGCAAAAACGATACGGCCGATACCGGATGGACGACGGGAGTCACGGTGCCGCCCTATCATTTCAACCACAAATACGGATTCGGCGTGGTCGATGCGTCTGCCGCAGTGACGCGAGCTTTGAGCTGGACGAATGTCGGCCCCCAGTTGACCTATCCGACTGCGCTTGCCACGGCAAATCTGCCTATCCCGGACTTTCCCGGAGTGGCCGCGAGCAATCCGGGAGTGAGCAATACGATCAATGTAGCCGGCAGCGGCATTGCCAATATCGAGTTCATCGAGATCACCTTCAGCGCCACTCACACCTACTCCGGGGATCTGGCAGTCACGCTCACCAGCCCGACCGGTACGGTCAGCCGATTGTCCGAAACGCATTTATGCCCTCTTTCCTGCACGACCTACAGTGGCTGGGTGTTTGGCAGCACCCGCCATCTGGGCGAAGCCGCCGATGGCAACTGGACGTTGAATGTGCAAGACGGATCTCCGGTTGACACGGGCACTTTCCAGACCTGGAAACTGAAGTTCTACGGCAGGTGAAACATGCTGCACTGCAATCGTATCTATGTGGCAGGCAATCCACCCTGCTGAAATCCTGAAAGGAATGAACGCCATGAAAATAGCCTATCTTGCCAATGGTAAAGCAGCCCTGTTGTTGATGTTCGTCGCAACCTCCCTGAACGTGGCATGTGCGACCGAAACCAAGAGTGCGCCGGGCAAATCAGCGCAGCTCACCCAGGCTTACACCTGGTATGACGGCAATCGTGCGCAGCAAGTGTGGCTGAACCCCCAGGTAGTCGCGGAATTCGAACCCGGCCCGCAGGGCGAGCACTCGGTCAAGCGCGCCGGCGCAGCAGCCAGAATGCTTGCCACAAAACACCCGCAGTCCGGCATCCGACTCTGGCAAATGAGCAACAACGCGGAAGCCGCGATCGGCAGCCTCAAGGCCAGTCATCCGCAGGGCAAATATTCGGCCGTGCTGCACGACGGGCCGAGCAGCGGCGGCCGGATGCGTGCCTTGCCCGGCAACATCATCGTCTATCTCGATCCGCAGTGGGACGAGGCCGCGATCCACCGGTGGCTGACCAAACACAAACTGGAAGTCGTGAAGAAGCTGGAGATCGGGACTAACGTCTATGTGATCAAAACCGGACCGGGTCTGGAAGCGCTGGATATCGCCAATGCACTGTACCGGTCAGGCGAAGTCAAAGCGGCTTTCCCGGACTGGTGGCAGGAAGTGACGACGCGATAGTGCGATGAATCTCCGCGAGGCGTGAAAAAGGAAAGACCTGAACCTGTTGCCTAAACGATCAGGGAACGTAACCCCCGCTGTTTATCTGAGGATGCTTCGCAGGAGTCATGCCGGAACAGCATGAGCTTGCGCTATAATCCGCGCCTTGCCGCATCAATCACCGATTATGAGTAACGAAACGATACAAGCCGTACGCGGCATGAATGACATCCTGCCGGACGAGGCCGGGCTTTGGTTGTGGTTTGAAGAGGTGGTGCGCGACTGGCTGCACGGCTATGGCTACCGCAACATCCGTATGCCGCTGGTCGAGCCGACCTCATTGTTCAAGCGCGCGATCGGCGAGGTGACCGACATCGTCGAGAAGGAGATGTACAGCTTCGAGGACAGCCTGAACGGCGATCACCTGACGTTGCGTCCCGAGGGCACGGCCTCCTGCGTGCGTGCGGTGTTGCAGCATAATTTGCTGTATAACGCACCGCAGCGGCTGTACTACAGCGGCCAGATGTTCCGCCACGAGCGCCCGCAGAAGGGCCGCTACCGCCAGTTCCACCAGGTCGGCGTCGAGGCGCTGGGCTTTGCCGGGCCGGACATCGATGCCGAGCAGATACTGATGTGCGCGCGCTTGTGGAAGAAACTGGGCTTGCGCGATGTCACGCTGCAGCTGAACACGCTGGGCGATACGGCCTCGCGCCACCGTCATCGCGAGAAGCTGATCGCCTATTTCGCGCAGCATACCGCGCTGCTGGATGCGGATGCGACCCGGCGGCTGCACAGCAACCCGCTGCGTATCCTGGACAGCAAGAACCCGGCGATGCAGGAGATCATCGCGGGCGCGCCGAAGCTGATGGACGAGCTGGAAGACGAGGCGCTGAAGCATTTCGACGAGCTGCAAGCCATCCTGAAGCGCCACGATGTGCCATTCGAACTCAACCCGCGGCTGGTGCGCGGGCTGGACTATTACAACCGCACGGTGTTCGAATGGGTGACCACCCGTCTGGGCGCGCAGGGTACGGTCTGCGCCGGCGGGCGCTACGACGGGCTGATAGCCCAGATCGGCGGCAAGCCCGCTCCGGCGATGGGTTTCGCGATGGGGGTGGAACGCCTGCTGGCGCTGGTGCAGGAAGACGGCATGGCGCTGCCCGGGGCGGATGTGGACGTATATGTGGTGCATCAGGGCGAACTGGCCGGTCAGCTGGCCAGCAAGATGGCCGAGCAGTTGCGCGACGGCGGGCTGCGCGTGCTGCTGCATTGCGGCGGCGGCAGCTTCAAGTCGCAGATGAAGAAGGCGGATGGCAGCGGCGCGCGGGTGTCGGTGGTGATCGGCGACGACGAGGCGCAGGCCGGTGAAGTAGCCGTGAAGCCGATGCAGGGCGGCGAGCAGATGCGGGTCAGGGCGCAGGATGCCGTTGCGACGATCAATGGATTAATCAAGTAGGAGTACAACATGGCAGCACTGGATTTGCAGGAACAGGAACAACTCGAAACGCTCAAGGCCTGGTGGTATGACAACCGCAACTGGGTGCTCGGCGCATTGCTGGTGGTTGTGGTCGGGATGGGCGGCTGGCGCGGTTGGCAGTATTACCGGCACCAGCAGTCCAGCGAAGCCGCGACCCTGTTCCAGCAGGTCATCGAGCAAATGGGGAGCGGCGACGCCAAACGCGTCAGCGACGCAGCTGCTGCGGTGATGGACAAATTTCAGAATACAGCCTACGCGCCGCGCGCCGCGCTGCTGGCCGCACAGGCCAACGAACAGAAGAAAGACGCGGGAAGCGCGAAAATCCAACTGCAATGGATCATCGATCATGCGGGCGAAGAAACCCTGAAGGATGTCGCGCGCTTGCGCATCGCGGCATTGCTGCTGGATGAGCAGAATTATGCGGAAGCGATGAAGCATCTGGATGCCAAGCATGCGGCCTCGTTCGACGGCCTGTATGCCGATCTGCGCGGCGATGTGCTGGGCGCGCAGGGCAAGACGGAAGAAGCCAGGAGCGCTTACAAGCTGGCTTACGAGAAGATCGATGCCGCCAGCATGTACCGCAATCTGATCCAGATGAAACTGGATGCGCTGGGCGCGGCTAAATGAAATTATCTGCTTCATCCACTCCGTTCGGGTTGATAACCAATGACTTTGCCAGCGTGGTTAGCTGGCTTAGTCAGATGGCTAGTGGTTCCGCCAGCTTGTCGAAGCCCATTCGCCGTTCGGCAGGATCAGCATTGCTGTTTGCGCTACTCGCATTGGGCGGTTGCGCATCCACCGATGAATCCGCGCCCGAGTGGGCCGGTGTGAAGAACGAGGATGAACCCGCCAAGCTGCTCGAGTTCGCCGGGACTGCCAGATTCGGGGTGCGTTGGCAGATCAATGTGGGCGATTCCGGTACTAACTTGTTGCAACCCTCGGTGACCGGGGATGCGGTCTACGCGGTGTCCGAAAATGGCGTGCTGACCCGCCTGGACCGGGTTTCCGGGAAACAGGTGTGGCGTGTCAAAACCAATATCACCGTCAGTGGCGGGGTGGGCAGCGGCGCGGGGCTGGTACTCGTCGGCGGCAGCAAGGGCGATGTGCTGGCCTATGACGAATCCGGCGAACTGCGCTGGAAGACCCGGGTTTCCAGCGAGGTGTTGAGCGTATCCCAGGTGGCCGAGGGTGTGGTGATGGTGCGTAGCGGCGACGGGCGCATCGCCGGATTGAATGCCGCGGACGGCAAACGGGTGTGGGTGTATGAGCGCAGCACACCGGCTCTGGTGGTGCGCAGCCATGCCGGGGTCACCATTCAGCGCGGCGTGACGTTTGCCGGATTTGCCGGGGGCAGGATGGCGGCGATCAACATCAAGGATGGCGAAGTGCTGTGGGAAACCGCAGTGTCGCAGGCGCGCGGCAACACCGAGCTGGAGCGGATCAGCGACATCACCGGCAACCCGGTGGTGGATGACGAGCAGGTCTGCGCGATCGCGTTTCAGGGGCGTTTGGCCTGCTATGACGTGCTGCAGGGCAGCCCGCTGTGGAACCGCGAAATATCCAGCGACAAGAGCATGATGCTGTTGCGCAAATACCTCTATCTGAGCGATGCGAAGGGTGCTGTCATCGAGATGGACAAGACCAGCGGCAACACGGTCTGGAAGAATGACCAGTTGTTCATGCGCGGCGTTTCGGCTCCGCTTGTGATGGAAGATTTTGTCGTGGTGGGTGATCGCGAGGGTTATCTGCACGGCCTGAGCCGCGATGATGGAAGTTTTGCGGCGCGCATCAGGCTGGAGGGCGGCGCGATCCGGGCCGAGATACTCCCGCTGGATAACGGACTGCTGGTGCAAACGCGCGGCGGTGAACTGTATTCGCTGTCGATAAACAAATAATATAGAGAGTCCCCGAATGTTACCCACACTGGTTTTGGTCGGTCGTCCCAATGTGGGTAAATCCACCCTGTTCAACCGGCTGACGCGCAGCCGCGACGCGCTGGTCGCCGACCTGCCCGGGCTGACGCGCGACCGTCATTACGGGCGGGGCAGGGTGGGGGAACGGCCCTATCTGGTGGTGGATACCGGCGGACTGGAGCCGGTCGCCAGGGACGGCATCATGTTCGAGATGGCCAAGCAGAGCCGTCAGGCGGTGGACGAAGCCGACGTGGTGCTGTTCCTGGTCGATGGCCGCGCGGGTTGTACGCCGCAGGATGCCATCATCGCAAAGGAGTTGCGCAAGACCGGCAAGCCCATCCTGTTGCTGGTCAACAAGGCGGAAGGCATGGCGCGCGCCAAGGTCACCGCCGACTTCTTCGAGCTGGGGCTGGGCGAACCGCTGCCGATCTCGTCTGCGCATGGCGACAATGTGAACGAAGTGGTCGAGATCGCGATGGAGAATTTCCCGCCCGAGATCGCAGAAGAAGACCCCAGTCATGAACATCCTCCCAAGATCGCCATCGTCGGCCGGCCCAATGTTGGCAAGTCCACGCTGGTGAACGCCATACTCGGCGAGCAGCGCGTGATCGCGTTCGACCAGCCGGGCACCACGCGCGACAGCATCTATATCGATTTCGAGCGCGACGGCAAGCAATACACCATCATCGACACCGCCGGGGTACGGCGGCGCGGCAAGGTCGAAGAGGCGGTGGAAAAATTCTCGGTGATCAAGACCATGCAGGCGATCGAGGATGCCAACGTGGTGGTGCTGGTGGTGGATGCCCGCGACCAGATCACCGAACAGGATGCGCATGTCGCCGATTACGTGCTGCAGGCCGGGCGCGCGCTGGTGCTGGCGGTGAACAAGTGGGACGGGCTGGACGATCATCATCGCGACATGGTGAAGAACGACATCGAGCGCAAACTGCATTTCCTGAGCTTCGCCAAGCGGCATTACATCTCCGCGCTGAACGGCAACGGCATCGCGAACGTGCTGAAATCGGTGAACGAAGCCTATGCCGCCGCGATGTCGAAACTGTCCACCCCCAAACTCACCCGCGCGCTGATCGGCGCACTGGCAAAGCAGCAGCCGCCCAAGAGTGGACGCTTCACACCCAAGATGCGCTATGCCCACCAGGGTGGCAGCAATCCGCCGCTGATCGTGATCCACGGCAGCGGTCTGGACGACGTACCGGCGAGCTTTTCGCGCTATCTGGAACGCACTTTTTGCGAGATATTCAAGCTGCAAGGCACGCCGATGAAGATCCAGTACAACTCGAGCAAGAATCCGTTCGAGGGATCGAAGCCCAAACCGCTTACCGAGGCAGAACAGCGCCGTGCGCATCGCGCGCGCATCCGTGGGCGCAAGTTATACGGTGGGTAAACTTGAGTCGGGGTCGTCAACTTTCGTTGCATTTTCCCCGATGTCAGATCGGCGCATTGAATCAAGGCCGGCCCGGGTCAGCGCACACGCGTTGGCTCGGGATTGCCGGCGGTTATGCAAGAATTTCCGCATACCTGCTTTGGTGATTTGCCATGCAGATTCCAGCCGCGCATAACTTCCCTGCACAAAAATCCCGGACCGGCTGGCTCGTTCGCGCGTCGGTGTCATTGCTGGTGCTGTTGGCCGGCTCATTGATCACGTGGTAGTTGTGGTTGAACGAGCAGCAGAACGTCATGCGGGTGATGCAAACGCGCTTCGACTCGCGCGTGAAGGAGTTCGAGAGCCTGACCGCCAGCCGTGTTCATGATTACGAGCAGGTGTTGCTGGGCATGAGGGGACTGTTCGCAGCCTCGCTTTCAGTCGGGCGCAGCGAATTTCGCGACTACGTTGTGACACTGGGACTGGAAAAAAACTTTCCCGGAACTCAGGGCGTATGCTTTTCCCAGGTGGTAGCTCCGGAGCAAAAGGACAGACATATTGCCGCCGTTCGCAAGCAAGGCTTTCCCGCTTACACCATCACGCCGGAAACCCCGCGCGATTTTTACACCACCGCGATTTATCTGGAGCCTTTCACAGGGCGCAATCAGCGTGCATTCGGCTTCGATAATTTTACCGATCCAACCCGCCGTGCCGCCATGGAACAGGCGCGCGACACCGGGGAGCTGAGCCTCTCCGGCAAGGTGATCCAGTTGCATGAGGACAATAAAAATCAAAGCAGTATCCGGATTTATCTGCCCGTTTACCAGAAAGGTGCGCCCACTCTCACTGCCGAGCAGCGACGCAAGAATATTCTGGGATGGCTATACATGCCGATACGCATGGATGACTTCATGCGCGATGCGCTGGGTGAGCGCTCCGGCAGGGTGGACGTGGAAATATTCGACGGCGAAAACAACATTGCACGCGTAGCCCTGATGTACGACTCGGATATCAGCCGTAGCCACTTGACCGGTGAAACAAGGTCGTTGTTCAGGACGGTCAAAACCATCAATCTGCACGGCCACAAATGGACGGTCGCGGCGCATTCCCTGCCCAGTTTTGATGCGCGTATAGACGAGGGCAAACAAGCCCTGATCATTTATTCCGGGGCCGGGATCAGCCTGCTTCTGGCTGTCCTGGCCGGCATGCTGATGTATGGCCGGGCGCGTGTGCTAAAAGAGGCCCATGCAGTCGCGCGAAGCGAGGCACGACTTTCTTCGGTGATCGAGACCGCACTGGACGCGGTCATCCAGCTGGATGACGACGGAAGGGTGGTCGGCTGGAACAGCCAGGCCGATATAGTGTTTGGGTGGTCACGTGAAATAGCCATGGGCCAGGTGCTGGAGGAAATAGTTATTCCAGCGGCATATCGCAAGGTGTTCCGTGCCTGCATGGACAAGTTTCGTGTCGCGCCCGGGAATTTTACCGATTCGGGGTGGGGCGCCGCGCTAAGTGCAAGGAGCGAATTGTTCGCATTAAACAGGGGCGGCAGGGAGTTCCCCATCGAGCTGTCGATGACCCAGAACATGCTGGATGATGGCAACTGCCTGTACACGGCCTTTATCCGCGACATCAGCGAGCGCAAGGCCGCCGAAGCGCGCATGGAACGATTGGCACATCATGATACGTTGACCGACCTGCCCACGGACCCTGTTTAGCGACCGCCTGCAACAGGCCATGGCCAAGGCCAGACGCAACAACGGACGTTTGGCGCTGATGTTCATCGACCTCGACAAGTTCAAACCGGTCAACGACACCTATGGCCACGGGGTAGGGGACCTGTTGCTGAAGGAGGTGGCGGCACGCATGCAGCAATGCGTGCGCGAGTCGGACACTGTCTCCCGTATTGGCGGTGACGAGTTCGTCATCCTGTTGCCCGCTATCGAGGGGGAGCGAGACGCCAGCATGGTTGCCGGGAAGGTGTTGCACGCGCTCAGCGAAACTTTTGATCTGGGCGGACATAGCCTGTCGATTTCTTCCAGTATCGGCATCGCCATCTATCCCGAGCATGGCGACAATGAACTGATGCTGGCCAAGCATGCCGACATCGCCATGTATCACGCCAAGCATGGCGGCCGTAACAATGCCCGGTTGTACCAGCCCGGCATGCAGGAAGCTGTTTAGCCCGTTTACTGGCCTGCCCGGCATGCGTATAATGCTCCCTTTGCCGAGGGCTGTTTCATGCGCATCATTCAAAAAGCATTGACCTTTGACGACGTTCTGCTCGTCCCCGCCTATTCCAATGTATTGCCTCGCGATGTCAGCCTGCGCACCCAGCTTACCCGCAATATCAGCCTGAACATCCCGCTGCTTTCGGCGGCGATGGATACCGTCACGGAATCGCGCCTGGCGATTGCGCTGGCGCAGGAGGGCGGAATCGGCATCGTGCACAAGAACATGTCGGCCAGTGCGCAGGCGGCCCAGATAGCCAAGGTCAAGCGGTTCGAGAGCGGCGTGGTCAAGGATCCGATCACCATTACACCCGACATGACGGTGCGTGATGTGCTCGCCTTGACAAGACAGCACAGGATTTCAGGGTTGCCGGTGGTGCAGGGCAAGCAGCTGGTCGGCATCGTCACCAACCGCGACCTGCGCTTCGAAAGCAACCTCGATCAGCCGATCAAGAACATCATGACGCCGCGCGACAAGCTCATCACCGTCAAGGAGAACGCCAGTCTGGAAGAGGCGCGCAATTTGATGCACAAACACCGTATCGAACGCGTGCTGGTGATCAACGACGAGTTCGAATTGCGCGGTCTGATGACGGTCAAGGACATCCTCAAATCCAACGAACATCCCTTGGCATGCAAGGACAGCCACGGACGCTTGCGTGTTGGCGCGGCAGTGGGCGTGGGTGAGGGCACCGAAGAGCGCGTCACGCTGCTGGCCGAGGCCGGTGTGGACGTGATTGTGGTGGATACCGCGCACGGCCACTCTCAGGGTGTACTGGATCGCGTTCGGTGGGTCAAAACGAATTTTCCAAATATCGAGGTGATCGGCGGCAACATTGCTACCGGCGGCGCGGCGCAGGCGCTGCTGGATCACGGGGCGGACGGTGTGAAAGTCGGCATCGGCCCGGGTTCGATCTGCACTACCCGTATCGTCGCCGGAGTAGGGGTACCGCAGATTGCTGCTATTCAAAGCGTGGCGAAGGCATTGCAGGGTACCGGCGTACCCTTGATCGCAGATGGCGGAATACGTTATTCCGGTGATATCGCCAAAGCAGTTGCGGCAGGGGCCCACACGGTGATGCTGGGTGGACTGTTCGCCGGCACCGAAGAAGCGCCTGGCGAGATCGAATTGTTTCAGGGACGTTCCTACAAGTCCTATCGCGGGATGGGCAGCCTGGGTGCGATGCAGCAGGGCTCCAGCGACCGCTATTTCCAGGATAACGAAGCCAATCAGGACAAGCTGGTGCCGGAGGGCGTGGAAGGTCGCGTGCCTTACAAAGGCAGCGTGCTGGCGGTGATCCATCAGTTGATGGGCGGCTTGCGCTCCAGCATGGGCTATCTCGGTTGTGCCGACATCGCCACGATGCACACCAAGGCCGAATTCGTCGAAATCACCTCTTCAGGCATCCGCGAATCGCATGTGCACGATGTGCAGATCACCAAGGAAGCGCCGAATTACCATATTGATTAACGTTGTATAACAATAAGATAAGATAACGTCCTAATAAATGGCTTTATCTTGAGTTTTTGATGCTTACCCCATTCCCAGACCATGCCCCACAAAAAAATCCTGATTCTCGATTTCGGCTCGCAATACACCCAACTGATCGCGCGCCGCGTCCGTGAAACCAACGTTTACTGCGAGCTGCATCCGTGGGACATGACGGAAGCGGACATCCGCGCGTTTAATCCGGCTGGCATCATCCTGTCCGGCGGCCCGAATTCGGTTTATGAAGAAGAAACGCCGAAGGCACCACAGGTGGTGTTTGGGCTGGGCGTGCCGGTGTTGGGCATCTGCTATGGGATGCAAACGATGGCCGCGCAACTGGGCGGCAGGGTCGAGAGCGGACGGGTGCGCGAGTTTGGTTATGCTGAGATCCGCGCACATGGGCACTCCAGACTGCTCGAGGGTGTTCAGGACAAAACCAACGCGCAAGGACACGGTCTGCTCGACGTATGGATGAGCCATGGCGACAAGGTGACCGCGCTACCGCCAGGCTTTTCGGCGATTGCGTCCAATGAAGCCACACCGTTTGCCGCGATGGCGGACGAGACGCGCCACTTCTATGCGGTGCAGTTCCACCCCGAAGTGACCCACACCTATCAGGGCAAGGCCATCATCGGCCGCTTTGTGCATGACATCTGCGGATGTGAGCAGGACTGGAATATGCCCGATTACATCGGTGAGGCGGTCGAGAAAATCCGCGCCCAGGTAGGCAGCGATGAGGTCATTCTGGGACTATCGGGCGGCGTAGATTCCTCGGTTGCCGCCGCACTGATCCATCGCGCCATCGGCGATCAATTGACCTGCGTTTTTGTGGACAACGGCTTGTTGCGGCTGAACGAGGCGGAACAGGTGATGGAGACGTTTGCCAACCATCTGCATATGAAAGTGATCCATGTCGATGCCAGTGGCGAGTTTCTGCGCCATCTTGCCGGGGTATCGGACCCGGAACAAAAGCGCAAAATCATCGGACGCGAGTTCGTCGAGGTATTCCAGCGTGAAGCCAAAAAATTACCCCAGGCCAAATGGCTGGCTCAAGGCACAATTTATCCGGACGTGATCGAGTCGGCCGGAGCGAAAACCAAGAAGGCACACGCCATCAAATCACATCACAACGTTGGTGGCCTGCCGGAAAGCCTGCATTTAAAGCTGCTGGAACCGTTACGCGAACTCTTCAAGGATGAAGTACGCGAACTTGGCGTAGCCCTTGGCCTGCCGCGCGACATGGTATATCGCCACCCGTTCCCCGGACCCGGACTAGGTGTGCGTATCCTCGGAGAAGTAAAAAAGGAATACGCCGACCTGTTGCGGCGTGCCGACGCCATCTTCATCGAAGAGCTGCGGGCTTCCGGCTGGTACGACAAGACCTCTCAGGCATTCACTGTTTTTCTACCGGTCAAGAGCGTCGGAGTGATGGGGGATGGCCGTACCTACGAGTGGGTGGTTTCCTTACGAGCAGTGCAAACCCAGGATTTCATGACCGCCCACTGGGCCGAGCTTCCATATACACTGCTAGGCAAGGTGTCTAACCGTATCATCAATGAGGTGCGTGGCATCAATCGTGTGGTGTATGACATATCCGGGAAACCGCCTGCAACAATAGAGTGGGAGTAGTGTCCCGCATCGGCTTTCCCTTGCGTTATTTACCACCCACAATTTGACATAATATACATTATGCGAATATCAAAGGCGGGCGAACCGGAACAGTTCGCGGTACGGTTTCGCGTTTGACATACCGGCGATTAGCGGTTTTGACCTCCACCAGCCACGCAATTCCGCTCACGGCAATATTGATCACCCATGTAATTGGGTAATTGCTATCAACAGCATTCAATGCGGCGATGTAATCCAGAGCACATTCTCAACTTGCCGGATTAGTCATAAGCCGCGTTAATCTTCAGTCCGCTGAAATCTCCAGCTGCATCCATACGCCACCCCAATATACCTAACCAGCATTAAAGTATTTCATAGGTCCGCACACGATAAATAGACAGTCCAATAGTTAAAGTAGCAGAAATTCCTATTATATTTTAATGATAAATTTTTAAAAAATTGATGGCGTAATCATATATACATGTTAAATCAATGTATTGCATACCAATAAAAACACTTAATCATACTGTCTAAAACACTTGACTTGTACTGTATAACTGGTAGTATTTGAACTGCCTATTTAATTGGACTGTCTAAATTATGCTAACCAGCTTTGAAGTAATGCAGGCAGCAAACATCTCGCGAGCGACACTTAACAATTACATCTCGCAAGGACTATTGCCTCGTCCGCTTGTAAAAAATCCGGAACCCAATACGCCAACCAACGCAAGGCAGATCGGGTATTTCCCCGATGATGTTCTGGCCCGCTTGGAACGTATCAGCCAGCTGAAAAAGGATGGCTATGCCATGGCGGAAATTGCCAAGCAACTGGAGCGGGAAGGATTCCAGGCAATAGAAAAAACACAGGGGCCTGAATTGGAGGAGACTCGCATGCCATTCCTTGGGCCTGACATTCAGCATGAGACCCCCCCCTCACTTCAGACAGTCCAGCCTGCCAAGTCCAATTCACTGCGGCTCACGATAGACCATATTCCCTTCCCTGCTTACATGGTCAATTACAACTTCGAGCTGACTTGGTTCAACGAGGAAGCCAGAACGGAATTGCTGGGTTCCTTCGAGAATTTGCCTGCCGACATCAGGGAACGCAACGCATTGACATACTTGCTTCAGGGAAAGTTGGGGCGCAATGGGGCCAATCGCGAAGAGCTGCTCCAGTTTTACCTGTTGCTGGGCAAGGGGAGGTTTTCGCGGAATGATTTGATGAATGTGTTAACCGGTCAGCCAGATACTTCCAACAGGCAACTGG
This sequence comes from Nitrosomonadales bacterium, assembly GCA_016218415.1. Lineage (GTDB taxonomy): Bacteria > Pseudomonadota > Gammaproteobacteria > Burkholderiales > Gallionellaceae > Gallionella. Next base: position 21,929 of record JACRED010000021.1, read on the forward strand.
TAGGTGTACTTGCGGGATCGGAACCCAATGGAACACTGGTGCAGCTGCCGCTCACCCTGCGCCTGGAAAATGACGAGGTGGCTCATTACAACGTTTACGCATCCTACTACCGGGAAGGAATCCTGTTCATCCATCTCCCCAGCCACGCTGACAGTGACAGTGTGCTGGGTTTACTGGAACGGCGCGATGAGGTGATACGCAACTTGCTTAAAAAGCGCTTGCCCGTGCTGACGGATGTGGCAGTCCTAGTCGCTGATTTGCAAAGCTCGGTGCGTATCTGCACGGAACTGCCTCCGGAAGAATATTTCGAGCTCATCAATCAGATATGGGCAACCATGGAACCGATATTCCGCAAGTACTATGGAACTCACGGCAAGCATGTGGGCGATGGCATGGTGTACTACTTCTTTCCCCAACCCGACTGCAACTTTATTTTCAACGCACTCATGTGCGCACAGGAAATGAAATCGGCGATGCGCAAGATCAGCAAGGAATGGCAGTTGCGCAAGAACTGGCTGAACGAACTGTATCTCAACACCGGCCTGAACGAGGGGCATGAATGGCTGGGAATTTTCCACATAGAAACCAAAGTTGAGTTCACCGTGCTGGGCGACACCATCAACCACGCCGCGCGGTTGTCCGATTTTGCGCGTGGCGGCGCCATATGGGCAACCAAGAACCTGCTTGGCCAGTTGCCCGAGAAGGATCGCCAGCGTGTGAAGTTTGGTATCCGCCGCCAGGATGCAGATGGCAGGGAGGTTTTCGTCAGCGCATCTTATTCCCGCGTCCATGAATTGATTTATCTCAACGGCTCATCCAATGAGAAGTTGAATGACATCGCAGCGTTACCCGTAACGGAAATATTGGAGATCGAGGGCTGATTATGGACTTTATTCGGAATTACAAAGGGGTGGGTATGCGCAGCAAGACGGAATTCAATTATAGGAATAGCAGGGTCACGTCCAGTACCAAGGGTTGGGCCAGCACTCAAAAAACAAGCACCCGAAACAGCGATATCAATGTGATTTTACGGATAGCCGAGGCCGCCTTTGAAACCAATGATGCAATCATGGTGACAGATACCGACGCAAACATCATCCAGGTCAATAATTCATTTATGGATATCACCGGGTATTCCTTCGAAGAAGTCGTCGGAAGGAATCCACGGATGATGAGTTCGGGCAGGCACGACAAGTATTTTTACGACGAAATGTGGCGTCAGTTGCAGAAAACCGGGCAATGGGCTGGTGAAATATGGGATAGGCGCAAGAGCGGTGAGGTTTACCCGAAATGGGTGCGAATTTCCGCAGTCAAGAATGAATACGCTGAAACCACCCACTATGTGGCGATATTCAGCGACCTCAGCGAGCGTAAAAAAAGCGAGGAGGAAATCCGGAATCTCGCCTTCTATGATCCAATTACCAAATTACCCAACCGTCACCTTTTTCTGGAGTGCTTTCGCACCGCCCTTTCGGCAGCGACCCGCCTGAAAAGCTTTGGCGCCATTTTATTCATCGATCTGGATCGATTCAAGATACTGAACGATACCCTGGGGCATCATTACGGGGATTTGATGCTGGTCGAGGTCGCAGCCCGCCTCAAAGCCGGTGTGCGGGAAATGGATGCGGTCGCACGATTGGGCGGTGACGAATTTGTCGTGCTGATTAAAAATGTCAGCGATGACGAGGAAGACGCTTCCCGCAAAATCGGCGTAATCGCCGAGAAAATACGCGAATCCTTGTCCCACCCTTACAGCCTGAACGGCCACCAGCATATCAGCTCGCCCAGCATAGGCGTCAATCTGTACGGCAGCACTGAAACGTCAGTGGATGAATTGATACAGCAAGCCGACATGGCCATGTACCAGGCCAAGAGTGCCGGACGCAATACGATCCGTTTTTTCGACCCGGTGATGCAGCATAACGTCGCTACCCACGCCGCGCTTGAAAATGATTTCCGCAATGCCATCGCACTGAAGCAGCTCCATCTTTATTACCAGATGCAGGTTGATAACAACCATCGCACAGTGGGCGCTGAAGCGCTATTGCGGTGGGTGCATCCGGAACGCGGACTGGTCATGCCCAACACTTTCATCCCGATTGCAGAAGAAAGCTCGCTGATTGTCGAGATCGGGGATTGGGTCATGGATACCGCCTGCCAACAACTGGCTTTATGGGCCAAGAGCGAGAGGACACGGGATCTGACCCTATCCGTGAATGTCAGCGCCAAACAATTTTCCATTCCCGGTTTTGTGGGCAAGGTGGCCGAAGTGCTGAAAAAGCATCAGGTCAACCCGACCCGCCTGAAAATCGAACTCACCGAAAGCATGATGCTGGAAAACATGGCCGCCACCGTGAAAAAGATGCATGAATTAAAGGCGCTGGGAGTCAGCTTGTCGATGGACGATTTTGGTATCGGCTACTCCTCATTGTCCTACCTGAAACAAATGCCGCTGGATCAATTGAAGATCGACCAGGGTTTTGTGCAAGGGATCACGGCTGACGGCAACGATGCTGTGCTGGTACAGACCATCATCGATCTGGCAACGAATTTTCATTTGCACGTGATCGCCGAAGGTGTCGAAACCGAAGCGCAGCTGACCTTCCTCAAACATCACGACTGCATGGCTTATCAGGGTTTCCTGTTCGGCAAAGCGGTACCGATAGACGAATTCGAGGGGATATTGAATTCGCCAGAGCAAATTATTCAATAGGAGCGGGAGAATATATGCACGATCCGGCCGAAAGAAGTATTGGATTGTTCCTGGCGATGTATGAAATTGATGGGCATCTGGATATCATCCTAGATTATGCGACAGCCAGGCTGATCGTCAGTGTCGGCATAGCGCTGCTCATTGTGATGTTCGTGTAACGAAGTAATCCGCAGTCTGAATGGAATTGGGCTACGGAAGCACCAATAAAAAAGAGCCAGATTTCTCTGGCTCTTTTTTATTACTGGGGTGGCTGATGGGGCTCGAACCCACGACAACAGGAATCACAATCCTGGACTCTACCAACTGAGCTACAGCCACCATTGAACTTGTTGTCCGACACTTGGCGTGCCCGACAGGAATCGAACCTGCAACCCCCAGCTTAGAAGGCTGGTGCTCTATCCGGTTGAGCTACGGGCACAATTCTTTTCTTGGGCAATTTGCTACTAAAAAACCTGGTCGGGGTGGAGAGATTCGAACTCCCGACATCCTGCTCCCAAAGCAGGCGCGCTACCAGGCTACGCTACACCCCGAAGGCTGCGCATTATACAGACGCAGACTGATAAATCAATTCAGATTTGATGTTTCTTGAGTCTGGGTGTGGCCAGCATCAGATAATAGCCCATCGACCATAGCGTCAGCAGCGCGGCGAGGTACAACAACAGTCCTCCAAGGAACTGGCAATCTATCCCTATCAGACGGTCGTGGAGCAGCAACATGATGATGGCGATCATCTGGAACGTCGTCTTGACTTTGCCCAGAAAGGAAACCGCGACACTCTTCGCCTCGCCCACCTTAGCCATCCACTCGCGCAAGGCTGAAATGGTGATCTCGCGTCCGATGATGATGAACGCGATGATCGCGTCGGCGCGCCCCAGTTTGACCAGCAGGATCAACGCGGCGGCCACCATCAGCTTGTCTGCCACGGGGTCCAGAAACGCGCCGAATGCGGAAGACTGGTTCAGCTTGCGGGCCAGATATCCGTCCAGCCAGTCGGTGATCGCTGCCAGCAAAAACACGCCGGTGGCGATCAGATTCTTGAGATGCGGACTGAGCGTGCTGTCAGTCAAATAAAATACCGAGACGAACACCGGGATGAGCAGGATTCTTAACCAGGTAAGCAGATTGGGGATGTTGAGCGGCATGCGGCTAGTGTAGCTGCTGATAAATCTTTTCAGCAACAAAATATTAAATATTTCTTAATGGAGTTGCTGGTAAATCGCTTCAGCAAGCGATTTGCTGATCCCTTCCACCTGGGCGAGCTGCTCGACGCTGGCCTGGGCCACTTCGCGCAGTCCGCCGAAGTGGGTCAGCAGGCTGCGCCGCCGCTTGTCCCCTATTCCGCTGATATCTTCGAGGCTGGATGCGGTACGCGCCTTGCCGCGCTTGGCGCGGTGGCCGGTGATGGCGAAGCGATGCGCTTCGTCCCGGATCTGCTGGATCAGGTGCAGCGCCGGATCGTCGCTGCGCAATTGTTTTGCGGTGCCATCCGGAAAGATCAACTGTTCCAGCCCGGCCTTGCGCTCCACTCCTTTGGCTACGCCTACCAGCGCCAGCTCATTCAAGCCCAATTCATGCATCACCTCCATCGCGATGCGCAACTGCCCCAGGCCGCCATCGATCAATATCAGGTCGGGCCGTGCGCCCTCCCCCTCGCGGCCGGTTTCGGCAAGCTTCTGATAGCGGCGCATCAACGCCTGGCGCATTGCCGCGTAGTCGTCGCCGGGGGTGACGCCGGTGATGTTGTAACGGCGGTATTGCGCAGTACGCATATCGAGATTCTCGTATACCACGCAGGAAGCCTGCGTCGCCTCGCCCATCGTATGGCTGATGTCAAAGCACTCGATGCGCTGCAAATCCGGCATATCCAGCCATTCGCGCAACCTGTCCAGGCGCAGCTTCTGGCCGCCCTGCTGCATCGCCCTTTGTTGCAACGCCAGCAGCGCGTTGCGCTGCCCCATCTCCAGCCACTGCTTGCGCTCGCCGCTTGCGGCGGTGCTGATCTTCACCGCATGCCCGGCCTGTTCGCCGAGCAATTGAGCCAGTGTCTCGTCATGACATTCCCCGTTCAGCACCAGCAAAGGCGGCACGCTGCGACTCAGGTAATGCTGCGCGATGAAGGCCTGGACGATCTCGTCCGCCGACAACTCTTCCGCATGCTCCGGAAAAAAGCTCTTGTCGCCCAGATGCCGTCCGCCCCGCATCATGGACAGATTCACGCACACCAGGCCGTCCAGCTGCGCCAGCGCGATGATGTCCGCATCCGTCGCGCCGCCGGTCGATTCGACGAATTGCTTCTGCTGCACGGTGTGCAACGCACGCAACTGGTCGCGCAACGCGGCAGCCTGTTCATAATGCTGCCCTTCCGCCGCCTTCTCCATCGCGCCGCGCAAGGTCTGCTCGACCTCCTGATGGCGGCCTTGCAGTAACAGCACCGCGTTGCGGATGTCGGACTGATAATCCGCTTCCGAGATCAGCTTCACGCAGGGCGCGGTGCAGCGGTGAATCTGGTGCAACAGGCAGGGACGGGTACGGTTGTTGAACACGCTGTCCTCGCAGGTGCGGATACGGAAAATCTTTTGCAGCAACTGGATGCTTTCCCTGGCGGCGTAGGAATTCGGGTAGGGGCCGAAGTACTGATGCTGGCGATTGGGCGCGCCGCGGTAATAGGTCAGACGCGGGAATTTTTCGCCGGTCAACACGATGTACGGATAAGACTTATCGTCACGAAACAATATGTTATAGCGTGGTCTTAACGACTTTATCAGGTTGTTTTCGAGCAGCAGCGCCTCGGCTTCCGAGCGCGTCACGGTGGTTTCGATACGCGCGATGTGCGACACCATCAGGCGGATGCGCGGCGAAACATTGGTCTTCTGGAAATAGGATGCGACCCGTTTTTTCAGCTGCTTGGCCTTGCCGACATACAGCACATCACCCTTTTTATCGTAATAGCGGTACACACCCGGCAGCAACGGCAGGCTGGCAACAAACTCTTTGGCCTGGAATTCATGGGCCGAGTCTTTCACATCAAATCTCTCAGGCCTGCGGAAAACTGGGTCGCTCCGCCATTGGCCGGATGGCGCACAGAGCCTGCCGTGCGGATGCCCATCTCGTGCAGCAACCCTTCCGACTTCTTGCCGACCGCGACAATCTTGGCATCCGGGAATGCTGCTGTCAGCATCCGCAGCGCCGGTTCACCCAGGCTGATCTCGGATGGGGTGGGCGTTCTGTTCGACCACAGGTTATCCGGACGATACGGGTGCAACTGCATCGCATTCCAGAGGATGGTGCGTTTTTCAATACCCAGTCTGTGGAGCGTCTTCCAGACGATGGTGGCCGATGGCTCGGAGAACGGCAATCGCCTTGTCGAAAGCCGCCCGGTCAATGCGGGGATGCGCGGGATAACGCCCTCGCCCAGCAAACGTTCGCTGGTGAAAGCGATCCCGCTATAACGGCAACCCTGATATCCGGGCGCTTCCCCGGCCAGAATGAATTCCGGATCACAGTCCAGATGAAGCGCAAGCCGGTTCAGCTTTTCTGCGGGACCGTTTCCGGCAGCATCGTGCGGGCAACGATCCTGCCAGGGATTAAAAAGCCCGGATACCCCGGATGGAAGTGTCTCAACAAGGTTGCGGGCAAGAGATAATTTTGGGCTATTCATAATGCGTGCTTTCAATTGCCTGTGCCTTTGCCGCCAATGATACCCAGATACCACAAGGCGGCCAGCGCGCAAACGGCCAACAGGACCAGCAGGTAATACGGCCAGCGCGACTTTTTCTCCGCGAACGGGTCGATCAGCGAACGATGCGCCCCCTTGGGCAGGTGGGCAAGGCCGGTCAGCGTGGTACCGAACGGGATGTTGACCAGCAAACGGGCGTTGATCGCCCAGCCGTTCGCGTCCAGTATCGGGCCAAGGTTGCGCCGCTTCAGCTTGAACCACGCCAGCACCATCGACGGGCAGGACACCAGCAACATCAGCCCGATCACCGCCAACGGTATCTGCCAGAACTTCAGCCCCAGCAAACCGCCGACGATAGACGCGAGTATCCCGCCGATGGCGCCGATCGCCAGACCGATCGCGGCGAAGATACCGGCGAACTTGCCCACATCGAAAGGCGGCTTGGGCGGCGCGGCGGGCGCTTCAAGCGGCCCCTTGCTGCTGTCCACCACCGCTTTGAGCATCTTGTCTTCCACCGAGCTGGCCTTGGAAGCGGCAAACTTTTGCAGCTGGTCGCCGATCAGCTTGGAAACCTTTTTGTAGGGAGACCAGAATGCCTGGCGGATACTGATCGGGTTGTCGATGATGCGCACGATGCCGGCATCCCAATCCTGGCCCTTGCGGTCGTAGAACACGCCGTTGCGGCCCACCATCAGGAAATCCGCATCCCCCGCCGTGAATGCCGCAACGATATTCATCTTCTCGGCCCCGCCCTTGCGCACGCATTCGCAATAGGCCAGGCACATCCCGCTCATATTGGCGTAAGCCGCATGTTTGCCCACGTCCTCGACTTTGACGCACAGCTGGCAACTGCGCCCGTCCAGATAAAGCGTTCCCATCTGGAAGATCGCCTTGCCCTTACCCGTGTAAAAATTTCGGAACGACACGAAGTTGTTCACCAGCGTGAACAGGTCGCGCTGATAGCGGATCAACCTTTCCACCGAGCGGATCGCCTTGACTTCGCCTTCGACCGATTTGTCCTGTGCGATCAGGTCATCGATCACCGCCTTGTGTCCGGAAGCCAGAATCTCGCTTATCCGCGCGCTGCCGAGTTGCTCCGGATTGTTGGCGGGCTTGCCCGTCTGCCATGCTTCAAACGCGACAAATTTGGCGCAAATCACCGACCATTCCGATGCACCCAGACTTTCCTTGTTGCCCAATAGCGGCACGACGATCTGCTCTCGCAATGCCTTTACCTGCTCCTGCCAGGCCGGATTGATGCCGGATATCAAGGGCAGCGGCTTGTTCGCTTCCACCGTCGCCAGGGGGAAATTGGCCACCTCGATGCTTTGCGCCGACAGATTTTGCGCGGCGAGGCGCTGATAATCGTCAGCGGAACGGCTGAGCGGCACGGCGGCACGCCCATCGTATGCGGCCAACTGGCAGCGGATGAAATAATCGTCCACCTTGCCCCTGATGGCATGGAAGACATCCGCCGCAGCTGCTGTCTTGTCGCCCATGAACAGGATGGCCGCATCCTGCTTGCCTGTTGCGAGCCATGCCGAATAGGCCGTGGCTTCGGCAAAGAACTTGTCGCTGATGTCCCGGTTGATGCCGGCTTCGCTGCTCATATCGGGGACCGAACCGTTGCACTTGATGATGTCCTCCACCGTCGCGCGCAACCCGGCATCGCGGATATGCTTCGGACAGATTACCCCGTCGCCGTTGAATTCCAGTCCGGCCACCAGCTTTTCGATGTCGGCCATGTCCGCCAGGGAGATCGCGGTCGCGTCGGGCTTGCCGAGATTCTTCAGGATATGCCTGGCCGAGGCCAGCACCCGTTTGCCCTCCTCGCCGCTGTCGTCGATATCGGCCAGCGACAGGCTATCCGTGCCCTGTATCAGCAGATCGGGGTTCTTCAGCAATCCACCCGCCCAAGCGATCGCCGCCAGCACCTCATTGGCGCGCACATGACCGTCCGCATCGCCGTCGATCAGGTCCAGCGTTCTGGCATCGAACTCGATGCCGCGTGTCGGACAACTCAACGCCGCCCACAACTTCTGGTCGAGGTCCTTGAGCGCCAGCAGATCGGCGCCGTTATCCAGCTGTGCCTGATCGAACCCGCCCGCGCGGAAGAATTTCCAGATGTGTGTCGGGGTCATGGCGTGCTCCTTGCCGGACTGTTGAGGGAGTGGTTGATTATACAAGCCCTGCCGGCAAAAACCCGTCAGCCATTCTGCTGCTCCAGCGTAAACGAGGCCTGCGCATCCTGGCCGAGATGCAGCACCAGGTATGGCATCACCTCCTGCAACACGGCATGCAAAGTCCACGGCGGATTGAGGATGAACATCCCGCTGCCGTGCATGCCGAAGCCGTCCTCGCCGGGAGCCTGCACGCTGAGCGCGACATGCAGCCAGCTCTTCACCGGCAACTGCTTGAGCTGCTCCGGCAACTGCCGCGCCTCGGCGCGCTGCAACTGCGGGTACCACACCGCATAGGCCCCGTTGGCGAAGCGCTTCAGGCCTTCGCGCAATGCCGACACGACGCGCCGGTAATCCTGCTTGTCTTCATAGGGCGGGTCGATCAGCACCAGCGCGCGGCGCGGCGGAGGCGGCAACAGCGCTTTCAGCGCGCCGAAGCCGTCGGCTTCCTGCATCAACACCCGCGTGCCATGTCCGGCAAAGTTCTGCTGCAATATCTCGCTGTCGGTCGGGTGCAACTCGAACAGCCTCATTTTGTCCTGCTCGCGCAACAATTCCAGCGCGACCAGCGGCGAACCGGGATAGAGCTTCATCCGACCGTCGGGATTGATGCGCTTCACCAGCGCCACATAATCCGCCAGCGATGCGGGCAGATCCTCGCGCGACCACAACCGCGCGATGCCGCTCTCGTACTCCGCATTCTGCGTCGCATAGCCGCTGTCCAGCGCATAACAACCCGCCCCGGCATGGGTGTCGATGTACCAGAACGGCTTGTCCTTCTGCGCCAGATAGCGCAGCAACTGCACCTCGATGTAGTGTTTCAGCACATCGGCGTGGTTGCCTGCATGGAAGGCGTGGCGGTAACTCAGCATGGGTTTCGTGTCATGAATTGTGCGGGACGGGATTGTGCCACGCTATTGATCCGGCAAAAAATTCAACAGTGCTGCATAAGCACTCCGTTCGTGGTGAGCTTGTCGAACCATGAAGGGAGAACTTATTCAGGTCCAAGTGTTTAATGAGCCGCCCTTCGACAAGCTCAGGGCGAACGGTGGACTATACAACTCGCACAGCCTCACTATCAACTCCCCTCGATTTGCGATACCAGTCTGCCGTTGCGCGCAGCCCCCGGTCCAGCGTGCAAGGCGCTATCCAGTTCAGCTCACGGCGTATTTTTGCATCACTCACGCGCAACGAGCCGAACAGCCTGTCCACCTGCGCGGAGCGCCCCAGCAAGGCCGCAATACCGCGCAATAGCAGGGGCGGAAAATAGAACGCGCGGCTGTTGCGCCCCAGTGCATCGGCGATCTTTTCCGCCAGCATCGCGGTCGAAACATCCTGTCCATCGCTGACCAGATAGGTTTGTCCCGCAGCCGCAGCATGAGTCGCGCAGGCGATCAGCGCATCGGCCAGATTGCCAACATACACCAGGCTGCGCGCGTTGCGCGCGCCCGCCAGCGGCAAGGGAATGCCTTTATCGATTGCGGCCAGCAGGCTGATGAAGTTCCCCTTCACGCCGGGGCCGTACACCAGCGGCGGGCGCACGATCACGACTTCCAGCCCGGTTTCCTGCGCGATGCGCTGCAACGCCTGTTCGGCCTGCCATTTCGAGATGCCATAGGGGTCCTGCGGGTCGGCTTCGTCCAGTTCCGTGAACGGCTGAGATGCCGAAGTTTTCTCCCCGTTCACCTTGATCGAGCTCGCATAGACCAGCCGCTGCACCCCGGCGCGCGCCGCCTGCCGGGCCAGATTCGCCGTGCCCTCCAGATTGACCCTGAGAAATTCCGCCAGCGGGTCGGCGCTGGTGTCTTTCATCACATGCACCCGCGCGGCCAGGTGGAACACCACCTCCACGCCGCGCAGCGCATCCGTCCAGTCGGTGTCGCCGTCGATATCGCCCACTGTGACCGCTTGCGCGCCATCCGGCCCTGGCGCCGACGAGCGCACCGCTGCCCTGACCTGCCAGCCCCGGCGCAGCATCTCGGCACACAGGCATCTGCCGACAAAACCGCTGGCTCCGGTGACGAGCGCCGTTCCGTTCCCCGGTATAGCGGCGTTGCTCATGCCCGGTAGCCTTTGGGGTTCATAGACTGCCAGCGCCATGCGTCCTTGCACATCGCCTCCAGGCCGCGTTGCGCCTTCCAGCCCATCGTGCGTTCTGCCAGAGCTGCGCTGGCATAACTGACCGCGATGTCCCCTGCCCTGCGCGGCAAAAACTCATAAGGCACACGCACGCCGTTGTGCTTTTCAAACGCCAGAACCATTTCCAGCACCGATATGCCTTTCCCCGTGCCCACGTTGACCAGCAGAAAATTGCGGGCTGCGTCATCCAGGTCCGACAGATAACGCAGTGCGGCCAGATGGCTTTCTGCCAGATCCATCACGTGTATGAAGTCGCGCACGCCGGTCCCGTCGGGCGTATCGTAGTCTTTGCCGAATATGCTCAGTTTCGGGCGCATCCCCAGCGCCGCCTGGGTGATCATCGGCATCAGGTTGCTGGGCGTATCCAGCGGGTTCTCCCCGATCAGGCCGCTAGTATGCGCCCCGACGGGATTGAAATAGCGCAAACACGCTACTCGCCAGTCCGGATCGGCTGCGGCCAAGTCGCGCAGGATGTTTTCCACGATCAGTTTGGACTGTCCATAGGGATTGTTGGGCGCCACGTGGGTATCCTCGGAGACCGGCATAACGATGGGGTCGCCATAAATGTTGGCGGTGGAAGAGAACACCAGCTGCTTCACGCCCGCGTGCTGCATGGCCTTGAGCAACGCAAGCGTGCCCGCCACATTGTTGTCGTAATAGCGGACCGGTTCCCTGATGGATTCGCCGACCACTTTCAGCCCGGCAAAATGGATCACCGCCTCGGGCCGGAAATCGGCAAACACCGTTCCAAGCAAGTTGCCGTCGCGAATATCGCCCGCAAAAAAATCCGGCTGGCGCCCCGTGATCTGCGCGATTCGTTGCAGGACCACCGGGTCGCTGTTGCTCAGGTTATCCAGAATCGCCACCTCGTGCCCGGCATCCAGCAATGCCACACAGGTATGCGAACCGATATAGCCCAGACCGCCCGTCACCAGAATACGCATGTTCAACTCAACTTTCGCAGTTCATCAATCGGTAAAATTTACAACTTCATCTATATGATCCGGCACGAATAGAATTGATATTCCGTTCGGCCTGAGCCTGTCGAAGGCTTATCGCCATTCATGTTTCGACAAGCTCAACACGAACGGCTTAATACTTGATAGGTGCCGGATCAATCATGACGAGCCGCGACATCCTTAAAATGCGCCGCAAGCTCTGCCACCCGGTCCGGCAAGTAATAGTGGGCCATGAAATACTTACGTCCATTTTTGCCCAGGCAGTCACGCTCCTCGGGCTGCATTTCATAAAGCCCGAGCACGGCTTTCGCCAGTGCCTCAGCATCGCCTGCGGGACAGGCCGATCCGGCATTTGCCTTGCTCACCACCTTGGCCGATTCTCCGTTGCTGCTGACGATGATCGGCTTCCCCGCCGCCAGATAACCTTGCAACTTGCTTGGAATGGTTGCCGAAAGCGCCGGGTCATCCCGCAAGGTCAGCAGCAACACCGATGCCGATGCATAGATCGCCCCCATATCCTCGGCCGCCACACGCCCCGTCATGACCACATTATCCAATTGGCCGGCCGCGATGGATTCAGTGATAGCGCCAGCCATGCTGCCGTCACCGACCAGAAAGAATTTGATGTTACGCGCATCACGCAACAATTTGGCGGCGTCTATGATCGTCTCGCACGATTGGGCCGTGCCGATATTGCCCGCAAAGACGACCGCAAAACTCCGCCCTATCTCCTTGGCCAGGTTGGACTGACCCGACGTGGCATTCCCCGCCAGCACATCCTCTGCCGAGTTCGGGAAATAGCGTATCTTTCCTGTGTTGCTTACCAAGCCCTCGACCGAGGCACGGAAGCCCTCGGACTGGATCAGGATGGAATCGGCGTAGCGATAGATATAACGCACCGCCGCTCTGACCATGCCCAACAGCCACCTGCTTCTGACAAAGCCGGTCGATTGCAGGGCGTCCGGCCAGATGTCCTGCACCCACAGCACGACCGGGGCGCGTTTCAGCCAGGCCACAAAAATTGCGGGCATAGCCTGCACCAGCGGCGATGGCGCATAGATGAAAACCACATCGAATCTTTTCCCGCGCAACGCGTAAGGCGCAAACAGATAGCCGGATAAAACGAATGACAGATAATTCATCGCCAACCCCAGCGCAGAGCCGCTTCCGCGTTCCCTGAGCGGTATCCGGATCACGTCGAACCCGGCGTATTTTTCCCGTTGTATGCCTGCGGCCTGGTAGCCCGCGAAGACCTTCCCTGCCGGATAGTTCGGCTTGCCGGTCAGCACGGTCACTTCCGCGCCCTGCTCGTGCAGGCTGCGCGCGACGGCATTGATATGGAAATTCTCCGGCCAGAAATACTGCGTCCAGATCAGCACTTTCATTTCAGGACTTCAGCCATAAAATCCTCAGGCAGCCTCATGGTCGCGACCGGTTCCGGCTTTCCCATAAATCTCCTCACCGCGCGGGCGATCGATATGGGCGAATGAGGATCGAAGGTTTGCGCCGGATCGACCACATCGCGCACATAATCCATCTCCGGCGCAAGTATCGGCAGCCCGTGCCGGGCCGCCTCGATGAGCGGCAGCCCCAGCGACTCGGCAAGTGATGGAAAAATCAGCGCGGAAGAAGCGCCATACAAGCGCTGAATCCCGTCGCCTTGCAGCTTGCCCAGATTGCTGATGTTAAGTCCATGCCGCTGCTTGAGCGCTTCGATCTCACCGGCAAGCGGGGACTCGCCGGGCACGGTAAGCGCCAGTGCAGGTTTAAAACCCGCCTCCGCCAGCAAGCGCCAGGCTTCCAGCAAGACAGCGTGGTTCTTGTGGGACTCATCGCTGGCGACGTAAACGAAATCGTACTGCGCATCAGACCTGTCCGTTTCAACCCTCAGATTGCCCGAAAAAGGGAGCACGACAACTTCAACATCGCTGCCCAGCGTCATTCGGGTGTCTCTTGCCATCGAGGGCGTCTGCACAATGAATTTATCGGCATGCCCCGAAAATGTACGCAGTATCCAGCGCTCGATCCGCAAGCGCATCCGGGTGCGTATCGGATAAGCGGTGATCGCGTTGCAGGTGACGAGGATCCGGTTTTGCAGAAACACGACTACATGGCCGCGCGACGGGAGCAGCGGCGGCAAACCATGAAAACACAGCACCACATCGTTTTCCCGTGCGGTCCGCCACAAGCGCCATTCCGCACCCAGCCTGGACAGGATGGCTGGGCGGACATAGCGGATCGTTGTTTCGGGAGGCAACTGCAATTGATCGCGCGCGCGCCGGTCCAGCTGCGCGAATCGGGCTGAGAAACCGGGTGCCGACAGCAAGGATTTCAGCAACGCCAAACCGCCGCCATGATGGACACTGGGCGCATGAACGATCAGCCTGGAAGGTTTCTGTTGCATCACTGGATTTTGGTAGGGCCCGCCTCGAAAATCGAGTCATAGAATTTGATGGCTTTCTGCTTAAGTACCGACTGATCCAGACGCTGCTGGACTGTTTCCCAGTTGATTTCCGCCGCTCTATCCACCAACTCGTCATTTCTGGCTGCTTCGCGCAAACGATCCACGATCACCTGAACATCGTCGACAGGAATTTCATACCCGCTTTCCCCATCCTTGATCCATTCATTGCAGCAAGACGTATTGGTTTGAATCGGGAACGCGCCCATCGCCATCGCCTCAAGCATCGATGTGCTGATCGCATCCGAGACACTCACGCCCAGATAAACACGTGCCCGGCTGAACATCCGCAACATGTATTCGTGGTTCACGTGGTGAAGAAGAACCATGTCCAGTCCGGCGAAATCGCCCAGTTCTTTAACGCGTTCATGAATTTCCGGTGATGCCGAAAAAACGACGATTTTGTAGTCCCGCAGGTCATCGGCGCACAACTCAACCGCATCAAGGGCCGTCAATGCGCGGCCTGCAAAATGCTGGTATCCCTTGACCATGATGATCTTGCGCTTCGAGGTCTGGTGCAAATTTCTCAAGCGACGCACCAGTGAAATATCGAGGCCTCCGGTATTTGGCATGACGGGCATCACCGTGCCGGAAAACCCCAACTCCTTGGCCAAGGCGACATCTCTCTCGCACTCGCACGAATAATAATCGGCGTTGCGCAACAGGCGCGATATCTGACTCTTGTGTTTCTCGAACTGGCGATAGTAGTAAATATCACTGCCCCAGTTCGTTGCCAGCCAGGCGGGAAAGCCATTGCCAATGATTTCCTTGGCGCGCAGCACGTTATAGCCGCAATGCTGGAACTCGAGCGAATGGATCAAATCAGGCTTGAGTTTTCGGATCAGTCTGGCCAGCACTCTGGGGCCATAGGCGGCCGGTGCAGTCGCGTCTGATTCGCCCAGCGAGACCCGCTTGATTCCATTCAGATAGGGCAACATGCGAAGGAGCACCGGTATCGGGTAGATCGAACGGAACGTCAGACCATTCGGATATTGGCTGCTCCCCGAGTTTGCGGAATTTGAGCTGCCCGCCAGATTCAGGAGTGCATTCTTGATTAACAACCTCGGACTGACAACCGACCACGGCTGATGAACAGTCACATTGCGGAGCTCTGGGTGGACAGGAAGATAATTTACCGGGAACAAATGGACATCGAAATCCTGATCGGATATCTGGTTGATCCAGCGGACGGTATGTGTACTCATTTGCATTGCGACAAACAAAATCTTCTTTTTGGGTTTCATGCGAGGCCTTTGATAATTTCGATGTATCGGCTGCCGACCTGCTTCCCGTTCATGGTTTGCCGGTATTCCTCATTGCACCAGGGCGAGGAAGGCCGCTTCATCACATGATCGACGGCATTCTCTACTGCTCTGGCAATCCCTTCAATATCGGTCGGTTTCGCATACCAGCTGCCGAGTCCTTTCAACGCATCCTCCGATGCGCCGGGGGGAACTAGCCCGACGATAGGCGTATTGGCGCCTATGTAATCCGAAAGCTTGCTCGGCAAGAACAGGTTCTGGCGGACATCCGCCTCGATCAACAGCAGTACATCCGCGTCGTACATCAATGCCAGCGACTGGATGTAACTGACACTCGGGAAAGTTGTAACCGTCCCCTTAGGCAACGAGAGAGCGGCGAGCGTATTGAGCATCTCCGCCGGCACAGAACCGACCAGCTCGACTTGCAGAGCGCCTGACAGGTCTTTGCGCCGATCCAATAATTTTTTCAGTGCCTGGAAGAGCGGCTCGGGTGACCGGCGCCCAAACAAGACCCCAAGATAGCGCAACACCACACGGTTATTTTTGAATTTTGGCCGTTGCGGATACAACACTTCGTTAAAAACATGGGGCAACACATCGGTCTTGCTGCGTATCCCTTCGGGATGGTTCCTTAACATTAGATCAAGCGAATAGCGCGAACAGTGGACGATGAAATCGGCTGCATTGACTGTTTGGGGCTCGCGCCAATTATTCCACGCCTTTTTAATTATATTGGTTTCAAGCGGATTTCCTGCCCAAGGATCACTGAATTGCGCGATCCATTTCACATTTCCCCTGGCCTTTTTTACTCTAACCATGACTGGATTGATCGAATGGAACGGCGACCACGTCATCACGGCTTCATATTGACTCAGATCCAAATCCATTAAATGCTGGTATGCAGATTTATGCAAAACCGCCATCAGATCCGGCACTCTGGACAACACATTTGAGCGCCCCTTTAAAAATCCGACTAGCCCTTTTGGTGGATTTAGCCGGTATATATCAGAGAAGGTCTGTTCCGCATAAGGCAGCAGACTGTTATCCAGCGGCAGGTGCGGAGAAAAAGAATCGGCGCAAACCACGTCCACCTGATAGCCCAGATGTGCAATGGCTGCCATCGGCTTGAATACCGCTGGAGTCATCTGCACCTGCATCGGAGGAAAGGCATAGCTGAACAGCAAAACCTTGCCCTTGGGCTGCATTGAAATCATCTCAGACTGCCCATCAATAGCCGACAGCGAGCATGGGGCACTCAATGCCATAGGATTCTCATTGTTCAATCTTCAATCCGCTTATTTCCCACAACCCCAGACTCTTGTCGCCCCAACTGCCATCACCTTCCGTACAATTCTCGTTGATGAGACGCAGCGGCGCGGGGAAGTTGAAAGGCGCTTTTTGCAGGTTGACTGGCCGCCACTGCCCAGTCGTGATGTCAAAATTAGAATCGCGTCTGGTAAAGGTCGTAGTCAGCAGATACCTGGAACCGCTGCGTTCAATATTGCGCAATGCAGAGAAAATATCTTCGAAAGATAGATGAACCAGAACATCGCGGGAAAAAACCAGATCGACCTTCGGCAAGTCATCTTTGATCATATCGAGCGCCCTGAATCCGCGGCGATCCTTGCCATACAATTCATTGTTGTGCTGCACGATCTCGGGGACGATATCTGCGCCGATGTAGTCGACATCCAGATTGGTTTCCTTCATCCAGTGCCAGTCACCGCAGGGAATATCGAGCATGGAGTTCACCTCAAACTCGCTTATCAGAACGGGCAATTCCCGCCGAACTACTTCAGTTTGAACGAGATCAGAACCCGCCCCAGAACGGGAATCCGAATTTCCCCAGTAGTTACTGCGGTAGATATCCGCAAATATTTCTCTCGCGGATTTGCTCTGCCCGGACACCGCAGTAGCTCCAGCAATTCCCCTTTTGATTTTTTCAGCCCATCCTTTGAGTTTTACAAGCATCTTATGCCTTTCCTTGAAATAGATTTGCAACAATTTATTATCGGCTTGAATAATATGCCACCATAAATATTTAAAATAATGTTATTAAAAGATACATTTACTCAACCTTTGATTAACGCTTGGGAAATATATTGCCTTTCTTAGGATATTGCTACGCCAAATCAGTCTTTGGAGAATGAGTGTTGGAGGATCGCTGACAGTCAGCATGCGCTCGATTACACCTATCTAAACAGTCTCATAACGAACCTTAATGGCTTTGTTATTTTCCAACTCCTGGATTGCAGTAATGCATTGTATTGGCCCTTATAAAATTCCAATGTCGCAAGTTCATTCCTGCATGTCGCAAGTTCATTCCTGCTAGCCACAAGCGCATCAAGACAAAGTTTGTATGCCTCAAATGAACTTGGATCAATTTGATCAACAGGAAAGGGAACATATTGACGATGAGAAGTAGCTGCCATCTTTTGATGGGTATCCTCATTTGATAATGAAACCAAATAAATTCCATTGTTTACCCAAACCGTGACCAGCAAATCCATGTTGACGCTCACAATTCTTTGCGCTTCTTTTTTTACCACTGCAAGATTGGTGCTTGACATGCCGTTCTGGTCATATAAAACCACAGGCATGGAGAATAAGTCTATGCCAACATCTTTGCGGGAGAGACGCATCCATAAATCAGCATCCATCGCAATTTTATAGTTTTCATCGAAAGCGCCATGCTCTTTGAATAATTGATTTCTTATAAGAGTAGCCGGATGGGGAAGCCAATACATTGGAGGCCATAGCGCCCACAATGGCGGATGCTTTAAGCAGGTACGGGATTGCATGAGCTCTTGTTGAAAAATGATTACTCCGGCCTGACTGGAATTGAGTATTTGCAAGAAAAATTGGCCGTCCAAATCCGGGTGGGCCTCATCCCGACCATTGAGAAACCATACCCACTCCGCCTTTGCGGTGCTAACTCCAAGGTTGAAGGCTGCTGAAATCCCGCAAGGACTCTGCCAGATATATTCCACGCCATGCTCGCTAAGCGCCAACTCCTTTACTTTGCCGGATACCGGCTCGCTACTGCTGTCGATGATGATCTGTCTGATGCCGGGACAGGCGCGCAATTTTCTGGTGCTGTAGATAGTAGCAGCCACTCCCTCAGGGTCGTCTTTGGTAACGGTAATAATGTCGAGAATAGGTTCCATAAATTTGTGTTAGGTTGAGAATATGGTTAGGCCCATCCAAATACCACGGCCTGAAGTCAGGGTAAATAGCTTGTACAAGCCGATTAAGAGTAGGCGAATAATCAGGTGATTTATGAGGTCACACCACCCCGAAATTTCTCAATATCCGAAAATTCTTCGATATGCTGACGAATTTTCTCAATGGGCCAATCCCACCATTCTGATTCAATCAATTGTTTAATCTGTTTTTCCGAAAACCGGTATCTAATGATTTTTGCCGGATTGCCTCCCACCACAGCATATGGAGGCACATCCTTCACAACAACCGAACCAGCAGCGATTATGGCGCCAGTACCTATATGTATTCCGCCGGGAATAATGACATTTGTCCCAATCCATATATCATTGGCCAGAACAGTTTTTGGAACTGAATCGTCAAATATTTTGTTCTCACGAAAAGTCGTAACGCAGCCGAGATTATCGTTACTATAAAAGGCAGGATGCGTTGACACGATCACTCTTGTCGGGTGTGGATCAAGCCCAATTTGCACGCTTGGCCCTATCGAACAATATTTCCCAATGTCCGCATTTCTGACCGTCGATTCTCTAGCGATAAAGCTAAAATCCGCAATATTCACTTTGCTCAGCACGGTTCCCGCATGAATGGCAACGTGCTTACCCAGTACGACATCATAGAGCGCGGCAGAAAAAATCCGGCACGTTGGATTGTTTTCAGAAGCACGCCGCAAAACATCGGCTTCATGCTGGCGCGTTACTGCCACTTCCTGATGCTGATGCAATATTTCAGCCAAATATTGACGTTCTGTTCCACGCTGTCGTTCAACCTCAAGCAGATGTAATAATTCAGCTCCCCGCTTAAGAAAAATATGAAAGGCAATTTTCAGACGTTGGCGTAGCGAGCGTAATCGCCTGAAAAAGATAAATAGAGCATTACTCATAATTTTCCAACACCCTCGTTTGTTCCATCGACAAACTGCTCGACATAGTTAACCTTGGAGAAAGCATCCAAATAAATCTTGGGGGGTCATATTGGTGTTGCAGTTTAAATATAAATATTTCCAGTTTTCCATCTGAAATCACTATCGATAGTGACTACCAAATGTAGCCCAACTCCGGTATAGGTCCACCGTGATACTGATTGAAGCGCTCCAAATCATGGGGGCCAAATGTATCGAGCCATGTTCCGCTCCGACCACTACGTACGAACTCGACGTTTTTTAAAATCTCCAAGTTCAACCCCTTTGTTTTTTCCAGTTTTCTCATGGAGTCAAATGATGCACGACGAACGGCATTCTCAATTGCCGAGCGAGGCACTTCTATTTCAGCGAACTTCAGAGCCTTTTGTAGACATCCTGCCGTATCTTCCAACATGTCTTCATAGCGCAAAATTAGTTTAGCCTCCAAAGGTGCATGAAGCCAACCTGACACATGCGGATTCCAAGGGCCAAAGTATTCTGGTTTTACCGAACACTCAATGAAATCACTGAATGATATGTTTGTGCCGTCGCGTTGGTTGCAAAAGTGCCAGTACGACACAATGGCATCACGGCCATCACGGGCGATATAAATAGCTCTTTTTACATGTTGGGATGCTAATTCGTCATGAGGGGCATGATGTTTGATTAAGCGATGCTTTAATTGATTACATGGCGAATCTGGCTCACGCATCATAGCGATGTCATGCTGCAATCCAAAACTGGGGAAGTAGGCCGCCATCTCCACCAGGTCCACCTCTGCTATTTCTGGCCATATTGCGTAAGTCATAAGGTAACGCATCCATGTATTCCCTGACTTTGGATAAGATATCAAATAAATATCAGAATCCAAGGGATTGGGTATGCCCCAGGCTGAATCGTGCTCTGTTGTGGCAACCAAAATTTGAGCTGGTTTGGGCTCTGCACTAGTAACCAAATTTCGAACTTTTCGGAATAGTCTGTTCAACATTGTATTCAATACCCTCTCTTCAACTGCATCCATTGCAACTTTCAAATATAAGTCTTCATTAATATCCATCACGACAATTTCATGCGTAGCCTTTGCACCCATGGCCGATCTTAGATCAACTCCAACACGGGTTCTCCGGCTGATGAATCTACGTAACCAAATGATTTCAGCTTGTTGTTTGAAACAACACGGAACATGATCGCGTCCAATACGCGGTGAAGACAAACAGGTTCTCGGTTTGACCAGACGCCCCCGCCAACGAAATACACACCGGGCAGCAAATCCATTCTGAACGCAAAGCTGGTTTTGAAGGTTTTTCCAGCCACAATATTTTCTACATAACCACCCTCTATCGGATAGCGTTGCCCTGTAATTTCCACCCCGGAAATCGTTTTTAGGTGAATACCAAATTTGACTCCGGAAAAATCATTCATAAAGCGTCCAGACACTACAAATCGATAGCTTTTCCCAAGGTGTAATACATTGACAACATGCCCTTCGGTGTCGAGTATTTGGATTGACTCGATCTCAGCTCCCTGCACTGGATACGACGTTGTTGTCTCTGGTACAAGTCCGGGATCAAAGGCGTCAGAATGATTCTCATTGGAAGCTATCGTCGATTCGCCCTGGCTAACGCTTCCTGAAACATCACCTGACTGATCCGCAGCACGGTATTCCTGTATCAACCGTTTCTGCTCATCAACAGAAGCGTAAATCAGTTTTTGGTAGGCACGTATGGCTTTGGGCGCTGAGCTGTACATCAGTCTTGTCCCGTGATCGAGCAGCAGGGTCTTGTCGCATAATTCAATAATGCTTGCCGGAGAATGCGATACAAATAAAATAGAGGTGCCCCTGCTTTTCAGTTGCTCCAAACGCGCAAAACACTTTCGCTGGAATTTTTCATCGCCTACGGCAAGCGCTTCGTCGACAACAAAAATATCCGGGTCAATGACGGCTTGAACGGCAAAAGCCAAGCGCACGGCCATACCGCTAGAGTATGTCTTGACCGGTTGCTCGATGAACTCGCCGATATCGGCAAAGGCGGCGATATCGTCAAACCGCTCGTCCACTGTTTCCCTGCTTAAGCCCAGTACGGCAGCGTTCATGTAGACATTCTCGCGCCCGGTGAATTCGGGGTTGAAGCCGGAGCCGAGTTCCAGCAGGGCCGCGATGCGGCCATTGGTTTCCACGCTGCCGTCTGTGGGTGTCAGCGTGCCGCAGATGAGTTGCAGCAAGGTGGATTTCCCCGAGCCGTTGCGCCCCACAATGCCGACGGATTCACCCTTCTTGATCTCGAAAGAAATGTCTTTGAGCGCCCAGAATTCGCGGAAGTATTGTCCGGGTGTTTGCCCCGCCATGCGCTGCAGGCGCGGGACGACAAACTGCTTGAGCCTGTCGTGCGGCGCGTTGTATATCTGATAGCACTTGCTGAGGTTTTGTACCCGGATGGCGATGTCGTTGCTCATGATGTCTTCTTGTTGCGAATAAGCAATTGCGCTTGCCCTGTTTTGGTGAGGCGATATTTCTGAAGACGGCTATTGGGTTTATCTGGAATGGTGGGCTCGATCAGTTTCAATTCAATCGCTGCCTTGAGATAGCGCTTGTCAAAATTGTCACGGGATTTTAGCGCTAGCGCATCCTGCAACTGTTTTCGTGACATTTCATCATGCATAACGCTTAGCAACCGCACGATCTCTGCTGTGACTTGCCCTGTGACTTGCCCTGTGACTTGCCCTGTTCCATTACTTTTCCATAGCTGTTCAACCTTTGCCTGGGCAAAGGTAAGCATGAATCCGCCACTAATTTCTTGTGTATTCAGGCTCAACTCTGGATAGTCGCTCATGGCTTTGCGAATGCGGATAAAACCGCTGCCATATTTTTCGATGTTGCCAGTGAGGTAAAACGCTTCAGCAACCAGTTTATTGCGCAAACGGGATTTGTAGTTGTCCGAATTGAGTTCTGCCAATTTTAGCCCGCCATAGAGCAGACCGGGACTATAGATTGTGATGTGATCATCAAAGATTTTGATCTGTATGTCTGACCCATCTGTGTAGTCGCGGTGGACGACTGCGTTGAGCAAAGCTTCACGCAGAGCGGGCAGCGGGTAGCCAAAACGTTCTTTGCGCTGAATGCTGCCATCAAATTCAAACGCGACACTAATATACGAGATAATGAATTTCATCGACTGCTCGACCACTTCGAATAGCGT
This sequence comes from Nitrosomonadales bacterium, assembly GCA_016218415.1. GTDB lineage: Bacteria > Pseudomonadota > Gammaproteobacteria > Burkholderiales > Gallionellaceae > Gallionella. The sequence goes on from JACRED010000021.1 coordinate 44,639, forward strand.
GTCGGTGAATTGCCTGTCATCAATGATCATGCTGGGTGTTTTGAATCGTCCGATGTGGATGTTGTGACGTATTGGTTCTTTGGCGAATAGCAGCATGGCCGCCCATGTGGGATACCCACTAGTGATGTAGTTGAGTTTTTCCAGTGCGGCGAGGTCGGTGCTTTCCAGTTCGAAACGACCATTGTCGTTCACTTGTTGAATAAATCGTTTGATCTTGGGCATGGATAATTCATCCAGCGTGTGATTGCCGGCTCGGTGTGCGTCCCAAGAGAGTTGTAGCGATTGCATGTAGAGATCGGCAATTTCGCCTATGGTCAGCTGGTGATTTGAGCTGGCCACGCGCTTGAAATATCGCCCCCGTGTGCTGACCGGTTTGACGGGAAACTCACCAACACGGATGGCCACGACGATTTTGCCTTGTTCGGTGAAAGTCTCAATATCCGGAATCAGCGCGGGACTGGTCGCGGATTTGATTTGCCCCAACCATTCATTTAGCGTTTCTTTGCCTAACGTTACACCGATAACTACGCCCGCATCGCTAACGCCCACCAGTATCGTTCCGCCCTGTGCATTGGCGAAGGCTACCAGTGATTCAACCGTGGTTTTATCAAAACTAGACTTGAATTCCAGCTTTTGTGATTCGCCTGCAAGAAGCAATCGGTCAAAGGACATCGGCAAACCCTTTTCGTGTCTTCTGAAACCATGCGAATCCCGCGAACGCGACCAATGCTCCACCCAAAGTATAGATTCCGAGCAAGCTCCAATCAGGCAGCTTCCCCCATATCATCACATCCCTGGCCTGCTCGATGATGAAGGTCAGGGGATTGGCATACATGAATGGCCGATATTTTTCAGGCAACGAGGTTACCGAGAAAAACACCGGCGACAGGAACATCAATATGGTCGTGGCCACGCCGACCACTTGCGCAATGTCGCGCACATAGACGCCAAGCGCGGCGAGAAACCAGGAAATGCCGATGATAAACAGCAGCAGCGGGAGCAGGATCAGAGGCAGAAACAGGATGGTCCAGTTCAGCGAAAGATTAAGCGCGGCATAGAAGATCACCCACACGAACAGACTGATCGCAAAATGAAACAACGCCGAACCCAGGGCAGCCCACGACAATATCTCAAGCGGGAACACCACTTTTTTGACGTAGTTGACGTTGGCGAGTATCAGTGACGGCGCGCGATTGATGCACTCGGAGAAGAGCGAAAAAATGATCATGCCGGCAAACAGCACTACCGCAAATTCAGTTTTGCTGTCGCTGCCGGCGTTCCAGCGGGCTTTGAAGACCACGCTGAATACGAAGGTGTAAACGGCCAGCATCACCACCGGGCTGAAGAACGACCACGCAATACCCATGAACGAGCCGCGATAGCGGCCTATCACCTCGCGTTTTGTCATTGCCCAGATCAATTCCCGGTGAGATACCGGGCTGCCTATCAACTGGCGAAGAAGTGATGGCGCGGTTTTTCGCATCATGTTCATTGATTCAGGCACGCCAGCGGGCTCACTTAGACCACACCACGCGGTTCACATAATCGGTGTAGCTCAACACGATGCGGAGCACTTTTTTGGACACCTGGCCGCCCGCATAGTCGGGGACCATGGCGAATTGCCTTGCGGCGCCGTCGTGCTGTTGGGTGACGATGCGCACCGCATCCAGCACGCGCTCGGCCTTGAGGCCGCACATCACCAGCGTGCCTTCGTCCATGCCTTCCGGACGCTCGTGCGCATTGCGTATCGTCACCGCAGGCAGGTTCAGCAGCGATGCTTCTTCGGTGATCGTGCCGCTGTCGGACAGGATGCAGAAGGCTTCCATCTGCAGTTTGACGTAGTCGAAGAAGCCGAACGGCTTGAGGAACTGGATGCGCGGGTCCAGCCCTGCGGTGCCCAGTTTCTCCAGCCGTTGCCGGGTCCGGGGGTGGGTGGAGACGATCACCGGCATGTCGTACTCCTTGACCAGCGCTTGCAGACTGTCCAGCAGGTCTTGCAGATTGGCCGGCGTATCGACATTCTCTTCCCGGTGCGCGCTGACGAGGAAATAACGCTGCGCGGTGAGCTGGAGTTTGTTCAACGCATCCGACTGCCTGATCTTGGGCATGAAATGGTCCAGCACTTCCTGCATGTGCGAGCCGGATTTGATGATGCGTTCGGCCGGGATGCCTTCCGCGATCAGGTAGCGGCGGGCATGCTCGGTGAGCACCAGATTGATGTCGCTGAGATGGTCCAGCACCTTGCGGTTCAGTTCTTCCGGCACGCGCTGGTCGAAGCAGCGGTTGCCCGCTTCCATGTGGAACACAGGTATCTTGCGGCGCTTGGCCGATATCACGGACAGGCAGGAATTGGTGTCGCCGTACAGCAGCAAGGCATCGGGGCGCTCTTTTTCCATCACCTCGTCGGATTTCTCGATCACCCGCGCGATGGTTTGCGCTGCGGTCTCCCCCACCGCCCCGAGAAAATGGTCCGGCTTGCGGATGCCCATGTCGTCGAAGAACACCTGGTTCAGCTCGTAATCGAAATTCTGCCCGGTGTGCACCAGCACGTGATTGGTGTGCTGGTCGAATTCGGCGATCACCCGCGACATTTTGATGAGTTCCGGCCGGGTGCCGACGATGGTCATGACCTTAAGCATTGAGTTGCTCCTGGATGAAATCGAGCTTCAGCAGCAATCTCTTTACGCCCTCCACCTCCAGCTGTTCGGTATTGTGCGAGGTGTAGTCGTCGATGGTGGACAGCTTGGTGTCCCCTTCCACAAAGAACTGGGCGTAGTTCAGGTCGCGGTTGTCCGCCGGTATCCGGTAATAGCGCCCCATATCGGTCGCCTTGGCCATCTCTTCCCGCGAGATCAGCGACTCGTACAGTTTTTCCCCGTGCCGGGTTCCGATCACCCTGACCGGCACGTGCGCCTTGAACAGTTCCTTCAGCGCCTGTGCCAGCACGCCCACTGTGGAGGCGGGCGCTTTCTGCACAAAGATATCGCCCTGCTGGCCGTGCTCGAACGCGTAGATGACCAGATCGACCGAGTCTTCCAGCGACATCAGGAAGCGGGTCATCGCCGGGTCGGTCACGGTCATTTCCTTGCCGGACTTGATCTGGTCTACAAACAGGGGGATGACCGAGCCGCGCGAAGCCATCACGTTTCCGTAGCGCGTCGCGCACAGCACGGTATCGCCCTTAGCTTGCATCCTGGCCTTGGCGACCATCAGCTTCTCAGCCATGGCCTTGGAGATGCCCATCGCGTTGATCGGATACACGGCTTTGTCGGTGCTCAGCACGATCACGCGTTCAACGTTTCTGGCGATCGCGGCGTTCATGACATTTTCCGTCCCCAGCACGTTGGTCCGCACCGCCTCCATCGGGTAAAACTCGCACGAGGGCACCTGTTTCAGCGCGGCGGCATGGAACACGTAATTCACGCCCTTCATGGCTTCGTGGATGCTGTCGTAATTGCGCACATCGCCGATATAGAACTTGAGCTTGGGGTTGTTGAGGGCGATGCGCATGTCTTCCTGCTTTTTTTCATCGCGGCTGAAGATGCGGATTTCCCTGACATTGGTTTCCAGGAAACGCTTCAGTACGGCATTGCCGAACGAGCCCGTCCCGCCGGTGATCATTAACACTTTATTGTTAAACATGCTCTTTGCCCTTCCTGATCATTTGAATTCGTACATGCGTTGCACCAGCTCTGTCCATGCCGGCGCCACATAACCCGTTGCTTCCCTGAAACGCTGCGCATTCAGGGAGCGATCTATCACCAGTTCATCCGACGGGATGATCCCGATATTCTTGCCATAGGTTTGCGCAACGAGTTTCAGCAGATCGAACTTGTTGATCGGCTGCGCCGCGACGTGATACAGCCCATGCAGCTGGGGGCGGGGCAAAACGTGTTCGCCGACCACGCGCGCCAGCTCAACGGTGGGCAACCCCGAAAAAATGGCACGGGTATAGCCTTTGACGGAACCCTGCTGCGCAAGGAACCAGCCCACCAGGCTTCTGTGTCCCGATAGCTCATGGCCGATGATAGAGGTGCGCAAGGTGATCGCATGGGGGTAATCGACTTCCCCCAACAGCTTGGAACGGCCATAGAGGTCGTAGGCATCGGGGAAATCGGATTCCAGATATCCGCCCTTTGCGCCGGAAAATACGCAGTCCGTGCTGATGTGGACAAGGCGCGCGCCGCCAGCCTGGCAAAGCGCAGCAAGCCGGTGCGGCAGCAGGGTGTTGATCGGCACCGCCTGCAAGGGATCGTTCGCGTCGGCCAATTGCTTGACCAGGCCCACGCAGTTCACCACGACATCGGGACGCACGGTGGCAAATGCCCTGACCAGCGAGTCGTGGTTTTCCACATCCACGCCGGCGACGATCTGGCCGGACAGATCGCCGGAAAAGCTGCGCCTGGCGCCCTCGCCGCGCGCCGTGCCGTAAACATCCAGACCGGGAGTAGCCGACAAGTGACGAAACATCGCATTGCCCAGCATCCCCGTCACACCGAGAACCATTACTCTCATCGCATCACTCCCGTGTCAGCAGCCTGTCATGGCCAACTTATCCAACCTTCGTCAGGTGCTGCGTCACTTTTGCCATCTGCACACTGCCCGCTTCTTCACGCAGACTTTTGATTTCCTTCTTCAACGCTTCGTGTTCCGCAATTTTTATTTTGAGGAACTCGATGGTCAATTTTGCTTTTTCTTCGATGCCCCTGGGCGTCAGCAGGTAGGCATAGCCTTTCTTGTTGTTGCTGTTGCGAAAGTTATTCGCTTTAACCAGCCCTTTCTCAATCAAAGCCTGAATACAATAGTTCACTCTGCCCAAACTGATGCCCAGCACTTCGGCCAGTTCTCGCTGACTGATTTCAGGGTTGGTTTCCAGGTGCTTCAGGATTTTGTAGCGGTACTCGTCGCTTAACATGGCTATGCAGTGGCTATATCGTTCAATGACTGAACGCGTTCAGCAATTGAACGATATTTTCACAGCCGAGTCAACCGGTTTTTTGTCATGCGAACAGTTCGGCGTCGGCGAGTGTCTTGCCCTGCGCATCCTTGCCGGAAAGTGACGGTGCCCCTTCCAGCCTCCAGTCGATCGCCAGCGCCGGATCGTTCCAGCGTATGCAGCGCTCGTGTTCCGGGAACCAGTAATCGGTGGTCTTGTACAGGAACTCGGCGGTTTCTGTCAGGACTACGAAGCCATGCGCAAAACCTTCCGGTATCCACAACATGAGCTTGTTCTCCGCAGATAATTCCAGCGCGACATGCTGGCCGAAGGTCGGCGAACTCTTGCGGATATCCACCGCCACATCCAGCACCGCGCCCTGCACCACGCGCACCAGCTTTCCTTGCGGATGCTGGATCTGGTAGTGCAGCCCGCGCAGCACGTTTCTGGCGGAACGGGAGTGGTTGTCCTGCACGAAATCGACATCGCGTCCGGTGAGCTCGGCGAATCTGCGCCGATTGTAACTTTCGAAGAAAAAACCGCGATCGTCGCCGAACACCCTGGGTTCAACGATCAGCATATCTGGAATGGCGGTTTGAATCACTTTCATTCTGGCAAGACCTTTTCCTTGAGCAGATGCATCAAATAGCTGCCATAGCCGCTCTTGAGCAAGGGGGCGGCCAGCTTTTCCAGTTGCGCCGCGTCGATGAAGCCCTTGCGATAGGCAATCTCTTCCGGACAGGCGATCTTCAACCCTTGGCGATGTTCTATGGTCTGGATGAAGTGGCTGGCTTCGAGCAGCGAACCGTGCGTGCCGGTATCCAGCCATGCGTAGCCGCGTCCCATTATCTCGACGGACAATTTGCCCTGCTCCAGATAAATGCTGTTGACATCGGTGATCTCCAGTTCGCCGCGCGGGGAAGGTTTGAGGCTGGCGGCGATATCCACGACCCCGTTGTCGTAGAAATACAGGCCGGTGACGGCATAGTTGGATTTCGGGTGTTTGGGTTTTTCTTCGAGCGAGATAGCGCGTCCACTCCCGTCGAATTCCACCACGCCGTAGCGTTCCGGGTCGCGCACATGGTAGGCAAAAACCGAGGCTCCCTCGGTGCGCTGTACCGCGCTATCCAATTGGTCATTGAAAGAGTGCCCGTAAAAAATGTTGTCGCCCAGCACCAGCGCTGTGGGATGGTTGCCGATGAATTCGCGTCCGATGATGAATGCCTGCGCCAAGCCGTCCGGCGAGGGTTGCACCGCATATTGCAGGTTCAATCCCCACGATGCGCCGTCGCCCAGCAGTTGCTGGAAACGCGGCGTGTCCTGCGGGGTGGAGATGATCAGGATGTCGCGTATCCCGGCCAGCATCAGCGTGGACAGCGGGTAGTAGATCATCGGCTTGTCGTAGATCGGCAGCAATTGCTTGGAAACGGCCAGCGTGACCGGGTGCAGTCTTGTGCCGGAGCCGCCGGCGAGGATGATGCCTTTGCGTGTAGTCATGATTATTTACCCAGAATTTCCGTGAGCATGCGTGCAACGCCAGCTTGCCACAAGGGCAGGTTAAGATTGAAGGTGTGTTGCAGTTTGGAGGTGTCCATGCGAGAGTTGTGCGGTCGTATGGCCGGAGTGGGGAAAGCGCTGGTCGGCACGGCTTGAATGGCATCCGGCGCAACCTTGAGTTCAACTCCCTCTAGACGGGCAAAGTCGATCACGAAGCTGGCATAGCCGTGCCATGAGGTCTCGCCTCCGGCCACCAGATGGTACAGGCCGGACACTTCGGGCCGCTGTTGCGCGGTGCGGATCGCATGGGCGGTAATGTCGGCCAGCAGGTCAGCGCCGGTGGGCGCGCCGATCTGGTCGTTGATGACGCTGAGTTTGTCGCGTTCCCTGGCCAGCCGCAGCATGGTCCTGGCGAAGTTGCCGCCGCGCGCGCCGTAGACCCAGCTGGTGCGGAAGATGAGGTGTTTGCAGCCGGACTGTCGTATCAGTTGCTCGCCCTCCAGCTTGGTCGAGCCGTACACGCTCAACGGCCCAACTGGATCGGTTTCCAGCCAGGGACGGTCACCGCTGCCGTCGAACACATAATCTGTGGAGTAATGGATCAGCCAGGCGCCGGACTGTTTTGCTTCATGCGCCAGCACGCCGGGCGCGAGCGCATTGATGGCGCGGGCCAGTTCCGGCTCGCTCTCGGCCTTGTCCACGGCGGTATGGGCGGCGGCGTTGACGATCACGTCCGGGGCCACGCGGCGCACCGTTTCGGCGATGCCACCCAGTTTCGTGAAATCGCCGCACAACTCACTGCTATCGCTATCCAGCGCGATCACTTCCCCGAGCGGCGCAAGACTGCGCTGCAGCTCCCAGCCGACCTGGCCGTTCTTGCCTAACAACAGGATTTTCATCAGGCGCGTCCCGCGTAGTTCTTTTCGACCCACTGCCGGTAATCGCCCGACTGCACATGGCTCACCCACTCCTGGTTGTTCAGATACCATTGCACCGTTTTGCGGATGCCGGTCTCGAAGGTCTCTGCCGGTTTCCAGCCCAGTTCGCGCTCGAGCTTGCGGGCATCGATCGCGTAACGGCGGTCGTGACCGGGACGGTCTTGAACGTAAGTGATTAGAGAACGGTAAGTGGCAAGTGGGGAGTTGGAAGTGGGAAGTGGGCGCAGCTCGTCCAGCAGGTCGCAAACCGTATGCACGATCTCGATGTTGGCTTTTTCATTCCAGCCGCCGACGTTGTAGACCTCGCCCAGCCTGCCCTTTTCCAGCACGCGGCGGATCGCGCTGCAATGGTCTTTGACGTACAGCCAGTCGCGGATCTGCTGGCCGTCGCCATATACCGGCAACGGTTTGCCGGCCAGCGCGTTGACGATCATCAGCGGGATCAGCTTCTCGGGGAAATGGTAGGGACCGTAATTGTTGGAACAATTGGTGGTCAGCACCGGCAGGCCATAGGTATGGTGGTAGGCGCGCACCAGATGGTCGCTGGCGGCTTTGCTGGCGGAATACGGGCTGTTGGGTTCGTAGCGGTGCGTTTCGCTGAATGCAGCGTCGTCCTTGGCCAGCGAACCGTACACTTCGTCGGTGGAGACATGCAGAAAACGAAAGCTGCTCTTTTCGTCGGCAGGCAAAGCCGACCAGTAGGCCCGCACCGCTTCCAGCAGATTGAACGTGCCGACGATGTTGGTCTGGATGAACTCTCCGGGGCCCAGGATGGAGCGGTCCACATGACTTTCCGCCGCGAAATTGACGATGGCACGCGGGCGGTGCTGCGCCAACAGCTTGCCCACCAGGTTCGCATCGCCGATGTCGCCCTGCACGAATATGTGGCGGGCATTGCCCTTGAGTGTCGCGAGGTTTTCCAGGTTGCCCGCGTAAGTCAGCTTGTCGAGGTTGACGATACCTTCGCGGTCTTGTGCCAGCCAGTCCAATACAAAATTCGCGCCGATGAATCCGGCTCCGCCTGTTACTAAAATCATCCCCTGCTCTCCAAATATTTTCCCATCCCCCAAGGGAAATGTCATTGCGTATTTTACCTCAAACTTCCCGCGCCGGATTCAGGGTTTACTTTTGCCGGAATGCGTTTATGTACCACGGACATTTCCGCCAGCGCCCCAGTATGTTCCGGCTGTATCTGATCCCAGCTGAAACGCCATTCCCAATTCCCGCCCGGCTGACCGGGAAAATTCATGCGGTGCTCGCTGGACAGTCCCAGCACGTCCTGCATCGGGAATACGACGACATTCGCCACTGATCCCGAGAGGGCGCGCATCATATCCCAATGAATATTCTGCCCATCGCTGTTCAGATATTGCAGGGCAAAAGTCTTGACATGGTCGGGGGCGGTATTCCACCAGCCGATGCTGGTGTCGTTGTCATGGGTTCCGGTATAGGCGATCGTATTGGGTATATAGTGATGCGGCAAAAAGTGGTTGATCTCGCCGTCGCCAAACGCGAATTGCAGGACGCGCATGCCCGGCAAAATGAACTGATCGCGCAGCAACACCACGTCCGGCGTGATCAATCCCAAGTCTTCCGCAATGATAGGCAAATTGGAGAAAGCCTGCTGGAAGGCCGTAAATAGTTTTTCCCCGGGGCCAGCCACCCATTTTCCCGAAATCGCGTTGGGCGCATCCGCCGGTATCTCCCAGTAGGCGGCAAAGCCGCGGAAGTGATCGATACGCACCAGATCGGCCTGCTGGAGCGCGTGCCGCAAACGCGCGATCCACCACGCATAGCCGGTCTGTTCGTGGACGTCCCAGCGATACAGCGGATTCCCCCAGAGCTGCCCGTTCTCGCTGAAATAATCGGGCGGCACTCCGGCAACGGCAGCCGGACGCCCGTTCGCGTCCAGCTCGAACAATTCCTGATGCGACCACACATCGGCGCTCTGATAGGCCACGAAGATCGGCACGTCGCCGATGATACGAACGCCGCGCTCGTTGGCATACAGCTTCAGTTTTGACCACTGGCGTGCAAAACACCATTGGCAGAATTTCCAGAAACCGATCTCGTCGGCGTAGTTCTCCCGCGCGTGACGCAAGGCCAGCGCATCCCTGTGCGCCAGTTCCACGGGCCAGTGATTCCACTCGCGCCAGTTTTCGCGTTCCGCGATCGTCATGAATAGCGCATAGTCTTCCAGCCATCCGCCTTCCGCGATGCAGAACGCGGTATAAGCCCTGTGCCTGTCGTCGTGCGCGCCCGCGAAGAAACTCCTAGCGGCGCGGCGCAGTCGCGCGATGCGGAAAGGCTGTATCAGCGCGAAATTTACCCGGTCGGCACGAAATCCCGGATCGGGCGCCAGGTCTTCCTGATGGAGCCAGCCCTGTGCCGCCAATTCGGCAAGATCGATCATCAGGATATTGCCGGCAAAAGCCGAACTGCTCATGTAGGGTGAGTTCCCCGGGCCGATTTCGCCCAGCGGCAACACTTGCCAGTATGTCTGGCCCGCGCCGGCCAGCCAGTCGACGAACCGGTATGCATCCGCGCCAAAGTCGCCTGAACCGGATGGGCCGGGCAGTGAAGTCGGGTGCAGCAGTATGCCGCTGGCGCGTTCAGTCAGCATGGGGCGCCTATTCCGTCGCGCGCCGCATCGCGCCGCCGGCTTCCGCCTCTCCCAGGCTGCCCTGGCTGATCGGTTCGGACAGGTTGTGCGGGGCGGGCAATTTCAGCAAACGGTACAGTTCGGTGAGATTGTGGCGAAACAGCCTGTCGAAACTGACCACGGCATGCGAGGGATTGTAATCGCCGAACCACCAGAACCAGTCCGAGCTTTCGCAGGAGCAGAGTTGCTTCTCGGCGGCCTCCTGCTCATCCGTGCCGAGCCGTCCGCCGGCCATCACCATGTCGTAACTCTGTTTGGCCGCGCACAACAGATCCCACGCGTGATTTTTATCCCTGGAACCGATCCAGGTTGAAAAATTGCCGTAGACCCAACTGCCCGCAACAATGCCGGGCAGGCTGCGCACCTGCGCGCTGCCGGGGCGCTTTTGATACGTTTGCAGGTAATCGCGATAGGTGCTGGTGTGGATTTCCGTATGCGTTTCCAGCGCGGCATACAGTTCGTCGAGAAAGTAAAAACCGTTGTAGGGATAGTATTCCCAGGCGTTTTCGCCGTCGAGAATAATGCTGACGACAGGCGTTTCATCCTCCGGCGCCTGCTGGGCAATCGCCAATATCTGATCGACAAAATGCAGCGCCGCATCCTTGCCGTGCCAGCGCGAATATTCGAATCCGATCAAATCCGACAATCGGTCATCGCGAAAAAAACAGGTCAATCCGTCCGCGCCCTTGTCCAGCCGGTAAGGGCGATAAAGATATTCGGCGCGATCCGGAAGCGCATTCGCGAACTGGTGCAGGCTGTTCGCCAGCACGCCCTCTCCGCTGGCCGCCCAGCGGCAGCCCTCCCCCGCCAACACCTCCAGTGTGCTGGTGGAGATCGATCCCTCGGCGGGCCACATTCCCACCGGCTCGCTGCCGAAGCGCTCGGCATGGCTTTTTTTCGCCTTGGCGACATGCGCGGCCACCCGGATTTTTCCCGCCGGATAACGAATCGCCTGCGGTAGCGGCGCGTCCGGCATGGCTTCCTTGGCGCTGGCGAAATCGATCAACAGCGGCGCCAGCGGATGGTAATGGGGCGTGGCGGATATCTCGACCTGGCCGGACTCGGCCAGCTTGCGATAACGCGGGATGATGCCGCGAACCAATTCGCCGAGCAGCGCGACCAGCTGTTTGCGATCTTCGTAGCTGAAACCTTCCGCCTTGCTCATCAAACGCACCACCAGGGTATGTTCACGGCGCACGCTCTCGCCGCACCAGGCCAGGTGATACCAGGTCAGCAGGTCAGACATGTATTGTCCGGACAAATAGGAAAGCGTGGTTTCGCCATCTGTCTGCAACCGGCTGAACAGCTCGTGCAGCCGTTTATAGGCCGGATAAGGCGCGATCATTTTGGTGTGATTGCTGCGGAAACACGCATCCAGGATCAATTTCCGCTCGTCATCGTTCAGCGCGCAGGAATCATCATGCGCCAGCATGCGCAGCAGCGGATCGCGCAATTGCCCGGAGGCGAACTGGTCGGCATAGTCCTCCATCTGATCGAGCAGGATAGGCACGAAGTTCACCACGGCATGTACCCTGGGATGGCGCTCCAGGTGATAAGCCATGTCGGTGTAATCCTTGATGGCGTGCAGATAGGTCCAAGGCAACACGAAGTCGCCGCTGGAATAATCGCGGTAATCCGGCTGATGCATGTGCCAGAGGAATACCAGATCGACGGATTTTTTCATAGGGGTCAGGCTCACCGTCTTCAGCGGGTAATATTGAAATCAGCGGATTTTATGTACGAATTGCCCGAGCATCTCCGGCGTGATGAGTGTCACACCATTCGGGCTGACATGGAAGCGTTTGCGATCCTCTTTCGGATTGACACCGACCTGGAGTCCCTCGGGGATCTTGCAGTTCTTGTCCACGACCACGCGCTTCAACACCACATCGCGGCACACATCCACGTTGGGTAACAATACCGAATCCTCGATGTTGCAATGGCTGTTCACGCGCACATCGGAGAACAGCAATGAGCGGCGCACCGTCGAACCGCTGACGATACAACCGCCCGACACCAGCGAATCAATCGCCATGCCGCGCCTGTCGTTATCATCAAACACGAATTTCGCCGGGGGCAGCTGCTCCTGATGCGTCCAGATCGGCCATTCCTGATCGTACATATTCAGATCGGGAATGACCTTGGTCAGCTCCATGTTGGCTTCCCAGTAGGAATCGATGGTTCCCACATCGCGCCAATAGGGCGCCTTGCCATCTTCCATGCCGACGCAACTGTGTTCGAAGCTCTGCGCGAACACGCGATATTTTTCGACCAGATGCGGGATCATATCCTTGCCGAAGTCATGGCTCGATTGCGGATCGTCGGCATCGCGTATCAGTTGTTCAAACAGGAACTTCGTGTTGAACACATAGATACCCATGCTCGCCAGCGATTTGCCCGGCTTGCCGGGAATCGAAGGCGGATTGGCCGGTTTCTCGGTGAATTCGACGACGCGCGCATGCTCATCCACACCCATCACGCCAAATGCGCTCGCCTCCGCTACCGGCACTTCCAGGCAGGCTACTGTCATGTCGGCCTTGTTCTCGACGTGGAAGGCCAGCAACTTGCCATAGTCCATCTTGTACACATGATCGCCGGCCAGGATCAGCACGAAATCCGGATCGACCTCGCGCAGGATATCGAGATTCTGGAACACCGCATCGGCCGTGCCCTGATACCAGTGATCTGCGCTGATGCGCTGTTGTGCGGGCAGCAGGTCGACGAACTCGCCGAACTGGCCGTTCAAGAACGACCAGCCCCGCTGGATATGCTGGATCAGGCTGTGCGACTTGTATTGCGTCGCGACGCCGATGCGGCGGATGCCGGAGTTGACGCAATTGGACAGCACGAAATCGATGATGCGGAACTTACCCCCGAACGGGACGGCGGGCTTGGCCCGCCAATCCGTCAGTTGATGCAAGCGGCTGCCGCGCCCGCCGGCCAGTATCATCGCGTAGGTATTCTTGGTGATGCGGCTGACAAAACGCGGGGCCGGATCACCTGTTGCGACCTGGTACTTTTTCTGCAGATACCCCAACTGAGCGTTCATTTTGCTTCTCCGCATATGTAGTGCGGTCATTATCGTTTACAATCGGCCCACTAGACAAGAACAATGGGGTAGATAAGGTGAATACGCTGATGGAATCGTTGCTGCAAGCCCGCCTTTATGACCCGTTCGGACTGCTGGGCCTGCATCGCGAAGGTTCGGAATGGGTCGTCAGATTCTACGAACCGCACGCGACCGGCGTCGATCTGCTGAACCCGGCCGGAAGTGCGCCTCTGGAACGCGTCCACCCGAGCGGCGTGTTCGAATGGCGCGGCATAGACGAACCCGTACGCCCCTACCGACTGTGCCTGCATTACGGCAGCGCGACCCGCGAGATTCACGATCCCTACCAATTCCCGCCGCATCTCTCGCCACAGGACCTGTATCTGTTCAGCGAAGGCAGGCTAAACCAGGCTTACCGGATGCTGGGCTCGCACCCGGTCGAAATCAACGGGGTAACAGGCGTGCGCTTTGCGGTATGGGCGCCGAACGCCGAGCGCGTCAGTGTGATCGGCGAATTCAACAACTGGGACGGGCGTCTCCATCCGATGCGCTCGCATGGCACCAGCGGCGTGTGGGAACTGTTCATTCCCGGGATCAAACAGCATGCGCTGTACCGCTACGAGATCCGCAACCGCAACTCCGGCCACATCCTGACCAAGACCGACCCGTATGCGCAAGGTTACGAGTTGCGTCCCGGCACCGCCGCCCTTGCCGCTCCGGCCAACAGGCACCAATGGCAGGATGCGGAATGGCTGGCGCAACGCGGACAATGGGACTGGCTGCACGGCGCGATCAACATCTACGAGGTCCATGCCGGTTCCTGGAAGCGCCATCCGGATGGCCGCTTCTACACCTACCGCGAACTGGCGACCGACCTCGTGCCTTACGTCAAAGGCATGGGCTACACGCACATCGAACTGATGCCGGTTTCCGAGCATCCTCTGGACGAATCGTGGGGTTACCAGGCCACCGGCTATTTCGCGCCGACCAGCCGCTTCGGTTCGCCGGACGAGTTGCGTTACTTCATAGATGCCTGTCATCAGGCCGGCATCGGCGTGATCCTCGATTGGGTGCCGGCACACTTTCCCCAGGATAGCTGGGCGCTGGCAAAATTTGACGGCACCGCTTTATACGAACACCAGGACCCGCGTCTCGGCTTCCACCAGGATTGGGGGACGCACATCTTCAATTTCGGACGCAATGAAGTGAAAAGCTTCCTGATGTCCAGCGCGCACTTCTGGTTGTCCGAATTCCACTTCGACGGAATACGCGTCGATGCGGTCGCCTCGATGCTGTATCTCGACTACTCGCGCAAGGCGGGCGAATGGATACCCAACAAATACGGCGGCCGCGAGAACCTTGAAGCGGTCGAGTTCCTGCGCGAGATGAACATCATGGTGCATGATGAGTTCCCCGGCGCGCTGACCATGGCCGAGGAGTCCACCGCCTGGCCGGGCGTATCGCGCCCTGTCTATCTCGGCGGACTGGGCTTCTCGATCAAGTGGAACATGGGCTGGATGAACGACACGCTGAGCTACTTCCATCACGATCCGGTGCACCGCCGCTATCACCACAATGAACTCACCTTCGCCCAGATCTACGCCTACAGCGAGAACTTCGTGCTGCCGTTCTCGCATGACGAGGTGGTGCATGGCAAGGGTTCGCTGCTGTCCAAGATGCCCGGCGACGCATGGCAGAAATTCGCCAACCTGCGGCTGCTGCTCACCTACCAGATGACCAGCCCGGGGAAGAAACTGAACTTCATGGGCAACGAACTCGCGCAGGGGCGCGAATGGCAAGCGAAGTGGGAACTGGAATGGTGGCAGCTGGGGCAGGAATACCATCGCGGCATGCAGAATCTGGCCTGCGACCTCAACCGGCTGTACGGCGGGCTGTCCGCGCTGCACGAACTTGATTTCCAGCCCGAAGGTTTCTCGTGGATAGACTGCAACGATGCGGAACATTCGGTGCTGTCCTACCAGCGCCGCGCGCGCGACGGGTCCTGCGTGGTGGTCGCGCTGAATCTGACCCCGGTGCCGCGCAAGCGCTACCGTATCGGCTTGCCGATCCCGGCGCAATACCGGGAAGTGCTGAACAGCGATTCGCAATACTATGCCGGCAGCAATGCAGGCAACGCCGGCTTGATCCAGGCCGAGGCGATACCGTGGATGGGCCTGCCCTATTCCGCGGAGATATCCCTGCCGCCGCTGGCCGGGATCATTCTCGTGCCGGAGGTAAAGCCGTAGGGGCGCGATTCATCGCGCCCCTGCATCGTTCTACACGTTGATTTAAGATTATTACCATGTCCAAACTGACCGAATCACCCGCCTGGCAGGCACTCAGGCTTCACCACGCGGCAATCGAAAATGTACACATGCGCCAGATGTTCGGCGAAGATCCGGCTCGTTTCAGGAAATTTTCGCTGGAGTTCGACCGGCTGCTGTTCGATTACTCCAAGAACCGCATCAACGACCAGACCGTCAGGCTATTGATCGAACTCGCCGAACAAGCCCGGCTGCCTGTCTGGATAGAGCGCATGTTCGGCGGCGACAGGATCAACAATACCGAGCACCGCGCCGCATTGCACACCGCGCTGCGCAACCGATCCGGTCGTCCGGTGCCGGTGGACGGCAAGGACGTGATGCCGGATGTACTCCGCGTGCTGGGATCGATGCGCCGCTTTTCCGATGCGGTACGCAATGGCGAACATCGCGGCCATACCGGCAAGGCCATCACCGACATCGTCAACATCGGCATCGGCGGTTCCGACCTCGGCCCGCAGATGGTATGCGAATCGCTCAAGCCCTATGCCGCCGACAACCTGGATGTGCACTTCGTTTCCAACATCGACAGTTCGCACCTGACCGACACGCTAAACAGGCTGGATGCGGAAACCACGCTGTTCATCGTCAGCTCGAAGACCTTTACCACACAGGAAACCATCACCAACGCGCGCTCGGCACGTGCCTGGCTGGTCGAGAGGCTGGGCAACGAGCATGCCGTTGCACGGCATTTCGCCGCCGTTTCGACCAATCTTGAAGCCACCTCGAAATTCGGCATCAATCCGGAAAACGTGTTCGAATTCTGGGACTGGGTGGGCGGGCGTTACTCGCTGTGGTCGGCCATCGGTTTGCCGATCGCGCTGTATGTGGGCATGGACAGGTTCGAGGAACTGCTGGGCGGCGCCCATGCGATGGACGAACACTTCCGACATGCGCCGCTGGACAAAAACATCCCGGTGCTGATGGGATTGCTCGGCATCTGGTATGGCAACTTCTTCAAGGCGGACACGAACACCATGTTTCCCTATGACCAGCACCTGCACCGCTTCCCCGCCTATCTGCAACAGCTGGATATGGAAAGCAACGGCAAGCGGGTGGATCGCGACGGCCAAACCGTAGATTATGATACCGGCCTGATCGTGTGGGGCGAACTGGGCTCCAACGGCCAGCACGCATTCTTCCAGCTGATCCATCAGGGAACGCGCCTGATCCCGTCTGATTTCCTCGCGCCGATGCATAGCCATCACCCGCTCGGCGAACACCACGCCATCATGATGGCCAACTGCTACGCGCAGACCGAAGCGCTGATGCTGGGCAAGACCGCCGAAGAAGCGCGCGCCGAACTGAAAGCGCAAGGCCTGCAAGGCGCAACCCTCGAAGCGTTGTTGCCGCATAAAGTATTCCCCGGCAACAAGCCAACCAACACCCTGCTGTTCGACCGGCTCGACCCGCACACGCTGGGCATGCTGATCGCGCTGTATGAACACAAGGTGTTCGTGCAAAGCGTGGTATGGAACATCAACCCCTTCGACCAGTGGGGCGTGGAACTGGGCAAGCAACTGGCCGGCAAAATCCTGCCGGAATTGCGGGATGCGGCTTCCGCATCAAGCCACGACGCCTCGACCAGCAGTCTGATCGACTACTACCACCAGCACCGTTAGGCGTCCGGAACGTTGCACCGGAATCGAACCGCTTATCCCTTGATTTTCAGATCTTCCGCATAGGGCTTGCTCGGATATTGGAAGGCGATCGGGCCGTCCGGCTCGGCATGGACGAACTGCCGGACAAACGGGTCCTTCGAGTCCATCATTTCCGACACTTCCCCTGCCGCGACCACTGTGCCGTCATGGATGAAATACACATAATCGACGACCTTGAGCGACTCCGACAGATCGTAGGTCACCACCACCGAGGTTACGCCGAGCGCGTCGTTCAGCTTGCGGATCAGGTTGGCGATGGTGTTCAGCGAGATCGGGTCGAGGCCGGCGAACGGTTCGTCGTAGATGATCAGCGCGGGATCGGTGGCGATCGCCCGCGCCAGCGCGACGCGGCGCTCCATGCCGCCCGACAGCTCGCTCGGCATCAGGTTGCGGGCATTGCGCAAACCCACGGCATGCAGCTTCATCAATACCAGATCGTGTATCAGTTCTTCCGGCAGATTGGTGTGTTCGCGCATCGGGAAGGCCAGGTTGTCATAGACCGACAGGTCGGTGAACAGCCCGCTCACCTGGAACATCATGCCCATTTTCAGGCGCATCCTGTACAGTTCGTCGTTGCCGAGCTCGTGAACCACCTGGCCCATGAATTTCACGCTGCCGCGCGATGGCCGCAACTGGCCGCCGAAGTGACGCAGCAAGGTGGTCTTGCCGCATCCGCTGGTGCCGAGGATGGCGACGATCTTGCCGCGCGGGATGGTCAGGTTGATGCCTTTCAGCACCTCACGCTTCCCGTAGGCAAAATGCAGGTCGTTAACCTCGACGATGTTTTCCGGCGTTGTACCCAATATCTTTCACTCCTGTTGCGGCGCTGCGCACGTTAAAATGCCACCCCTGATTGCGGTGCAGGCGTGTATTGCGGAATTGTAATCCCCTCTACTTCAATTGCACCACCTAAATTACCCATGACATCCCGTTCAGCCCACCAGATACTCCATGACGTGTTCGGCTACAGCGCGTTTCGCGGCGAACAGCAGGCAATCGTCGAGCATGTCGTCGCGGGCGGCGACGCGCTGGTGCTGATGCCCACCGGCGGCGGCAAATCGCTGTGTTACCAGATTCCCGCGCTGCTGCGCCCCGGTACGGGCATCGTGGTGTCGCCGCTGATCGCGCTGATGCAGGATCAGGTGGAGGCGCTGCGTTTGCTCGGCGTAAAAGCGGCGTTCCTCAACTCCAGCATCAGTGCCGATGCCGCGCGCGAAGTGCAAGGCCGATTACTGAGCGGCGAGCTCGACCTGCTCTATGTCGCGCCCGAGCGTTTGATGATGGACAGCTTTCTGGCATTGCTTGAACAGTTGCAAGAAGCTTCTGGCATCGCCCTGTTCGCCATCGACGAAGCGCATTGCGTCTCGCAATGGGGCCACGACTTCCGCCCCGAATACCGCGCGCTGACGGTATTGCACGAGCGTTTCCCCGCCGTGCCGCGCATCGCGCTGACCGCGACCGCCGATGCGCCGACACGCGGCGAGATCGTCGAGCGGCTGGCGCTGGAACAGGCGCGCCAGTTCGTCTCCAGCTTCGACCGCGCCAACATCCGCTATCGGGTCACGCAGAAAAACAATGCGCGCAGCCAGTTGCTGGCGTTTCTTGAAGCAGAACATCCGAACGATGCGGGCATCGTGTATTGCCTGTCGCGCAAGAAGGTCGAGGAAACCGCCGCCTGGCTGAAAGAGCGCGGCTGGGATGCCCTGCCCTATCACGCCGGGCTGGATGCCGCGACGCGCAGCAAGAATCAGAGCCGCTTCCTGCGCGAAGAAGGCGTGGTGATGGTCGCGACCGTCGCGTTCGGCATGGGTATAGACAAGCCCAACGTGCGCTTCGTCGCCCATCTCGACCTGCCCAAGAGCATGGAAGGCTACTATCAGGAGACCGGCCGCGCCGGGCGCGACGGACTGCCCGCCAACGCCTGGCTGGCCTACGGTCTGGGCGATGTGGTGTCGATGCGATCGATGATAGACGGCGGCGAAGCGCCCGAGGAGCGCAAGCGGCTGGAACGGCAAAAGCTCGACGCGCTGCTCGGCTACTGCGAATCCACTACCTGCCGCCACCAGACCGTGCTGCGCTATTTCGGCGAAGCGCATGCTGGCAATTGCGGCGAGTGCGACAACTGCCTCGATCCGGTCGACACTTGGGATGCGACGCTGCCCGCGCAGATGGCGCTGTCCTGTGTATACCGCACCGGACAACGCTTCGGCGCGGGACACTTGAGCGATGTGCTGATCGGCAAGGCCACCGAGCGGGTCGAAAAATTCAACCACCACACGCTTTCCACCTTCGGCATCGGCAAGGAACTGAACGCCGCGCAATGGAGCAGCGTGTACCGCCAACTGGTCGCGAGCGGCATCCTGGAAGCAGACATCGAAGCCTACGGCGGACTGAAACTCACCGAAGCCGCGCGCCCTATCCTGCGCGGCGAACAATCGGTATGGCTGCGCCGCGATGCCGACCCCGTTAAAAGAAAGGCACAACGCACCGAGCGCATCGCCAAATCCCGCGAGCCTTTCGCCGGGGCGAACGACGATCCGCTATGGCTCGCCCTCAAAGCCAAACGCACGGAGCTCGCCCGCGAACAGGGCGTGCCGCCCTACGTGATCTTCCACGACAGCACATTGCTGGACATGCACAACCGCCGCCCCGCCACGCCGGACGAAATGGCGCAGGTCAGCGGTGTCGGGCAGGCCAAGCTGGCGCGGTATGGAGAGGCGTTCCTGGGCGTTCTGAAAGATGCGGCGCGCTCCGATGAATGAGGGCCGGGCGCTTGTTATGATGCCCGCCGGAAATAGCGGCCCGGTTATTTTCCGGCATTATTAGAGAGTAGCCAGTGAAGAATATCATCCGCTGCTGCGCTTTATTATTCCTGCTCCCGTTGCAATTTTCCGGCATTGCAAACGCGGCCGGCGAAAATCCGGACTGGCTAAGCTGTTCGGATATGCGGGATAAGGAACCCGTAACAATCGAACTCGATTGTTACAGGCAGATTGCGCAAAACCCGGCGGCCAGCCACAAGTCGCTGATGACCACGCGCGCTCACGGGCTGGTCAAGGAGTGGCAGCCCATCAATGCCCTGCTCAATGTCCACAAACAGAATTATGTGCTGGTCTATGCACGCGCCTCGCAAATCAACAGTGCGCCGACCAGCCCCAACCCGCAGAACCAGGTGTTGGTCCCGGCCCCGATGGACGACAGAGACCTGAAATTCCAGTTCAGCATGAAACATGACCTTGCCGATTTTCACCGGTATGGCTCATTGTGGTTCGGCTACACGCAATTGTCGTTCTGGCAGTTTTATGATGCCGCGAACTCCCGCCCGTTCAGGGAAAACAACTACGAGCCCGAATTCATCTATTCGCTGCTCCCCGGTGGTCTGATGCCTGATGTCCGTTTCAACCCGGACATCTTCAATTTCGGCGTGGTGCACCAATCGAACGGACAGTCCAACCCCAGGTCGCGCAGCTGGAACAGGGTGTATATACAGCCGGGCATGGAGCGCACCGACGGCAAGGACAGGCGGCTGATATTGCTGGTGAAGTTATGGCACAGGGTAAAAGAGGATGCAGCGACTGACGACAATCCCGACATCACGGATTATCTGGGGCATGGCGAGATCGAACTGCGCTACGGGCTGGACGGGAAGTGGGAAGCATCCGCGATCGCCAGAGCCCGTTCCTTCCAGCTCGATCTTGCCGCTCCGTGGGAATCGATACGGTTGCTCACCCTGGCGGTCCCCGGAGAACATAACACCAACATCCATCTGCAATATTTCAATGGATATGGCGAAAGCCTGATCGACTACAACCACTGGCACACCAGCTGGGGAATCGGCATGTCGTTCCCGTTCGATTGAATCGCCTTGATCGAACCGTCACTCAGGCAACAGCCTGATCGGCAGGCCAGTCCAGCGCTATCCATCCGCAATTGGCGATGTTGTTCAGAATCACCTGTTCCGGATCATCGACCGTCAAGGCCAGCGCGGCAACGATAGGATTCTCGTGCGATACCGCCAGTACCAACCCATCTGCATGGCACGCCGATATCTCATCCAGAAAGCTGCGCACCCGTTCCATCTGTTCCAGGAACGATTCGCCGCGCACCGGCTTGTAACGCAGCGGATCGGAACGCACCAGATCGTTGAATTCATCCACCGGCAAGCCGTCCATCCCGGAGCGGCGTTCGTTGAGCCGCCCGTCGATGTTCAAGTGGAGATTGTGATGGCGCAACAGGATCGCGGCGGTCTGCTGCGCGCGCGGGAATTCGGACGCATAGGCATGGGTGAAACGTACTGAATGCAATTGCTCGGCCGCAGCCTCTGCCTGCGCCCTGCCCCGCTGAGTGATGCTCACCAGCCGCGCAGGATCGTCGCTGACCCGATGCGCGACATTCGCCTCGCTCTCGCCGTGGCGCACCATGAATATCTTCAACTCAGAGATTCCGCGACTTTTTAATCAGATCGTAGGCCAGCTGTATCTCTTTCGCCTGCTCGGTCGCCATCGCGATCATGTCCTCCGGCATGCCCTGCCCGATCAGTTTGTCCGGATGGTATTGGCTCATCAGCTTGCGATAGGCGCGCTTGATCTCCGCATCGGTGCTGTCCTTGCTGACGCCCAGCGCCTTGTAGGCATCGTCCATAGCCGCTGCCGTAGTGACTTTGCCCCCGCCGAAATGGGTCTGGTTCAGCACCATCTCGATCATCTTCCTGAACGATTCCGGGCCGTAACCCAGGTACCCGGCAATTTGCGTCAGCAACGCTTCCTCTGCCGGATGGAAATTCCCGTCCGACAGCGCCATCACGATCAGGTACGCAAGTAGCACATCCTTAAGTTGTCGGGTGTGCCCGCACACCGACATGAAGCGCTGATAGGTCGGATAGAGATCGAACGCCGGATCGGCACCCTGCTTGAACAGCTTGATCGCCTGCTCACGATGCTGCGCGGTCATGTTCAGTTTCTGCATAAACTGCTCGACATGGGCGATCTCGACTTCGGAGACATGCCCGTCCGCCTTGGCCAGCTTACCCATCGAAATGAACACCGTCTCCAGGAACACCGCCTGACGCAACGCATTCTGCAACGGGTTCATCCCGCCGGAACCATACACCCTGACGCGGTCGATGAACGACCCGAGCATCAGCCCGAACAGCACACCCCACCATCCGAAAAAGTAATAACCTGCGATGACACCAATGAGCTTAAACAAGGCAACTCCCGAATAAAAACCAGATTGAATATAAAAGGCCGTTCATGGTGAGGTATCGAACCGCTTAAGCAAGCCCTTCGATACCCAGGGCGAAAGTTTTATACAAATGAATAAGGCGCACATTATACCCGCACCACTGCATCCACTCTCCCCTCACGGCCAATTGACGACCCCGCAAGAGCGGTTTTATCGATTGAGCGCGCCCCCCATTTCATCATTGACACCCCCACCCCGCTCCCCTACAGTTCGCCTCACTTTCAAATTCGCCATGCGCACTCGGATTCTACGGGGTGCCAATAAGCGTAGCGTATTGCACCATCGTGACAGCCGGAAACCAGCGACAGTCGTACGACTTGTTCAGCAGAGGGGATGCAATGGAACACACTGCAACGGATTCTTCTTCGGCACCGCGAGAGATTGTTGGCTACTCCCAACCTTGCTCACTTCAAAAAATCCCGTTCGCACTGTCGAAGGATGCCTGTTAGCACCATGGAAATGAAGCCCATCAATTCCGGGAAACTGCGTGCTATCGGCTACGACCCGCGGGCGCGCATCCTGCAAGTCCAGCTCGACAACGGCAGCACGCTGCTATACAGCGGCGTCGGCGAAGACATCTGGCGCCGACTCAGCAGCTCCGGCGCAGCCTGGAGCTTTTATCGCGACAACATCGAAGAGGAATTCACGGTGAAGCGGGTTTCAGGAAGCGCGCCTGCGGAGAAGAACCCGCTCGATGAATTGTTCGGGCAGAAATGATTGCGATGCGGATTGTTCAATTTTTATGTCCGCCGTGGAAAGCTGTTCGTAACTAAGGAAGTTACGCATCACAATTGCTTTCCGGAGTAGATGGCATGGCTGAACATGAGATCGATTCCGGTATATTTCGCCTTCGTTGAACAACCATCATTTCCATGGGGAAGCCATGAACACCATGAAAGCCGTTGTCTATACCGAGTACGGTTCACCGGATGTACTCCGGCTCACGGAGGTGGCTAAACCTGCCCCTGCGGATGATGAAGTTCTGGTGAAGGTTCATGCGGCATCGGTGAATGCCGCTGACTGGCGAATGATACGGGCTGATCCGTTCCTGGTTCGTTTGTACGCCGGGCTTTTGAAGCCGACAAAGTTCCAGACTCTCGGCGCCGACATCGCCGGGCGGGTCGAGGCGGCGGGTAAAAATGTCCGCCAGTTCCAAGCTGGTGATGAGGTGTTCGGCGACGTGTTCGCAAGTGGCTTTGGCGGATTTGCCGAATACAAATGTGCCCGCGAAAGTGAATTGGTGTTGAAGCCGGCCAACCTGTCGTTCGAGGAGGCTGCAGCCGTGCCATTGGCGGCAATGACCGCCTTGCATGGGCTGCGCGACAAAGGGCGGATACAGCCGGGGCAAAAGGTTTTGATCAATGGCGCTTCCGGTGGTGTCGGCACGTTCGCGGTGCAGCTTGCCAGGTATTTCGGAGCCGAAGTCACCGCCGTGTGCAGCACCGGGAAAACGGATATGGCGCGCGCTATCGGCGCCGACCATGTGATCGACTACACGCGGGAGGATTTCACCACGAGCGGTCGTCAATATGACCTTATCCTTGCGGTGAATGGCAATCGCTCGATCTTTGATTACCGGCGCGCATTGAGTCCCCGGGGGATCTATGTCATGACCGGAGGCAATACGTCCCAGCTGTTTCAAGCCCTGCTGCTGGGGCCGTGGATATCCATGCTCGGAAAGCAGAAGATGGGCGCGCTGTCGTCTAAACCCAATCAGAATGATCTGCTCTTGCTGAAGGAGCTTCTGGAATCCGGCAAGATAAAACCTGTGATCGACAGACGTTACCCGCTGAGCGAGCTAGCTGAAGCGATTCGCTATGTTGAAGCAGGTCATGCCACAGGAAAAGTAGTCGTCACGGTGGTGTGATATCAGTTTCATTCAGTCGCGGGGCCGGTATCAAGCGGCAAACATTTTGCGCCCCCCGCCGCACTCGTCACTCATTCCATCGTGCCCAACAATACAGCAGCACAGCCAACTTTCGCCCTCATTCATCCCCCTTGACGAGTCATTGCGATTCGCCTCCCGCTCAAGACACGAACAGCAACAGCGTGCTTTAAAAATCCGGAACTGGCTGATAATGCTTGGATTCTATCGGCCTGGCAGGCGCTAAACCTGCATCGCAATTTTTCCGCAGATGGGAGAAGCTTGCCTTTGCCGCGTTTTTTGACAAGAATGTCGCCATCCATAGCAGGTTCACCCATGTCAGAAAAAAACGTTGCAGATTTTTCCCTGCCCGCCACGGGCAATCAGACCTTTACCCTCTCCGGCGCGCGCGGCAAGCATCTGGTCCTTTATTTCTACCCCAAGGACAACACGCCGGGCTGCACCACCGAGGCGCAGCAGTTCCGCGATCTGTACGCAAAATTCAAAAAGGCCGGTTGCGAGGTGGTGGGCATCTCCCGGGACAGCATCAAATCGCACGAGAATTTCAAGGCCAGGTTCACGCTGCCGTTCGAGTTGCTCTCGGATAGCGAAGAGACCGCATGCACCCTGTTCGGCGTGATCAAGCAGAAGAACATGTACGGCAAGCAGGTGCGCGGCATCGAGCGCAGCACCTTTGTATTCGATAAAGCTGGCATACTTCGCCATGAATGGCGCGGCCTGAAGGCGGATGGCCACGCTCAGGAAGTTTTGGATTTTATCGGCACCCTCAACTAAAGGAACGTCATGCCTTCAAGCACACGCAAAAGAACACCACAAGCGATTGTGAAAAACGAAACAAAACTGTTCGTGCTGGACACCAACGTGTTGTTGCATGACCCGACCAGCCTGTTCCGCTTCGAGGAGCACGACATCTGCCTGCCGATGTTCGTGCTGGAAGAGCTGGACAACAAGAAGAAAGGCATGACCGAGGTCGCCCGCAATGCGCGCCAGGCCAGCCGCTTCCTGGACGAAATCGTCAGCGACGCGCCGCACAAAATCGAGGAAGGCATCGCGCTGGAATCCGCCGCGCACAAGAATTGCACCGGGCGCCTGTACCTGCAGACCAGCTTCGTCAAATACGAATTGCCGCAAAACCTGGAACTGGGCAAAGCGGACAATGCGATCCTCGGTGTCGTGATCGGCATGCAGAAGCAGCAGCCGAACCGCCCGGTGATCCTGGTCAGCAAGGATATCAACATGCGCATCAAGGCCCGCGCATTGGGCCTGGAAGCGCAGGATTATTTCAACGACAAGGTGCTGGAAGACAGCGACCTGCTCTATACCGGCGTGCTGCCTTTGCCGGATGATTTCTGGGAACGGCACGGCAAGGACATGAAATCCTGGCAGAAGGAAGGCCACACCTATTACCAGATACGCGGCCCGCTGTGCGCGGCGTTTTTCGTCAATCAATTCGTTTTCCTGGAAAACGGCAGCACGCCCTTCTATGCCGTGGTGCTGGAGCAGGACGATCAGACCGCGCTGCTGCGCACCCTGACCGATTACACCCACAGCAAGAACAACGTGTGGGGCATCACCGCGCGCAATCGCGAGCAGAATTTCGTGCTCAACCTGCTGCTGAATCCCGAGATCGACTTTGTCACATTATTGGGGCAGGCCGGCACCGGAAAAACCCTGCTGACGCTCGCTGCGGGTCTGTTGCAGACGCTGGAAACCAAGATATATACCGAGATCATCATCACCCGTGTCACCGTGCCGGTAGGCGAGGACATCGGCTTCCTGCCCGGCACCGAGGAAGAGAAGATGACGCCGTGGATGGGCGCGCTGGAAGACAATCTCGATGTGCTGAACAAGTCCGACGACGAGGGTGGCGACTGGGGACGTGCCGCAACGCGCGATCTGATCCGCTCTCGGATCAAGGTGAAGTCGCTCAACTTCATGCGCGGGCGCACTTTCCTGAACAAATACCTGATCATCGACGAGGCGCAAAACCTGACGCCCAAGCAGATGAAAACGCTGGTCACCCGCGCCGGCCCCGGCACCAAGGTGGTGTGCATGGGCAATATCGCGCAGATCGACACGCCCTACCTCACCGAAGGCAGCTCCGGCCTGACCTATGTGGTGGACCGATTCAAGGGCTGGGAACACGGCGGGCATGTCACGCTGATGCGCGGCGAACGCTCGAGGCTGGCGGATCATGCGGGCGAGGTTCTGTAGGGGCACGGCGCGCCGTGCCCCTACGGATGGTTGTTCACAATGAGCAAAACCGACAAATCCGATGCCGAATGGCGCGAGGAACTCACCCCTGAACAGTATCAGGTGTGCCGCCAGTGCGGCACCGAGCCGCCGTTCACCGGCGAGTACTGGAATTGCCACGATGCGGGCATCTACCGTTGCGTGTGCTGCGGCAACGCCTTGTTCGACGCGGCAACCAAGTTCGATTCGGGTTCCGGCTGGCCGAGTTACTGGCAACCCCGCCAAGCCGAAAGCGTTACCTCGCGCACCGATACCAGCCACGGCATGACGCGCACCGAAGTATGCTGCAAGCAGTGCGGCGCACATCTGGGCCATGTCTTCCCGGACGGCCCGCCGCCCACCGGTTTGCGCTATTGCATCAACTCCGCATCACTCACACTGGACAGGAAGTAACCCATGAAACTGCTATTCGATCTGTTTCCCGTCATCCTGTTCTTCGTCGCCTTCAAATTCCAGGGCATCTATGTCGCGACTGCGGTGGCGATCGCCGCGACAGTTGTGCAGATCGTCTGGACGAAATTCAGGCATGGCAAGGTGGATACCATGCTGTGGGTGAGCTTCGCCATCATTACCGTGTTCGGCGGGGCAACCCTGCTGCTGCATGACGAAAGCTTCATCAAGTGGAAACCCACCGTGCTGTACTGGATGTTCTCCGCGATACTGCTGGTCTCGAATGTGGCATTCAGGAAGAACCTGATGCGCACCCTGCTGCAGGAAAAGATCGCGCTGCCGCTGCATGCCTGGAACCGCCTCAACCTGAGCTGGAGCCTGTTCTTTGCGGTGCTGGGCTTCATCAACCTGTATGTGGCGTTCAATTATTCCACCGACAGCTGGGTGAATTTCAAGCTGTTCGGCTTCACCGGATTGATGCTGGTGTTCATCCTCGCCCAGGGCGCCTGGCTGTCCAAATATATCGACGAAAAGAAGGAATCGAACTGATGTGGTACACCATCATCGGGCAGGACGTGCCGAACAGTCTGGATAAACGCATGGCGGCGCGCCCCGCGCATGTTGCGCGTTTGCAGGCGTTGCAGGAACAAGGCCGTCTGTTGCTGGCCGGTCCCTTCCCCGCCGTGGACGCAGTCGACCCGGGCGCTGCCGGTTTCACAGGCAGCCTGATCGTTGCCGAATTCGCCACGCTGCAAGTCGCGCAGGAATGGGCAAATGCCGACCCCTACGTCGTGTCCGGGGTGTACGCTGAAGTGCGCGTGCTGCCGTTCAGAAAAACATTTCCGCAATGAGCGCCCGTATCGCGGAAATGAAATCCCGGCTTGCCGTGCTTGAGCCCGTTTCGCTCGACATCATCGACGACAGTCACAAACACGCAGGGCACGCAGGCGCGCGCGACGGCGGCGGCCATTATGTGTTGCATATCCGCTCGTCGCACTTCGCCGGCAAGAATACGGTGGCGCGCCACCGTATGATATATTCCGCGCTGGGAGAAATGATGAAGCGGGAAATACACGCCCTCACCATAACGGCCTCCACGCCGGATGAAATATAACGACCGATTATTTTCTTTGAAGAGGAATCAAACATGCTGAAATCTGTAAAGTTTGCAACACTGGTTGTATTGGGCGCGCTGGCGGCCAATCCGGCTTTTGCCGAAGACAAATCCGCCGCCCTGGTCAATGGCGTATCCATTCCGCAAGCGCGCATTGACTTGCGCGTCAAAATCGCCACCGCGCAGGGACAGCCCGACAGCCCGGAATTGCGCAAGGCCATCCGCGAGGACATGATCAACCTGGAAGTGCTGGCGCAAGAAGCCAGGAAAAACGGCCTGGACAAGGATCCCGAGGTCATGCTGCAAGCCGAATTTGCCCAGCTGTCGGTACTTGGCGGCGCATACGTGCAGGATTACGCCCGCAAGCATCCTATCGGTGACGAACAACTCACCAAGGAATATGACAGGCTGAAATCCACTCTGGGCAGCAACGAATATGAAGCGCGCCACATCCTGGTAGAAACCCAGGATGAAGCAAAGTCCATCATCGCTCAGCTCGGCAAGAAGGGTAAATTCGACAAGATCGCCAAGGAAAAATCCATGGATGTCGGCTCCGCAGAACGCGGCGGTTCCCTGGGCTGGGCCGTTCCCAGCAACTTTGTGCAACCCTTTGCCGACGCGATACTCGCGTTGAAAAAGGGCGAATACACCAAAGAACCGGTGCAAACCCAATACGGCTGGCATGTCATCAAACTGGATGATGTCCGCCCGCTGAAGGTCCCCTCATTCGATGAACTGAAACCGCAAATACAGCAGCGCCTCCAACAGCAATTTATCCAGGATTTGCTTGCCGACCTGCGCAGCAAGGCCAAGATCGAATAAAGAGAGCGATTGCCGCCATGCAAAAAAGGACACTGATGGTGTCCTTTTTTGTGTGCGGGTCTCATAGTATGCAAGTCCTCAGGGCTGTGCAGAACACAGCGCCACCCATGCCTGCCCCAGGGAAATCGCGCTGTCGCTGGGTTGCATCCGCTGCGCGACCAGCACGCTCAATCCCTGTGCGGCAAGCATTCCGGACAGGGCCTGCAACAGAATGTCGTTGTGAAAGCAGCCGCCGCCCAGCGCGATATTCGATATGCCGTGTTCGTTTGCGGCCTGTCGCACCCACTCGGCCAGACCTTCGGCAAGCGTGGCATGGAACAGCGCCGCGCCATAAGCCGCCTCCGGACAATCGGCCAACGCCGCGAGCAAAGACGAAAAATCCAGTACGCCCTCCG
The DNA here is from genome assembly GCA_016218415.1 of Nitrosomonadales bacterium. Lineage (GTDB taxonomy): Bacteria > Pseudomonadota > Gammaproteobacteria > Burkholderiales > Gallionellaceae > Gallionella. The sequence continues at coordinate 73,806 of JACRED010000021.1, forward strand.
CTGAAATCCGGAAGCCATAGTCCAGCGGCGCAACTGCGCCATGACCTTGCGCCAATGCCTGCAGCCGAATCGCAGCCTGGGCTTCGAAGTTTTGTATCTCGCTCACGCCGAGCAAGCCTGCTGCGGCATCGAACAACCTCCCCATGCTGGAGGTCGTCGGGCAATTCAAACCGCGTTGCAGCATCGCAGCGATAGTCTGCGCTCCGGGCTGGTCGGGGAAGCGCATTGCAATTTCTTCGCCACGCCCCAGTTGAAACAACGCTGCCGCCGCCATGCGCCATGGTTCGCGCGCGGCGCGGTCCCCGCCCGGCATCGCAAGCGGCGCCAGATGCCCGATGCGCTGAAAGTCCGCGCCCGCGACGCGCAACAGTTCGCCGCCCCAGGGTGTGCCGTCCGTGCCCAGCCCTACCCCGTCCAGAGCCACACCCAGCACGGGCCCGGCGATGCGATGTTCCGCGCAAAGGGCGGCGATATGCGCGTGGTGATGCTGCACGGCAATGACGCGCAAACCATGCTGCGCCGCATAGGTTTGCGCAAACTGCGTGCTGAAGAAATCGGAATGCAGATCGTGCGCGACGATCTCGGGCTGCACATCGAGCTCCGCACACAGGCGTGCCACGCTCTGCTCCAGCATCAGGCACGCATCGGCACTGTCCAGATCGCCGATCAGCCGCGAAACATGCGCCTCGTTACCGCGCGTGACGCACACCGTGTTCTTCAGCCATGCGCCGCAGGCCAATACCGGCGGTCCTGCGCGGGACAGTGCAATGACGGTGTCTTGCCGCGTCAAATCAGGCTGCCATGGTTGCAACATGCTGCCGGGTATTGCGACAACTGCCGGCGATCCAGTCCAGCCACTCCTCCATCCCTGCGCCGCTGGTCGCCGAGATGCGGATGATGCGGATATCCGGATTGACGCGCCGCGCATACTCGATGGCGAGTTCGGCATCGAAGGTCAGATGCGGCAGCAGGTCGCACTTGTTGAGCAACATCAGGCTGGCCGCGCGGAACATGTCCGGATATTTGAGCGGCTTGTCCTCGCCCTCTGTGACGGATAGCACCACCACCTTGGCGGCTTCGCCCAGATCGAACGCGGCGGGACACACCAGATTACCGACGTTCTCGATGAACAGCACACCGCCTTCAGGCAGCGTCATCTGCTGCATCGCCCGCGCGACCATCTGCGCATCGAGATGGCAGCCCTTGCCGGTGTTGATCTGTATCGCTTCGACACCCGTTGCGCGGATACGCTCGGCATCGTTGTCGGTCTGCTGGTCGCCCTCGACCACCGCGAGCGCCATCCTGCCCTTGAGCGCCCGCAGTGTGCGCACCAGCAGCGTCGTCTTGCCGGAACCGGGACTGGACACCAGATTCAGCGCAAGAATCCCGGCCTCTGCCAGGCGTTTGCGATTGGCGTTCGCGCAAGCGTCGTTCCTGGCCAGTATGTCCTGCTCCAGCCTGACGATGCGACTGGTCTCGGCAGCTTTAGTCACGATATCTTCGGCCCGTACCTTGCTCCCGCGCGCGCGAAAATGCATGGGCTCATCCGGTTTGCCCGGTTGCCGGGCAGATTTGCCGCGTATGAAAACCTGGCCGGCACCGCATCCGCAAGTCGCACACATCATTCCACCTCCAGCTCTAATACCCGCATCGCATCGCCCGCAATCACCTGCATCGTGTAACTGCCGCACTTCGGACAGGCATCATACAGCGTGGCGATCTGAAACTTCCCCCCGCATTGGGAACATCTCCCCTGCCCCGGCGTCTCGACGATCTCCAGTCTTGCCCCGTCGGCGACGCTATCCCTGATCACCGCTTCGAAACAGAAACGCATCGCCTCCTGCTCCACGCATGAGAGCTTCCCTATCTCCAGCCACACCGTCCTGACGCGCTTGAACCCCTGCTTTTTCGCTGCATCTTCGATGATATGCAAGGCGTCTTCGGCAAGCGACATTTCATGCATCAAATCTCCTCGGGCACCATCTTGATCGCCCCGCACGGGCATTCCGACACGCAGATGCCGCAGCCCTTGCAATAGTCGTAGTTGAACATAAAGCGCTTGCCCGGCCCGAGCTTGATTACCGCGTTGTCGGGACACACGCCGTAGCAGTTGTCGCACTCGAAGCAGTTGCCGCACGACAGGCAGCGGCGCGCTTCGAACAGCGCATTCGTTTCATCCAGCCCGCCCTGCACTTCATCGAAACTGGTCTGGCGGCGTATCGCGTCGAGCATCGGGCGCAGGGTCTTAGGCGCGTCGGAGTAATACCAGGGGTTGAGCATGTTGAAGGTGGCCGGTTCGTGTTTGGTGGCGGGTTCGTATGCAGTACCGCGCAGCCATGCGTCGATGTGGCGCGCTGCTTTTTTGCCATGCCCAACACCCACCGTAACGGTGCGCTCCGAGGGCACCATGTCGCCGCCGGCAAAGATGCCCGCATGCCCGGTCATCATGTTGCTGCCGACTTGCACCACCCCGTCCTTGATCTCCAGACCCGACACGCCATCCAGCAGCGACAGGTCGACATCCTGCCCGAGCGCCAGCACCAGCGAGTCCGCTTCCATGGTTTCGAATTCGCCGGTGGGTTGCGGGAAGCCCTTGTCGTCCAGCTTCATTTTTTCCAGCGTGAGGTTATGCGCGTCGGCATGTTTGATCGTGGACAGCCATTTGATCATGATCCCTTCCTGCAACGCTTCTTCCACCTCGAAATCGTGCGCGGGCATTTTTTCGCGGGTGCGGCGGTAGACGATGATGGCTTCGGTCGCGCCCAAGCGCCTGGCGGTGCGCGCCGCGTCGATCGCGGTGTTGCCGCCGCCGTACACTACAACCTTGCGGCCCAGCATCGGCTGGTCTTCGCCCTCCATTGAGCGCAGCACGGAAATCGCATCGACGATATGGGCGGCATCGCCCGCTGGAATGAAGGTGCGTTTGCCGATGTGCGCGCCCACAGCGAGAAAGGCCGCGTCGAAATTTCCGGCGCGCATGCTCGCTTCGATATTCGCCACCTTGGTGTTGAGCTTGAGCGTGACACCCAGCTCGAGGATGCGCGCCACTTCGGCATCCAGCACGTCGCGCGGCAGGCGATATTTTGGAATGCCGAAGCGCATCATGCCGCCGCTCAGCGGACCGGCATCGTGTATCTCCACGCCGTGTCCGAGCCGCGCGAGATGGTAGGCGGCAGAAAGCCCCGATGGTCCCGCGCCGACGACCAGAATCTTTTTGCCGGAAGAGGCGGAAGGCTGGTCGAACTGCCAGCCGCGCCTGATCGCCTCGTCGCCAAGAAAGCGTTCGACCGAGTTGATGCCGACCGGGCTGTCCAGCTGGCCGCGATTGCATGCGCTTTCACAGGGGTGATAGCAGACCCGCCCCATGATCGCCGGAAAAGGATTGTCCAATGTCAGCACGCGCCAGGCTTTTTCATAGTCGCCCGATTCGGCATGGAACAGCCAGCCCTGGATGTTTTCTCCGGCGGGACAGCCCGCATTGCAGGGCGGCAGCCTGTCCAGATACACCGGCTTCCTGGTGCGCCATGAGCCGGTGTGGTTGGCTAATGAGGAGCCGGGGTCGAGCGTGATTGCAAAGGGTTTGTCCATCATGCCACCTCTTTCTGCAGCAAGCCGTATTTCCGGATGTTGCGGTCGGCGCGCTGCTGGATGCGCGCGATGACATCCGGTTTCGGTTTGGCGCCGAACAGATGCGCGTAGCGTTTTTGCGGTTTCAGGTATTCCTCGACAGGGCGCTGTTTGCGTATAGTCAACGCGCTGACCTGCACACCGTGTTCGGCCTCGAACACCGGGAACAATCCGGTCTCATGCGCCAACCGCGCGATCAGGATGGTGTCGTCCGAGGCCGTGCCCCAGCCCAGCGGACAGGGCACTAGGATGTGGATGTAGCGCGCGCCGCGAAACTCCATCGCGCGCTTCACCTTGGCCTCGAGGTCGCGCAGATCGGCGACCGTGGCCGTCGCGACGTAAGGGATTTCATGCGCCATCGCGATCGCGGGAACGAATTTTCCCTGGCCGAATGGGTTGCCGGGATGCGCGCCGACCGGCATCGTGGTGGCCGTGCGCGCGGCGGGCGGCGTGGCCGACGAGCGCTGCACGCCGGTGTTCATATACGCCTCGTTGTCGTAGCAGATGTACAGCACATCGTCGTTGCGCTCGAACATGCCCGACAGGCAGCCGAAGCCGATATCGGTCGTGCCGCCGTCACCGCCCTGCGCAACCACCCGCACCTCGTTGCGCCCCTTGACCTTCAGCGCCGCCGCGATGCCGGTGGCAACCGCTGCGGCATTGCCGAACAGCGAGTGCATCCACGGCAACTGCCATGAGGTTTCGGGATAAGGCGTGGTAAAAACTTCCAGACAGCCGGTGGCATTCGCCGCGATCAGTTGCGAGTTGCTCGCCTCCATCGCCGCGTCGAGCGCGTAGCGCGCACCGAGCGCCTCGCCGCATCCCTGGCAGGCGCGATGTCCCGAGTTGATCGCGTTGCTGCGGTCCCGGTGCGACTGTACGCTGCGCTGCTCTGGATTCAGCAGGCGGTTGCCGACGGTGAAGGTGCCGGTTTGGTAGAACTTGATGGGTTGGAATGGCATATAACCCCCTTATGCGATCTTCGAGGCAACCGTACCAATATCCCGCAGCATGTTTTCCGCCGCAGGCCCGGAGCGGCGCACGTTGCGCTCGCGTGCCAACTGTTTGTTGACCACGTCGCTATCCAGATCGAGAAAGGTCAGCGGCTGCAACTTATCCTGTTCGGCCTCGCGGAATAATCTGTGCAGTGACTTGCGCGTGATCGCGCGACCGCCCAGCCCGGCCACCACGGTGTAGCCGTGCAACTGGATGCCGGACAACGCCATGCGCACATCGGTGGAGAGTATCCCGCCTATGCCGACCGCCAGGCTCTTTTCCAGCACCACGACGCGCTTTGCGTTCTGCAATGCCGCGCGCACCTGCGCCAGCGGGAACGGGCGGTAGCTGGTGATGCCGAGCACGCCGATCTTGTGTCCCTCATCGCGCATCTCGTCTATGGTGTCCTTGATCGTGCCCAGCACCGAGCCCATCGCCACCACCATGGTCACGGCATCTTCGGCGCGGTAGGTGTGCGTCAGTCCGCCGGTATCGCGGCCGAACACCTGCTTGAATTCTGCCGCCAGTTGCGGGATGCGTTCCAGCGCCTGCATCTGCTTGTCGTGCGCCAGATAGCGCACTTCCATGAATGCCTCGGGACCGACCATCGCGCCGATCGAAACCGGCTCGCGCGGGTCCAGCACCTGGCGCGGCTCATAAGGCGGCAGAAAGGCATCGACCTGCTGCTGCGTCGGCATGTCCACGCGCTCGTAGGCGTGGGTGAGTATGAAGCCGTCCATGCACACCATCACCGGCAGCGATAATTCCTCGGCCAATCTGAACGCCTGTATGTGCAGGTCCAGCGCTTCCTGATTGGTCTCGGCGAACAGCTGCATCCAGCCGGAATCGCGCTGCGACAGGGAATCGGAGTGGTCGTTCCAGATGTTGATCGGCGCGCCTATCGCACGGTTCGCCACCGTCATCACGATCGGCAATCCGAGACCCGATGCGTTATAGACCGCCTCGACCATGAACAGCAACCCCTGGCTGGCGGTGGCGGTATAGGAACGCGCGCCGGTCGCGGAAGCGCCGATCGCGACCGACATCGCGGCGAACTCGCTTTCGACGTTGATGAACTCGCAGGGTGTCAAATCGCCGCTCTTCACCATTTCACCCAGCGCTTCGACGATGTGTGTCTGCGGGGAGATCGGATAGGCGCAGATCACCTCGGGGCGGCACAGCGCAACGGCTTCGGCGACGGCGCGGGAACCTTCGATCTGCTTAAGCATGCTGCACCTCCGCCATCCCTGCCTTGATCAGGGTGTAAGCCTCGGTTGCAGCGGCGATGTTGCCATCCGCCACCTTGCCGTGGAATTTTTCGCCTATCGCCTTGACGACGGATTCCAGGCGTATCAGCCCGGAGAGCGCGGAAAATCCGGCCAGCAAGGGCACGTTGGGTATCGGGCGACCGATATGTTTAAGCGCGATCTCGGTGGCCGGTAAAATGCGCAGACGTTCGGTTGGCCTGCCGCTGGCGAGATCGCCCAGGCCCAGCTGTTCGAAACTGCGGCCGGTGTTGAGCAGGATATAGCCGTCTTTTTTCAGCCCGGCAAACACATCGACCTGGTGCAGCAGCGTAGTGTCCTGGATGATGATCGCATCCGGTTCCATGATCGGTTCGCGCAACCGTATCTCCCTGTCGGCGATGCGGCAGAACGATACCACCGGCGCGCCCATCCGCTCCGAACCGAAGCTGGGAAAGGCTTGGGCATGGCGCCCTTCGGCAAAGGCCGCAACGGAAAACATCTCCGCCGCAGTCACGACACCCTGACCGCCCCGACCGTGTATACGCAACTCGAACATATCGGCTCTCTCCCTGTGTTCTGCTACCCGAAGCTTACTCCCCTGTCATGCGTTTACCAAGCACTCACGCCAGTCTGGCAGGTTCGTTTCCGCACACAATTTGCGAACCAGTTTTGTTGCCGCTTCCAGATTGGCCGACGCTGCCTCGCTCGGACTCTCGCCCAACTCGAAACCGTAACCGCGTATCCGCAGCAGAAATGCGGACGGAGCATCTTTTTCGTACACCTGACGATAGGCGTGCAACAGGGCGGACGGACTCATCGCGTGGCTGGTGTAGCTGTTGTCGTGCGCGGCAGTGATCTCGGAAAAGAGAAACGGCGCATCGCAGGAGACATCCGCATCGATGAACAACACCGCACTGCGCCCGACCAGATCGGTGACATGCTCGACCTGCAACTGGTACTCCTCGATGAATTCGACCTGTCCAAAGCCATCACTTTGAATTCGGCGCGCCAGCAGCGGCGCCAGCGCGTCGTCGCCGCGCGATTCGTTGCCGATGGCGAAGATCAGAATGGGGGCGGTCATGATGTTCTCGCAAAATGTTCAAAGCCAATGACGCTTCTACCCCAACCCCAGCCCTCCCCCTGCAAGGGGCAAGGAGTACCGTTCCTTCCCCTTTTAAGGGGGAAGGTCAGGATGGGGGTAGAACCTCTAAAGTTTCCGCAATCGTTGATAAAACCCCCTCCAGATTATTCATCACATCATTGTTCCAGAACCGCAAAACCCGCCACCCATTTCCCCGCAAAAAAGCAGTTCTCTGTTCATCATATGCAACTTGGTCCTGATGCTGACCGCCATCAAGTTCAATCACTATCTTCCGCTCAACACACGCGAAATCGGCAATGTATTTTCCGACAGAATGCTGCCGTCGAAAGCGGTGGCCGTTAATTTGTTTGTGGCGCAGTGCGTGCCACAGCTTGCGCTCGGCATCGGTCATGTCGTATCGCAGCGATCTTGCTCTGATGGTTGTGACTGAACTGATTCTTTTACTCATTTGAATTTCACCCCCATCCCAACCTTCCCCCTTCAAGGGGAAGGAGCCACATCCCCTCCCCTTTGCAGGGGGAGGGTTAGGGTGGGGGTAGAACTTGATAACTGCCAACATGCCATCAACTATGTCGCTTCAACATCGTTCTCCTTACAACTAAACACTTCCCCCGACCGCGTCAGCACATCCACCCTTCCACCTTCCGCATCCAGCAACTCCACCTCCAGCGGCATCTTGCCCAGCGCATGGGTCGCGCAGGACAGACAGGGATCGAAAGCGCGTATCGCGACCTCGATGTGGTTGAGCAAGCCCTCGGTGAGTTTCCTGCCGTCGATGTACTGGCGTGCCACCTGGCGGATCGCCTCGTTCATCGCCTGATTGTTGTGTGTGGTCGAGACGATCAGGTTGCAGCGTACGATCTGATCGTTTTCGTCCACCTTGTAGTGGTGGATCAACGTGCCGCGCGGCGCTTCGATCACGCCGACGCCGCGCTCCTGCCGCTCACCCTTGCTGACCAGATCGCTGCCCTGCAGGTCGTCATCGTGCAGCAGTTCCTGTATCTGCTCTGCGGCGTGCAGCATCTCTATCATCCGCGCCCAGTGGGTACCCAGCGTCGCGCCAGTCGCCGAGCCGTCGTTGAACGCCATGAAGACCTTACGTTGTTCGTCCGCTAGCGGTGTGGGAATAAAATCGCATTGCGTCACGCGCGAAAGCGGCCCGACGCGGTACCAGCCCTCTTCGGGACCGAGCGAACGCAAGAACGGGAACTTCATGTACGACCACGGCTTCACGTCCTCGAAGATCACGTCCCAGTAGTGGCTGTAGTCGTAGTGGTCGAACAGCGTATTGCCGTCCATGTCGCGCGCGCGCAAGCCGCCGTGGTACAGATCCATCGCGCCGTCGGCTCGAATCATGTTCAGCGTGTGCGACTTGAATGTACCGAAATTGTTGTAAAGATCGAGGTTCTGCTCGAACAGCTTGCGCGCGATGTCGACGGACTCGCGGCACCACGCGACAGTCTGCGCGATGTCCAGCAGCAGATAATTTCGTTCCTCGATGCTGACGTTCTTGTTCACCCCGCCGGGTATCGCACCGGTGCCGTGAATGCGCTTGCCCGCCGTGACGCGGATCACCTCCTGCCCGTACTTGCGCAGCAGCACACCCTGCTTCGCGATGTCGGGATAGGCGGCGGCGATGCCGACGATGTTGCGCTTCGCGACATCCGAGTCGAAACCGAACAGCAGGTCGGGCGAGCACAGGTGGAAAAAATGCAGCGCGTGCGACTGCAATATCTGCCCGTAATGCATCAGCCGCCGCACCTTCTCCGCAGTAGGCGTCAGCGTCGCCCCGACGATCATGTCCATCGCCTTGGATGCGGCGATATGGTGGCTTACCGGGCAGATGCCGCACAGCCGCTGCACCATCACCGGCGCCTCCCAGTAGGGCCGCCCCTGGATGAATTTTTCGAAGCCGCGAAACTCCACGATGTGCAGCCGCACCTGATGCACACGGTCGTTCTCGTCGAGCAACAGCGTTACCTTGCCATGCCCCTCGACGCGAGACACCGGGTCGATCGCGACACGGCGCAAGCCTTCTGGGTGGGCGGCGATTTCGAGGTTGTTGGTTGGGTCGGTCATGGTTTGTTCTCGACAGACAACAGGACATATAGGTCGTTTATCTCTTGCTCGGTAACAGTCAGTAAAGCACACGTCTGCTTACTTTGATTACCTCCGTCAAAATATTTTGCTTCCAATGTATGTCGCATATTTTCATGGGAAAGAAAATTAATATGGCCGGATTCTCCATTCGCATGTTGCAGAAAAATTGAAATGCGAAATCCTGATGGATATGTTGCATAGCAGCCATTCCACCCATCGTTATGTTTCATCAGCCAGATCGAAAATTTTTGTAGTTGATCTGAGGAAAGCTCTTTCTTGTTGAAGCCACCGTTTTGTGAGGGGTATTCCAGCACGCCAGAGATCAGTGGGGACATCTCCGTGTGGCATGCTGCAAGCCCGATGGTCAGTATTACAGGATAGATAAAACGCAAAGCAAGTATCCGCCATTCGTGCTTTTTCATTTGCGTTCCATTAGTCATATTTAATCAACCCATGCCCCAGTTCCGGCGTCTTGCCCGCAATCAGGTCGGTGAGGAATTTCCAGATCGCGTCGCCCGAGGGCGGGCAGCCGGGAATGAAGTAATCGATCTTCACCACCTCATGCAGCGGATGCACCTTGTCCAGCGGCAGTGGCAGTTCCGGGTCGTTCGGAATGTGGCCGTGCGCCAGCCCCGGTTCGGTGAGGTACACCTCGGTGAGACAACTCCCCAAATCGAGATGGTTGCGCTGCGCGGGCAGGCCGCCGTTGATCGCACAGGCACCGATGGCGATCAGCGTCTTGCAGTTCTTCCTGAACTCGCGCAGCACATGCACGTTCTCCGCATTGCAGACACCGCCCTCGATCAAGCCGATGTCGCAAGGCCCGCAATGCTTGATGTCGGTGAGCGGCGAGCGGTCGAACTCGACCAGGTCGAGCAGCGGGAACAGACGCTCATCGATATCGAGGAAGGACATGTGGCAGCCGAAGCAGCCGGCCAGCGAGGTGGTGGCGATGCGGAGTTTTGGCTTGGCGGGGGGGATCATTTTGGAAATCCCACAATAAATTGTTGAGTGCCGCCAAACTCATCCCCTCCCCCTTGCAGGGGGAGGGCTAGGGAGGGGGTAGAAGCGTTAATGTTTCGCTGTTCTGATTCAATTTCTACCCCCATCCTAACCTTCCCCCTGCAAGGGAGAAGGAATATTGCGGATGCTACGCATGATTTTATGTTGCTCATGGCACGCTCTCGCAAGCGTCACAACTCCCGCCAGTTTCGGGATTGCGCGGCGCATCCTGCAAAGCCTGCGCGCTGATCGGGCTTTTGTCGTAGCGCCGTTCTCCTATGGGCTGGCTGAAGCCAACGCGCTTCTTCAGGATCACGCCGACCGGGCAGACCTGCATCGCCTTATCGGTGAGCGCGATGTCGGTATCCACCAGCTTGCCCGATTCGGCATTGACGATCAGGTGCTTGGTGATGCCGCGCCCGGACAGCGCGAATACGTTCTTGCCATCCATCTCGGATGACGCACGCACACACAGTTCGCACAGGATGCAGCGGTTGAAATCAAGCAGGATGTCGGGGTGTGAGGCGTCCACCGGACGATCCGGATACAGGTGGCGGAATCCTGCGGTGTGCACTTCAAGGTCGTAGCCCAGCGCCTGCAACACGCAGTTGCCGCTCTTCTCGCAGGACGGGCAGAAATGATTGCCCTCGGCGAACAGCATCTGCACCAAGGTGCGGCGCAGCGCATTGAGTTCTTCGATATCGCTCTCGACTTGCAAGCCTGCTTCGGCGGGCATCGTGCAGGAAGCCACCGTGCGGCCGTTGACCTTGACCGTGCACAGCTTGCAGCTGCCGTGCGGCTTGAACTCGGGGTGGTAGCACAGGTGGGGGATGTAACTCCCGGCGGCCAGTGCGGCCTGTATCACGGTTTGTCCCAGTTCGAAAGGGACGGTTGCGCCGTCGAGTTGAAAGGTATCACTCATGTCGCCTCCGTTTTCAAATGCGCCCCGGCGTCATCGCGCCCGGTCATCTGGCGTGCTCTGGCCAACGCCCCGTCGAGATCGAAGGCCGGTTTGAATTCCAGCGATTTCAGGCGGCTCTCGTAAGCCGGGCGGAAATACTTGAGCGTATGCAGCACAGGATTGCAGGCGGTGCGCCCGAGTCCGCAATGGGAGGTGGTCTGCAGCACATGGTCGAGGTTCTCGACCTCGCTCAGGTCATATTGGGTGCCCAGCCCGGCGGCGATCTTGTCCATGGTCTGCTTCAGCATCGAGGTGCCGACGCGGCATGGCGTGCAGAAGCCGCAGCTTTCGTGCGCGAAGAAATGCACATAGTTGCGCGCGACCTCGAACATATCGCGGCTGTCGTCGAACACCATGAACGCGCCTGCGGTGGGCAGGTCCTCGAAGCCCAGCCTGCGGTCGAATTCGTGCTCGGCGACGCACACACCGGATGGCCCGCTGATTTGCACCGCGCGCGTGTTGACCGCTCCGCAGTCCTGCAAGATTTCGCGCACCGATACGCCGAACGGGTATTCGTAGATGCCGGGACGCGGACAATCGCCGGACACCGAGATCAGCTTGCTGCCGCTGGATTTTGCGGTGCCGATGGCTTTGTAGTTTTCCGCGCCCATATGGATCGCCAGCGCGGCCTGGCAGAAGGTCTCGACGTTGTCCACGGCGGTCGGCTGTTGCATGTAGCCGTGCGTCACCGGGAACGGCGGCCGGTTGCGCGGTACACCGCGCTTGCCCTCCAGGGATTCGATCAGCGCCGATTCCTCGCCGCAGATGTAGGCGCCCGCGCCGAGATGGATCGCGATATCGAAATCAAAACCGGACTGGCCGAGTATGTTCCTGCCCAGCAGATTGCTATCGCGCCTCTGTTGTAACACGGCCTGCAAGGGTTCGAGGAGGTAACGGTATTCGCCGCGCAGGTAGACGAAACCCTGCTTCGCCCCGATGGCCAGCGCGCACAGCGTCATGCCCTCGAACACCAGATCGGCCTGACGGGTCAGCAGCACGCGGTCCTTGAAGGTGCCTGGCTCGCCCTCGTCGGCATTGCATACCACGTAATGATTTGCGCCCTGCGCGTTGCGGCAGGCTTCCCATTTCAGGCCGGTGGGAAAGCCTGCGCCGCCGCGACCGCGCAGGCCGGATTGTTTGATCGCCTCGACGACGGCCGTTCCGATTTCCGTTCGTGGTGAGCCTGTCGAACCACGAACGGACATTGATAGCGCCGCGCGCAGCACCTCTCCCGGCACCAGCCTGTTGTCCAGCACCAGCCCGCTGCGGCGGATGTTGTCTTCCACCCTGAAGAAATCGGCAGGCCAGTCCGCCAGCGGCGTGCGGTTGCGGATCAGTTGGGCGATCTCCTGAACGCGCTGGTGCGTCAAACGGGTGATCGCGCGCCCGTTGACCAGCAGCGCCGGCCCCTGATCGCACATGCCGGTGCAGGAAGTTGTGTTGATGCTGACCAGCCCGTCTTCCGACACCTTGCCCGGCTCCACCCACAGTTGCCGGCACATACTCTGCATCAGCTCGACGCTGCCCAGCATGCGGTCGGTGATGTTGTCGGAAAACAGCACGCGGTATTCGCCGTGCGCTTGCAGATGCAGGAATGAATAAAACGAAGCGACGCTCTCGATACGCGCGCGCGGAATGGCCAGTTTTTCGGCAAGGCAGGTGATGGATACAGCGGGCAGATAACCGACGCACTCCTGCAGCTCGCGCAAAATCTGTAGCAGGTTGGACGCATCATGCCCGTATCGCCCGAGTATCGGGTCCAGGCAGTCCGCATGGCGATGAGTTTGCTTGGTCATAAGGTCTTTAGCATTGCACCTGAAAATGAGCCTGACTCTGTATTGGGGATTCTACGCTCAAGATGTTGAATAGTCTGCAACGTCAGCGCACGGGGCGGTATAATCGCCCCGACCATAGGCGTATTCCTGCCCGAAGCACTACCCCCTGTTTGTATCTGCACAGGGGGAAATCGAATCGCCTGCAGCAACTTAGGAGCGCACCATTTACACCCCGTCAAAAAATTCCCGGCTGGCTTCCATGATAGGCAACCTTCCACCGCTAGGCATGGATGCCGCCAGCATCGTCGACGATTTTCGCCATTATTTCAGCCACACGATGGGCCGCGATGATCCGAACTTTTCCAGCTACCAGATGTATGAGTCGTTGGCGATGGCGCTGCGCGACCGTCTGGTGGAGCGCTGGCGCAACACCCGTCAGGCTTACCGCGAAGCGGACTGCAAACGCACCTATTACCTGTCACTCGAGTTCCTGATGGGGCGCGCGCTCGGCAATGCGATGCTGAATCTGGATATCGACCCCGCCACGGCGACCGCGCTGCGGCAACTTGGCGTGACGCTCGAAGACCTGGCCGAGCACGAGCACGATGCGGGCCTGGGGAACGGCGGTCTGGGCAGGCTGGCGGCCTGCTTCCTGGACAGTTGCGCCACGCTGCAATTGCCGGTGATGGGCTACGGCATACGCTACGAGTACGGCATGTTTCGCCAGAAGATCGAGAACGGGAACCAGATCGAGGAGCCGGATCATTGGCTGCGCGACGGCAATCCATGGGAGATCGAGCGCCCTGAATTCGCCACACGGATCAAGTTCGGCGGACGTACCGAATACTTTACCGACCCCAAGGGCAGGATACATGTGCGCTGGGTCGATACGCGCGACGTGATGGCGATACCCTACGACGTGCCGATACCCGGCTACCGGAACGGTACGGTGAACACGCTGCGCCTGTGGAGTGCGGCGGCGACCGAGGAATTCGACCTTTCCGAATTCAACGCCGGCAGCTATACCGAAGCGGTCGCCGCAAAGAATTCCGCCGAGCACATCACGATGGTGCTCTACCCCAACGATGCGAGCGAGAACGGCAAGGAGCTGCGCCTGCGCCAGCAATACTTCCTCGCCTCGGCCAGCCTGCAGGACGTGTTGCGCCAGTGGGTCAAGCTCCACGGCCGGGATTTCAGCGAATTCGCGGAGAAAAACTGCTTCCAGCTGAACGACACCCACCCGACCTGCGCCGTGCCGGAACTGATGCGTCTGCTGATGGACGAGCACGGCCTGGAGTGGGATGAGGCGTGGGCTGTCACCAGCAATACCATGGCCTACACCAACCACACCCTGTTGCCCGAGGCACTGGAGAAATGGTCCATCAGCATGTTCGGCCGCCTGCTGCCGCGTCTGATGGAGATCGTGCGCGAGATCAACGCACAGTTCCTGTCCCGGATAGCCCTGAGCTATCCCGGTGACATCGAGCGCCAGCGCCGCATGTCCATCATCGAAGAGGGGCACGAACATCACGTGCGCATGGCGTATCTGGCGGTGGTGAGCTGCCGCTCGGTCAACGGCGTCGCGGCCTTGCATACGCAGTTGCTCCAGCAGCACCTGTTCCGCGATTTCTACGAGATGTGGCCGGAAAAATTCAACAACAAGACCAACGGCGTCACACCGCGCCGCTGGCTGTCATGGAGCAATCCGGCATTGAGCGGAATGATTTCCGAAGCCATCGGCGACAGCTGGCGCGCCGACCTGTCGAATCTGAAAGATTTGCGGAAATTTGCCAACGATGCCGCGTTCCGCGCCAGGTGGCATGACGTGAAGCAGGCGAACAAACAGCAACTGGCCGACATGGTGCGCCGCGACTGCGGCGTCGATTTCGATCCCGCCGCGCTGTTCGACGTGCAGGTCAAGCGCATTCACGAATACAAGCGGCAACTGCTGAACGTGCTGCACGTCATCCATCTCTACGACCGCATCAAACGCGGCGATACCGCAGACTGGACGCCGCGTTGCGTGCTGATAGGCGGCAAGGCCGCGCCGGGTTACATGATGGCGAAACGCATCATCAAGCTGGTCAACTCCGTGGCCAAGGTGATCAACGAAGATCCGGCCGCCAGGGGACTGCTGCGGCTGGCGTTCCTGCCGAATTACCGGGTCACCGCGATGGAGGTGATCTGCCCCGGCACCGACCTGTCCGAGCAGGTATCCACCGCCGGCAAGGAGGCTTCGGGCACCGGCAACATGAAGTTCATGATGAACGGCGCGCTGACGATAGGCACGCTGGACGGGGCCAACATCGAGATCCGCGAGGAAGCCGGTGCAGACAATTTCTTCCTGTTCGGACTGACTGCGGCAGAAGTCGAGGCGACCCGCGGCCATTACGACCCGGCTGCGATCATCGATGCCGACGACGATCTCAAGCGCGTGATGGGATTGCTGGCCAGCGGACACTTCAACATGTTCGAACCCGGCATCTTCGACCCCATCATCGACTCGGTCTACAGCCCCGGCGATCCGTGGCTGACCGCGGCGGATTTCCGCAGCTACGTCGACAGCCAGCGCAGGGTAGCCCGGGCCTACCGGAACCGCGACGAGTGGACGCGCATGAGCATCCTCAACACGGCTGCGAGCGGCAAGTTTTCCAGCGACCGCACCATCCTGGAGTACAACCGCGAGATATGGGGATTGCCGCAGGTGGCGCCCAAGCAGCTCCGATAGTCCACCGACCACACGTTTTCACGGGTTCACTCCAATACCCGATAAGGCTCCATCGTCACGGACTCGACCCGGCTGCCCAGCAACACCAGACTGCCCTCGAGTCGGGTGTTGCCGGTTTCGCTGAACTCGAAACGATAGCTGCGGCGCAACACCCGGCGACCCGCATCGTCGCGCACCAGCGCCAGCCCGATGCCGGCGACCGTATCGTCGAGAAATTGCACGTTCGCTTCGTCGCAGGCGCGCTTTCCCGCCTTACGCGCAATCTCCAGCGCGCGCAAACTGGCGGACCAGAACCAGCCCAGCGCGGCCAACAACAGCAGAAAAATGATACTGATCGTGTCCATAACCTGAATTTTTTGCTAACTGCCAAGCGCGGATAACTCAGCCTCGCCGAATCCCGCCGCGCGCCGCGCTTCCACATTGAACGGGCCGCGCATCACCGGTGCGGCATATGCGCCGGCCAGTTGCGCATAGGCGGCGACCGGCTCCAGACCGCGTTGTTCGCACAGATATGCGTACCAGCGGTTGCCGATGGCGACATGGCCGATCTCGTCGCGCAGGATGATGTCCATGATCTCGGCAGCTTCCCGGTCTCCCGCCTGCGCCAGTTTGTCGCGTATCGCCGGAACCACATCCAGCCCGCGCGCTTCCATCGTTCGCGGCACCAGCGCGATGCGCGCCAGGATGTCGGAGCGGGTCTTGTCGGCCATCTCCCACAGGCTGCTGTGCGCTGGGAAATCGCCATAGCTGTAACCCAGCACCCGCAAATGCCCCGCCAGCAGTGAGTAATGCAGCGCCTCTTCGTCTGCCACCCGCAACCAGTCCGCGTAATAGGCCGGCGGCATACCGGGGAATCGCCAGATCGCATCCAGCGCCAGGTTGATCGCATTGAATTCGATATGCGTCAGCGCGTGGATCAAAATGGCGCGGCCTTCCGGCGTAACCATGGAACGGCGCTTGACCAGGCGGGGAGCGACCAGCTCCGGCTTTTCGGGTCGCCCGGGTACAGGCAGCTCGGTTTGCAATTCGGAATGGCTATCCAGTTCAATTTTCCCGGTCGACCAGTCCTGCGCCAACTGCCGCACCCCGGCCGCTTTGCGCGCGGCATCGCATTCGGCCAGCCAGTGCAGCGCGGCGCGGCGCAATTCTAAAGGCGAGGTCAAAGTCGGCTGCATAGCTGATCTTATGAATCAAATATCAATCGAGTGTGCCCCCCATTGATCTCGGGGTGAGCAGCAGGTTGACGGTTAGTCACTAGAGTCTGTTGACATATGAAATATAATGGCGCCCTCTCGTTAAGGAGGATAGTGCCATGGCAAGGAAACTACTGCGTGACGACCAATACAAACGAATTGCAGGCATGCTGCCCGCGCAGCCGGGGACTCCCGGACGCAAGTCGGACAACCGGCTATTTCTGGAAGCCGTCTTGTGGATCGCCCGAAGCGGCGCGCCATGGCGTGACCTGCCGCCGGAATTTGGCGAGTGGAACACCGTGTACCAGCGGTTCGGGCGATGGTCGAAGAAAGGCGTCTGGCATAGGGTATTTGCCGAACTTGCCAAAGATGCCGATTTCGAGGAAGCCTTTATTGACAGCACCATCATCAAAGCCCACCAGCATGCCGCCGGTGCTCCAAAAAAAACGGCGAGCAAGCGCTTGGCCGCTCGCGCGGCGGACTGACCACCAAGATTCATGCGCTGGTCGAAGGATTGGGGCTGATGGCGCGATGGACGTTGACCGGAGGACAGGTTCACGACAGCGGCCAAGCCGTCCCTTTGCTCGATGGAGTGCAACCGGATGCCGTGGTGGCGGACAAGGCCTACGATGCCGACGCCCTGATTGCGCACATTCGGGAGATCGGCGCTGCCGCCGTCATTCCGCCGCGCAGCAACCGGCTCGAACAGCGTTCTTTCGACAAACATCAGTACAAGCATCGCAACCTCATAGAGCGCTTCTTTCTGCGCATCAAACATTTTCGACGTATCTCCACACGCTACGAAAAACTCGCCGAACGGTTTTCGGCGTTCATCGCCATTGTCGCTACCTTTTTGTGGCTGGCATAATTGTCAACAGACTCTAGGGAAATCGTGGTCTGAGCCAACCCCAGTTTCACGGACAGATAAATTAAGCGCCATCATACAACCTCTCCACCTCATCCGGGGTACGGTAACCGAGTGACTGATGGATGCGGTTGCGATTATAAAAGCACTCGATGTAATCGAAGATCGCCAGC
>JACRED010000023.1 GCA_016218415.1 Nitrosomonadales bacterium
CCGTGCTTATCGGGTTAGCTCCCAAGCACACTAGATGTAGTGTGTTGTGATTTTTTGGCATAAAGCTCGGCATATGTTGGCGCGGTGACATCGCCCGCGATGCCAAGCAGAGAGCGGAAGGCGTTGAAGGGGTAAAAGCGGCGGTTGAAGCGGAACGTGAACTCATTGAGATACGCCTGCAGGTGTTGCGGGCTGACGCCGTGATGGATGCCGCGCAGCCAGGTTTTGAGATTGGAGAACACGAGGTGGATGATGGGCAGAAAGGTTTCGGCGACTTGCATATCGCCCCGTTCCGGGACAGCGGTATGGAGATAGTTGCGCTTGGTAAGGCCAGCGTAGCCGCTCCAGTCGTCGGTGATAATGGTGGTGCCTGTCGCCACGGCGCTTTCGATGAAGCCACCCAAAGACTTGGCGCTTCTGTCCGGCACCAGTGCGAGCCTGACACGACCGGCGTACCGCCCACTCTTCCGCTTGTTGAGGCTGCCGGTATGCTTGCGCTGACGGACTTCGACGGCACCTGCCACGATGACCATATCGTGGATGCCGCGCCCCTTGCCGCGCGTACGACCGCCCACGTAGGTTTCATCGGCCTCGACGACTTCTTCGGGTTTACCGCCGATCCGATCCTGATCCGGTCGCACCATGCCGACGCGCAGCTTGTGAAGAATCTGGAAGGCGGTTTCGTAGCACGACAATCCGAGTTGCCGCTGGAACTGAACAGCCGATATGCCGGGTGTCTGACTGGTGACCAAGTACGCCGCCCAGAACCAAACCGAGAGCGGCGTGTGCGAGCGCTCCATGACGGTGCCAGCGGTGAGGCTCGTGTCGCGGTTGCAATGGCGACACCGGAGAACGCCGGGGCGATTGGCAAAGCGGTACGGCTCACTAGACGAGCCGCAGTGGTCACAGATGAATCCATCACTCCATCTGGCGCGCTCAAGGTAGGCCGCGCACGCCGCTTCGCCCGGGAACAATCGCTGGAATTCTGGAAGCGAGCGCGGAAACGGCAAGTCGTCTCGCTGAAGCACGTCGATAACCATGGTTGTCACACATTGGAACAGATGCCCAACATACTACCGGTAGTGGGCTTGGGAGACAACCCGATAAGCACGCAACGAATATCTCTGCAAATAGCCGGAATAACTCTGATTGACCATCCGTGAGGCTAATTTCAGCAGCGACCTCATCGCGGCGTTCCATATCTAAAAATCGAAGCGCCATGGCGGATGTGCGAACGAGACTCAGCGTTTGTCCAGAGAGCCGGTTAGGCTCAAGCAGTTCGCCCGGCCTAAGAGAGACAGCCATGAACTCTCGAACACATTCCTCATCCTGTGGTCGAAAATGCATCTTGCCGCTACGCACTGCTGTCTGCAAATTCAAGAGTCGCTGCGTGTTTTCAATTTGCTCTTCTCTATCCATTGGAACATTCTCCTTGGGCGTAAGGCTCAAATGTACCGGAGTCGAATTGTTTTTTCTATCTACTTCAGCATGGTGGGCAACTTGTTGCCCACCCGATTTTCGGTTTGTGCTTTCCGCTTTTCATCCCCTGTGCGCCGCCTCGATCAGCCGCAAGGAAGCGGGGGTTTAGGCGAGCACTGTTCGAGCTCCGCAACAAGGCACGTTGTGTGTGCCTTGTCAGGGCGAGTTGCGCAGCCCCGCTTGCTTGCGGCTGACCGAGGGCACCGCGCAGCGGCGGCAAACCGGGGTCGCCTTCTTTTTGGTTACTTTTTCTTTGGCGAAGCAAGAAAAAGTAACTAGCTGCCGGGCTACCCCCGGCGATTTTCCTTAATCCTGCGCTTGCTTGGATATTGGTGCAGCCCCAATCAAATGAAAATTAAAGGTATCTCTGTCATCACCTTTTGCCAAGCCAATATCTTTGCGAACGGCAAGAAGTAATTCTTTGAGAAGTTCGTTGTGTCGTTCAATATTCCTGCTTGAAGAACTCGCCTCATTGTGAAACGACATGAGAGCATTGATTACATTTTGTGGGGCAGCCAATGCAATAGTGTTGACTGCTAATGAAAATCGCATGGCTGCATCGTTCTTGTTGGCTCCTGCTACAACAAGATCAGACATCGCAGAGAAAAGCACTTTGTAGTGATTCAACTTCTCGTTTCGTAAATCAGCTTCTCGCTCATGCTTTTTTGTGAAATAAAAAGTTAATGATGCTACCAATATGCTGGCAAAAGCGGCGATAAGCGCGACCCAAATAGAATCATTCATACTTGCCTTTCAACGTAATTTCACCGTCCCACACACCACATCCCCATTCTGCCCTCTATGCCGCAGCGCATGATCCATCAGCACCAGCGCAACCATCGCCTCCGCAATCGGCGTAGCCCGTATTCCGACACAGGGATCATGCCGCCCCTCGGTGGAAACCTTCACCGCATTGCCCGCCTTGTCGATGGAGTTGCGCTCAAGGCGAATACTCGAAGTCGGCTTCACCGCGTAGTGCGCGACGATGTCCTGCCCGGTAGAGATGCCGCCGAGGATGCCGCCCGCGTTATTCGACAGGAAACCATTCGGCGTGAGTTCGTCGCCGTGCTCGCTGCCTTTCTGCGTGACGCAATTAAAGCCCGCGCCGATCTCGACGCCCTTCACCGCGTTGATGCTCATCAGCGCGTAGGCGATCTCGGCGTCCAGCCTGTCGAACACCGGCTCGCCCCAGCCGACCGGGACGTTGTGCGCGACGACGGTGAGCCGCGCGCCGATGGAGTCGCCGGACTTGCGCAGCGCGTCCATGTAGTCTTCCAATGATTTGACCACGCTGGCATCCGCGACGAAGAACGGGTTGTTCGGCACGTCGTCCCAGCTTTTGAACGGGATGGTGATCTCACCGAGTTGCGCGAGGTAGCCGCGTATCTCGACGTTGTATTTTTCTTTCAGCCATTTTTTTGCAATCGCACCCGCTGCCACGCGCCCCGCCGTCTCGCGTGCCGAGGCGCGGCCGCCGCCTCTATGGTCGCGGATGCCGTATTTCTGCCAGTAGGTGTAGTCGGCATGGCCGGGGCGGAAGGTCTCGGCGATGGTGCCGTAATCCTTGCTGCGCTGGTCTTCGTTGCGGATCAGCAGCGCAATCGGCGTGCCGGTGGTCTTGCCCTCGAACACGCCGGAGAGGATCTCGACGGTGTCCGATTCGCGGCGCTGGGTGACATGGCGCGAGGTGCCGGGTTTGCGCCGGTCGAGGTCGTGCTGGAGATCGGCCTCGCACAACGCCATGCCCGGCGGGCAGCCATCGACGATGCAGCCTATCGCCGCGCCGTGCGATTCGCCGAACGAGGTGACTGTGAACAGGGTGCCGAGTGTGTTTCCAGACATGATGAGTTCTCGCAAAAACAATGGGCAGAGTTTAACATACGGCACTTTATGAAAATGCCGTCATTCCCGCGCAGGCGGGAATCCAGCGGTTCTATTCAAAATGCCTTTAAGGTTTTGTCTCCGCGTTGCGGAGAACTTTCTTTGTTGACTGGATTCCCGCCTGCGCGGGAATGACGAATTGGAGGATTGTTGATGAAAGCCGTTTTGATGACCGCCGCAGGCGGACCCGATGTGCTGGCCATGTACGATGTCAACAAGCCCGAGCTGCCCTCGCCGCATCACTTGCGCGTGAAGCTCGCCGCCGCCGGTGTGAACCCGCTGGATACCAAACTGCGCACCAAGCCGGTCTATTATCCGGATAAGCTGCCCGCGATACTCGGCTGCGACGGTGCGGGCACCGTGGAAAAAACCGGCAGCGCGGTGACGCGTTTCAAGGAAGGCGACACGGTGTTTTTCTGCAACGGCGGTATAGGCGGCAACCAGGGCGACGAGCCGGGTTGCTATGCCGAATACACCACGGTGCACGAGGAGTATTGCGCGGCCACGCCCGCCAATCTCGGCCTGCAGGACGCGGCGGGTTTGCCGCTGGTGCTGATCACCGCGTGGGAAGCGCTGGTCGAACGCGCCAACCTGCAAGCCGGGCAGACCATCCTGATCCACGGCGGCACCGGCGGCGTGGGACATATCGCGCTACAACTCGCCAAGCATCTGGGGGCAAAGGTCGCGGTGACGGTCAGCGACGACAAGAAGGAAGGCCTGGCGCAGGGACTCGAAGCCGACAAGATCGTGCGCTACAAGGAGATGGATTTCGTCGTGGACGTGGAAGAATGGTCCGGCGGCAAAGGCGTGGATGTGGTGCTGGACACGATAGGCGGCGACACCTTCCTGCGCTCGATGAATGTCACGCGCATCGGCGGCAAGATCGTCACGCTGCTGTCCACGCCGATGTCACTGGAGGATACGCAGAAAGCGCGCTTCCGCAATCTGGCTATCTGCTACGAGCTGATGCTCACGCCGCAGGTGCTGAAGCAGCACGACGAGCGCATCCGCCAGCGCAAGATACTTGAGAAGGGCGCGCAACTGATCGAGTCCGGCGAGATGGGCGTGCTGGTCTCGTATGCGCTGCCGTTGCGCGAGGCCGCCGAAGCGCACCGCATCATCGAACGAGGCCATGTGCTGGGGAAAATTATCCTGACGATGGGTTAACAGGGTATCGAAAAACTACTGCGCTCGGCATGACTGTGTTGCTCAAGGGCTCAGAATGCTCATTTACAAGAGAGTAAATTCCGCCTCTTCGCCCTCTCGCGCCTTTTCCTGCCATCGCTCGCTACGCTTTTCGACACCCTGTCGGATATTCACCTGCCAGTTCCGCTAACCTTCCCGATTCCGCATGTGATCCGCCACCTTGGCGAATGCATCCGACAATTCCTTGCGCAGGGCTGCATCGTCCACCACTTCTTCCAGCGCCCGGTTCATGCACAGCAACCACTGGTCCCGTTCCTCATCGCCGATCGGGAAGGGAAAATGGCGGCGGCGCAGCATCGGGTGGCCGTATTGCTCGACATACAGTTGCGGCCCGCCCATCCAGCCGGTGAGGAACTTGTACAGCTTGTCCCTCGCACTCTGCAAGTCCTGCGCATGCAGCTTGCGGATGCCGTAAGCCTCCGGCAACTCGTCCATCAGATCGTAAAATCGCTGCACCAGCGCGCGGACCTTTTCCTCGCCGCCGATGCGCTGATAGTGGGTGAGCGGTGGTTCAGTTTGCATGTTTGTTCGTACCTTTTCGTGATCGATCTCTGCGCGAATCTTAAGCGCAGCAAACCTATTTCAGCCAGCCCTTGCGCAGGAAAATCCAGAACGGGATACAGACGGTCAGAGCCATCAGCAACAATGCGAAGGGATAACCGTACAGCCAGTCCAGCTCCGGTATGTGCCTGAAGTTCATCCCGTATACCGACGCGACCAGCGTGGGCGGCAGCAAGGCCACCGAGGCCACCGAGAACAGGCGCACGATCTTGTTCTGGTTGATGTTGATGAAGCCGACCGTGGTGTTCATCAGGAAGTTGATCTTGTCGAACAGGAACGCGGTATGCCCGTCCAGCGAGTCGATGTCCTGCATGATCTGGCGCGCCTCTTCCATCTGTTCCGCAGCGAGCAATTTCCCGCGCATCAGGAACGAGATCGCGCGGCGCGTATCCATCAGGTTGCGGCGGATGCGCCCGTTCACGTGCTCGGCATGGGCGATGTTCGCCAGCACCGCCGCCGCCTCCTTGTCGCTCAGCGTGTTCTTGAGCACCGTTCCGCTGATTTCGCCGAGGTCGGCATAAGCCTCTTCCAGCGCGTCGGCGGAGAATTCCACATCCGATCCGTACAGGTCGATCAGCACATCGTGGCAATCCGCGACCAGGTCGGGCTGCAAATGCGAGCGCAATCGGAAATTCTGGAACACCGGCAGGTCCTCGTCATGCACGCTGAACAGCACGTTGCGCGCCAGCACGAAGGCGACGATCACGCTGCGCGAACCGCTCTCCTTGCCGAGGAGGAAATCCGAGCGCAGGTGCAGCTCCCCGTTCTCCTCGTAGAACCGCGCGCTCGCCTCGATGTCGCGCAGATGCTCGGGTTGCGGCAGGGTGATCCCGAAGGTGCCGGTCACCCACTCGCGCTCCGCCTCGCTGGGCGCGATCACATCCACCCAGATCGGCCTGCGGCTGGCAATATCTTCCGGCTGTATCCTTGCCAGCCGGCCGTTTTCCAGTGTGAAAATATTGAGCATGTGTGCGTTCCCGATTGTTATGGTGCGATTATCCGTCAGAAAGCGGCGGGGCAGGATGGAAAGGGAAACGCGCCAGCACGCGATATTCCTCGGGCAGGGACTGTATCAGCGCAAAATCACCGATCTGCCAGCACACCGGGGACATCGCCGGCAACGGCTCATCCGACCATTGCGCGTTGCGCAGCAAGGTGACATGCGGCTTGTATACGCGCGGCTCGAATTTGAAGCGGTGCCCGGTCATCCGCTGTTCCAGCGCGGCGACCAGCTCCCGCAATTGCGGCGGCACACGACCGGGCGCGGCATACGCGATGTGATTGTGCCCCCAGTAGCGCGCCGTATCGAAGCGCAGCTCAAAAGCTTCCGCGCGGACCTCCTGTGCGGCAAGATGCAATGATTCCAGCCTGTCCCGCCCGAGCTGGCCTATGAATAACAGCGTGGCATGCAGCGTCTCGCCGCGCATCGCCCTTCCGCCGCATACCTGTTGCAGCGGCGCCTGCCACGCGGCCAGCCGGTCCCGTTCCGCCGCGGTCGGCCACAGGGCGAAAAATACCTTTACCGGGGAAAGTTCGGATGAGTTCATCAAGGCCGCATTTTATCCGCTTTGCATTCAGGGTCGAGCGCCGCGATGCATTCAGGTAAAATGCGCACCCTGTCAAACCCGAGCACGCCCAGATCACCCCATGACCGCACGTTTGCGCGAAATCCCCTACAACTACACTTCGTTTTCCGACCGCGAGATCGTCCTGCGCATACTCGGCGACGAGGCATGGAACATCATCAACACCCTGCGCGAAGAGCGCCGCACCGGTCGTTCCGCCCAGATGCTGTACGAGGTACTCGGCGATATCTGGGTGGTGTCGCGCAACCCCTATCTGCAGGACGACCTGCTGGGCAACCGCAAACGGCGCGATGCGCTGATAGACGCGCTGCATCACCGCCTGAATGCGATCGAGGCAAGGCGGCATAGCACCGAAGGCGCGAATAGCAACGCAAATCACAATCCCAAGGTCAAACGTCTGCTTGAACTGGCCGCCACCGCGGTCGATCACTTCGCCAATGAATTCAGACAAACGCTGGAATTGCGCAAACGTTCCCTGCGCGTGCTGAGCCGCATCACCCGCCGCGACAATATCCAGTTCGACGGTCTGGCGCGCGTCTCGCATGTCACCGACGCGACCGACTGGCGCGTGGAATATCCCTTCGTGGTGCTGCATCCCGATACCGAGGAGGAGGTCGCGCCGCTGGTGCGCGCCTGCATCGAGCTCGGCCTGACCATCATCCCGCGCGGCGGCGGCACCGGCTACACCGGCGGCGCGGTGCCGCTGGACAAGTTTTCCGCAGTGATCAACACCGAAAAACTGGACGCCATCTCCGGCGTGGAACATCTCGTCCTGCCCGGACTGGACAAGCCTTACGCGACGATTCATTGCGGCGCGGGTGTGGTGACGCGCCGCGTGATGGAGGCGGCGGAAAACAGCGATCTGGTATTCGCGGTCGACCCCACTTCGGCGGATGCCTCGTGCATAGGCGGCAACGTGGCGATGAACGCGGGCGGCAAAAAGGCCGTGCTGTGGGGCACCGCGCTGGACAACCTGGCGTCGTGGAAGATGGTCACGCCGGACGGCCTGTGGATGAATATCGAGCGGCTGGATCACAACCTCGGCAAGATCCACGATGCCGCCTCGGCCAGTTTCCGCATCAGCCGTTTCCAGGCCGACGGCAGGACGCCTCATGGCGCGCCGGAGATCCTGACCATCCCCGGCACCGCATTCCGCAAGGCCGGACTGGGCAAGGACGTCACCGACAAATTCCTGTCCGGCCTGCCCGGCATACAGAAGGAAGGCTGCGACGGCATCATCACCTCGGCGCGCTTTATTCTGCATCGCGCGCACAAACATACGCGCACCGTGTGTCTGGAATTCTTCGGCCAGGTGCGCGAGGCCGTGCCGGCGATCGTCGAGATCAAGGACTATCTGGATGCGCACCCGCAGGCGCTGCTGGCGGGACTGGAACATCTGGACGAGCGTTATCTCAAGGCGGTGGGCTACGCCACCAAATCCAAGCGCGGCACGCGGCCCAAGATGGTGCTGGTCGCCGATGTGGTCAGCGACGATGCAGATGCGGCGGGGCAGGCGGCATCCGAGATCGTGCGCCTCGCCAACCTGCGCAGCGGCGAGGGTTTCATCGCGGTATCCGCCGAGGCGCGCAAGAAATTCTGGCTGGACCGCGCGCGCACCGCCGCGATCGCGAAACACACCAACGCGTTCAAGATCAACGAGGACGTGGTGATCCCGCTGCCGCGCATGGGCGATTACTGCGACGGCATAGAGCGCATCAATATCGAATTGTCGCTGCACAACAAGCTCAAGCTGCTGGACGCGCTGGACGAATTTTTCGCCGGCGAGCTGCCGCTGTATTACCAGGACGACGCGCAGCTGGGCGATGCCGAGCTGCTGGGCAACCGTCCGCAGGAAACCCGGAAACTGCTTGCCGAGGTGCGCGCGCGCTGGCAATGGCTGCTGGACAATCTGGATGCGCCGCTGGGCGAAGGGATGTATGCACCGGAGGACAAACAGGACGCGGTGACCGTGTTCGACGCGGTGCAACGCCACCTGCTGCGCGCCTCGTGGAAACGCGAGGTGCGCGAACCATTGCGCCACCTGTTCAGCGGCAGCACCTACCAGCCGATACTCGACCGCTGCACCGCGATCCATCAGGGCGTGCTGAAGAGCCGCGTGTTCGTCGCGCTGCATATGCACGCGGGCGACGGCAATGTGCACACCAACATTCCGGTGAATTCGGACGACTACGCGATGTTGCAGCAGGCCTATGCGGCGGTGGACCGCATCATGCGGCTGGCCAAGGACCTGGGCGGCGTGATCTCGGGCGAGCACGGCATCGGCATCACCAAGTTCGACTACCTGGAACCGCACGAGACCGACGCGTTCGCCGATTACAAAATGAAGGTCGATCCGCAGGGGCATTTCAACAAGGGCAAGCTGCTGACCGGCGGCAACCTGGAACGCGCCTATACGCCGAGCTTCAACCTGATGGAACTGGAAAGCCTGATCCTGGAGAAGAGCGATCTGGGCAAGATCTCCGATTCGATCAAGGATTGCCTGCGCTGCGGCAAGTGCAAGCCGGTGTGCGCCACCCACGTGCCGCGCGCCAATCTGCTGTATTCGCCGCGCAACAAGATCCTCGCCACCTCGCTGCTGATCGAGGCCTTCTTGTACGAGGAGCAGACCCGCAGGGGGATATCCATCCAGCACTTCGACGAATTCAACGATGTCGCCGACCACTGCACGGTCTGCCACAAGTGCCTGAATCCGTGTCCGGTGAACATCGACTTCGGCGACGTGTCGATGGCGATGCGCAGTTTCCTGCGCAAACAGGGCAAGAAGAAATTCAATCCGGTCAGCACGCTCTCGATGATGTTCCTGAACGCCACCGATCCGACCACGATCAAGCTGATGCGCAAGGTGAGCATAGAGTGGAGCTACAAGGCGCAGCGCGTCGGGCATTATCTGGCCAAGCGCTTCGGCCTGCTGCATGCCCATCTGAAACGTCCGCCCGCGACCGTGGGCAGCACGCCGATCCGGTCGCAGGTGATCCACTTCGTCAACAAGCCGATGCCGGGCGGCCTGCCCAAGAAGACCTCGCGCGCGCTGCTCGACATCGAGGACAACGATGTCGTGCCCGTCATACGCAACCCCAAACTGTCGGGCGAGGACGCCGAGGCGGTGTTTTACTTCCCCGGTTGCGGTTCGGAACGGCTGTTCGGCCAGGTGGGACTGGCGACGCAGGCGATGCTGTACGAGACTGGCGCGATCACCGTGCTGCCGCCGGGCTACCTGTGCTGCGGCTATCCGCAAAACGCATCGGGGCTCACCGACAAGGCCAACCAGATCACCACCGACAATCGCGTGCTGTTCCACCGCGTGGCGAACACGCTGAACTACCTCGATATCAAGACCGTGATCGTGTCGTGCGGCACCTGCATGGACCAGCTGCTGAAATACCAGTTCGACAAGATCTTCCCCGGCTGCCGCTTGCTCGATATCCACGAATATCTGCTGGAAAAGGGAGTCAAGGTGCAAGGCGCAAGCGGGGTTCGGTACATGTACCACGAGCCATGCCACACGCCGATGAAGACCTACAAATCGCAGCAGGTGGTGGACACGCTGATGGGCACCAGTGTGCCGCTCAACGAACGCTGCTGCGGCGAGTCGGGCACCTTCGGCGTCGCGACCCCGCAGATCGCCACGCAGGTGCGCTTCCGCAAGGAAGAGGAGATGCGCAAGGGCGCCGGCGCATTGCGCGCCGACGGCTACAGCGGCGAGATCAAGATACTCACCTCCTGCCCCGCGTGCCAGCAGGGCCTGTCGCGCTACAACGACGACAGCGGCACGACGGCGGACTACATCGTCGTGGAAATGGCCAAACACCTGCTCGGTGAAAATTGGCTGGCTGATTATGTAAGTAAGGCAAACAATGGTGGCATAGAGCGTGTTCTACTTTGAGCCAAGCCATAAGCGCCAATTTCGGCGCAGGCTAGCCATGCTTTATCTGGTTAAGCGCAGCGGCCGAAGCCAAAATTGGCTGGCAGACTATGTGAACAAGGCTAACAACGGCGAAATTGAGAGGGTGCTGCTGTAGGGGCACGGCGCGCCGTGCCCCTACCCGATAAACCATGCTGACCCTGACACTGGAACCGACAGACGATCGCGCCAACCCGGCTTTCAATGATGCCGCCGGTTGCGAAAAGTGGCTGGCGCAATTGCAACTGACCAATTTGCAGCTGGCACACAGCCTGCTGCTGACCGAGGTCAACGAACTCAACCGTTTCCCGATGCGCGGCCCGGAACGCCTGAACACGCTGGAGCTGCTGCGCGACACGGTCCACCATGTGCAGGAAGAATATGCAAAAAGGCTGGCCCTGAAGCCGCTGCCGCTCAACGAGCGCGACCTGATCGTTTTCTTTGCGATCGTGCAACTCTGGCAGGCAATGGCGGTCGGTTACCAGCGCTGTCTGCAGGCGCAGGTGGCGGGGGACAAACATCTCGCGAAGGACGCGGCCATGCTCTGCCAGCGCGCATTGCTGTATGGCGGGCTGGCGATCTTCCAGCACTGGCGCACGGGTTACGAATTCGATGGCAAATTTTGGCGGCAGATACACGGCCTGTACGCGTACGCGGAAGACCAGGGCCTGCTGTTTGAGAAAGTGCCCGATCCGCTGAACCCAACCCAGCCGCCGGGCACCTGCCACGACCTCTACCTGAAGATTCTGCTCACCGGTCAGGCGCACCCCGCAGAACTGACCCGCGCGCAATTGCATCTGCTGGACGGCTGGTTCCCGCAGTGGGCCGGCATGCTGACGGTGGCGCGCAGCTATACCGTCAGCAGGGGGGATGCGCCGCCGCTCGCATTCGATCTGAACGACCCGCGGCACGGCTTGCAGCCGGCCAAGGCGCTCAAGCATGACGAAGGCGTGCGCTATCTGGCGATGGTTCCCCTGAGCAAATGGATACGCGTAAAAACGATCTTGTTGCAGCAGGGCAAAACGCCCCGGGAAGTCGAACTGGGCGCTACCACCAATGGCCATGAATGCATCGAACTGCTCACGCTGTTGCACAGGCGCTGGTGCGAAAACCCCGACATGGATTTCACTGAACGCAACCAGCCCGGCCAACGCGCCATCCTGATGCACGGCTTCCGGAACATCTGCGCACAGCTGTCCGGCAAGGCCCAGCAGAACGCGACTAACCCCAAGCAGGAGGAAACCGCGCCCGCGCTGGAAACTTGGCTGATCGACAGCGATACCGTCCAGGGCGCGCAACTGACCCGCGAGGACGTGTCCGGCGGACAATTGAGCCGCAACCAGCTGGTTGCGTTGCGCCCCGGCGATGCCGGGGCCGCGGTGCTGTGTGTCGTGACCTGGGCGAAAGTATTGCGCACCGGACAATTGCGCATCGGCGTGCGTTACCTGCCGGGGAAAGCGGAGGCCGCCACCCTGCAGGCAACCGCCGCAGATCAGGCTGCATTGGAAAAGTCGGCCCCGGCATTCCTGCTCCAGGCCATACCCGAACTCAAGTTGCCGCCCAGCCTGGTCATCCCGCACAACTGGTTCAAACCGGGGCGTGTGGTGGAGCTGCTGAACCAGAAAGCCGAAAAACAGAATGTGAAAATGGGCTTCAGCGTGGAGCGCGGGGCCGATTACGAGCGCGTCAGCTTTACGCCGGCCTGACCTGCCTTCTGATCGGGAACACCAGCGAAAAGGTGCTGCCCTTCCCTTCCTCGCTGAACACTTCCAGCTTGGCCTGATGGCGCATCGCGATATGCTTGACGATCGCGAGCCCCAGCCCCGTCCCCCCGGTCTCGCGCGAACGGCTGCGATCCACCCGGTAGAAGCGTTCGGTCAAACGCGGGATGTGCTGCGCGGCGATGCCGATGCCGCTGTCCTGCACCGAAAAAACCGGCTGCCCGCCGCGTTCGAACCAGCGCAACAGGATAGCGCCGCCCCCGGGGGTGTAACGGATCGCATTGCTGAGCAGGTTGACGAAAGCGCTGCGCAATTCGTCACTGTTGCCCAGCAGGTTGGCGTCGCTCGCGGCTTCCAGACGCAATGTGTGCTGTCCGCCGCTCAGCGACTCCCCATCCTGGCAAACCTCAGTGAGCAGCGCGACGATATCCACCGTCTCCTCGCGCAACGGGCTTTGCTCGTTCTCCAGCCGCGACAGGGTCAGCAAATCCGTCACCAGATTGTCCATGCGCCGCGCCTGCTCGGCCATCAGTTGCAGGGCGCGATGCGCGCTGTCCTGGTTGAGGTCGGGCATATCCTGCAAATTTTCGATGAAGCCGCTCACCACGGTCAGCGGCGTGCGCAGTTCGTGCGACACGTTGGCGACAAAATCGCGGCGCATGGATTCGATGCGCTCGAGCTGGGTGATGTCTCGACTGATCAATAACCGCTTGTCGCCGCCGTAAGGAATGAGCTTGATCGACAGCACCATGTCGTCATGGCGCGCCGGGCGCATGACCAGCGGTTCGTTGAGCCTGGATTCCTCGACCGGGGATTCATGCAGATATTCGACGAATTCCGGCTGGCGCACCAGATAGGTGATGTCCTGCATAATGTCGTGTTCGGCATCGAGATCGAAGTGCTGCTGGGCAAGCGGATTGCACCATTCGATGCGGTTCAGCTCGTTCAGGATCGCCACGCCTTCCGGCAACGCGGCGGTGGCCTGCTCGATATGCTGCAATTCGGCGGCCAGATCCTGTTTGGTCTGGTTGTGCTGCTTGACCATCTTGTACAGCTGGGAAAAAACATCGTCCCATATCCCGTCCGCTTCCGGAATGGTTTCGGGGCGCGCGTCCAGCAACCAGCGTTCCAGTTTGTACAGTTGCCGGGCGCGGTACGCCATCACCGCCAGCAGCAGCGCCAGCATGAACAGCAAAGCGACCACGGCCGAAAACAGGGCCCATAGCACCACCGCGACAATGGCGCCATATATAACCGGCAGGCTTACCTTAAACCAGAAATCCTGCAAAACGCCCCTCCCCTAACTCGCGGAAAACCGGTAACCGCTGCCGCGCACCGTCTGTATCAGCCCGTCCATGCCGAGCGGTTCCATCGCGGCGCGCAGCCGGCGGATATGCACATCCACCGTGCGCTCCTCGACGAACACCTGCGTGCCCCACACCTGGTCCAGCAATTGCGTGCGACTATACACGCGCTCCGCATGGGTCATGAAAAAATGCAGCAGGCGAAACTCGGTCGGCCCCAGCTCGATGGCCCCGCCCCCGGCCGTCACACGGTGGGATGACGGGGACAACTCCAGTCCGCCCGCCGCCACCGTTTCATCCGGCATCTGCGGGACATGGCGGCGCAGCACGGCGCGTATCCGCGCCATCAGCTCGCGCGGCGAAAACGGCTTGGTGATGTAATCGTCCGCGCCCGATTCCAGCCCCAGCACCTTGTCGCGCTCCTCGCCGCGCGCGGTCAGCATGATGATCGGAATGTCGCGGGTAGCCGCATCGGCGCGCAGCTGCTTGGCCAGCACCACACCGCTGGTGTCCGGCAACATCCAGTCCAGCAGGATCAGGTCCGGCGCATGGTCGCGTATCTGCCGCCAGGCGCTGTCCGCGTCTTCGGCGCGCAACGCATGAAAACCCGCCTGCATCACGTTGAACGCCAACAATTCCTGGATCGCCGGTTCGTCTTCCACGATCAAAATCTTCGCTTTCATCATTTACCCCTCATCTCCACGTCCCGCATTTCAATCCGGGACCGCGAGAATATGAACAAATTGTGACAGGAAGATGACAAGCGTTACGTTTGCGTACGAGTGTGATGGCGATCACGCATCATGTTGGGCAGCAGCGAACCGATCAGCATGCCCGAAATACTGAACAACAGGCCGATCAATTGCGGCGGCCAGTAAGTATCCGGCTGGACGATTTCCATCAGCAGCCACGAACCCAGCCCGAGCGCGATGGACAACAGCGCGCCCTGATTGCTGGCACGCTTCCAGTACAGTCCGAACGCCAGTGGCACGAAGGCGCCGACCAGCGTGACCTTGTAGGCGTTCTCCACCATCTTGAAGATGCTCTCGTTGGATTGCAACGCAAAAGCCAGCACGATCACGCCGAAGGTCAGCACGATGATGCGCATCGTGCGCAGCATCTGCCGGTCGCTCATATGCTTGAACGCGAAATGTTTCAGGATGTTCTCGGTAAACATCACCGAGGGCGCCAGCAGCGTGGCCGATGCAGTGCTCATGATCGCCGAGAGCAGCGCGCCGAAGAAGAACACCTGCGCGACCATCGGGGTGTGATTCATGATCAGCGTGGGCAACACCATCTGGGAATCTTCCTCGATCATCTTGTTAAAGAACTCCGGATCGATCAGTGTCGCGGAATAGGCCAGGAACATCGGCACAAAAGCGAATGCGAAGTACAGCACCCCGCCCAGCACCGAACCGCGCACCGCGATCTTCTCGGTCTTGGCCGAGGTCATGCGCTGGAACACGTCCTGCTGCGGGATGGAACCCAGCATCATCGTGATACCCGCGCCGACGAAGGGCACCCAGGCATCCAACCCGCCGCTGGGGAACAGTTGCAACTTGCCCGCCGCCTGTGCATGATCGACCACGCGGCCGACACCGCCCACATCGCCGCTGATCAATATTGCAATCAATATCATGCCGGTCATGATCACGGTCATCTGCACGAAATCGAGCAGCGCCACCGACCACATCCCGCCGAACATCGTGTAGCCCAGCACGACGGCGGTGCCTATGTACATGCCGGTCTGCTGATCGATCGACCCGCCGCTGACCATGTTGAACACCAGGCCCAAGGCGGTCACCTGCGCCGACACCCAGCCCAGATAGGAGAGCATGATGCAGACGGTCATGATCAGCTCCACCGTGCGGTTATAGCGGTTCCGGTAAAAGTCGCCTATCGTGAGGATGTTCATCCGGTACAGCAGCGGCGCGAAGAACAGGCCGGCTATCACCAGGCACATGCTGGCGCCGAACGGGTCGGCCACCACGCCGCCCATCCCTTCTTTCACAAAGGTGGCGGAGATGCCCAGCACCGTTTCCGCGCCGAACCAAGTGGCGAACACGGTCGCGGTGACGATGGGCAACGGCAGGTTGCGACCGGCCACGACGAAATCGCGCGAGTTATGCACGCGCGTCGAGGCATAGATACCGACGCCGACAGAAAACAATAAATAAAGGATGACGAACCAGATCAGCATTTCCGACCCTCGCTTATTTTTGGGATGGGCGATTCTAGCAGCACTGCAAAAAACCGGCATAGCCCCCCGGCACGTATGCACATCCCGCGCACAGACGCGCTACGCCATGCCCGTAGCAGTTTTGTGTGTATCCGGACATATCGTTTGATGAAACCATGTCTGCTTGCGATAATGCCCGCATGAACACACCTACCGAAATCACCCTGCACCAAAAGTCCGCAACACTGGAGATCGCTTTCGACGACGGCGCGCGCTACAAGCTGCCGTTCGAATTCCTGCGTGTATTTTCCCCTTCCGCCGAAGTGCGCGGCCACGGCCCCGGTGAGGAGGTATTGCAGGTGGGCAAGAAGAACGTGAAGCTGGAAAATGTCGAGCCTGTGGGCAGCTACGCGCTCAAGCTGACCTTCGACGACGGCCACGACAGCGGCCTGTATACCTGGGAATACCTGCACGAGCTGGGCAAATACCAGGACGCGATGTGGCACGATTACTTGCAACGCATGGAAGCGGCGGGCAAGAGCCGCTAACGACATAACCCATTTATCCGCAGATTGACACAGATTAAATCCGGTCTTATTGATCCGGCTTGAAACAAACATGAATCCGTTCGTGTTGAGCTTGTCGACACATGGGCGGATTGAGGGCCTTCGACAAGCTCAGGCCGAACGGAGTAGTAGCTGTATTTGGCCGGATCAATAATCGGCGTGAATCTGCGTAAGCTGCGGACAAAAGGTTTCAGGAGTTTAACGATGAGCAAAACCACCCATTTCGGTTTCCAGACCGTCCCCGAGGAAGAAAAAGCCAAGCGCGTCCGGGGCGTGTTCACCTCGGTCGCGAGCAAATACGACATGATGAACGACCTGATGTCGGTCGGCCTGCACCGCATCTGGAAGCGCTACGCGGTCAGCATCAGCGGCGTGCGCCGCGGGCAACGCGTGCTCGACGTGGCGGGCGGCTCGGCAGACCTCTCAAGACTGTTCCTCAAGGAAGTCGGCGAGACCGGCCAGGTCGTCCTCACCGATATCAACAACGCGATGCTGCGCGTGGGCCGCGACCGCCTGCTCGACGAGGGCACCGCCACGCCCACCACGCAGTGCGACGCCGAGCACCTGCCCTTCCCCGACGGTTACTTTGATTGTGTCAGCATCGCCTTCGGCCTGCGCAACGTCACCCACAAAGACGCCGCGCTGCGCGAGATGAAACGCGTACTCAAACCCGGCGGCCGCGTGATCGTGCTGGAATTCTCCAAGGTCGCCAAACCGCTGGAGAAAGCCTACGATCTGTACTCGTTCAAGCTGCTGCCCAAGATGGGCGAACTGATTGCGGGCGATGCCGACAGTTATCGTTACCTCGCCGAATCCATACGCATGCACCCCGGACAGGAGGAGCTGAAGCAGATGATGGTGGATGCGGGGCTGGAGCGCGTTGAGTATTTCAACATGACCGGCGGGGTGGTGGCGGTGCATCGGGGGTATAAGCTGTGATGATCCCAGAATATTTTGCAGTTATGGCGCCCACCTTACGTTAGGCAAAAAAATATGTCGGATCCAACGCCTATCGAGTACCTTGGTGATCCACTTAGTGATGTGTCTCGTCGCGAACGCAGAAACCTGATTGTTACGAGTGCTCTCTCGGCACTCGTAGCGCACACCGGTCTCATCCCAACGCAAATTTCTGCCTTAGGCATAGGATTTTCTCCACTTGCCCAGACATCATTTTTAATATTCCTAATGGTTGTTATTGCATATTTTTTATTGGCTTTTGTCACTTATGGTCTTACCGATTACTTAATATGGCGACATAAATATCAGGATTACTTAATTCGGGTTGAAAGGGCAATTCAAAATTGGACCTTTGAAGATCAAATAGCTGAAGACGAACTCAGCAACTCCTTACCATCCAATCGTTGGGCATTCGTTGCATCGAAACCAGCAGCCTACTTTCGTATCTTCTTTGATTTTTTTCTACCCGTAATTATAGGGATATATGCCGTCTCAGTCTTGTTTACTAAGGTGTAGCCCACGTAGGGCGCAATCGTTATCGCCGGATGTGATTTCAAAATTCTGTCCGGTGCAATGCCCGTTGGTTATTGCGCCCTACGACCACTGCCTTCTTGACTCCCTGCCTTTGCCCGCTATAATGTATCTACACTGATATACATCAGGAGCGATCATGCGTCTGCAAGTTTCCAAATGGGGTAACAGCCTAGCTGTCCGGCTGCCCGCCAATTACGCAAAACAGTCCGGTGTTTCCAGCGGCGATTACCTGGAAGCCACCATCACCGCCAGCGGCGAGATGCGCCTCGTTCCCGGCGCGCCTGCGGTGGACAAGGCCGTGCTGCTGAAAAAACTTTCCGCGTTGCATAAAGCCTTGCCGCAAACCACCAGCGTGATGGATGCGCTGCGCAAAGAAGCGCGCTACTGATGGTGTACGTGGACACCAGTGTGCTGGTTGCGCTGCTTACCAACGAGGCGACGGCCGGCCGCATCGCGCAATGGTATGCGGCTGAAACGCGCACGCTGGTTTCCGGCGACTGGTGCGTGACCGAGTTCGCCAGCGCCCTCGCGCTCAAGGAGCGCACCGGGCAACTCACCCGCAAGCAGGGCAATGCCGCATGGAAATTGTTCAGCGAATTTTGCGGCGGCAGTCTGCGCTTGTTGCCGCTCGACCGCGAAGTGTACGCGCATGCCGCGCACCTGGTGCGCGACAGCAGGAACGGTTTGCGCGCCGGAGATGCGTTGCATCTGGCGCTTGCGCTGCATGTCAAGGCGGAAGCGTTTTTTACGCTGGATGCCAGATTGGGAACCAGCGCCCACCAATGCAAACTGGCGCCTGTTGCGATAGCATGAACCTCTCCCGCTGAAACATTATTCAATCAATTACCGGAGACACCATGAGCGCTTTACCCAAATGCCCCCAATGCAGTTCCGAATTCACCTACGAAGACGGCAGCAACTACGTCTGCCCCGAGTGCGCGCACGAGTGGGCCAAGGACGCCCCTGTAGCGAGCGGCGAGCAGGCGAAAGTATTCAAGGACGCGTTCGGCAATGTGCTGGTGGATGGCGACTCGGTGACGGTCATCAAGGACCTGAAAATCAAGGGTTCGTCCTCGGTGGTGAAGGTCGGCACCAAGGTGAAGAACATCCGGCTGGTGGACGGCGACCACGACATCGACTGCAAGATCGACGGCATCGGCGCGATGCAGCTGAAAACCGAGTTCGTGAAGAAGGCCTGAAATTTTCCGGTTTAACCGTGGCCGACCTGGCTTACAATCCGGCGGTAAAATGTGCGCGGGATTCGTGCTTTAATGCGGAATGTTAAGCCCTTGCAAACTGGTCTCTCCATCCTGACTCCGGTCCGACTCGATTGTTCGATATGTCACAGCGCGTAGAAAAACTGGCTGTCCTGTTTGCCGATATCTGCGGCAGCACGGCACTCTATGAAAATCTTGGCGATGACAAAGCGCGTCAATTGATCTCGCGCTGTATCGGTACGATGACGGGCGCGCTCCCCGCCCATCAAGGCAAGCTGATCAAAACCATAGGCGATGAGATCCTCTGCACATTCCCGGATGCGGAAGCGGCATTCCATGGGGCTTGCGCAATACAGGCGGCGGTAAAGAAGAGCCATGCATCCGGCGAGACTCCGCTGTATGTGCGCGTCGGATTCCATTACGGGGACGTCATCTGCGAACAGGAAGATATTTTTGGCGATACCGTCAACGTGGCCGCGCGCATCGCGGCTATCACCCGTGCCGGGCAGATCATGACGACCAAGGCCGTGGTCGATGTCCTGCCGCAGGGCCCGCAGGAAAAGATACGCCATATCTTTCGCGCCGAAATCAAGGGCAAGCAGGATCAGTTCGATATGTATGTCGTTGTCTGGGAGCAGGACGACATGATGAGCACCCGGGTCGGCATCCCGGCCTTCCGCAAATCGCCGGACAATATCGACGAACTGGTGCTGCGCTACCGCGGCCAGTCGTTCAGGATCAACCGGGAACGCAGGCGTGCAATGATGGGGCGGGATGAGGCATGCGATATCATCGTGCCCGGCAACCTGGTTTCGCGCCAGCATGCCGGTATCGAATTGCGCTCCGGGAAATTCATCATGACCGACCAAAGCACCAACGGGACCTACGCCCGTTTCGCCGACGGCCATGTGGTGCACATCACGCGCGAGGAGCTTATTCTGCAGGGCCACGGCTCCATCAGCCTGGGGCTGTCGTACGGCGAGCATCCGGCCGAACTGGTCGAGTTTGCTATCAGCGCCACGCCGGCTCCGCACAAAGCGTAACGGCACGATGGGCCGTATAATCTTCATGAAATCAACGAATATGGATAACAGAAATATTTTGCGCCTGCTGCTGTGGCTGACCGTTCTATTGCTTGCCGGTTGCGGCTTCCATCTGCGCGGGCAGGCGGGCATGCCGTTCACTACCCTGTATATCAGAACAACCAATCCCGGCATGATGCTCATCAGCGATCTGCGCCAGAACCTCGAAGCGAACCAGGTGACGCTGGTGGACAGCCCCGAACAGGCGGAGGTAATACTCGACATCGTGTTCGAGATTGCCGACAAGCAGGTATTGTCGCTGGGGGGCGACGGCCGCGTGAACGAGTTCCGGCTCAACTACCGCGTATCGCTGCGCGCCTATGACATGAACCAGCGGGACTGGCTGCCCGCCGAGGAATTCGTGCAGCGCCGCGATTATTCTTTCGATGACACCCAGATACTCGCCAAGGAAGCCGAAGAAGACATGCTCAAGCAGAGTATGCGGTCCGACATGGTGCAGCAGATCGTGCGCCGCCTGAGCCGCGCCAAACCCCAGCCGCGATAACCCCATGCAAATCTCCAGCGAAGACCTGCCGCGCCATCTCGCCTCCGGCCTCAAGCCGCTGTATGTGGTGCATGGCGATGCGCTGCTGCTGGCGATCGAGGCGGCGGACAGCATACGCGCGGCGGCGCGCGCCGCCGGTTACAGCGAACGCGAGACCTTCATCGCCGAGCAGTATTTCAAGTGGGGCGAATTGCGCAGCAGCGCGCAGAGCATGTCGCTGTTCGCCGAACGCAAGGTCATCGACCTGCGCATCCCGTCCGGCAAGCCCGGCGTGGAGGGCGGCCAGGCGTTGCAGGACTATGTGGCCGATATGAGCCCGGATGTGCTGACGCTGATCTCGCTGCCCAAGCTGGACTGGACCGTGCAGAAAAGCCAGTGGTACGCCGCGCTCGACAAGCAGGGCGTGATGGTCTCGGCAGAGGATGTTCCGCGCAACGCACTGCCGCGCTGGATCGCGGGTCGCCTCGGGCGGCAGGGGCAGACGGCGGACAGCACGACGCTGGAATTCCTCGCCGACCGCTGCGAGGGCAACCTGCTGGCGGCGTACCAGGAAATCCGGAAGCTCGCGTTGCTGTTCCCCGAGGGCGAACTGGCTTTCGATCAGGTAAAGGATGCGGTGATGGACGTGGCGCGTTACGACATCTTCAAACTTTCCGAGGCGATGCTGAACGGCAATGCGGAGCGCTACGTGCGCATCCTCGACGGTCTGCGCGCCGAAGGCACCGCGACCGTGCTGGTGCTGTGGGCGATCAGCGAGGATATCCGCACGCTGGGCAAAGTGCTGCAAGCCACGCAACGCGGCGGCAACCTCGGCAATGTTTTGCGCGACCTGCGGGTGCGCAGGGACAAGCAGGGGTTGATCGAGCAGGCCGCGCGCCGCCTGAAATTGGCCCACATCGAGCGCGCGATGCAGCAGGCTGCGCGGCTGGACAAGACCATCAAGGGCTTGCGCGCCGGCGATGTGTGGGACGAACTGCTGCAACTCGGGTTGCGCTTCGCCAGATGAGCGACGTTTTATTGGTGATTACTAACTTGCCGGATGCGCCTGCTGCAGAGCGGCTGGCGCGCCAACTGATAGCGGCGCGCGCCGCTGCCTGCGTGAACCAGCTCGCGCCCTGCGCATCGGTTTACCGCTGGCAGGGTAAAATCGAATCCGCAGTTGAAATACCGCTGCTGATTAAAACCACCCGTGCCGCTTACCCGCGCCTGGAAAGATTGATACGCGAAGCTCACCCATACGAACTTCCGGAAATCATCGCTGTCCCTGTGACAGCGGGTTTGCCCGCTTACCTGGACTGGGTGAGCGGCGAAACGAAAATAGACGAAACAAACAAGGAATAGTTATGCGTTTTATGTTGCTGTTATTGTGCCTGGTTGCCCCCGTAGCGAATGCGGGAAGTTTTCTGGATCGCATCCCCGGCCTGGGCGGCAGCAGCCAGCCCACTTTCCTGCCGCCCGACCAGGCCTTCAGCCTGCAAGTCATCGCCCGGGACACGCATACCCTGCAAGCCAATTTCAACGTGACCTCCGGTTATTACCTGTATCGCGACAAGATCAGGTTTGAGACCAACGATGCCGCGATCAAAATCACCGCGGTGAATCTGCCCAAAGGGGAAATGAAGCAGGACCCGAACTTCGGCCCCACCGAAGTGTTCCATCACTCGTTTCAGGCCGAAATCGTGCTGGACAGGCCAGCCGGCTCGGCGGATGGCATCACGCTGAACGCCACCTATATGGGTTGCAGCGAGCAGGGGCTGTGTTATCCGCCGATCGAAAAAGTGATCCGCATCGCCTTGCTCGATGCGAAGACCGGCCAGCCCGCAAAGTCGGCGCCCGCTATCAGCGAGGCGCCCTCCCCGGCGCAGATCACCCCGCTGCCTGTGTCGCCCGCCGCTGCCGATAACGAGAACTCGCAGATCGCCCAACTCTTCAAGGGCGGCAGTTTCTGGCTGATCATCTCATTCTTCTTCGGCGCCGGCCTGCTGCTGGCCCTGACCCCCTGCGTGTTCCCGATGATTCCGATCCTGTCTGGCATCATCGTCGGAC
The DNA here is from genome assembly GCA_016218415.1 of Nitrosomonadales bacterium. Classification (GTDB taxonomy): domain Bacteria; phylum Pseudomonadota; class Gammaproteobacteria; order Burkholderiales; family Gallionellaceae; genus Gallionella. The sequence goes on from JACRED010000023.1 coordinate 22,747, forward strand.
GCGGCCACAAAATCACCAAGACCCATGCCTTCATGCTGTCGCTGGCCTATGTGCTGGGTATGGCGATCACTTACGCGGCGGCGGGCGTGGCGGCGGGGTATTCCGGCAACCTGATCTCCAACGCGCTGCAAACACCCTGGGTGCTGGGCAGTTTCTCGGCGGTGTTCGTGCTGCTGTCGCTGTCGATGTTCGGTTTCTATGAGTTGCAGTTGCCAAGTGCACTGCAAAGCAAACTCACCGACACCAGCAACAAACTGCACGGCGGGCATCTGTCCGGCGTGTTCGCGATGGGCGCGCTGTCGGCGATCATCATGGGGCCGTGCGTGGCCGCACCGCTGGCAGGCGCACTCTTATATATAGGGCAGACGCACGACGCTTTGCTCGGCGGCACCGCCCTGTTTGCGCTGGCGCTGGGCATGGGCGCGCCGCTGCTGCTGATCGGCACCTCGGCGGGCGCGCTGCTGCCCAAGGCGGGGGCGTGGATGGAGGCGGTGAAGCGCTTCTTCGGCGTGATGCTGCTGGCGCTGGCGATCTGGATCGTGCAGCCGCTGCTGCCGACAGCCGTGCAGATGTTCCTCTGGGCGACGCTGCTGATCTTCTCCGGGATCTATCTGCGCGCGCTGGATAGCCTGCCGCATAACGCCGGCGGCTGGCACAAGCTGTTCAAGGGAGTCGGCGTAATCGCGCTGCTGCTGGGTGTGTCCTATCTGATCGGCGCGCTGTCCGGCGCGCGCGACATCCTGCATCCGCTCGGCAACATCGGCCGCGCGGAGTCGCAGGCGCCGACCACAGTGCATTTTTCACGGATCAGGGACAGCGCCGAACTCGATCAGCGCATCGCCCAGGCCCAGGGACAAACCGTGATGCTGGATTTCTATGCCGACTGGTGCGTCTCCTGCAAGGAGATGGAACGCTTCACGTTCGCCGACCCGGCGGTACAGGCCAAACTCAAGCCGGTATTGTTGCTGCAGGCCGATGTCACCGCCAACAGCGAAGCCGACAAAGCCCTGCTGAAACGCTTTGGATTGTTCGGCCCGCCCGGCATCCTGTTCTTCGATGCAAAGGGCAATGAACAGGGCGATTTGCGCGTGATCGGCTATCAGGATGCCGCAAAATTCCTGAAAACATTGCAAGCTGTTGGCTTGTAACGGGGAAAACCACTTAATATACCGCCATGTCGGACCTCAACGACCCCAGGGTGTTTTTCGCCGCAGAGCGGACGCTGCTGGCATGGAACCGCACCAGCCTTGCCCTGATGGCCTTCGGGTTCGTCATTGAACGCTTCGGCCTGTTTGTGACCATCCTCATGCCCAAGCATGAATTGGCTTTGCAGCGCGGTATTTCGTTCTGGGTCGGATTGGCATTTGTCCTTCTGGGTGCGGCGGTTGCCGCATTTTCGACCATGCAATTCCGCACAGTGCTCCGCACCCTGAAGCCCATCGAAATTCCGGAAGGCTATCGGGTCAGTCCGGGCATCATCACCAACCTGACCGTAGCATTGCTGGGTATCGCCCTGTCTGGCTATTTCTTCATGGGCATCTAGCACTTACCGGGCTCCACAGCACAATTTCCGCGAAAAGATAGACAAACGCACCCAATTTGCGGCAAACTGCGCGCATGAAAACGAGCACTGCTGACAAGGCGAGTTTCGCTAAAAACATTCTGGTGCTGCACGGCCCCAACCTGAATCTGCTCGGAACACGCGAGCCTGAGGTGTATGGTCGCGTCACGTTGAATGAAATTAACGAACGTTTGCAGGCATTAGCCGGAAGAAATGGCGCAAACCTGTTTTGCTTTCAGAGCAACGCCGAGGCCGACCTGGTCAACCGGGTGCAGCAGGCGCACTCTGACGGCACGCAGTTCATCGTCATCAACCCGGCCGCGTTCACGCATACCAGCGTGGCCCTGCGCGATGCGCTGGCGGCGGTGGGCATCCCGTTCATCGAAGTACATCTTTCCAACGTGTTCGCGCGTGAAGCGTTCCGCAAGGAATCCTATTTTTCCGATCTGGCCGTCGGCGTGATCAGCGGGCTGGGCGCGGCAGGTTACGAATTCGCGGTGCAGTACGCACTGAATCCCAAAAACTAAAGCAGGAGGACATCATGGATCTACGCAAACTCAAAACATTGATCGAGTTGGTTGAGGGTTCCGGCATCGCCGAACTGGAAATCAGCGAGGGTGAAGAGCGCGTTCGTATCACGCGCACCGTAGCGCAAGGGCAGCAATTCTATTCCTCCGCCCCCCAGCAAGCCGCTCCGGCGCCGGTGGTCGTTGCCGCAGCGGCCCCGGTGGCCGCTGCCGAACCGGCCAAACCCGCTGTTGCGGAAGGCCATGTGGTGAAATCGCCGATGGTGGGCACGTTCTACCGTTCCGCCTCGCCGGGTTCCAAGGCATTCGTCGACGTGGGCCAAACCGTGAACAGCGGCGACACCCTGTGCATCATCGAGGCGATGAAGTTGCTCAACGAGATCGACGCGGATCAGGCCGGTGTCATCAAGGCCATCCTGGTTGAGAATGGTCAGCCAGTGGAATTCGGCCAACCCTTGTTTGTCATCGGTTAATGCCCTTACCTCTGCGGCGCCGTGTAACGCCCCCGGGCCCAATTGGAGTTCCCAGCATGTTTGAAAAAATCCTCATAGCCAACCGCGGGGAAATCGCTCTCCGGATTCAGCGCGCCTGTCGCGAGATGGGCATCAAGACCGTCGTCGTCCATTCCGAGGCGGATGCCGATGCCAAATATGTGAAGCTGGCCGACGAATCGGTCTGCATCGGCCCCGCGTCATCCTCGCAAAGCTATCTGAGCATCCCGGCCATCATCAGCGCGGCGGAAGTGACCGATGCTCAAGCGATCCATCCCGGCTACGGCTTCCTTTCCGAGAACGCAGACTTTTCCGAGCGCGTCGAAAAATGCGGCTTCGTGTTCATCGGCCCGCGCGCCGAAACCATCCGCCTGATGGGCGACAAGGTCTCCGCCAAGATCGCGATGAAGAAGGCCGGCGTGCCCTGTGTGCCCGGCGTGGAAGGCGCATTGCCCGACAACCCCGCCGAGATCATCAAGATCGCGCGCAGCATCGGCTATCCGGTCATCATCAAGGCATCCGGCGGCGGCGGCGGACGCGGCATGCGCGTGGTGCATACCGAAGCGGCCTTGCTGAACGCGGTGACGATGACCAAGACCGAAGCCCAGGCGGCATTCAACAATCCCATGGTGTACATGGAAAAATTCCTGGAGAACCCGCGCCACATCGAGATCCAGGTGCTGGCCGACCAGCACGGCAACGCGGTCTATCTGGGCGAACGCGACTGCTCGATGCAGCGCCGCCACCAGAAGATCATCGAGGAAGCGCCGGCGCCGTTGCTCAACGTGCGCCAGCGCAACAAAGTCGGCGAACGCTGCGCGGAAGCCTGCCGCAAGATCGGCTATCGCGGCGCGGGCACCTTCGAGTTCCTGTATGAGAACGGCGAATTCTTCTTCATCGAAATGAATACCCGCGTGCAGGTCGAGCATCCGGTCACCGAAATGATCACCGGCATCGACATCGTGCAGCAGCAAATCCGCATCGCAGCCGGGGAAAAACTCCCGTTCAAGCAGCGCGACATCCAGTTCCGCGGACATGCCGTCGAATGCCGCATCAACGCCGAACATCCCTACAAGTTCGTCCCCTCGCCGGGACGCATCACCACCTGGCACATGCCCGGCGGGCCCGGCATCCGCGTCGATTCGCACGTGTACGCCAACTACTTCGTCCCGCCGCACTACGACTCGATGATAGGCAAGATCATTGCCTATGGCGACACTCGCGAGCAGGCGATGGCACGGATGCGCACCGCGCTGTCCGAAATGGCGGTCGAGGGGATAGAGACCAACATCCCGCTGCACCGCGAACTGTTGCAGGACGCGGCCTTCATGCGCGGCGGCACCAGCATTCATTATCTGGAAGAGCGGCTGGCCGAGCGCACCAAGGGCAAGTAACTGCCTTTCCCGTTGAACGCACGGCTGTAATGAATCACGGCCCTGCAACTGTCTGACCATTGAAATGGAATTGGAACAATGCCCTGGCTGACCCTGATCGTTGATACCGATGCGGAACACGCCGAGGCATTGAGCGAAGCGCTGCTGGAACTGGGCGCGCTGTCGGTGGATCTGCTGGACGCCGATGCCGATACGCCCGACGAGCAGGCGATCTTCGGCGAGCCGGGCGAGCCGCCGCCCGGCGTGTGGCAGCATAATCGCGTCAGCGCCTTGTTCGATGATGACCGTGATGTGTCAGCGATCCTGCGCCAGGCCGCCGTCAGCATCGGTCTCGAACAACTCCCCGAATATCGCATCGAGCCACTGGCCGACAACGACTGGGTGCGTTTGACACAGTCGCAGTTCGAACCCATCCCGATCTCGCCGCGCCTGTGGATCGTGCCGACCTGGCATACGCCCAGCGATCCGAACGCGATCAACATCGTGCTCGACCCAGGGCTGGCGTTCGGCACCGGCAGCCACCCCACGACGCGGCTGTGCCTGCGCTGGCTGGACGAGCACATCAGGGGCGGCGAATCGGTGCTGGATTACGGCTGCGGCTCGGGCATACTCGCGATCGCCGCGCTCAAGCTGGGGGCTGCACGCGCGGTGGGCGTTGATGTAGACTCGCAGGCCGTGATCGCCAGCCGAGACAATGCCGCAGCGAACCGGGTCGGTCATGTAAAATTCTGCCTGCCCGACGATGCGCCCCAGGATAGTTACGATCTGGTCGTGGCGAACATCCTGACCAATCCGTTGCGCATGCTTGCGCCGTTATTGGCCAGGGCGGCCCGGCCCGGCGGGCAGATCGTGCTGTCCGGCATACTCGAGGAACAGGCCCAAGACGTGATGAAAATCTACCAGCAGTGGTTCGACCTGAACGCCCCGATCTTCGAGGAGGGCTGGTCCTGCCTGTCGGGGCGCAAGCGTTAAGATGAGCGGCACGACACGCTGCCCCTATTGCATCACCCGCTTCAAGATCACTGAAGCGCAGCTGGAAGCGCACGCGGGCATGGTGCGTTGCGGTTATTGCCACCAGACTTTCGACGCGCGCCCCGGCTTTGTTTCCGACGAACCCAGCCCGCAACTCGAATTGCCCATACTGGACATGCCGGTCGCGGTTCCCGACCCCAGCCTGCCTGTGCTGCAACCCATGACGCTGGCCGAGGAAGTCGCCGTTGTCGAAGACACGGACGCAGATGACGGGGAACATCAACCCGCAGATCGCACCTGGCTGTGGGGTACAGCAGCGACATTTTCGCTGTTGCTGTTCCTGGCGCAGGCCGCCTATTTTTTCCGTGTCGATCTCGCCGCGCAGCTGCCCGCGGTGAAACCGGCGCTGATCGGCTATTGCAAGCTGCTCAAATGCACCGTGCCATTGCCGCAACATACCGAACTGATAGGCATAGAATCATCGGGCCTTGAGACCTATCCCGGCCGCGATGGCTGGATAGTCCTGAATGCCCTGCTGCGCAACCGCGCCGCTTATGCGCAGGCCTTCCCCAATCTGGAACTGACGCTCAGCGACAGCCAAGACAAGCCGCTGGCGCGCCGCGTATTTCGTCCGACCGAATATTTGTCGCCATTGGAATACCAGTCCGCAGGTTTGCAGCCCAATCGCGAGCTCGGCATCAAGCTGCATCTCGATACGGCAGACCTCAAGCCGATGGGGTATCGTCTGGCGCTGTTTTATTCAAACGGCCAGGCCAGATGACCGCCGATATGCGCTTGTGCAGAGCCGGTAACCGGCCGGTCCGGGATAACGCGGATTCGTGACTGCCAGCCGTTGCGGCAGCCAGTCATTTCACTTATGATGACCCGGTCGTTTGTCGCCGTATCTTCCCCAGAACAACGATCTTCAAACCGTTTCCCCTAACGTCAGGAGAAAAACATGAAAAAGTCCCGTTTGTCCGCAGTTGCAAACCTGTTCAGCATCGCGCTGTTTGCGCTCGCCCTGTCAGCCTGTTCCAGCACGACCGAGGTAGAAAGCAATCTGGGCCTCAAAGGCGCGCCGGATTGGGTCAACGAGGGTACCAACATCCTCAATGACAAGGACGGGCGGCTGTTTCACGGCGTGGGTTCGGCATCGCCGACCGGGGATATGGCGTTGCAGAAGTCCGTTGCCGATGACCGCGCGCGGGCCGAGGTGGCCAAGGTGCTGTCGTCCTATATGGACGTGGTTTCCAGCGACTATCTGGCTTCCGCCAAGGCGGGCGGCGCCAATGTCACCGAGGAGGCTGTCTCGCGCCAGATCAAGGCGCTGACCAGGGTCAACCTGACCGGGGCGAAGATCATCGGCAGCTGGCGCGACCCCAAGACCAACACCATTTATTCGATCGCCGAACTGGACATGAAGCATGTCAAGGACACGCTGACCGGAACGCAGGACATGAACGATGACCTGCGCCGCTACATCGAGACCCGCGCCGACAACATTTTTGACAGCGTCGCAAAGGAAAAAAAATGATGCGCCCGATATTTTCCCAACACAGGCTGGCCGCATTGATGGCGCTATGCATGTCACTGGCGGTTGCCGCTTGCTCCACATCGGTGACCCGGATGGATACGGGCGAAGTGAAAGACCTCAGCGGCGCCTGGAACGATACCGACTCGCAGCAGGTTTCGGAGGAAATGATCAGGGACGTGCTGGACCGCCCGTGGATAGGCGAGTTCTCCCGCGCTGAGAACCGCCAGCCGGCGGTGATCGTCGGCGAAGTGAGCAACCTCAGCCACGAGCACATCAACGTGAACACCTTTGTCGCCGATGTGGAGCGCGCCCTGATCAATTCGGGCAAGGTGCAGTTCGTCGCTTCATCTACGGAGCGCCAGGAGATACGCGGGGAGCGCAAGGATCAGGACCTCAACGCCAGCGAGGCCACGCGCAAGGCGATGGGTCAGGAGAAAGGCGCCGACTTCATGCTGAAGGGGACCATCAACACCATTATCGACGCCTCCGGAAAAACGCAATTGCGTTTCTACCAGGTCGATCTGACGCTGATCAGCCTGGCTGACAACCGCAAGGTCTGGATAGGCCAGAAAAAGATCAAGAAGCTGGTGGAACGCAGCAACCTGAGATTCTAGGCAATTGAAGGCCGTGCATTGAAAGTGGGCCATGTGGTCGCGGCGTGCCGCATCGTACTGTTGCTGGGGGCGCTGGCCCTGGCGGGATGCGCCAGCTACAGCGACTCTTTCGGTGTCGTCGAGCGCAATCTTTCGTCGCGGCAATACGATGCCGCCCTGCAGGATATCGAGAAGGAAGCCGATTCCAAAACCGGCCGGGCGCTGTACCTCCTCAACAAAGGCATGGTGCTGCGCATGAAGCGCGATTTCACCGGCTCCAACCAGGCGCTGGAAGCGGCCAAGGCGGAAATGGAGCGGCTGTACGCCGCCAGTGTCAGCGAGAATGCGCTGTCCTTCGTCGTCAACGACGCGACTGTCAGCTATGCCGGGGATGACTATGAACAGGTACTGGTGCACCTCTACATGGCGCTCAATTACCTGGAGCTCGGGCAACCCGGTGATGCCCGCGTCGAAGCGCTGCAGGTGGACATCAAGCTGCGCGAGATCGGCGAAAAAATACCGGGGAACAAATTCACCGAGGATGCGCTGTCGCGTTACCTCACCGGCATGATCTACGAGGACCTGGGGGAATGGAGCGATGCCATGATCGCCTACCGCAAGGCTTACGAGGCTTACCAGAAGTATCAGGCCAATTACGGATTGGCCATGCCGGACCTGCTCAAGCGGGATTTGCTGCGGCTTGCGCGGCGCCAGGGCCTGACGGACGAGGTCGCCTATTACAGCAAGGAATTCGGCATCGAGCCTCCGCATGAAGAAGATCGGGCAACGGAGCATGAAGGCGAACTGGTTTTCATCCTGAACAATGGCCTGGCCCCGATCAAGCGCGAGAAGGTCGTCGCCACTTCGGGCCCGCCGCACTCGGTCGCGGTTGAGCTCGCATCGCACAAGCCGGTCTCGCCCGCCCCGCCCGTGCTCGTGAACATCGCGCTGCCCTACTACGAATCGCGCCCCAACGGGGTGTTGGGCGCCCGCGTCAGCATTTCCGGCAGGCAGGCCTCGACCCAGATGATGGAAAACATCGATGCGATAGCCCGGGCAAGCCTGGACGCGCGGATGCCGGCAATCACGGCGCGATCCGTTGCCCGCGCGGTGTCCAAGGTGGCGATACAGGAATCCGTGGATCGCGCCGGCGGCAGGGACAACGACCTTGCGGTAGAATTGCTCAGTTCGTTTGTGGTGCGGGTAGCCGCGATGGCCACCGAGCGGGCCGACACCCGCAGCTGGCTGACACTGCCCGCCAACGTCCAGCTGGCCCGGCTTGCCCTGCCACCGGGCAGTTATACCGTCCGGGTCGATTTGCTCGGGGCGGGCGAACAAGTCATTGCAAGCAGCGAGTATCCGGAAGTCATCATCGGCGAGAAACGCAAAACGTATCTGACCCAGCACTGGGTTTCCAACTAGATCCACCACAAGGAGATGAACATGAAATTCTCTGCCTTTGCCATGCTTGGATTCGCGCTCTCGTTGCTGTCCGGCTGCGCCAGCCAGCCCAAACAACCCGACTGGATCGCCGGGGACAGCGCCCGGTACAACAGCGCGCAATACCTGCTCGGGCGCGGACAGGCGGCCACGCAGGAGGAGGCCAAGGATCGCGCGCGCGCCGACCTGGCCAAAATATTTCAGGTGGCGGTGTCCGCGAGCAGCGAGGACTTGCAGCGCGCCAAAACGGATGCTTCCGGCGCAGCACAGTATGAGCAACAGGTTTCGCGCCACATCAGCACGCGCACCGACCAGATCATCCGCGGGATACAGATCGCCGAGCTGTGGCAGGACCCCGCCACGCAGAACCATCACGCGCTGGCGGTCCTGCCGAGATTGCAGACTGCGGCCAGCCTGCGCCAGCAGATCGCCCAGCTGGATGAGGCCACCGCCAGCCATATCGACCAGTCCCGCAACAACAGCGACCTGTTCCTGAAGATTGCCGCCGCCAGCCTGGCCCTGGCGTCCCAGCAGGAGCGCGAAACTTTGCAGAAGTCATTGCAAGTGGTGGATATCACCGGGCGCGCGACCGAATCGCAATGGAACAGCGCGAACCTCAAAAGCGACCGGGACGAATTGCTGAAACGGGTGCGGATCGCATCTCAAGTGGCCGCTGGTTCAACGACAGGCCTGGATGCGGTGGTGTCCGGCGCGCTGGCGCAAGCCGGTTTCATGATCGAGACCGGGCAGAATCCGGATTTTGTGCTGCAGGCGCGGCTGGAACTGGCTGACCTGGGTTTTCTGGAGGGCTGGTACTGGCAACGCGGCGTGATGGAAATCACCCTGTCTGAAACGGCCACGGGCCGCGTGCGCGGAACCCGGCGCTGGACCGTCAAGAGCAACGCGCCGGACCGGGAAAGCGCGGCCAAGCGCGCCCTGAGTCAGGCAGACGCAGTCCTGAAGCAGGAACTCAGGGACGCGATTATCGATATGGCCAACAGCCGCTGACCCTGTCAGGCCGAGCAAACCCGTACGCCCGAGGGACCGGCTACGCGCGGTCCATGAAGCGCCCTGCATCCATGCTGTAACCGACGATATTGCCGATGCGGCAGAGGGTTGAATGCCCATCCTGTGGGATAATCCGCCGATGAATTCCTCCCTGCTTTCCGGTCTCAATCCCGAACAACGCGCCGCCGTCGACCTCCCCGCACAATCCGCGCTGATCCTCGCCGGGGCGGGCAGCGGCAAGACCCGCGTGCTGACCACGCGCATCGCTTGGCTGATCAGTTCGGGCGCAGTCAGTCCCCACGGCATACTCGCCGTGACCTTCACCAACAAGGCCGCCAAAGAGATGGTGACGCGCCTGTCGGCGATGCTGCCGATCAACACGCGCGGCATGTGGATAGGCACGTTCCACGGGCTGTGCAACCGCATGCTGCGCGCGCACCACCGCGAGGCGAACCTGCCGCAGACCTTCCAGATACTGGACAGCGGCGACCAGCTGTCCGCGATCAAGCGGCTGATGAAGGCGATGGACGTGGACGACGAGAAATATCCGCCGCGCGAGATGCAGTTTTTCATCAGCGGCAACAAGGAACAGGGACTGCGCGCCTCCGAGGTGGAGGCCTACGATCCATACACACGGCGCAAGGTGGAGATCTACGCCGGGTACGATGCACAGTGCCAGCGCGAGGGCGTGGTGGATTTCTCCGAACTGCTGCTGCGCTGTTACGAGCTGCTGTCGCGCAACGCGGCGATACGCGAACATTATCAGGAGCGCTTCCGGCACATCCTGGTGGACGAATTCCAGGACACCAACCCGCTGCAATACCGCTGGCTGAAATTGCTGGCAGGCCGCCACAACGTCCTGTTCGCCGTGGGCGACGACGACCAGTCCATCTACGCGTTCCGCGGCGCGAACGTCGGCAACATGCAGGAATTGCTGCGCGACTTCCACGTCGAGAACGTCATCAAGCTGGAACAGAACTACCGCTCGCACGGCAATATCCTCGATGCAGCCAACGCGCTGATCAGCAACAACCGCAACCGCCTCGGCAAGAACCTGTGGACGGCGGAAAGCGGCGGAGAACAGTTGCGCGTCTACGAGGCGGCGACCGATGTGGACGAGGCCGCGTTCATCGTGGATGAGATCAGACAGCTGAAATACGAAGGGGTCAACCTCAAAGAGATCGCGCTGCTGTATCGCTCCAATGCGCAGTCGCGCGTGCTGGAACATGCGCTGGTTTCCGCCGGGTTGTCATACCGCGTGTATGGCGGATTACGCTTCTTCGAGCGGCAGGAGATCAAGCACGCACTGGCCTATCTGCGCCTGATGGAGAATACCGACGACGACAACGCGCTGCTGCGCATCATCAACTTCCCGACGCGCGGCATCGGCGCGCGCAGCATCGAGCAGTTGCAGGAGGCGGCGAAGCAAAATAACACGACCTTGTGGGACGCGGCGGCACGCGCGGGCGGCAAGGTGTCGGCCTTCGTCGGCCTGATCGAATCGCTGCGCAGCGCGACCCGCGAGCTGCCATTGCCCGAGATCATGGATCATGTGCTGGAGCACAGCGGACTGGTCGCGCATTACCAGAACGAGACCGGCGCGAAGAAGCGCGAATCCGGGGAACGGCTGGAGAACCTGAACGAGCTGGTCAATGCGGCGACACTGTTCGTGCATGAAGCCGAGGACGACAGCCTGACCGCTTTCCTGACACATGCCTCGCTGGAGGCGGGTGAACATCAGGCGGGCGACAGCGAGGATGCGCTGCACCTGATGACGGTGCACGCCGCAAAGGGACTGGAGTTCCACACCGTGTTCATCACCGGACTGGAACAGGGCCTGTTCCCGCACCAGAACAGTATCGACACCGAGGGCGGCTTGGATGAAGAACGCCGCCTGATGTATGTGGCGCTCACGCGGGCGCGGCGCAGGCTGTATCTCACTTTCGCGCAGAGCCGCATGCTGCACGGCCAGGTGAGCTACGGTATGGCGTCAAGCTTCCTGCGCGAGCTGCCCGAAGAGTTGCTGCATTGGTTGACCCCGAGATTCGCAGCACGCAAGCGCCACGATAGCTACCAGCCTGCCGCCGCATCCGCATCGGCGCCATCCTTCGGCGGCGGCGCGGCGCCTGCCAGGCCGGAAGGTGAAGGCTTGTGGCGCATCGGACAGCGCGTGTTCCACCAGAAGTTCGGCGAGGGCACGATCACCGGGGTAGAGGGCGGCGGCGCGGATGCGCGCGTGCAGGTGAACTTCAAACATGCAGGCAGCAAATGGCTGGCGCTGGAATATGCGAAGCTGACGGCGGTGTAGGCCGGCAATGGCGCGCTAGAACGTGTCCTTGCCCGGCATGAATGCGTCGTTTGCGATCTGCTTGTCTTCTTTCACCGGCGGAAATATATCGCGAAAACTCGCGTACAGGGAAGTGAACACCAGCGGCAACAATACCAGCCAGCCCAGCATGACCGGCAGGCTCGCGAGTATCGCCAGAAACATGAAGGTCGTGACATAGACCAGCATAGCCCCGACGTTATGGGTGAAGGCCCGCACGCTGAGTTTCATCGCTTGGACGGGCGTGACTTCATTGAAGAACACCAGCATCGGCGCATACTGCATCGCCATCATCAGCACGCTGAACAGCACCAGACCCAGCAGCACCGCAAAGCTGGCGCCGGCGAGCGCTTCCATCAGCACGTTCGGGTCGGTATCCGGCTGGCCGCTCATCAGGATGCCGACCAGCGCGGCGCCGCCGGCCACCATCATCACACCGAAGATCAGGAACTGGCTCACCAGCGAGATGCCGCCCAGCGTGACCAGATTGGTGGTTTGCCGATGAAAGCCGCTGAACAGATGCGCCAGCTCGAGCTCCTCTCCCTGTTCCAATGCGCGGCAGCCGAACATCAGTCCGGCCAGGATCACCGGCATCAGCAGACTCAGCAGCGGCTCGCCGACGACAGGCACGTTGGACAGGCCCACGGCGGCAACCAGGCAGATCATCAGCAGTACGATCCACAGCAACGGCGCTTTCAGGAATATCGCGTAGCCCTGCTTGATCCATTCCCACCCTTGTCCGGCTTTTAAGCGTTGCGGTTCCATGGCGTTCTCCCCGGTTACAGCCAGACGGCTGATGTGGTTGCGATGTGGTTCTTCAACACCCGCTCGAAATGGCGCGGGTCGTGCGCATTGACCAGTTCGCCGTCGCGCGGCAGATGCAGGTCGTACAGGCGCGACAGCCAGAAACGCAGCGCGGCCAGGCGCAGCATCAACGGCCAGGCGTCGCGCTCGCTGTCCAGCAGCGGACGCACCGCGTGATAGGCGCGCAGGAAAGTCTGCGCGCGCGCGGCGTCCAGTCTGCCTTCACCGATGTTCATGCACCAGTCGTTCACGGTGATCGCCACGTCGTACAGCAGCGCGTCGCTGCACGCGAAATAAAAATCGATCAGGCCGCCGACGCGGTCGCCTTCCAGCAGCACATTGTCGCGGAACAGGTCGGCGTGGATCACGCCTTGCGGCAACTGCGCGGCATCGTTCCGCGCGTGCAATGCGATCTCGCTGTCCAGCAATGCTGCCTGCGCCGCATCCAGAAACGGCCGCACCTGCGGCGCGGTCGCCGCGCGCCACGCCGCGCCGCGCGGGTTGGGCATGACCTGCGAAAAACTCTGGCCGGCGATATGCATCTGGCCGAGCATCGCGCCGATCGCGGCGCACTGTTCGGGGCTGGGCGCCGTGGTGGACTTGCCGCTCAGGCGGCTGACGATACAGGCCGGCTTGCCGTTGAGCGTGCCCAGGAACTGGTTGTGGCGGTTGGCCACCGGACTCGGGCAGGGGATGCCGTGCCGTGCCAGATGCGCCATCAGGTTCAGGTAGAACGGCAGCTCATCGGCGCCGAGTTTCTCGAACAGCGTGAGCACGAATCGGCCGTTGCCGGTCGTGACGAAGTAGTTGGTGTTCTCTATGCCTGAAGAAATGCCCTGCAATTCGACCAGCTGGCCCAGTGAGTAATCGCCCAGCCAGGCGGTGAGTTCCGCCCCGGTAACAGTGGTAAAAACAGCCATTCAGTTTTCCTAGAACTTGCGGATGATCCAGCGCGGCGGACGCAGTCCGGAATCCAGACTTTCCTGCCGGGAAAATTTGCCGTCGCCCTGGTCGTCCACCAGATAATAGGGGACGCCGACCTTGGGGGTGATCTTGATCATGTACAGCCTGCCGCCGACGCGAAATTCCTCTATGGTCTGCTCGGTTTGTTTGGTGATGGTCACCTCGGGTTCGTCGGCGTCCGCATCGGGTCCGGCGGCAAATACCGGCGGCGGGGGCAGCGGTTCCAGATCGGCAGGCTGCTGCTTTTCCGCAAGCGCCGCGACGGAGAAACCGCTCAGTAGCAAAAAGGACAGGATGCGCATCGAAGTGGCCGCCTTGAAATGGAATGTGTGCATTTTAGCCGATGCGGGTGGAGTCTGCCCGGATTGCTGCATCTCCCGTTCAGCCGGTGCTCCAGCTGCGCGGGCGTTTCATGCCGGCAATTTTGCAGGCCTGCTTCACGTAACCGTAGGGAAACAGCTCGAACAGCGCGTTGCGCGATTCCGGCCCCAATCGTTCTGCCAGGTGCTTCATCACATGCCGGGCATCGGGCGCGATCTGATGATCGGCATAGTAGTCGCGCATGAAACGGATCGCATCCCAATGGTCCGGAGTGAGGCTGATGTTTTCCTGGGCGGCAAATTGCCTGGCGATATCCTCGTTCCAGTCCTGCGGTTCGATCAGGTAACCTTCTTCATCGATGTTGGGTGAGATCATTAACATTTACCCCGCTGGATTGAGCACTGTTGGAAAGAGCACAGGATCACAGATACAGCTGCTTCTCGCGCTCCGCCTCGGACGGCTCGAAGCCGCGCGTCTCGTAGTATTTGAAGATCGCGCTGACCACCGCTTTCGGTTCGTCGATGACCTGGATCAGGTCCATGTCCTCCGGGCTGATGACTTTCTCGTCCAGCAGTGCGGTGCGGAACCAGTCCAGCATGCCGCTCCAGAATTTGCTGCCGACCAGGATGATGGGCATGCGGCGCGTCTTGCCGGTCTGCACCAGTGTCAGCGCTTCCATCAGCTCGTCCAGCGTGCCGAAGCCGCCCGGCATCACCACATAGGCACTGGCGAATTTCACGAACATCACCTTGCGCGCGAAGAAATGCTGGAAGGTCTGGCTGATGTTCTGGTAATGGTTGCTGGACTGTTCGTGCGGCAGCTGGATGTTCAGACCGACGCTGGCGGATTTGCCGTAGAACGCGCCCTTGTTGGCCGCCTCCATGATGCCGGGGCCGCCGCCGGAGATCACCGAGAATCCGGCGTCCGAAAGCAGCCGCGCGATCTCCTCGGTGAGTTTGTAATAGGGCTGGTCCGGCTTGGTGCGCGCGCTGCCGAAGATGCTCACGGCGGGATGGATCTGGTTAAGCCGTTCGGTGGCGGAGACGAACTCTGACATAATGCCGAACACGCGCCAGGCCTCTTTGGAATTCCACGCTTCCGGTATCGCGGAGGTGGGCAGTTTGGACGGTATGTTCATGCAATTATCCTTAAGAAAAAAATTATGAGAAGCTCTTATCCCGGCTCCGGGAAGACATTACTGTTGGTGGACGGCTCGTCGTTCCTGTACCGCGCGTTTCATGCGATGCCGGACTTGCGCAACCGCGAAGGCTTTCCGACCGGCGCGATCTACGGCGTGCTCAATATGTTGCGCAAGTTGCGCCACGATTTCCCGGCGGATTATAGCCTGTGCGTATTCGACGCAAAAGGTAAAACATTCCGCGACG